>JBBJMT010000022.1:0-36805 GCA_037719965.1 Casimicrobiaceae bacterium | reverse complement strand
AAGCCAAGGCCCGGAGGGCGCGTCGCCGCGCGACCGAGCAGCGCCCGACACGCAATGGTCACGGCCTAGCTGCCCCGGACCAAAGAGGGCGCGCGGGCGGAGAGAAATGCAACGACAGTGAGAAGACCATTGATGCCGATGGTAGCAAACGCCAGGGTGAAGCGTGCCTTGTTCTTTAGGATGCAGCGTCGACAACGCGCGACGAAAAATGAGGAGGTGGACGAGAGCGCCGCGCGTATACTGAAATTCGTTGACTCTGTTGCGATCTCTAAGTGGCCACTCGCGATCTCGAGCCCAGCATCGTCACCGACCTGGCGGACCGCCTGACCTACGGCGGCTATTTGCGCCTCGATCGATTGTTGTCGGCGCAGGAATTGCTGTCGGGCGGCGCAGACCATGCGCCCCGGCACGACGAAATGCTGTTCATCATCCAGCATCAGGTCGCCGAGCTCTGGATGAAGCTCATGACGCACGAATTGAAAGCGGCCATCGGCCACGTGCGTGCCGATGCGCTGGAGCCGAATTTCAAGATTCTCGCGCGGGTGAAACTCATCCAGAAGCAGTTGTTCGAGCAATGGAGTGTGCTCGAAACGCTGACTCCGTCGGAATACGACGCGTTCCGGCCGGCGCTCGGCAGCTCGTCGGGCTTCCAGTCGCCGCAGTATCGCGCGCTCGAGTTCCTGCTCGGCAACAAGAACGCCGCGATGCTCGACGTGTTTCGTCATGATTCAGCCGCGCACGCGGAGCTCGATGCGCTGTTGCGCGCACCATCGCTGTACGATGAGTTTTTGCGCCATCTTGCGCGGCGTGGATTGCCCGTGCCGCACGACTGCGTTGAGCGAGACTTCACGCAGCCCTACGTGCGTCACCCCGAGCTCGTCTCCGTGTTCAAGACGATCTATGAGGATCCGCAACACTGGTGGGACGCCTACGACATGTGCGAGAAGTTGGTCGACGTCGAGGAGGGATTCCAGCTCTGGCGTTTCCGGCACATGAAGACTGTCGAACGAATCATTGGCCACAAAACGGGGACCGGCGGATCTTCCGGTGTCGCGTTCTTAAAGCGTGCGCTCGACCAGCCCTTTTTTCCGGAGCTCATCGATGTGCGGACCGTCATCGGCGCGCAGTGAAGGTGCGCGCGGCCAGCCAGGGCACGAGCAGGATACCCATCACGCCTCCCGAAATCAGCGTAATCGCCAGCAAACGTTCGGGCCAAGGTCCGAGCAGATCGACGATCGACGGCACGTCCGGCTTGCTCGGGCCAACGAAACCATAATTCCAGCCCGTGGCGAGATCGATCGGTAACACGATAACCACATACGCGAATGCCGTCAGACAAGCGATGCCGTAGTCGCGAGCCGTTGGCCGGTAGCCACGCGCCACGACGTCGTAGAGCGCGACGCCGATGATCGTGCCGTGGGTCATCCAGAAGAACCAGAACGGGAATAGCGCCGGTCCTTCGACGAGCAACGGCGTGAGCAACGCTTGCGTGCAAAGCCCGATGCCGCAGAAATACAGGATCGCGCGCAGTATGCGCTGGCCGGTCAGCAGCACCAGGGACGCGAAGACACCGCACCAGTGGCAAAGCTGTAGCGGGTAGGTCGTCAGCGGATCGTATAACGGCCCGACGCGCAACCAAATAAACGCACCGACCCAGAACAGCAGGTACGCGATCGCGTACCTGCGCTCGAACGGTCCAACAGGTTCAGTGTTGGGAGCGCGGCGGCGCCGGACGATAATCGCAATCGCCGTGAGCGCGGCGATGACGAGCA
This sequence comes from Casimicrobiaceae bacterium, assembly GCA_037719965.1. GTDB lineage: Bacteria > Pseudomonadota > Gammaproteobacteria > Burkholderiales > Casimicrobiaceae > VBCG01. Next base: position 35,033 of record JBBJMT010000022.1, on the reverse strand, counting down.
GCACCACGCCATGCAGCGGCGAGAACGCTTCGAACGTATCCACGCTTTGAACTATCCCTCGTCACGCTTCGAACTTATCCATCGTCGCAGTGTAGCCGTTAGACACGCCGACAAAAGTGAACCTCTACTTTTGTCGGATTGGTTACCCGCGAATCGCTGGCGGAGCCAGTCAATTCGCGGCGGGAACAACGGAAAGACGGGTCAGCGCCGGTTCGCAGCGTGCGGTACCTTCGTCGTTGCCGTTAGAATGTCCGTGCGATGAACGCGTCTGCCGCCACTGCCGAATCCATCGAGGCCGCCGTGCTGGCGCTGGGGCCGGGGCCGCTGACCGAAGCCGCACTTGAGGCACAGATTGCCCCGCTGTTCTCGCGCGTGCGCGCAGCGTTTCGCGACCGCATCTACCTTGCCAACCACTCGCTGGGCCGGCCGCTCGACGCGATGGACGACGACATACGCGAAGGCAGCGCGGCCTGGTATGCGCAGATGGGCGGTGCGTGGGCGGCCTGGGAGGCGGAAATCACCGCGTTTCGGCGCCGGTTGGCGCGACTCTTGAATGCGCCACGATCCGATTGCGTAGTTCCCAAGACCAGCGCGGGCCAGGGCTTGCGCACGATTCTCAACACGTACGACGACGCGCCGCACGTCGTGGCCACGCGCGGCGAATTCGATTCGCTCGACGTGATCCTGCGCGAATATGCGCGGCGCGGACGCATTGCACTGACAATGGTCGAAGCGCGCGCGGACGGCCGGTTCGACACCGCCGATATCATCGCCGCGATCGGCAATGGCGCCGATCTCGTCGTTATCTCGCAAGTCATCTTCAACACCGGGCAACGGCTCGACCTGCGCGGGATCGTGTCCGCAGCACGACAATGCCGGGCGAAAGTTCTGCTCGACGTGTACCACGCGCTTGGCGTGGTGCCGATCGATGTGACCGAGCTCGACGTGGATTTCGCCGTCGGCGGTAGCTACAAATACCTGCGGGGCGGCCCCGGCGCATGCTTTTTGTATCTGCATCCGCGCCACCTCGACGGGTCGTTGCGCACGCTCGACACGGGCTGGTTCGCCAAGCGCGACCCATTTATCTATCGGCGGCCGGATCCGCCGCAGTTAGGGGAGGGCGGCAACGCATTTCTCGAGTCGACCCCGCCGGTGCTGCCGTTTTATCAGGCGCGCGCGGGGCAACTGCTCACACTGGCGCTGGGTGCGGAGCGTTTGCGTGCATATTCGCTGGTGCAGCAGCGCCGCATCGTCGTGTTGTTGGCGAAAAAGGGAATCGTCGCGGCGGGCGGCTCCGAGGATCGCGGCGCCTTCGTCGTGGTCGAGGACGAAAGCGCTGAGGCGTGGGCGAGCGCGTTGCAGGCAGCGGGAATCATCACCGACGCGCGGGGTCGATATTTGCGCCTATGCCCGGACGTGCTGACGACCGACGCGGAGCTTGTGCTGGCAGCGGATAAGCTCGCCGCGGCCGCCGGAGATCGAGCAGCTACGCGTTGCGTATGATGATTTGCACCAGCACGCTCAGCGAAACGACCAGTACCGCCGCGAGCAGGACGCCGGCGATGATGACGTGGTGCGGCTTGATTGTCACCGCATCGCGCGCCATCGCTTGACCCTTGCGGACGCCAAAGAAGCTCCATAGCACTGCGACCAATACTTGGGGAAACGTGGCAGGCTTGGGAAGTAGCGCCGGATCGGGTGGCCGCGTGGGTGAGGGCGAATCGGGTGGTGTCATCGACTGGCTTTAGGCGTTGCCAACAACAATCAAATGGTATCACCGGGGCTCTTCCGAATTTCCCTTGAAAAGAGCCGCATATCCCTAATATTTCGGACATCCGTAACTATAACTACCCTCCGAACTCATGCGTTTCGACAAACTGACGACCAAATTCCAGCAGGCACTGGCCGACGCCCAGAGCCTGGCGCTCGGCAACGATAGCGGCTTTATCGAGCCGCAACACCTGCTCGCGGCGCTGCTCGCCCAAGATGACGGCGGCACGACGTCGCTGCTCGCCCGTGCCGGTGTCGCAGTGCCCAAACTGCAGGCTGCGTTGAAGCAGTCGATTGCGCGGCTACCCAAGGTCGAAGGGCAGGGTGGCGAGATCACGATTTCGCGCGAGCTCACCAACCTGCTGAATCTGACGGACAAGGAAGCGGGCAAGCGAGGCGATCAATTCATCGCCAGTGAGCTGTTTCTGCTGGTGCTGGCTGACGCCAAGGGCGACACCGCCCGTATCGCCCAGGAAGCCGGGCTCAACCGCAAGGCGCTGGAAGCGGCAATCGAAACGGTGCGCGGAGGGGCAGGCGTGAATTCGCAGGAAGCGGAAGGTCAACGCGAAGCGCTCGCCAAATACACGATCGACCTGACCGCGCTGGCGCGCAAAGGAAAACTCGATCCGGTCATCGGCCGGGATGATGAGATTCGCCGCACGATCCAAATCCTGCAACGCCGCACCAAGAACAATCCAGTCTTAATCGGCGAGCCTGGTGTGGGTAAGACCGCCATCGTCGAAGGCTTGGCCCAGCGCATCGTCGACGGCGAAGTGCCGGAGACGCTCAAAGAGAAACGCGTGCTCTCTCTGGACATGGCCTCGCTTCTCGCCGGCGCCAAATACCGCGGGGAATTCGAGGAGCGCTTGAAGGCGGTGTTGAAGGATATCGCCGCCGACGAAGGCCGCACGATTGTCTTCATTGACGAACTGCACACGATGGTCGGCGCCGGCAAGGCCGAAGGTGCCATCGATGCCGGCAATATGCTGAAACCGGCGCTTGCGCGCGGGGAGCTGCACTGCGTCGGCGCGACCACGCTCGACGAATACCGCAAGTACGTCGAAAAGGACGCCGCGCTCGAGCGGCGCTTCCAGAAAGTGCTCGTGAGCGAGCCGTCGGTCGAATCGACGATTGCGATCCTGCGTGGACTGCAGGAGCGCTACGAGATCCATCACGGCGTGGATATTACCGATCCCGCGATTGTCGCGGCAGCGGAACTTTCCGCGCGCTACATCACCGACCGGTTCCTGCCCGACAAGGCGATCGACCTGATCGACGAAGCGGCGGCACGCATCAAGATGGAGATCGACTCGAAGCCCGAGTCGATGGACCGGCTCGACCGGCGCCTGATTCAGTTGAAGATCGAGCGCGAGGCGGTGAAGAAGGAAAAGGACGAAGGATCGAAGAAGCGCCTCGGCATCATCGAGGATGAGATCAAGCGGCTGGAACGCGAATACGCCGATCTTGATGAGGTGTGGCAGGCTGAGAAGGCCAACGTCGCGGGAACGCAGCATATCAAGGAGCAGATTGACAAGTTGCGGCTGCAGATGGACGAGGCGAAGCGTCGCGGCGACTGGCAGAAGATGTCGGAGCTGCAGTACGGTCAGTTGCCGCAGCTCGAGGCGCAACTGAAAAACGCGGATGCCACCCTCGCCAACGAACAAGCGAAACGCCCGCAGCTCTTGCGCACGCAGGTTGGCGCGGAAGAGATTGCCGAAGTCGTATCAAGGGCGACGGGTATCCCGGTCTCGAAGATGATGCAGGGCGAGCGCGACAAGCTCCTCGCGATGGAGGACAAGGTTCACCTGCGCGTCGTGGGGCAAGATGAAGCGGTGCGGCTCGTGGCCGACGCGATCCGGCGCTCGCGCTCGGGCCTTTCGGATCCCAATCGGCCCTACGGCTCGTTCCTGTTCCTCGGCCCCACCGGCGTGGGCAAGACCGAGCTGACGAAAGCGCTGGCCGAGTTCCTGTTCGACTCCGACCACGCGCTAATCCGCATCGACATGTCGGAGTTCATGGAAAAGCATTCGGTGGCACGGATGATCGGCGCGCCGCCGGGCTACGTTGGATACGAAGAGGGCGGGTATCTGACCGAGGCTGTCCGGCGCAAGCCGTATAGCGTGATACTACTCGATGAAATCGAGAAGGCCCACCCGGACGTGTTCAACGTGCTGCTGCAAGTCTTGGACGATGGCCGCTTGACCGACGGCCAGGGGCGCACGGTGGACTTCAAGAATACGGTGATCGTGATGACGTCGAACCTTGCGTCGCAACGGATCCAGCAGATGACCGATGCGGGCGACGATCCGGCGCTGATCAAGATGGCGGTGTTGGCCGAAGTGAAGACGAGCTTCCGGCCTGAGTTCGTCAACAGGATCGACGAGATCGTGGTGTTCCACCCGCTGGACGAGATGCAGATCGCGCACATCGCCAGGATCCAGTTGAAGGCGCTCGAAGTGCGGCTCGCGAAGATGGAAATCAATCTCGCGGTGACGGACGCCGCTTTGAAAACGGTGGCGCAGAACGGCTTCGACCCGGTTTATGGCGCGCGGCCGCTAAAGCGCGCGATTCAGCAATCAATCGAGAATCCACTGGCCCGGGAGATTCTGGCGGGGAACTATGCGGCCGGCGATACCGTCCACGTTCGGGAGAAGAACGGCCAACTCGTGTTCGCAAAATCCTAATCTGGCAGTAGCGCGCTCAACGCTCGGCCAGCATCCACGCCGCCGCGCGCTCCGCGATCATCAGCGTCGGCGCGTTCGTGTTGCCCGCGATGATCGTCGGCATGATCGAGGCATCGGCGACGCGAAGGCCGCGCACGCCGCGTACGCGAAGCTGCGGATCGACGACGGCGCGTTCGTCGACGCCCATCCGGCACGTGCCCACGGGGTGGTACACCGAATTCCCGTGCTCGCGCGCATAGTCGATGAGGTCATTCTCGTTGCTGAGGACGACACCCGGGGCGAGCTCGCCGTCCGACAGCTTCGCGAGGCTCGGCATGGCGACGATGCGACGCACCAGCGCGAGCCCGGCAGCGATCGCGTGCCGGTCTTCCGGATGATCGAGATGGTTGTAGCGGATCAGCGGCGCGGCCGCCGGATCGCGGCTTGCGAGGCGTAGTGACCCGCGGCTTCGCGGCCGCAAAATCACGGCGTTCGCGGTATAGGCCGGAAAGTCGTGCAGTTCCAGGCCCCGCGCATCGCGCTTTGCCACGCTGTAGTTCCAGAACGTCACCTGGATGTCCGGCCGATCGCGCGCCGCGTCCGAGCGGAAGAAGCCGCCGGCGGATGTGCCCGTCGCGAGCGGGCCGCGGCGCGCGAAGATGTATGCCAGCGCCATGCCCACACGCGAACCGAAGCTCTGCGTGAGTTCGTTCAGCGAAAGCCCGGGACGGCAGCGAACAATCACGCTCGCGCGGTAGTGGTTGTGGAGGTTATCCCCCACACCCGGCGAGTCGGCGACAACCGGAATGTCGTGCGCATGCAGTTGCGACGCGGGGCCGATGCCCGAGCGCAGCAGCAGTTGCGGCGAATTGAACGCGCCGGCGGACAGTACGATCTTCGTGGCGCGCGCACGCAGCACGCGGCCGCGGTGCGCATATTCGACGCCGATGGCGCGATCGCCGTCGAACAGGATCCGATGGACGAGGGCGTCCGTCTGCACAGCCAGGCTGGCGCGGCCGCGCGCAGGCGCGAGATACGCGCCGGCTGAGCTCGCACGCGTGCCGCGGAGCGTGTTCAGCTGATAGAAGCCTGCGCCGTCCTGCGTCGCGCCGTTGAAATCCTCGTTGCGCGGCAAGCCGGCCTCGACCGCCGCGTCGACGAACGCGTTCGAAAGCGTGTCGGGGCGCGGATCGGAAACGGCCAGCGGACCGTCCGCCCCGTGATACTCGCTTGCGCCGCGAACGTTCGCCTCGGAATGCCGGAACCAGGACAGCACGTCAGCGTAGCCCCAGCCGTGGTTGCCGGCGTCGCGCCAGCCATCGTAGTCCGCCGCGTGGCCTCGGATGTGGATCAAGCCGTTGATCGCACCGGTGCCGCCCAGCGTGCGGCCGCACGGCACGTCGAGGACGCGGCCGCCGAGCGCAGTTTCCGGCTCGGTGCGGTACATCCAGTTATAGCGCGGATCGCCGAGCAGCTTCGCGTAGCCGACCGGTATTTTGATCCACGGGCTGCGGGCTTCGCCGCCGGCTTCGAGCAGCAGTACATTGGCGCCCGGCTCGGACAGCCGCGCCGCGAGTGTGCAGCCCGCGGTGCCGGCACCGACGACGATGAAATCGAAAGAGCGGTTCACTGGGGAGCCCATCGCACTGCGGTTTGTTTAATAGCTCGGCGCGGCTTGCCGCGCAACCTACGTCGCTGGAGCCGGCCGTCGCTTCTAAAACGCGACCATATTGTCTAGAATGGCATCCGTCCCCGAACGATACGGCAACCGATGCCGAGCAACCGGGGGCGATAATCAAGGAGGTACCGAAGTGGCATCCCATGCGTGGCATTTCGTCGGTGCGCTGTTCGGATCGATCGTCGCGCTGCTCTCGCCCATGGCGCTCGCGCAAGACGCTTATCCGTCGAAGCCGGTTCGCCTGGTCGTCCCCTATCCGCCGGGCGGCGCGTCCGACATCACCGCGCGGCTCATGGGCCAGAAGCTCGCGGAGCTGTGGGGCCAACAGGTAGTCGTTGACAATCGACCGGGGGCGAACGGCATCGTCGCGCTCGAGCACGTAGCGAAGCAGCCCGCCGACGGCTACACGCTGCTGTTCGCAAACCTTGGCCCGAACGCGATCAATCCCGCCGTCTATTCGAAGTTGCCCTACGATCCGATCAAGGACTTCACGCCGATAACGTTAACCACGCTGGTGCCCCAGGTGCTGGTCGCGTCACCGACGCTGGAAGCGAAGACGTTGAAGGACGTGATCGAGTACGCGCGGGCGAACCCGGGCAAGCTCAACTACGGCACCGGCGGCAACGGCTCCGCGAACCACTTGGGCGTCGAGCTGATCGCGATGACCGCCGGCGTGAAGTTCACCGCCGTGCCCTATAAGGGCGACGCGCAGGCGATGACCGATACGTTGTCGGGCCAAGTCCAGATGAGCATGCCGACAGTGCCCGCGGCGTTGCCGCAGATCAAGTCGGGCAAGCTGCGTGCGCTCGCCGTCGGCACGAAGACGCGCGTCCCTGCGTTGCCCGACGTGCCTACTATGCAGGAAGCGGGCGTGACCGGCTACGAGTCGGCCTCGTGGGGCGGCGTGATGGGGCCGGGCGGCATGTCGGCGGCGCTGGCCGCGAAGATTAACGCGGATCTGGTTCGCGCGTTGAAGTCGCCGGACGTCGAAGGGAAGCTGGCCGCGCAAGGCGCGACCGTGGTCGCCGCAGGTCCGTCGGAGTTCGCCGCGTTCCTCGCCGACGAGATTCGCAAGTGGGACCGCGTCGCCAAGGAGGCGAACATCCGCGTGGAGTGATTCGCCGCGCGCCGGTGGTGCCGCGGCATCACGCATCCATGCGATAGCGCATCTGCGACGCGCGCGTCATCGGTCCGGTCCGTCCCCCCGGGCAGCGTGTCGTACTCGGCCTCGCAGCCCATCCGCGGCTCTGTCGGACCGAACGGACGTTCCCCGGCCGGGCCGCCGCTCATGTCAAGCGTTTAGACCATGCACGCCGCAACCATGCCGCAGTTGGATATCGTTCGACCGACGCTTGACCACTTGCCTGGGTACATCGCTGCACTTGAACAGCAGTGGTCCCCGGACAATGTCCGCGGTGCAGACGCTGCGGCGGAAGAGCTGGCGGCAATTCGCAATGACCCAGCCAGCTTTATTGAACATCTCATCGACCGTGAAGCGAAGGGGCCGCCCGTGGTCTTACCGGATGGCTCCTCCTTTCCACGGTTACCAGGATATCGGCTCTGGTTGTGGGATGGTGAGTTTTGTGGCTCCATCGGTTTTCGTTGGCAGCGCGGAACATCGACGTTGCCACCGCATGTTCTGGGACACATTGGTTACGCGGTCGTGCCCTGGAAGCGCCGCCGCGGGTACGCCACGCTCGCCTTGCGGCAATTGCTGCCACGCGCGCGGAACGAAGGGTTGGCTTACCTGGATATCACCACCGACCCCGCCAATGTCGCGTCGCAAAAGGTTGTTTTATCGAACGGGGGTGTCCTCATCGAGCGATTCACCGAGCCGGTGGCGTACGGAGGCCGTGAAGGTCTGCGATTTCGGATCGCACTTTAGTTGTGCTCACCCGTACGCTTGTCGCACATTGCTAAGATCGATGCGAACTCCACACACTGTCGCTGGTGCCTTGCGCGCTCGCTCCGGTCACATTTGTTTCGCGGTTCATCCGCGCGGCGACGCACCCTCCACGTTGCGTCGGCGCGATGTGTGGCGCTGAGTTGTCGGGCGCAGCTCGGTCGAGAGCCGACGGGCGCTACGCGCCGCCTGCGGCTGGCTCTCTCACTCGCCCCCTCTCGGGCCTTGCTCGGCCTGACGGCCTCGGCCGCCGCGCTCACTCGCGTTTCCATATGCGGCGACATTCCATTGTAGGAATGCGCGCCGCGCGTGAGGGGTTGAGAAGCGTCGTTAGACGTGGGGAACCCAACGCCGGGTGATCGACTTTTCCAGGTAGTCGACAAGCAACGCTCGCGCACGCTTGCGCAGCGTTCTCGCCGGGGAAATCGGCGTCTGCTCGAAAATCGTGGCGCCTTCGAGGCAAAACGTTGCGTCGACATGCGCCTGGATGACGGTGAGCCCGTCGCGTTCAAGCACCCAGTTGTCGCCCGCCCGCAGGACAATGTCCTCAGGATCGCTTTCTTGCGTAATCCAGACGATTCCGCGGGTGACCCGCAGCAACGCGCCTTTCGCATCGTGCGCTGTAGCCACTTGGTTACGCGCCAACTCTACCGCCGACCCGTTCCGAAAGCATCTCATGATTGGTCCTTTCCTATGCGCCAAATGCATTAACATCCAGGTTGCGCATGACGCTAAAAACATTTTCTGTTTTGCGGCAACTATGAGTCGAATTGTGCAGCTGTCTGGCCTTCCGTTCAAACGTCGATTGCGCATGTCTCGCATGAATTGTGGGAATGCATAATGAGAAATGTACAAAACGCTGCGAGCGCTCCCGTCGCTTGATTTCCTGCGCGGCTTCGAGGCTGCCGGGCGACGGCTCTCCTTTACGCTCGCGGCGGAGGAGCTCTTTCTCACGCAATCCGCACTGTCGCGCCAGGTCAAGGCGCTGGAAGACTCGTTGGGCGTGGCGTTGTTCAAGCGTAAACACCGTGCGCTTGCGCTGACGCCCGCCGGCGCCACGTTTCATCGCAGCGTCACCGATCACCTGCGAGCGCTCGCCAGCGCGGCCGACGCCGCGCGAACCCCGGAGCGCGAGCACGGGCTGACCGTCTCGACGTCCGTGTCTTTCGCGTCGCTATGGCTGATTCCGCGTCTCGCCTCGTTTCGCGCCGCGCATCCGGCGATCGATGTTTACGTTTCCGCGGATGATCGCCTCGTCGATTTGACGCGCGGTGACGTCGACGTTGCGGTCCGCTACTTAAGCGACGCCGGTGCGCCGGCAGCCGCCGTTCGGCTGTTCGGCGAGCGATTGTCGCCTGTAGCGAGCCCGAAGCTCGTCAAGCGTGCGGGTGCGCCGCTCTCACGCCCGGAGCATCTGGCGCGTCACGTCCTCATTCATCTCGACGATCCGAACTTCAGCATGCCCTGGCTCAACTGGCCGGCATGGCTGGCGGCGAACGGTCTGCCGGACTTGAAGCCCGCCGGCGCGATGCGCTTTTCACTCTACGACCAAGTCATCCAGGCGACCTTGGGCAATCAGGGCGTAGCGCTCGGACGCATACCGTTGATCGCTGAGCTGCTGCGCGACGGCCGCTTGATCGCACCATTTCCCAAAAGGTACGATTCGCCGCGAGGCTATTTCGCGCTGACCGCCCCGCACGCGACGGCGCGCGCGGACGTTCGTCGGTTCGTCGCGTGGCTGGGCCGAGAAGCCGCCCAAGTGGCGGGAAGCTCCTCCGCAACTCCCGTGCGCCGCGGTCGCGCCAACCTACCGCAACGTTCATAACGGCCAACCTCGCAGCTACGATAAAGCTTTCGTTCCGATGATCGCGCCACGCGAATCTCACCGTCACGACACACTGATGCCATCGCCATGGGTCGCGCGCTTTGCTCATCTGATTGTCCCGGGGACACGGGTGCTGGATCTGGCGTGCGGACATGGTCGGCACGCGTTGTTCTTCGCCGCGCGAGGGGCGGCGGTGCTAGCGGTCGACCGTGATCCCGTAGCGCTGGCGACGATCCCCGCGACTCCCCATATCGAAACGCGGACACTCGATCTCGAACACGGCGCATGGCCGCTTACCGGCGAGCGCTTTGGTGCGATTGTCGTCGTGAATTATCTGCACCGCCCGCTGTTTGCGCATTTGCGAATGTCGCTCGCCGACGATGGTGTGTTGTTGTATGAAACGTTTGCGATCGGCAACGAAGCGTTCGGGCAGCCGCGCAACCCGAACTTCCTATTGCGCCGCGACGAATTGCTGGCTGTCGCGGCGCTGCCTCCGGCGCTGACCGTTGTCGCATTCGAGCAGGGCCTTGTGACAGATGCGGGTCGTTCCGCGGTCGTGCAGCGACTGGCAGCGGTGGGCGCGGCGCGCGCGTGGCCTGCGCGATCGGTTTGACGCGAAAGGACCGCATGCTTTGCTCATCGAATCGGGTAAAATAGACCATTTGCCTGCCTACTGAATGCTGACCGGAAGCCTCGTCGCGATCGCCACGCCGATGAATAGCGGCGGCGCGCTCGATCTCCCCGCGCTCGCCAAACTCATCGATTTTCACGTTGCCAACGGCACGTCGGGCGTGGTCATCGTCGGCACGACCGGCGAATCGCCCACCGTCAGTTTCGACGAGCACCGCTTGCTCATCAAAACCGCTCTTGAATACGCCGCGGGCCGCATTCCGGTGATTGCCGGAACTGGAGCCAACTCAACGGCGGAGGCAGTCGAGCTGGCCGCCTACGCCGCGCAATCCGGTGCACATTCGCACCTGTCGGTCGTACCGTATTACAACCGGCCCACGCAAGAGGGCTTATATCGTCACTTTCGCGCCATCGCCGAGAAGGTATCGTTGCCGATGATCGTCTACAACGTGCCGAGCCGCACGGTGGCTGATCTCGCGACGGAAACGGCGCTGCGACTCGCTGACGTTTCCGGTATCGTTGGCATCAAAGACGCGACGGGGGACTTAAGCCGTGGCAGCGAATTGCTCAACTCTTTGGCGCTAAACGGCAAGCGCGATTTTGCCGTGTACGGCGGCGACGACCTCACCGGCTTACCACTGATGCTGATGGGCGGCCACGGTGTGATCTCGGTCACGGCCAACGTCGCACCGAAGCTGATGGGAGAGATGTGCGCTGCCGCGCTGGCCGGAGACGTTGCGATTGCCCGCGAACGCAACAATCGCCTGCTCGGTCTCCATCGCAAACTCTTCGTCGAAGCGAACCCGATCCCCGTGAAATGGGCGCTCGCCGAGATGGGTTTCATCCACAACGAACTGCGGTTGCCACTGACTCCGCTTTCGCCGCAATTTCACGATACGGTCCGCACAGCGTTACGCGATGCGGGCTGTCTCAACTGAATGAAGGTTGACCTATGAAACTATTTCCCAAGCGTCTTTCGCGCACCGCTTTGATGCTCGCACCGTTGTGGTTGAGTGCTGCGTTCATGCTGACCGGATGCGAATCGCTCACGAGGGCGCCATCCAAGCGCATCGATTACAAGTCTTCCGCCGTGGCGCCATCGCTCGAGCTTCCGCCGGATCTCACGACGCCGCGATATGACGATCGCTATAACGTCGCGACGGCATCGGGACTCGCGGCGCAGGGCGCTACGCGCTCAGGGCGGTCCGACCTTCTTCCGACCAACCCGGACGCCAAGATCGTGCGTGCCGGCAACCAGCGCTGGCTGGTCGCCAAAGCCACCCCCGAGCAGGCGTGGAACACGGTGCGCACCTTCTGGCAGGAAACCGGCTTTTCGCTCGCGGTCGAGCAGCCGGCGACGGGCGTCATGGAAACGGATTGGGCCGAGAATCGCGCGGAGATTCCACAGGATCTCATTCGCCGCACGCTCGGGCGCGCGATGGACATCTTCTATTCCACCTACAAGCAGGACAAGTTCCGCACGCGAATCGAGCGGGGTGTGGAACCCGGCACCGTCGAGATCTTCGTTTCCCATCGGGGAATGGAGCAGGTGCCGACGGTCAAAATCGACAACTCGTCGCCCGCGGGTTTCGCGTGGGCGGTGATGCCGCCCAGCCCGGATCTCGAGGCGGAAATGCTCACGCGCCTCATGGTGAAATTCGGAGCGCCGGAACCGGCGGCTCGCGCGCAAGTCGCAGCGGCCGCGGTTTCGCCCGAGCGAGCACGCGTAGAAAAAACCAACGACGGTGCGATCAAGCTCGCGGTCGACGACCAATTCGATCGCGCTTGGCGGCGCGTCGGACTGGCATTGGACCGCATCGGCTTCACGGTGGTCGACCGCGACCGGTCGCGCGGCGTGTACTTCGTCAGGTTCGCCGACCCGGACACACCGGGTTTGAAAAAGGATAGCGGCTTCCTGTCGAAGCTCATGTTCTGGAAGTCCGACGAGAAGGACAAGCCCGAGCAGTATCAGATCGTCGTCGCCGAAACGGCTGAGACCAGTGTGATCAGCGTACAAAACCCGTCGGGCGCTCCGGATCGAACCCCCGCAAGCGAGCGGATTCTTGCGTTGCTCAAAGACCAGTTGAAGTAGCAAGGTCGCACGCGTGCGCTTCGCGTCGATCGGCAGCGGCAGCGAAGGCAATGGTCTTGTCGTCGAAGCAGGCGCCACCAGAATTCTGATCGACTGCGGTTTTGGCCTGCGCGACACGGCAACGCGCCTCGCACGCATCGGTGTTGCGCCCGAATCGCTCGACGCCATCCTGGTCACGCACGAACACTCCGACCACATTTGCGGTGTGCCGGCATTCGCCGCACGCCACCGCATTCCGGTTTGGCTCACGTTCGGAACGTTGACGGTCGCCGGCGAACAGTTCAGCGACAACGAGCGTGTGTATGGATTCGACAGCCACGACGCTTTCGCTATTGGGGACCTGGAGATCCGTCCCTTTCCCGTCCCGCACGATGCGCGCGAGCCGGTGCAGTTCGTGATTTCGGATGGCGCCTTCCGAGTCGGCATCGTCACCGACCTCGGCACGTCGACGCCATACGTCGAGGCAAATCTCACTGGGTGCGATGCGCTGGTGCTCGAATGCAATCACGACGCGGCGCTGCTCGCCGCAAGCGACTATCCGGTTTCGCTCAAGGCGCGCATCGCGGGGCGTTTTGGGCATCTGGACAACGACTGCGCTGGCACGCTACTGGCGGCGCTTGATACGGCCCGGTTGCAGCACATCCTGGCCGCGCACCTCTCGCAACACAACAACACGCCCGATCGAGCCCGCGCGGCGCTCGCAGGTGCGCTCGGCTGCACGACCGAGTGGATTGGCATCGCGGATCAGACCAACGGGTTCGCTTGGCGAATGCTCGGGTAGAGTGCTTTTCCGCAGATAAGCCTGCGTTAGTCGATAAGATGTCGCGGAAACGCCATGCAAACTCGTAACGAACTCTATCGGGGCAAAGCGAAGACCGTCTACGCCACCGACGATCCGCACCGACTGGTCATGCACTATCGCGACGACGTGTCCGCGTTCGACGGAGCGAAGCTCGCCAAGCTCGAGCGCAAGGGCGAGACGAACAACAAAATCAATGCCTACGTCATGGTAAAGCTCGCCGGAGCGGGTATTCCGACGCATTTCATCCGCATGCTGAACGATCGCGAATCGCTGGTCACGGCGCTGGAAATGATTCCCGTCGAATGCGTCGTGCGCAATATCTGCGCGGGGTCGATGGCCAAGCGCTACGGAATTCCCGAAGGCACGAAATTGCACGAGCCCGTCTTCGAGTTCTTTTTGAAGAGCGACTCTTTGCATGACCCTTTGTGCAACGACGACCACATCCGGGTGCTGGGATGGGCGACAATTGGCGAGATCGCGCAGATGAAGGCATTGACCCATCGCGTCAACGATGTGCTCCGACCGCTCTTCTCCGACGCCGGGATCGATCTCGTCGATTACAAGCTCGAGTTCGGCCACCCGTTGCAGGATCCGCAAGGCTCGCTCGTGTTGGGCGACGAGTTCACTCCCGATGGTTGTCGGCTTTGGGACCAAAAGACCGGCGAGAAGCTCGACAAGGACCGGTTCCGCCGCGATCTCGGCGATGTCATCGAAGGTTATCGAGAGGTGGGGCGGCGGATTGGCGCTGCGCTGTAAACGATTTCGCTATCGAGGAGAACCACCATGAGAAACGCAACCAAACGTAGCAAAGACAGCGTGCCTTCACGCACGATTCGCTATGCCGTGGTCGGACTGGGTCACATCGCGCAGAACGCGATGCTTCCGGCTTTTGCTCACGCGGGAAGTAACTCGCAGCTGGTGGCGCTGGTCTCGGGCGACAAAGAAAAGCTTGCGAAGCTCGGGCGCAAATACAAGACGCTGGCTCTTTATTCGTACGAGCAGTATGACGAATGTCTCGCGAGCGAGACGGTCGATGCCGTTTACATTGCGCTGCCAAATAGCATGCACCGCGACTACGCCGTGCGTGCGGCGAAGGCCGGCGTCCATGTACTTTGTGAAAAACCGCTGGCAGTGACCGCGCAGGAGTGCAAACAGATCATGCGCGCAGCCGATCGTCACAATATCATTTTGATGGTCGCGTATCGTCTGCACTTCGACGAAGCAAACCTGCGCGCGATCGAAATCGTGAATTCAGGCAAAATCGGCGAGCCGCGGATGTTCAATTCGCAGTTTTCGATGCAGGTCAGACCCGGGAACGTCCGGCTCGACGAGGAATTGGGCGGCGGGGCGCTATACGACATCGGCATCTATTGCATCAATGCTGCCCGCTACCTGTTTCGCGCAGAGCCCAGCGAAGTGTTCGCAGCGGCCGCGAGCAGCTCCGACAAACGTTTCGCCGAGGTCGACGAAATGGTGAGCGCCGTGATGCGCTTTCCGAACGACCGCCTCGCCACGTTCACCTGCAGCTTCGGGGCAGCGCACACGAGTCGCTATCAGGTGATCGGCACCAAGGGCGACCTCGAGGTATCACCGGCCTACGGCTATACCGACGAGCTCGCGCACCGGCTGACGCTCCACGAGAAAACCACTCAGCGCAAGTTCGGGAAGCGCGACCAGTTCGCAGCGGAGCTCGTCTACTTCTCAGATTGCATCCTCCACCGCCGGCAACCGGAGCCTTCCGCCGCTGAAGGTACGATCGACGTCGCCATCATCGAGGCGCTCGCCAAGTCCGCAAAAAAAGGCAGGCCGGTCAAGGTCAAGGGCTTGCCACGAGATACGCGTCCCACCATGGCGCAAGAGATCAAGCGACCACTCGGAAAAGAACCGGAGCTGGTCAAGGTCGAACCGCCTCACTGAATTTTCTTTACAGCCCCAGGACCGATCCGCCGAGTCCCGGCTCTCCGGTTGCCCAAATCTCGTCGAAACGCGCGACAAGGGGTTTTGCCTCCTGCGCCTGCTCGATGGCCAGCGCGGCGCGCGCGTGATCGACGTGAAAGCGATGCAGAAAATGCCGTCCATCCGCGATGACCAGCGGATCCATCGCGCTGCGCGCCTCGGGTCCCGTGCGATAGAGAGTCATCGCGTGCGAAAGACTCGTTAAAAGCGCGAGCAGACGCGGACACGATTGCTCGATCCAGCGCGTATCGTGGACGATCAGATCGAGATGCGTGTGCGGCATTCGGCGCAGGAACGCCGCCACATTGTTGGCTCTCGCAGCGCTATTCCATCCGCCTGCGGACAAATCTATATCGAACACCTGGAGCTTCGATCGCGCCAATCCGATCAGCTCGTCGATGGCGGCTTCGTAAGCCGACGTGGTCACGATGACGTCGTTGCGCGGTGTTGGCGCGGCAGCGGAATCAGCCGATATGGAGGAAGCCATCGTGGTATCCGTCGTAGAGAAATTGGATTTGCTGCGCTGTCAGCGCCGCGGACGCGCGTGAGCCGAGTGTACGAGCATTGGCCAACTTTGCCAGCGGGCTGCGCTTCCCCGCGGGCCACGGGTGCGCTTCACCGTTGACATACAGCGCGTCGCGGTCGTATAGCCATTGGGTGCGCCGATCCAGGTGCACGCCCGATTTCGCAACGTGGGCAGCAAATACCCGACGCGATAGCCGCCACGACGGCCGCGTGAACACGACGACAGGTTTGGGTTCGGATAAAAACGATCCCAAAAAACGCTTAGTCACCGCCCGATCCCAGCGAATCTGCGCCAGGACTCTTGCGACTTGTTCTTGCATTGCCCGGCCGATGCGCGCGGGTTCACGCGTGGGCGCGAGGTCCGGATCGGCATAGCGGTCGGGAAGCGCGCACTCATCCCGCAAAAAATCAAGAAAGGCTTGAGCCAATTCATTGTGGGCCGCCGCGCGAAATCCGATCGAATACGTCGTGCATTCGGTGACGGCGACGCCGTCGTGCGCGTAGGAGGGCGGGAGGTAGAGGAGGTCGCCTTGCTCCAGTACCGACTCATGTTGTGGCGCGAAGCGGCGCAGAATCTTGAGCGGCACGTTGGCCTTGAGCGCAAGCTCGGACTGGCGTCCGTAGCGCCAGCGCCGGCTGCCGGTTCCTTGCAGGAGGAACACGTCGTACGAGTCGTAATGCGGACCGACCCCTCCGCCCGGCACGGCATAGCTCACCACCAGATCGTCGAGCCGCGCATATGGCAGGAACGCGAACCGGTGCAGCAGCGCATCCGCTGCTGCCGAGTATAGATTGACGCCTTGCACGAGCAGCGTCCAACCCGTAGCGGGAAGCGACCGGAAATCGACTTTGCGCAACGGTCCCTCGATCAGCGACCAACTCCCGCGCCTATTGACGATGACGCGCGCTTCAACGTCGTCCCGGCCGGCGAGCTCCATTAGTTCCGCTCGCGTGCAGACGGGAACGAGATCCCGTACGGCCCCTCTCACGAGCAAGGCCTCCTTTTGCCAGTAGCGCCGCAAAAAAGCTGTAGGCGCGTGGCCGCCGAGGATGCCATGTCGATTCAGTTTTGCCATCGAGGTACTTAAATTCGTAATCATTCAGTTCAGCGGGTCGCGCTTGCCGTAGAAAAGAATGAAGCGTTTAATCCAGTCGACGCAGGTCTGCTCGGTCTGCAGACTGTGGTGTTTCAGACCGACCTCGTTGCGGAGCGTTTCAGTAGGCTTGGGGGCTCGGTCTCGGATGCCCTTTAGGATCCACCATTTGAACTTCCACCGTTGATTCTCCGGAGGATTTGCACCTTTGGCAATCGACCAGCGGTTGACCGACGCTTTATTTTCCGTCGTGTAAGGGATCTCCATTTTTTGGTTAGACGCCACCCCCCTTTGGCACGCAACATAGAGATCAAGGCTCACATTGAGAGCGTCGAAGCACTCGCGCCGAAGGCTGCCGCTCTCGCGAGCGAAGGCCCAATCGAAATCGTGCAAGACGACACCTTCTTCCGGTGCGAGTCCGGGCGGTTGCTGAGCTACCTTGGTATGAGGCTACAGGCGTCGGTAAGTGTGAATTCAAGATCAAGCGTTTTCTTTGAGGACTGAGCAATGGGGGCAAAATCGAAAGCGTTAGTTATCTGTGTGAAGAACGAAGGCTATGCCGTCTCGCTAGAGCGGAGAAAGCTGTATGTCACCCTGGCCGATGCGCAGGCGGCCAAACGCAGACAACTTCGTGTCATTGATGAGTCCGAGAGGGTTATCTGTACCCACAAGAGTTCTTCGTGGCGGTCGAGTTGCCGCAGTCACTGCGCCGACGCGTGTTACAAGCGGCCTAACCCGGTGTGGAACGCAGACCGGTTAACTTACACGTTTAGGCGGAAGAGTGTGAGTGTCGAGCATTTGTCATGATCTCCCTAGCCTATGCTAGCAGGCTGACTGCTTATAACCGGTGGATGAACGAACGGCTGTACGACTGCTGCGCCAAGCTCTCCGAAGAAGAGCGACAACGCGATGTTGGAGCGTTCTTCAAGTCAATTCACGGAACGTTGAATCACTTGCTGCTTGGCGACCGGGTCTGGCTCGGTCGCTTCACGCGTGTGCCATTCGTGGTGAAATCCCTGGATCAGGAGCTTTACGCCGATTTTGATGAACTGCGAATGGAACGCGACGCCACGGATGTTGCCATCGCGCAGTGGGCATCCTCCCTGTCTGAAGGTGACTTAGCGAGTGAGCTTTCTTATACGAGCATAGTGAACCCGGAATCTAGGCGCTGCGCATTGTGGTTCGCGGTGGCGCACTTCTTTAATCATCAGACCCATCATCGGGGGCAAGTCACAACCCTCTTGGCTCAGCATGGTATCGATCCTGGAATTACCGATCTCCTTTGGCTTCCCGAGCCGCAGGTCAAGTCACGATGAGTAACGTCTCAACTGTGATGTTGCTGCGCTCGATGCTAGGAATTGCAAACGCCACAGCAACCCTTACCTTGTTCGGCCTAACCCGGCATGGGAGCGGACGCGCCGATTCAATCTTTCTTCAAGGTGTCGCGCTTGAACGGCGCGCCGCTCAACTTGATGTCGGGAGCTGGGGACGAGCACCGCAGTGATGGCGTAAACCTCAGATGCGAAGTGGCATGCGAGGACACATGTTTTCAAGGAGCGATACATGTCCAAGCATCTTGAGGTCTCGAAGCCGAAGCTTTCAAATTGACCGCAAGCAAGCGAGCAGCGCTGGCACAGTGATTATCGGCTAGTCTCGATGAGAATGCCGAGGTCGAGGAAGCTTGGGCGGCGGAGGTGGGAGCGCCGCATCGCTGCGGTTGAACGCGGCGAGGTGCAAGATATCCCATCGCCGAGGCGCTTTCTGCACTGCGCGCTGGGCTGAAATGATGTTAGTCATTTTGCCGCAGGCCCTAACGGAGCTGCAAATGCCACTCCGCCGTGGATCAGTGAGATCGAGAGCTTTAGTATTATCGAATGTTTGCGCCGTCGCTGATCGGGCAGCTACGTACAGGCGGTGCCGCGCAGGGCGCATCGCAATGTACCGCCATCGCGTGAGATTTCAGCGGCCGCACTTCGTTTAACCTATCCCGCCGTAGGCTCGCCCGTGAACGTATTCACCAATACCGTCGTCACCATCAAGTTCAAGCTGTTCGATGCCGGCAACCAGTTATTGGAAGAACTGCAGGACCCGCTCACCTATCTGCACGGTGCCGATTCCGGCCTTTTCCCCAAGATTGAGGAGGCGTTGGGCGGGAAGGAGGTCGGCGATTCAATCTCGGTCACGCTCGAGCCCGAGGACGCATTCGGCGATTATGACCCGGAGCTGATTCGCGTCGAACCGTTGGCAGATTTGCCCTCCGATATCGCAGTGGGCGGTCAATTGCTGGCCGAGCAGAACGGCGCGGAAATCGTCTGGCGGGTGACCGGCATTGCTGACGGGAAAGCCGTGCTGGACGGCAATCACGAACTCGCCGGACAGCGGCTTCGCTTCGACGCGACGGTGCTCGATATTCGCCCGGCAACTGCCGAAGAAATCACCCACGGCCACGTGCACGGCGTCGGTGGCCACCATCATCATCACTGATCGATGAGCTTGCGCAACGTGTACAGCGTCTCGAGCGCTTCGCGCGGCGACAACGCGTCAGGATCGAGTGCGGTCAAACGTTCGATGACCGCGGCGTTCCGCGGGTCCGCAAATCCCGCAGGCAAGGCGGCCGCACGAGGACCCGCGAATAGATCGCTCTGCGTTTCGTTACCGGCAGAAAATCGGTCGAGGCGGGCGAGATAGGATTTTGCCTGCCGGATCGTTTCGGGCGGAACTCCGGCAAGCCGCGCGACCTGCAGGCCAAAACTACGATTCGCAGGGCCGTCCGCCACCGCATGCAGAAACACGATGCTGTCCTTGTGCTCGACGGCATCGAAATGCACGTTGGCGCAGCCTTCGAGCTCGGCCGC
This sequence comes from Casimicrobiaceae bacterium, assembly GCA_037719965.1. Taxonomy (GTDB): domain Bacteria; phylum Pseudomonadota; class Gammaproteobacteria; order Burkholderiales; family Casimicrobiaceae; genus VBCG01. The sequence continues at coordinate 15,240 of JBBJMT010000022.1, read as the reverse complement.
GAGCGCGGTCAACTCGAAATAATGTGTCGCGAACAAGGTCAGGCAACGATTCCCTAAAGCGAGACGATGGGCGATGGCCCACGCCAGTGCAAGACCGTCGAACGTCGACGTGCCACGGCCGATTTCATCGATCAACACCAGGCTCTCGGAGGTCGCTCGGTGGACGATAAAGGCCGCTTCCGTCATTTCAACCATGAACGTCGAACGGCCGCCCGCCAAGTCGTCGGCCGCACCGATCCGCGTGTAGATGGCGTCGAGCGGACCTAATGTCGCATTTTGTGCCGGGACAAAGCAGCCGCTGTAGGCGAGCAGCGCGACGATTGCAATCTGCCGCATGTACGTGGACTTTCCTCCCATGTTCGGACCGGTGACGATCAGCAGGCGCCGGTCGCGTGCAAGCGTCACGTCATTCGGGATAAAGCTTTCGACCTGTTGTTCGACCACCGGATGCCGGCCGCCGTGCATTGCGATGCCCGCCTCGGCGACAAACGTAGGGCGAACGAGTTGCAGCGCGTCCGCGCGCTCGGCGAGATTGGCGAGCACATCGAGGAGCGCAAGCGCCGCCGCTGCTTTCTGCAATGGCTCAATCGCCGGCGTCAATGCGTCGAGCAGACCTTCGAATAGCAACTTCTCGCGGGCCAACGCACGCTCTTGCGCCGAGAGCGCTTTGTCTTCGAAAGTCTTCAATTCCGGCGTGATAAAGCGCTCGGCGTTTTTCAACGTTTGCCGCCGGCGATAATCACCGGGAATCTTGCCAAGTTGCGCGTGCGTGACCTCGATGTAAAAGCCATGCACGCGGTTGTATTCGACTTTGAGATTGGCGATGCCCGTCCGCGTGCGCTCGCGCGCTTCCAGCGCGACCAGGAAATCGCCACAGTTGGCATCGAGCGCCCGCAGCTCATCCAGTTCCGCGTCGAATCCAGCATTGATGACGCCACCGTCGCGCACTTGCGGGTTCGGCTCAGGCGCGATTGCGCGCGACAGCAACGCGCGCCAGTGCGGAGCAACGGCCAAGTTTTCCGCAGCGCCGGCAACGAGCGCTGAACTGGACTCCGTGATCGCAGTTAGAAGCAACGGCAGTTGCGCCAGCGTTTCGCGCAGGCCCGCGAGATCGCGGGGGCGTGCCGTGCGCAGTGCGATGCGGCCCACGACTCGCTCGACATCGATCGTGGCCTTGAGCGCAGCGCGAACGCCGCGCTGTACGGCTGGTTGCACGCGGAATGTGTCGATGCCATCGTGGCGCGCCGCGGCGCGCTGTTGCGAGCGCAGCGGTTGCACCAGCCAGAGTCGCAACAGGCGGCTGCCGGCGGCGGTAACGCAACCATCGAGCAGCGAGTAGAGCGTCGGTGCCGGTTCGCCGGCGAGCGTCGTGGTGATTTCGAGATTGCGTCGGGTGGTGGAATCGAGTGCCAGGAAATCGCTCGCGGCCTCGACCGTCAGCGAGCGCACGTGCGCCAACGCAGTCAACTGGGTGGCTGCCGCATACGCGAGCAGCGCGCCGGCCGCCCCGACCGCAAGCGGTGCGTCCGCTGCGCCGAACGCCGTCAGATCCAGCGTCCCCAGTTGTTTGGCCAGTGAGCGCTGCGCGGCGTCCCGATCGAATTGCCACGCCGGCAACGTACGGATCGGCGCGGCGGCACGCGGAGCCGGAGGTGCGTCCTCCGCATCTGGCACCAGCAACTCCGCCGGCGCAATCCGGTCCAGAACGTGTTGGACTTCGGAGAACGGCACGTCGGTCAACGTAAACACTCCGGACACGAGATTGAGCCAGGCAATGCCTGCGCGCTTTCCCTGTACGGTCACGGCAGCGAGCAGCGTATCGCGCTTGGCGTCCAACAGCGTGGCGTCGGTGATCGTCCCCGGCGTCACGATCCGCGCCACCTTGCGCTCGACCGGACCTTTGCCCGTCGTCTCACCTACCTGTTCGACGAGCACGATCGACTCGCCATGCTTGACAAGCTTCGCGAGATACTGCGCGACCGCGTGATGCGGCACGCCCGCCATCGGAATCGCCGCGCCGGCCGACTGCCCGCGTGACGTCAGTGTAATGTCGAGCAGCGGCGCTGCGCGTTCGGCATCGTCGAAGAACAGTTCGTAGAAATCGCCCATCCGGTAGAAGACGAACTTGTCCGGATGCTCCGCCTTGACGCGCAGATACTGCTGCATCATCGGCGTATGTTGCGCGATGTCATTCATCAAAAAAAGCCTGTTTTCCCTGTAGTTTCATAGTACATTGCCATTCTACGACGTCCAACAATGTGCGCTGGAATCCGGAAAATATGCGAAACGTATTGCGAAACGTTGCATCACTCACGACCTTGGCATGCGAGCGACTGAAGCGGGGTTCCCTCGGCGACCCGACCCACCCCGGCCTGCGGATCATGGTCCGCCCGTCAGGCGCCAAGGTCTGGATCTACCGTTTCCGTGACCCTGCAGGGAAGATGGCCCAATTGCTGATCGGGTCATTCCCCGCATTGTCCCTCGCCGACGCGCGCAGCGAGTGGCGAAATCACCGCGCGACCCGGGACAAGCACGGCGACCCGCGCGACGAGGTGCGCCGCCGGCGCGAGGCGGCGACGTTGCAGGCGATGCGCGGCAAGGGCTACACGCTCACTCGTGCCGCGGAAAGCTACCGGAAGGAGCACCTGTCCCAACTGGCGCGGGGTGACGAGCAATGGCGCATTCTTGAACGCGAAATCCTGCCCGAAATCGGTCATGTGCTCCTGGCCGACCTGAAGCCCTCGCAAGTCATGGCGGCGGTCGTGCCAATGCGCAAGCGCGCGCCGCGGGTGGCGGCCATGGGTATTTCCGCGCTTCGTGGGGTGATCAGGCACGCCCGCAACATGAATCGGCTGGACCTGGATGCGCTCGACCCGACGACGGGCATACCCACCATACCGCAGGGCAAGCGCAGCCGCGCGCTCAGCGATCCCGAGATCAGCCGGCTGCTGCTCTGGCTGGACTCGGGCGCAGTTTCGCGGACCATCGTCGATATTCTGCGGCTCACGCTCTACACCGGCGCCCGCAGTGGCGAAGTCTGCAGCATGCGCTCCGCCGACGTTGACATTGATGCGAAGACTTGGACGCACACCCAAGGCAAGACTGGCGACGTCAGCGTGACGCCGTTGTCCGCGCCCGCCGTTAAAATCCTTCGCACCCGCCTTGGCGAGGAGTACGTCTTCCCGGTGCGCGGCCGCGCTGTGGCGCAAAAGTCGCTGAGCGTGGCGCTGTTCGCGTCCCGAAAGGCCGGAGACGCCTGCCCGATTGACCACTGGACTTCGCACGATTTGCGCCGGACGACCCGCACCGGCCTAGCGCGCCTCGGTTGCCCGTTTGAGATTGGAGAATCCATATTAGGCCACCGCTTGCCCGGTGTTGCCGGCGTATACAACGTCTATGCCTACGCCGACGAGATGCGCAAGTGGCTTGATCGGTGGGCGGCGCATGTGGCGGCGATAGCTACGCCGAAAGCACCGTCCGCCGGCGCTAAACGGACGGAGTCGTGGCGATGACGCGCTCGTCTTCGGGCCGGACGTCGAAGACAATGACCTCGCCCCGGTCGAGCATGGCCTTTAGCTCGGGGGGCTCAACTGCCTCACCTTTGGCGGGTTGTCGATCTTGATCCCGCCGCCGGTTCCGTCGATGAAGTCAATGCTCAATGCCGTTGGCGCGGCGCGCGCTCGAACGATCGAGCAGCCCGCTCATACGGACCTCGATCCGATTCTTGCGGACTACAGCCCAAGCTGGACGCGAACTATCTCCATAACATTGTTGACTAAATTAGTCAGGAAAGCTATACTTGAGTCCAATACTAAGGTATCGACGCTAGGATGTGTTTGTTTTAAATAGTATTTTACAGGTGACCCATGAAACTGACGACTAAAGGGCGGTTTGCGGTTACCGCGATGTTGGACCTCGCGATGCAGCATAGCAGCGACCCGGTGACGCTCGCCGAAATCAGCCAGCGTCAGAAGATCTCGCTGTTTTATCTCGAGCAGTTGTTCGGCAAAATGCGCCGCCGCGCACTGGTCAACAGCGTGCGCGGTCCGGGCGGCGGCTATCGCCTCGCCAAGGACATGGGGCGGGTGTCGGTTGCCGACATCATTGTTGCCGTTGACGAGCCGATCGACTCGACGCGATGCGGCGGCAAAGAAAACTGCCACGACGACAAAAAGTGCATCACCCACGACCTGTGGGCAAAACTAAATGAGCACATTTTCGATTACCTTGGCGCGGTGACGCTGAAGCAACTAGTCGACGACCAGAAAGCGAAGCAGAACGGCATTGCGCAAGTGCAAGACATGCGCAAGACCTTGCCCAAGCGCGACCGCACCACGGTAGCGGTTTGATTCGAAGGCAATGATGCACATCTATTTCGATCACAACGCGACGACACCGCCTGGAGAATAGTGATGGCGATTACATTGACTGAACGCGCAGCAAAACAAATCCAGACGCAGCTTGCGAAGTACGGCAAAGGGCTGGGCTTGCGCGTCGGCGTGAAAAAAGTCGGCTGTAGCGGCTTTGCCTACACGTTCGACTACGCCGACGAAGTGCGTGCGGGCGATCAATTGTTCGAGTCGCATAAAGCCAGCGTAGTGGTCGACGCCGGCAGCCTGTCGTTCCTCGACGGCTCGCGCGTTGATTTCGTCAAGGAGGGGTTCAAGGAGACGTTCAAGTTCGACAATCCCAACGTCGACACAACGTGTGGCTGTGGTGAGAGCTTCAACCTGAAAGAATCCACTAAAACTTAGCCGCAAACGACGCGAAGGAATCGCAATGAGTGCGGTACTGCAAAACCTGGTCAACCAGCCCTACAAGCACGGTTTCGTCACCGAAATCGAGTCTGATGTCGCGCCGAAAGGCCTTAACGAAGACACTATTCGGCTGATTTCGACCAAGAAAAACGAGCCCCAGTGGCTGCTCGAGTTCCGCCTCAAGGCTTATCAGCAATGGCTCAAGATGGACGAGCCGAAGTGGCCGAACGTCAAATATCCGAAGATCGATTTCCAGGCGATCAGCTACTACTCGGCGCCGAAGCCGAAGAATAAGCTCGCCAGCATCGACGAGGTCGATCCCGAGTTGCTGCGCACGTTCGAGAAGCTCGGCGTGCCGATGAATGAACGGGCGAAGCTTGCTGGCGTCGCGGTCGACGTGATTTTCGACAGCGTGTCGGTGGCGACCACCTACAAGGCAAAGCTCGCCGAGGTCGGCATCATTTTCGGTTCAATTTCGGAAGCCGTGCATCAGCATCCCGAGCTGGTGAAGCAGTACCTCGGCACCGTGGTGCCGGTCGGCGATAACTATTACGCCGCGCTCAACTCGGCGGTGTTCACCGACGGCTCGTTCTGTTTCATCCCGAAGGGCGTCAAATGCCCGATGGACCTGTCGACTTACTTCCGCATCAACACCCAGGAGTCGGGGCAGTTCGAGCGCACGCTGATCATTGCCGAAGAGGGCGCGTCGGTGTCATATCTCGAAGGCTGTACGGCGCCCAAGTTCGACACCAACCAGCTGCACGCGGCGGTGGTCGAGCTGGTTGCGCTCGACAATGCCGACATCAAGTACTCGACGGTGCAGAACTGGTACGCGGGTGACGAAAATGGCATCGGCGGCATCTACAACTTCGTCACCAAGCGCGGCCTGGCCAAAGGCGTCAACTCGCGCATTTCGTGGACGCAAGTCGAGACCGGCTCGGCGATCACCTGGAAATATCCGAGCTGCGTGCTGCTTGGCGACAACTCGGTCGGCGAGTTTTACTCAGTCGCGCTTACCAACAATTATCAGCAGGCCGACACCGGCACCAAGATGGTCCACATCGGCAAAAATACGCGCAGTACCATAGTCAGCAAGGGTATCTCGGCCGGCCGTTCCAACAACAGCTACCGCGGGCTGGTCAAGATTGCGCCCGCCGCCGCGGGTGCGCGCAATTACTCGCAATGCGACTCGATGCTGATCGGCGATCAGTGCGGCGCCAACACCTTTCCCTATATCCAGGTGCACAACCACAGCGCCAAGGTCGAGCACGAGGCGTCGACGTCGAAGATCGGTGAGGACCAGCTGTTCTACTTCGCGCAACGCGGCATCGGCGCCGAGGAAGCGGTGTCGATGATCATCAACGGATTCTGCAAGGACGTGTTTCAACAACTGCCGATGGAGTTTGCGGTCGAGGCGACCAAGCTGCTCGGCCTCAAGCTCGAAGGAAGCGTCGGATGATTTACCAGGACAGCCAAACGCTGCTCGAGGTGCGTGGACTGTGCGCGACCGTGAACAGCGTTGAGATACTCAAAGGCATCGACCTCACGGTTAGAAGTGGCGAAGTGCACGCGCTCATGGGGCCAAACGGCTCGGGCAAGAGCACATTTGCTAAAGCGCTCGCCGGCCATCCCGCTTACGTAGTGACCGGCGGTGCAGTCGTATACGAAGGCAAAAACCTGCTCGAGCTCAAGCCCGAAGAGCGTGCGCGTGCCGGTGTGTTTCTCGGCTTTCAGTATCCGATCGAGATACCCGGCGTCGCCAACAGCCAGTTCCTGCGCCTTACATACAACACGGTGCAGGCGCAGCGCGGCAAGGACGAGCTTGACCCGCTCGAGTTCGACGATTTCGTGCGCGAGAAGATGAAGCTGCTCGAAATGAACCCGGATTTTCTCGACCGCAGCGTCAACGAAGGCTTCTCGGGCGGCGAAAAGAAGCGCAACGAGATTCTGCAGATGGCGCTGCTCGAGCCCAGGCTCGCTATCCTCGATGAGACCGACTCCGGACTCGACATCGACGCGCTCAGGGTCGTCGCCCACGGCGTCAACCGTCTCGCTACCAAGGACAACGCGATCGTGCTGGTGACGCACTACCAGCGCATGCTCAACTACATTGAGCCTGACTACGTGCACGTGATGGAGTCGGGCCGCATTGTCAAGACCGGCGGCAAGGAGCTTGCGCTCGAGCTCGAGAGGCGTGGCTACCACTGGGTCAGCGTCGAGCATCGTGCCGCGGCGGGGGCGGCGGCATGAGCATAGTTACCAGCAACAGCTATCTCGAGAGCCTGCTCCAGGGGCAGCCGCAACTGCCGGCAAGTCCGTTGGCGTGGCTCAACCAGCTGCGCGCCAACGCGGTCGATCGCGTCGCTGCGCTGACGGTGCCGACCACACGCGACGAGGAGTGGCGTTTCACCGATATTTCGCCGCTCACCAAGCAGTCGTTCCTGCCGGTGCGCACAGCATCGCGTCTGCAGGCCGCAGACGTCGAACGCTTTTATCTCGGAGAAGCGGTAATCCGGCTCGTGTTCGTCGACGGCGTGTATGCGCCGCAGCTGTCCAGCGTTGCCAGGGACCTCGGCGTGGTGGTTACGAACCTGTCGGCGGCGGTATCCGCGCACGCGGCGGCGATAGAGCCGCATCTCGGCCGTCATACCGAATTCCAGGACAACGTGTTCGCCGCGCTCAATACCGCATTCCTGCACGACGGAGCATTGATCGTCGTGCCGCGCAACGCGTCGGTCGCGGTGCCGGTGCATCTGCTGTTCATCGCGACGCAAAAGGAAGCGGCAAGCTATCCACGCTGCCTGTTGGTGGCCGAATCCGGCAGCACAGTGACGGTCGTCGAGGATTACGTCGCGTTGCAAGAAGAAGCCTATTTCACCAACGCGGTGACCGAAATCGCGCTTGCCGATAATGCGCGCGTCAACCACATCCGGGTGCAGCGCGACAGTGGTCCGGCGTTTCACATTGCGAACTGCGCGGTGTCACTCGCGCATGCGAGCCGCTATCAGTCGGTCAGCGTCGCGCTTGGCGCGCGCATTTCGCGCTACAACTTGAACGTGCTGCAAGCCGCCGAGGGCGCCGAGTGCGCGATCGACGGGCTGGCGCTGATTGCGGAGCGCCAGCTCGCTGATACCCATACCTGCATCGACCACGCGAAGCCGCATGGTACAAGCCGCCAGCTGCATAAATGCATCGTCGGCGGCGCCGCGCATGCGGTATTTAACGGCAAGATCGTGGTGCGCCCGGGCGCGCAGCTCACCGACTCTTCACAGTCGAGCCGCAACCTGCTGCTGACTGGCAAGGCGCGCGTCGATACCAAGCCGCAGCTCGAAATTTTTGCCGATGACGTGAAATGCGCGCATGGCGCAACCGTCGGCCAGCTCGACAACGAGGAAGTATTTTATCTCAAGAGCCGCGGGCTATCCGATGTCGCGGCGCGCAATCTACTGACTTATGCGTTCGGCGCCGAAATCATCGACCGCATACCCATCGCGTCGCTCAAGCACCGGCTCGAGCAGACGGTGCTCGAACAAACCCAGAGCAACTGAAGCATGAAACTCGTTGAGCCTGCTTTGAAACCGCAGCTTGCCTCGACGTTCAACGTCGAACGTATCCGCGCTGACTTCCCGATCCTCAACCTCAAGGTCGGCGGCAAGCCGCTGGTCTATCTCGACAACGCAGCCTCCGGCCAGATGCCGCGGCCGGTGATCGACCGCTTGGTGCGCTACCAGACCACGCAGCACGCCAATATCAATCGCGCGGTGCATTACCTGTCGGAAACAGCTACCTCAGAATACGAGGAATCGCGCCGCAAGCTGCAGTGCTTCATCAACGCCAGCGAAGATAGAGAAGTAATCTTCACCAGCGGCACCACCGATGCGATCAACCTGGTGATGCACGGCTACGGCCGCAAGTTCATCGGTGCCGGCGACGAAATCATCCTGACCACGCTCGAGCACCATTCGAACATCGTGCCGTGGCAGATGCTGGCGGAAGAGAAGGGCGCGAAAATCCGCGTCGTGCCGATCAACGATGCGGGCGAACTCTTGATCGACGAATACGAGAAGCTCTTTAACGAGCGCACCAAATTCGTCGGCGTGATGCACGTGTCGAACGCGCTCGGCACCATCAATCCGGTCAAGCACATGATCGCGTTTGCGCATGCGCGCGGTGTGCCGGTGCTGATCGACGGTGCGCAGGCCGCGCCGCACATGAAAGTCGACGTGCAGGACCTCGACTGCGATTTTTATGCGTTCTCGGGCCACAAGCTGTGCGGCCCGACCGGCATCGGCATCCTCTATGGCAAGGCTGCGCTGCTCGAGCGCATGCAGCCGTTCAAAGGCGGCGGCGACATGATTTTGGCGGTGACGTTCGAAAAAACCACCTACAACACGATCCCGCACAAATTCGAAGCCGGCACACCACCGATCGCGGCCGCGATCGGGCTCGGCGCCGCGGTCGACTATCTGTCGGCGATCGGCATGGATGCGATCGCCGCGCACGAGCTCGACCTGCTCAACTACGCGACCGAGCAGGTAAACCGCATGCCGGGCGTGCGCATCATTGGCACCGCTTCGATGAAGGCCGCAGTGCTGTCGTTTGCGATCGACGGCGTGCATCCGCACGACGTCGGCACGCTCTTGAGCCAGGAAGGCGTCGCAGTGCGCACCGGACACCATTGCGCGCAGCCGGTGATGCAGCGCTTCAAGGTGCCGGCGACGTCGCGTGCCTCTTTTGCGTTTTACAACAGCATGGCCGAAGTCGATGCATTGATCGCAGGCATCCGCACCGTGCAAAAGGTTTTCTCGTAATGGCGGACACGAAAGCACTCTATCAAGAGGTCATCCTCGACCACAACAAGAAGCCGCGCAATTACGGCACGCTCGACAACGCGAGCCACAAAGCCGAGGGCCACAACCCGCTGTGCGGTGACCACCTCAGCGTTACGCTCAATCTCGACGGCGAGCGCATCGACGGCATCGCGTTTCAGGGTGAGGCGTGCGCGATCTGCAAGGCGTCAGCGTCGATGATGACCGCCTCCGTCAAGGGCAAGACGCGTGCGGACGCCGAAACGCTGATCCAGGAATTCCGCGATATGTCAATCGGCAAGCTCGACCTTAACGGCCATCACCACCTCGGACGGCTCGCGGTGTTCGCCGGGGTGCGCGACCTGCCGACTCGCGTCAAATGCGCGATCCTGCCGTGGCATACGCTGCATGCGGCGTTCAATTCGATCGCCAGCACCTCGACCGAGGCTGAGGACGATCCGATGCACGCACCGATCGGCAATGCCTGACGATGAAAACGGTTTTTGCCACGGAGTGCACAGAGGTCTCAGAGATGGCGTCACTCCTGAGTTCCCTAGCGCTGTTCTCTGTGACCTCTATCGCTCAACTTTGAGGGGATTGAAATGCCGAAAATTGCCGACATCGAAGACACGCCAAATCCCAATGCGGTGAAGTTCACCCTGCATGAGCCATTGAGTTGGGGAATAACTCACTCGTACGGCACGGCCGAACAGGCAAAAGATAACCCACTCGCAACCGAGCTGTTCAAAATCGAACATGTAACCAACGTGTTTTACTTGGACAAATGGCTCACGGTGACGCAAGACGGCGGCGCCGACTGGCCGGCTCTGGTACGCATCATTGCCGAGCCGATCCGCGCCGCGCCGGCGGCGGATGCGCAATCGGCCGCCACGGTTGCAGCGGCGACCACTGCAATCGCGGACCTAAGTCCCGAGGACCAGCAGCGCCTCGATAAGATCAACGCGCTGCTCGACGAGCAGATACGCCCCTATCTGCAAGGCGACGGCGGCGACCTCCACGTGCTCGGCCTCGACGGCAACAAGCTCAGCGTGCACTACCAGGGCGCGTGCGGCACCTGTCCGAGCTCGATCTCGGGCACGCTCACCAGCATCGGCAATCTGGTGAAGTCGATAGAGCCCGACATCGAAGTCGTCGCGATCTAATGGGCGACTGCACGCATGTCAAAACTACGGAATTCCTTGCTTTGGCGCGTGAGGCGTAATTTGATTCCTACATCAAACGTGCACTTGGTTGGCGGGACTGGGTGCGACAATCGGGGTTCGAACTGAAGCGTCCGTACGTCGAGTTGCCGCCCTATCACTACGGTGTGGTCGGCCCAAAGCCGGGTCAGCGCTAGACCTCGACGCCGGTTCCGATTGCGCGCGCCTTCAAGCATCCCAAGGGAATCCAACGCGATGTCAGATTGGGTCACCGTCGCCAAGGCTGACGAAATCAAGTTCGGCGAATTCCGTGTCGCTGACGTCGACGGCGTGCAGATCGTCGTTTTCAATCTCGACGGCGAGTATTACGCGATCGAGGATGTCTGCACTCACGACGGTGGGCAACTTACTGGCGGCACGATCGAAGGCGCCGAAATCGTGTGTCCGCGTCACGGCGCGCGCTTTTGCATCAAAACCGGCGCGGCACTAACCGCTCCCGCCTACGAAGCCGTCGCAACCTTCCCCATAAAGGTCGAGAACGGTAACATTTTCGTCAAGGACGACCGCTGGGACTAGCGCCGCGCGTTTCGATGCCTGGGCCGCGCGCTACTGCACCCGCCTGCAAGCCGAGCACAGCATCGATGCGGAGCGCCACGCCGCCATGAACCGCGCCAAAATCACCAAGACCGACCAGGAAATGAAAGCCGAGCTCACCCCGCTGCAATTCGAGGTCACGCGCAAGCACGGCACCGAGCGCGCCTTCATCGGTGAATACGCCGACCATCACGAGGACGGCGTCTACACCAAGTGAACGCCGCCACGGTCGAAACGCAAATCCGCGACCGGCTGGCCGCGCTCGCGCCAGAGGCGCTTGAGCTGCTCGACGAAAGCGCTTTGCACGTTGGTCACCCCGAAGCTACGGGCGGCGGCCATTACCGCCTGAAAATCATCTCCGCGCAATTCCACGGCCAGTCGCGCGTGGCGCGCCACCGCATGGTCTACGCCATGCTCGAGCCGCTGATGCGGCACCACATCCACGCGCTGGCCCTGGTCACGCAAGCGCCCGGTGAATCCTGACCTCTGACCTCTCAACCGACTTTTTACTCATTGTGTTGCCGATGCCTTGGTGTTCGTCCGATTGATTAAGCGATAGCGAAGCGGTAAGCTGTCCCTATTGCTGCGGATCTGCTTGCCCCCAAGCTGGGCGTGGCGAACGTCGATATTGAACGCGATGCGACCAAACGCCTGCGCGTCCGCTGGCGTCATCGAGTGCGTCTGCAACTTGCCCCACCAGGCGCGGGTTCCGTCGTTGGCGATGGAGGGTGCGATCCAGTCGATGCCTCTGCCGAGACCCCAGCGCTCGGGCAGCTCGCCTATCGAAGCCTCGAACTCCTCAGGGGTGGCTTCGCCCCACGGCCAGTCTTCGGACGTGCGCTCGCACACTTCCGCGCCGCAAAGAACGAGCGCGCGCGTGCGCTCGGGGTACGTTGCCGCGAGAAGCATCGACAGTGGCCCGCCCTCGGAGACTCCGATCAGCGCGGCTTCCTTCAAGCCAGCCGCGTCCATGACGGCGCGCACATCCTCCATGCGCTCCTCGAGCGTGCCGACGCGGACCCGATCGGAGAGCCCCATGCCACGCTTGTCGAAGCAGATGAGGCGGGTGAACGACGCGAGCTGCTCGCAGAAGCGCCGATAGCCCGGGTCCTCCCAGAGCACGTCGAGGTGCGTCGCGGCGCCGCCGCACAGCACCAGGTCGATCGGCCCGTTGCCGTGCACCTGGTAAGCGATGTGGATCTCGCCGTTCTTGGCGTATTGCGTGCGGGCCATGCGCAAGCGTGCGACATGGCTGGGGATTCGCCAAACCGACCCGCGAAGCTGTCACTTAGGGACCAGGCGGAGTTGCGGAGATGCCAGCGGAGGGTCAAGCGACGCGTCAGCCTCCGCCAACCTTCTCAGTAGTGCGCGACCGACTGGTTTGTGTTGACACCTGAAAGTCGTACCGGAAAGCGGCCATTCACGGTGTGTCCGCTTCCGAGAAAGTAGGACGACCGCAATGGGTCGTTTGCGGCCCTTGGCCAAGGGCCGCCGCCACGGGTAGGAACGTGAAGCCCACCGCGAGCAAGCGACCATGTCCTGCGGCTTGTGCCAGTCGTTCAGCGCACGCTTGAGCGGAACGAACGTTGATCGCTTAGCGCTGCGAAACGCATTGCGAAACGTTTGTGAAACGTGATGATACTGTCACTCTGTACAAACGCCGCTGCATCATCGGCGTATGCTGATTTAACTCGGGGGGACGCGCCCCATGATTGAGATTCAACTCATTCTTGCTGCTATATACACAACATAGCGATTGTACTTTTTTACGAGCGCGCCGAAGTGAAATCGGCGTCTACGCAGATGTCGCGCTAGAGCCTTCTGCACGGCGAGAAAGCATCGAGCACGCTCCGATACTCGCTGGCTGCGATCCTTGCAAGTCCGAGCATGGTGTGAAACAGATGGTCGTGCGATAGCGGGGCGTCGAGCAAGCCGCGCAGGCAGGTTGCGTCTAAGCCGTGCGGGCCAGCGCTGTCCGAAGGCAGCCAAGCGATCATCGGCACGTGTTTCTGTTCATGTGGGGCGATTGCATAGGGTAGACCGTGCAAGTACAGGTTGTTCTCGCCGAGCGACTCGCCGTGGTCCGATACGTAGAGAAGCGCCGGGTCGTAGTCGCCTGACTGGCCTTTCAACCAGCCGATGGCGCTCGCCAGCACATGATCGGTGTAGGCGATCGAGTTGTCGTAGCTGTTGATCAGTTGCTGCTGTTCGCATTGCTGTAACGCGTTGCTGGTGCATTCGGGTTGGAAAGGCTTGCGTGTCGACGGTGAGCGTTGCCAGTACGCCGGGCCGTGGCTACCCATTTGATGCATCACCAGCACCACGCCGCGCGCGCGGCGCTCGACGGGAAGCGCTTCGAAGCGTGCGGTGAGCCCACTCAACAGAGCTTCGTCGAAGCATTCGTCATGCGGGCACAACGTGGCATCGGTTTGGGCGCCGCCTGGCGCCGGCTCCTGAGCCGCCGCGTGCGGCACGCGATCGCACACGCCCTTGCAACCTGCCTGGTTGTCGAGCCACAGCACCGCAACACCGGCGCGCTGCAGCAGGTCGAGCAGGTTCTCATAGTCGTGGTTCCGCGCTTCGTATCCGATGCGGCCGAGGTGCGAGAACATGCAGGGCACTGACGCGGCGGTGTTCGTGCCGCAGGAGAGGACGTTGCGAAAGCTGAGCACGTCGAGCGACTGCAGCTCGGGGTTGGTGTTGCGGGCGTAACCGTTGAGCGAGAAGTGGTCGGCGCGTGCCGCCTCGCCGACCACGAGCAAAACCAGCGGTGGCCGCGCACCGGCCAGGCGCATCGCCACCGTTGCATCGAGGCCGATCGGCGCTGGCGGGCCTTTGGGCTTGGTGTTCGCAAGGTAGGCCACGCGCCCGAGCGAGTAGACGATGTCGAGCGGGTTGATCAGGTAACGTAACTTCGTATGGTTGCGCATCGTACTCGACAGGTCTTGGAACGAAGCCAGTAGCAGCACCACGATCAAACCCAACGCACTCAGCGCGCCTAATCCATTGCGTGCCAGTTGCACCGGCCAGCGTTGGTAGTTGACCTGGGTGCGCAGGACCCACCACAGGGGCAGACCTGCCAACACGATGCAGGAAAGTAGCAGTTGACCACTGAGCAGATCGCGTACCTCGCGCACATCGGTCTGCAATATATTGCGCACCATCGTTGGGTCGAGCACTACGCCGTAGTTGCCCATGAAGTGGGCATCGACCGCCGCTGTCAGCAGCAGCAGCGCGATCGCAGGCTTGAACGTCCAGCGCCAGGCCAGGGGGATGAGTAGCGAGAAGAGCGCTGCAGCGACCATGCTGCCAAGGGCGAGCGCAAAGGTCACGCCGCGCCATCCCTGCACGTCGGGCAACGCATACAGCGCGCCCCACAGCGGCCAGTTGGCGGGACCGGCAAGCCATAGACTCAACAGCGCTGCGATCGTCAATGGGTTTCGGCCGTCGCGAGCGGAAGGTACGGAGCGGCGAAGAGCGGCCCGTGGGGATGGCGTCGGCGAAACCATGTCGTTATTGACGTTTCGTTACACGATAACGATATACGTTCGCCACGGCGCACGCATCGCCGCGATGTAAGTAACCAACAACCAGCATGACCAAACGCCCGCGCGAGACCTGGCGCGTGCCGGGCATCTGGGCGATCGGTGACTGCAATGGGCGCGGTGCGTTCACGCACACTTCCTACAACGATTTCGGAATTGTCGCCGACAACTTGGTAAACGGTGCGCCGCGCAACGTCAAAGACCGCCTGACGGCGTACGGTCTCTTCACCGATCCGCCTCTCGGGCGCGTGGGGATGACGGACACCGAGATTCGGCGGTCCGTTCGCACCGCATTGGTGGGCATGCGTCCGAGCAGGGGCTCGGCTTGCCGGGCGGCGAGCAATCGCGAATCGACGCTTGAGGCCGACACGGCGCG
>JBBJMT010000008.1:0-148173 GCA_037719965.1 Casimicrobiaceae bacterium | reverse complement strand
CCGGTGACAGAAAGGCGCTGTCGGGAGCCCAATTCGTGACGCACGCGATTTGTGTTCCAATGCCGTGCCCCAAAAAAAGATGCGTGCCGCATGCTGTTCAACAGTTACGTCTATCTGCTGTGCTTCCTGCCGGTCACGCTCGTTGTCTACTTCCTTCTGGGGCGCCGTGCAAAGTGGGCGGTCGTCTGGCTGGTTCTGGCGTCGCTTTTCTTCTACGGATTCTGGAATCCGAATTATCTGCCGCTGATCGTGGGCTCGATCGCCGCGAATTTCTGTGTTGCGCAACTGCTGCGGCGGTTCCCGGAACGAAGCAAGCCACTGCTGATCGTCGGCGTCGGCGGCAATCTCGCGCTGCTCGGCGTCTTCAAGTATGCAGTTTTTTTCCTGGAGAGCGTCGCGGGAATCGCAGGTGCCGCGCCGCCGGCGCTGCCTATCGTGTTGCCGTTGGGCATCAGTTTTTTCACATTCACGCAGATCGCCTACCTAGTCGATGTGAGTCGCGGCAAAGCGGAGGAGCCAAGTCTCGCCAACTACGCGCTGTTCGTCACGTTTTTTCCACACCTGCTGGCAGGGCCAATTCTGCACCACAGCGAGATGATGCCTCAATTCGCCGCGACGTCGAACAAGCGGCCGTACGCAGCGCATCTCGCCGCAGGGCTATTCCTGCTCGCCGTTGGCCTTGCCAAAAAGGTCTTCCTCGCCGATCAATTGGCGCCACTGGCGGACGCCGGATTCGCGCAACCGGACCAGTTGTCGCTCCCCGGTGCGTGGCTTGCCGTACTGGCTTACACGTTGCAAATCTACTTCGATTTCAGTGGGTACACCGATATGGCGCTCGGCGCAGCGCTGTTGTTCAACATCCGTATGCCGCCCAATTTCGACTCGCCCTACCAGGCGCGCAATCTGCGCGACTTCTGGTTGCGCTGGCACATGACCTTGTCGCGCTTCCTGCGCGACTACCTTTACGTTCCGCTGGGCGGCAACCGGCATGGTGCGGCGCGCACGGCGTGCAACGTGATGGTGACATTTATGCTAGGTGGGCTGTGGCATGGCGCCGCCTGGACCTTTGTCGTGTGGGGGACGCTGCACGGCTTGGGCGTCGTGTTGGTTCGGCTGTGGGAGCGCACGGGTGTGCGCCTGCCCTATGGTCTGGCGTGGGGGATGACCTTCCTGTTCGTGATGATCACGTGGGTTTTTTTTCGCGCGCGTACGATGGCGGATGCGCTCGCCGTACTCCGGGCGATGGTTGGGCTTTCACAGGAGCCGTTCCGTATACCGGACCTCTCGGGACAGGGAACTCCGGCGGCGATGAGCGCGCTTCTCGTCATTGCGGCACTGATGATCGTCGCCGCCAAGAAAAACTCGAATGTACTCGTTACAACGTTCGAGCCGGACTGGCGCACCGCGCTCTTCGCGGGTTCTGCGCTGACGCTCGCGGTTTTGCAGTTCGCGCAGGTGTCGCCGTTCCTGTACTTCAATTTTTGATGGCTGATGCAGAGCCAGCTCGCACCGGTCGTTGACCGCCGCGCGTGCCGCTGGGTAGGTGCGGTTCTCCTGTTTGCGGCGTCCGCGCTT
Source organism: Casimicrobiaceae bacterium (assembly GCA_037719965.1). Lineage (GTDB taxonomy): Bacteria > Pseudomonadota > Gammaproteobacteria > Burkholderiales > Casimicrobiaceae > VBCG01. Next base: position 146,598 of record JBBJMT010000008.1, on the reverse strand, counting down.
GCAACGGTTGGCGCGTTTAACTGGCGCGTCGACCCGTTCCAGCAGTATCGGCTCGCGTCTGCGTACCCACCGCGTTTCTTCTCGCTGCATCATCGTTACGTTGGGCCCGGCCTCGCCAAGAATGCCGTCTACGATACCGTGCTGTCCGGCTCGTCGATCATGGAGAACACGCGTAACGGTTTCATCGGCCGCGCCTGTGGCGGTACGGCGATCAATCTGTCGATGCCGGCGATGAGTGCGTTCGAACAGCGCGTCATGCTCGAAACCGCACTACGAGCGCGTTCGCTGCGACGGATCATCATGGTCCTCGACTTCAACGAGTTCGCCGGCAGTCCCGAAGAGCGGCAGGAGATTGCCGGACCGTTTCCCGCGCACCTCTATGACCGCAACCCCTTCAACGACGTCGCATATTTGCTATCGTGGGACGTGTTGCGCAAGTCGCTTTCCATCGTTCGTGACGATCCCAGCGACTCGTTTACCGCGGATACTGACGCACCCTGGTTCTGGGGCGAGCGCAAGCGATTCGCGCGCGACGAGGTGCTGCGCGATCTTGATCTGACCCGGCTCAACCAGCGGTTTGCGCAGCCTTCGCGTTCGCTCGGCGCAATGCAACAGAGCTTCGCGCATAACCTGGCGCCGCTTTTTGCCGCGCACCCGGCCGTTGCGTTCGACATCCTGTGGCCACCGTATTCGATCCTGGTCTGGCTCGATTTTGCGCGTCGCGACCAGCTCGACGTAACGCTGGCGTTCAAGCGTTACGTGTTGGATACGACGCGCGAGTTCGCCAATGTCCGGGTAATCGACTTTCAAGCCGAAGAGCGCGTCACGCACGATCTCGATCGCTATACCGACATCTACCACTTCGACCCGGCAGTAAACGAGTGGATGATCGCCGCCGCCTGCAGCGGCCCGCACCGCGTCGGTAACGAGCGCGAGGCCGCGGTGGTCGAGCAGCGATTGCGGCAGCAAGTGGATGCGATCCGCGCGCCCGAAGGTCTTGCAGCGTTCATCAGCGGTGCAGGGCGCAAGCGGTAGCGAGGTTCGGCGTTCGCGCCGGCCCCGTATCAGCGGCATCCTGCCGCCAGCCACGTTGCTTCAATATCTCCACTTTAGGAAGTCGACCTGCTCGCCTCCGTCTCCGCGGCATAAGTGAAGCTGTCGGCAAAAAATTCGTCCGGCGGCAGCCCGCACAGGCCGGTGAAGTCGCGCTTCGCGGTGTCGATCATCGCTGGGCCGCCGCAGGCATAGACCTGGTAACCGGAAAGGTTCGGAAAATCCGCGACCACGGCGCTGTGCACAAACCCCGTGCGGCCGGGCCAAGTGTCTTCAGCGCGTGGTTCGGATAGAACCGGGATGAACGTGAAATTCGGGTGCTGCTGCTGCCATGCGCTCGGTAGATGCGGCAGATAGAGGTCGGCGAGCGAACGCGCGCCCCAGTACAGCACCATTTCGCGCGGCAGATGGTGATACAGAATGTGTTCGATAATCGCCTTGATCGGCGCGAAGCCGGTCCCTCCGGCGACGAAGATCAGCGGCTTGTCCCCTTCCTCGCGCAGATAAAATGAACCAAGCGGTCCCTCGAGACGCAGGATTTCGCGACCCCGGTAGTTGCTAAACAATTGATCGGTGAAGAATCCTCCAGGCGTGTGACGGATGTGCAATTCGAGAAGTTGGTCATCGTGCGGCGGGTTGGCCATCGAAAAGCTGCGGCGCTTGCCGTCTTTCAGCAAAAAATCGATGTACTGCCCGGCCAGGAACTGCAGCCGTTCGTTGGCAGGCAATTTGAAATGCACGATGGCGACGTCGGGCGAGACTTTTTCGATCGATTCGACCCGGCAAGGCAACCGCTTGATCTGGATGTCGCCCGCGCGCCGAACCTCGCGTACTTCGATGACGAGAGCCGTTTTCGGTATGGCGCAACAGAGAAGTGCTACGCCTGCCCGTCGCTCGTCCACGGTCAACGTCGAAGTCTGATACGCGCCGTAATCGACTTCGCCCGCGATGATCTTGCCCTTGCAGGTTCCGCACGCGCCGTTACGGCAACCGTACGGCAGCATCAGATCGGCGCGAATAGCCGCTTCCAGCACCGTTTCGCCGGCCGCGCACGCGAAGGAATGATCGCTACCCTGTATGGTAATCTGGTGCGTCAACTAAGAGCTCTAGATACTTTCATCGCCACGCAAGATTCTTCATCGCTCGTGTCCCACATTGGCGTAAGCTCCGCGCACGCGGATCAGGCACGATCGGTATACGTGGAAGGTCATTCGCGCTTGCGCGTGTTGTTGGTCGGTTGCGGCGACATCGCGGTGCGCACGGCCGCTCAGTTGCGCGGCCGGGCCAGGGTGTTCGGGCTGACGCGGCGTCGCGAAGACATTCCGAAGCTGCGCAGATACGGCATCGTTCCGCTTCTGGGCGATCTGGACGATTACCGGTCGCTCGATCGGTTGCGCGCGGCCCCGTTCGCCGTGTTGCATTTCGCGCCGCCACCATCCGGCGGCCGCGACGATCCGCGTACGCAAAAACTGATCGCCGCGCTCGGAAGGTCGCGCAGTATACCGCGACGCTTCGTGTACGTTTCGACGTCCGGGGTGTACGGCGATTGCGGCGGCGCACGGATCGCCGAAGAACGCAGGCGTACCGCGCAGACCCCCCGCGGCAAACGGCGCGTCGCGGCCGAAAACCGTTTGCGCGCGTGGGCGCGTAATACAGGCGTTTCGCTCGCGATCCTGCGTGCGCCGGGAATTTACGCGGATACACGATTGCCGCTCGCGCGCCTGAAACGCGGCACGCCGGTGCTCGTCGCCGCCGACGACGTGTACACGAACCATATCCACGCCGACGATCTTGCGCGTGCTGTCGTTGCCGCCCTGTTTCACGGCAAGCCCAACCGCGCGTACAACGTGACCGACGATGCGGAGATGAAGATGGGCGACTGGTGCGACGCCGTCGCTGATTCTTTTCAGTTGCCGCGCCCCTCGCGCGTTGCGCGGGAAGAGGCGGCGCGCCGCGTAGCACCGCTCTCGCTCTCGTTCATGAGTGAATCGCGGCGGCTCGTCAACAGGCGGATGAAACACGAGCTGCGCGTGCGCCTCGAATTTAAAACGCCGCAGGCGCTGCTCGCCGCGCTGGTGGCTGACCTCGCGCCGCGTGAATTGAGACGGCAACTCGCGTTGCCGTTGCAGTCGTAACGGTTGGGCGCGTCTCGCTCCCGCAACCGACGCGATGAGAATGAGGGGCGCCACGCAACCGGCAGGAACGCGCGGCTGGCTCGCGCGGATCGATGCCTACGAGCGGCTGATCCGTCTCGACAAGCCGATCGGCATTCTCCTCTTGCTGTGGCCGACCTTGACGGCGCTGTGGATTGCGCGCTGGGGAGTGCCGCCATGGTCGCTGGTGCTCATCTTCGCGCTCGGCACGATCCTGATGCGCTCCTCCGGCTGCGCATTCAATGATTGGGCGGACCGGAAGTTCGATGCGCACGTCGCGCGCACTGCCAACCGGCCGCTCCCTCGCGGCGAAGTCACGCCGACAGAGGCGCTCGTCGTCGCGGCCGGTCTTGCGCTGGCGGCATTCGGCCTGGTGCTCGCCACCAACACGACGACGCTCGCGCTTTCGTTCGCCGCCGTCGCGATCGCCGTCGCCTACCCGTTCTGCAAGCGATTTCTGGCGCTGCCGCAGGCGTTTCTCGGCCTCGCATTTTCGTTCGGCATCCCGATGGCATTCGCGGCCGTCTACGGCGCCGTGCCCGCCTATGCGTGGTATCTATTCGCCTGCAACATCTTCTGGGTCGTCGCCTACGATACCGAATACGCGATGGTCGATCGCGACGATGATCGCAAGCTCGGGCTCAAGACTTCCGCGATAACCTTCGGCCGCTTCGACGTTGCCGCAGTCGCGACGTGCTATGCAATCTATCTGGGCGGAATGGCGTATCTCGGCCACGTGCGCGGACTTGGGCTCTGGTATTACGCTGGTCTCTCCATCGCCGCTCTCTTGGCCAGCTATCACGTGTCGCTCATTCGCAACCGCGCCCGCGACGATTGTTTCCGCGCGTTCCTGTCGAATCACTGGTTGGGGATGGCGGTTTTCGCTGGAACGGCGGCCGATTTCGCGTTCAGGCTCAACGCATGGCCGCGCGGGTTTTAACGATCCGCGAGGATGCGCGGGCGGGCAGCGAACAGCGGGCTGGCGTGCCACGTCGCCACGGACTGCCGCCGGTGCTCGCCGCCGATACGCGCGTGCTGGTCCTCGGCAGTTTTCCGAGCGAAGCCTCGCTCGCCGCGGCGCAGTACTATGCGCATCCGCGCAATCACTTCTGGCCAATCCTTGCGGCGGTGTTGGCCGAGCCGCTGGTGGCGATGCCGTATGCGAAACGTCTCGCAACGTTAAAAAACCATCGCGTCGGTGTCTGGGATACGATCGTCGCGTGCGAACGCGCGGGCAGCTTAGACGCCGCCATCCGCAATGCGTTGCGCGGCGACGTCGCGGTCGTGCGCCGACGAGCGCCGATGGTCCGTCTCGTGTGTTTCAACGGGCAGACCGCGGCGCGCGCCCGAGCTTGTTGGGACGCCGCCGGCTATGCAACGCTCGCGCTGCCCTCGACGAGCCCGGCGTACACGCGTCCGCTGTCGGAAAAACTAAAGGCTTGGCAAGCGATAGCAAACATTCTCCGCGCATAAATCCGCGCCGTGCGAAAAACCCCGAGGAGTTGGTCATGAATGTCGAGTTTCGTTGGTGTCTGTTTGCGGGCGCGTGGCTCGCGGCGGTGGCGCACGCCCAATCGCTCGCGCCGGACATCATGGTCACGAAGACGCTCGACGTCCCGGTGGCGGTGGTCTGGAATGCGTGGACATCGGTCGAGGGCATCGAGAGCTTCTTCGCGCCCAAGGCGGCGAAGGTCGAAGCCAGACCCGGAGGCGCGTTCGAGTTGTGGTTTGCGCCTGACGCCCCGGCAGGTTCGCGCGGGTGCGATGGGTGTCTCGTCCACAGCGTCAAGCCGATGGAGCAGCTCGTGATCGAATGGAACGCGCCGCCGACGATTCCCTCGATTCGACCGTTGCGCACGCTCTTATACCTTGATTTCAAGGCGCTCGGTGCCGACCGGACCGAGCTGACGTTGCGTAATTTTGGTTATGGCGAAGGCGAGGAATGGGCAAAATCACGCGCGTATTTCCAGCGTGTGTGGCCGGTGGTCATGGACAACCTCGAGCGCAAGCTACGCAAGCCCTAAGGCGCGTTTTCCAACATGGCTTACCGCGACCTCCGCGATTTTCTGGCGCAACTCGAAGCGCGAGGAGCGCTGAAACGCATCGGTTCCCCCGTCGATCCCAAGCTCGAGATGACCGAGCTCTCCGATCGCGTGTTGCAAGCCGGTGGTCCTGCGTTGCTGTTCGAGCAACCCAAAGGCGACTATCGCGCACCCGGCGGCGGGTCGATCCCGGTGCTGTGTAATCTCTTCGGCACACCGCAGAGAGTCGCGCTCGCGATGGGTGCAGATGGTGACGATTGGCGCGGCGGTCTGCGCGAAGTCGGCCGCCTTCTCGCGTTCTTGAAAGAGCCCGAGCCACCGAAGAGCTTGAAAGATGCGTGGCTGAACGCGCGGCCGGTATTCATGAAAGTGCTCGACATGGCGCCCAAGGAGCGGTCGTCCGCGCCGTGTCAGGACGTCGTCTGGGAAGGCACCGACGTGGACCTCGCGCGCTTGCCGATCCAGACGTGCTGGCCCGGTGACGCCGGACCGCTGATTACATGGGGTTTGACCGTGACGCGCGGTCCGCACAAGAAGCGGCAGAATCTGGGTATCTATCGCCAACAGGTCATCGCGCGCAACAAAGTGATCATGCGGTGGCTGGCGCAGCGGGGCGGCGCGCTCGATTTCCGGGAGCATGCGCAAACGTATCCGGGAACGCCGTTTCCGATCGCGGTGGCCTTGGGGGCCGACCCAGCGACGATTCTCGCCGCCGTGACGCCGGTGCCGGATTCGCTGTCCGAATATCAGTTCGCCGGCCTGCTGCGCGGCGCACGCACCGAGATCGTCAAGTGCCTGACGCATGAGCTACAGATCCCGGCGGCGGCCCAGATCGTGCTCGAAGGCCACATCAAGCCCGATGCGAGCGATCCGACCGGTTACGAGAGTGCGTGGGAAGGGCCGTTCGGCGATCACACTGGCTACTACAACGAGACCGAGCGCTTTCCCGTGTTCACGCTGGAGCGGGTGACCTTGCGCCGCGATCCAATCTATCACTCGACCTACACCGGCAAGCCGCCCGACGAACCTGCGATCCTCGGCGTCGCGCTCAACGAAGTCTTCGTGCCGCTTCTGCAGAAGCAGTTTCCCGAGATCGCCGACTTCTATCTGCCTCCCGAAGGATGTTCGTACCGGCTGGCTGTCGTCTCGCTCAAGAAGCAATATCCAGGACACGCCAAGCGCGTGATGTTCGGCGTGTGGAGCTTCCTGCGCCAGTTCATGTACACGAAATTCATCATCGTAACCGACGACGACGTCGACATCCGCGAATGGCGCGAAGTGATCTGGGCGGTGACAACGCGCGTGGATCCCGCGCGCGATACCTTGCTTGCGGAATCCACACCGATTGACTACCTGGACTTCGCCTCGCCGATCGCCGGGTTGGGTAGCAAAATGGGAATCGACGCCACGAACAAGTGGCCGGCGGAGACGGCACGCACATGGGGCCGGCCAATTGCGATGGATGCCGAAGTCAAGGCGAGGATGGACGCGCTGTACCGAGAGCTTGATCTAGCGGTCAGACCCCGTTTTTGATCGGCAGATCGTGGGGAAAACTGGGAAAAACGGGGTCTGACCCGCTTTCCCTACCGGCGCTGCATCAGCAAACCGATTGCCACGCCCAGCGCCGCCGCCACTGCGACCGCGAAACCCATCGATTGCCAAGGGTGGTCGTGAACGTAATCGTCGGTGAAGCGCGCCGCCGCTCTGGCGCGTTCGATTGCTTCGTCTTCCAACTCGCCGAGTTTTTGCTTGGCGGAAAGCAGGCGGGCTTCGACTTGCGAGCGCAGGTCGCGGGCCTTGTCGCCGGTCTCCTTATTTGCCTTTTGCAGCAGGTCTTCGGCTTCGGACAACACGTTCGAGAAATCGTCGACCAGCCTGTCGCGAGTGTATCGGGCATTCATGTGAGCCTCCTTGATAGGAAAGTGCGTGGGAAGGTGCGCCGGGCGCAAACGGCGCGGGGAAGCCATTATAGCGACGGCGCGCAGCCTGCTTTGCTAGGGAAGCAATAGTGTCCAAATGGGACGAGTCACCGCTAGCGTACCAGGAGCGCCAGCCCACGCATGACGGCGGTCTCCATCGCCGGCACCTAGAACGGCAGCGCGAGCGATAGCATCGCGAGGCCGGCCGTGAGCGCCGCCGGGAAGCCGACGGCGAAGAGGTTGAGCTGCGGCGCCAGCTCGGCCCATATTGCGTTTGACGGGTTCGATTCGACTTGACGCCGGGCGTTCCTGCCTCCATGTTTAGGGGTACGAGCGCCGGCGTGCGGCGCGCTTAAGACTTCAAGGAGAACACAATGGCAGAAATCCCCGCGCTGGAAAACACGCCGGCAAGCCCCGTCGTGCCCGTCTCGTCGGGCTTGATTGCGTATGTGTTATTTGCGATCGCGGCCGTCATGACGATTGCTTCTTCTGGGTTGCCATTGATCGCGCCACTGGTGGGCGTCGTGGGCATCATCGGCGTCATCGTCTGCTATGTGAAACGCGACGACGCGCGCAATACTTGGGTCGCATCCCACTTGACATGGCTCATTCGCACGTTCTGGTGGTCGCTGTTGTGGAGCGTGCTGGGCTGGATTGTCCTGGGCATTTTGGGATGGATCCTGATCGGCATTCCGATCGCGCTCGCCATTTGGGTCATCGCCGGTATTTGGGTGATCTATCGCGTGGTGCGCGGCTATCTGCTGTTCAAGGACAGCCTGCCGATTCCCGGTATCTAACACGGCGTGGGGCCGCCGCGTGTTGCGCGCGGCGGCCCCAAGCGAGCGGTTGTTAACGTTGCAAGGCCGCGTTCCAAGCCCGCGCGTTGCGATAAACCCACTGCACGAGGAAATCGAGTGCCGTCGCGCCGCGTTGCGCGTTGGCATGGTTGATGATCGCCACGACGATCCAGCGCCTTCCTTCAGCGTCGATCACGTACCCTGACAGCGCGCGGACGCCTTCGAGCGAGCCGGTTTTGAGTAGCGCTTGGCCCGCCACGTTACCGCTCAAAAAGCGCCGCGTGAGCGTTCCGTCCACGGCCGCAACGGCGAGTGAGCTTGCGAACTCCTCGCGCACCGCGCTGCCATCCGCGGCGGCGAGCAATTGCGCGAGGCCGCCCGCTGTCGCCCGCTCGTGCCGCGACAGTCCTGACCCGTTCTCCAGAACGAGGCCCGGCATGCCGATTTTTCGCGACGCAAGCCAGCGGCGTGCGGCGTCAGTCGCGTTGACGAGCGTGGCGGGTGGCGGATGGCGCGCCGTCGCGAGTGTCAAGAACATCTGTCGCGCCATGACGTTATTCGACAGTTTATTGACGTCGCGAACGATTTCGTACAGCGGCGCGGAGTGCAGAACGGCGAAGGGAGCGGCCCCGTATGGCACGCGTCCGTCGCGCACGCCGCCAGCGAATTCCCCCCCGACGGCGCGGAAATAACTCGCGAACATCGCGCGGACGTAGTGGGCGTGATCGAGCAGCGCGACATTCAAGTCGCGCTCGCCGCAGCTTGCCGCGTAGTGACCCGGGAACCAGACTTCCGCCTTGAGGCCGCGGTTCACGAACATGGCGCCGACGGCGGTGCGCCAATCTTGGCAATCGCCGGAGCTCAAGTGCGGCGTCGCGTGCAATTCGACTTCGGGCAGCGCGGGTTCCATGCGCACCTCGATCGCGTCGCCAGCGTCATTCGCGGCAAAGGCGAACCGAACGCTCTTGAAATTGACCAGCAACGCGTCCGGGCCGACGTTGTACGGCCGCAACGGTTCCTGGTCGAATTCCGCCGGATCGTGCGGGGAGAGTTTGAAGTGCGTGCGATCGAGAACCAGATCGCCGGTGATTCGTTCCAGTCCGGTCTGACGGAGCATTGCCATGAATAACTGCCATTGCTCAATCGTGATCTTGGGGTCGCCGTAACCTTTGAGGATTAAATCGCCGTAGAGCACGCCTTTGATAAGTGGTCCGCTTAAAAACGCCTCCGTTTTCCAGCGAAAATCGGGACCCAGGAGCTCAAGCGCCGCGAAGGTCGTCACGAGCTTCATGACCGACGCAGGATTCATCGCGCGATCGGCATCGTAGGCAAAGAGCGGCCGCTTGCGCCCCGCTTCCTGCACGACTAGCGCCACGCTGTTGAGCGGGATTCCCACGTCGAGAAAGGCGCGGCCGACGGCGCGCGGCAACTCGCCGTGCGCGAGCGTGGCTAGAAGGAGCGCGCAACTCGCAACCGCGATGCGGCGCATCATGCGCGCCCGACGATCTCGAGCGTGCGCTCGGCGAGCAATGCAAACTCGTCGTCGGACAATGTGTACGGGGGCATGAAATAAAGCGTGTTGCCGATGGGCCGTAGCAGAAGCTCCTGCGCCAGCGCTTCGGCAAAAAACCAGCGGGAGAAATCAGGCCGCTGCGAATCCACTTCGAATGCCCAGATCATCCCGCAGCTGCGGAAATTGCGGACGTTCGGGTGCGCAGCGAGGGGCGCCGCACTTTGCTCAAGCGCGCGCGCCCGCGCGCGGTTGACCGCGATGACATCGTCGTCGCGAAAGATATTCAGCACCTCCAGCGCGGCGCGGCACGCCAACGCGTTACCCGTATACGAATGCGAGTGCAGGAAGGCGCGCGCCAGGTCGTCGGCATAGAACGCAGTGTAGATCGCATCGGTGGTCAGCACGCACGAGAGCGGCAAAAAGCCCCCGGTCATGCCCTTGGACAAGCACAAAAAGTCCGGCGCCGGCGCGCCCGTTTGTTCCCAGGCGAACAGCGTGCCGGTCCGTCCGAAGCCGGTCATGATTTCATCGGCGATTAAGTGCACGTCGTAGCGCGTGCAGAGCTCGCGCGCGAGCGCCAGATAGGCGGCGTCGTACATCACCATGCCGGATGCGCCTTGCACGAGCGGCTCGACGATCAGCGCGGCAGTCGTCGCATAATGCTGCTCCAGATATGCTTCGAGCGCGTCGGCGGCAGCGCCGGTCGTGAGGCCGGAGCGCCGGTCGGGGCAGGGAACGGTAGTGGCGCTCCTCAGCAGCGGCGCGTACGCGTCGCGGAACAGAGCGACGTCGGTCACCGAGAGCGCGCCCAACGTCTCGCCGTGATAGCTGCCGACGAGACTTACGAAGGTCCGTTTTTCGCTACGACCGACGTTGTGCCAGTAGTGGAAGCTCATCTTGAGCGCGATCTCCGTCGCCGAGGCGCCGTCCGACGCATAGAACGCGTGGCCCAGTCCGGCCGGCGCGAGCGCGGCCAGCCGCTCGGATAGCTCCACTACCGGGCGGTGGGTGAAGCCTGCGAGCATCACGTGCTCGAGTTCGCCGAGCTGGTGCATCACGGCGCTGCTGATGCGCGGATTTGCATGACCGAAGAGATTGACCCACCACGAACTCACCGCGTCGAGATAGCGATTACCGGCGAAATCGTAGAGCCACGCGCCCGCGCCGCGCGCGATCGGCACGAGCGGCAGCGATTCGTGCGCTTTCATCTGCGTGCACGGATGCCAAACCGCTGCGCGGCTACGCGCGAGCCACTGTGCGTTCGCGGCAACCGCGTCGTGTTCGCGGGGATAAGACGGGGGCGCGGTCATGCGCGGACTCCAAGTGCCGCTGGTGTTGCCGGTCAACCGCCGGAGCCTGCCAACACGCTTTGCATCCGCTTGACGGCCGCAAGCAGCTCGCGCGTGATGCCGGGCTCGCGCACCGAGTGGCCCGCATCGGCGACGATGGTGAGCCGAGATGCGGCCCAGGCGTGCGCAAGGGTATCGGCGGTGACCACCGGACACACGATGTCGTAACGGCCATGGACGATCTCGCACGGCAAATGCCGAATGCGCGCAATACCGTCGAGCAATTGATCCGGCGCCAGAAACGCTCGGTGGACGAAGTAATGCGCTTCGATACGCGCGATCGCCAGCGCCGCGGCGTCGCCTGCGAACTTGCCTAGCGGGTCGCTCGACGGCAGCAAGGTCGAGCAAGCCGCTTCGTAGCGGTCCCATGCATGCGCCGCGGGCAGATGCACGGTTGAGTCGGGATTGGTCAGGCGCCGGTAATAATGGCCGAGCAAATCGTCCCGTTCGTGCGCCGGCAGGAATTCGGCGAAGGCGCGCCAGGCCTCGGGAAACACCCGCCGCATGCCGTGCATGAACCAGTCGACCTCCGCTTCGCTCGCGAGGAAAATGCCGCGCAGCACGAATCCCAGCACGCGGTGCGGATGCGCCTGCCCGTACGCGAGAGCGAGCGTCGATCCCCACGATCCGCCGAAGAGTACCCAGCGATCAACCTTGAGATGTTCGCGCAATCGCTCGAGATCGGCGATCAAATGCTGTGTGGTGTTATCGGAGACTTCGGCGATCGGCGAAGAGCGTCCCGCACCCCGCTGGTCAAAGAGCACGATCTTCCAGGATGCCGGATCGTAATAGCGCCGGTGATGCGGCAGACAGCCACCCCCCGGGCCTCCGTGCAGAAACACGAGGGGCATGCCTTCCGGATTCCCGCACGCCTCCCAATGCATCTCGTGCATGCCGTCCAGAACGATTCTCCCGGACGCGTAGGGTTCGATCTCGGGAAACAGCGAGGAGGCATCGCGGGCAAGCGGGCGCGTGGCGTCGTTGGCGGGCATGCGATCGGCGGGCTCGCTACCGCACAAACGGCTCGCGAAACCGGTCATCGACATCCATCCGGTAACCGTTGGCCAGCCGGTTCGTTGCGTTGGCGAGCGCGACCACCGCCATCAGTTCGTGCAACATCGCGGTAGTCATCCCTTTGCCGCGAGCGGCGGCGGTGTGCGAGTGTATGCAGTACTCGCAGTTGTTCGTCACCGAAACCGCGACGTAGACCAACTCTTTGGTGAGCGCATCGAGCTCGCCGGGCGCCATCACGCGCTTGGCCGTCGCCCAGGTGCGTTCGAGGTTCGCGGGGTCGTTCGCGAGGACTTTCCAGAAGTTGTTGATCCAGTCAACGTTGCGTGTTTTCCGGATGTCGTCGTAGACCGCGCGAACTTCCGGTGATGCGGCGTCGTATTCGATCAGCGGCACCAGGGCCATGGTGACTCCCAAAAGGGCTTTGGCGAGCGAGTATGCAACAAAATAAGGGATTGGAAATCCCGGCGTCGCAAGATCGGTGCGCTGGTCTTAATAGGCCACGATCTGAAAGCCTTCCTTGGCGGCAGCTTCCGCAAGGCGGTTGTCCTGACAGACAAATGGCAAGGTCGCAGAGTTATGTTCCGAAGCGACAATGCCGGCTGCGAGTTGCATGGCATCCGCGGCACGAAGCGGGTAACTACGCAACAAGCGCAAAGCAAGATCCCGCAACCGAGGGTTTGGCTGGATTTCGTCCCAGCTTTTCGAGAGCCGGATCAGCCGCTCCTGCGCCGTCGACAACTCGCGCGTGGTAATCCCACGCTCACGCTCAAGCCTACACAATCCGGACATGCATTCGACGGGCGTTGCCCACCAGACGATCAAGTGCGCGTCCGCTGCATACAGAGATTCGAGAGATTTGGTCGCCGGCTCGCTGGTGAGCAAGGGCACGAGCGCCGAGCTATCCCAAAATTTCACCGGCCCTCACCGCGCTCTGCGATCAAGATCGCAAGCAGATCGCCCTTTATTTTCGGCGCAGGCGGCAATGATTTCAGGAAGGTGCGACTTGGCCGCACTTTCGCCCGGCGCAAGACTCCTTTGCGCTCCAATTCGGTCAGACGCGCTTCATCGTCCAGATCGGTCGCGGGATCGATCGGCGTCAATCGGGCGACGGGCTTCTTGCGGTCCAAAATAACGACCGTTTCGCCTTGGCGGACCAGATCGATATAAGCGGAGAGATGATTCTTAGCGTCCGAGATCGTCGCAGTTTTCATATGGCTATGTTAGCTAGATTTGGCGGCGTATTCAAGCTGCTTTCCGGAGTGACTGACGCAGCGCGGGGCCCAAGAAAAAGCCCTGCCGGCTCGATGCCAGCAGGGCGCTTTTAAGTATTACCGCAGGGCTACTGCGCTACGGAGTCACGGTAATCAACTCTGCTTCCGCCCCCGGCTTCGCATCACGGTATAACAGCAGTATCCCCGTCTGCGACGGCGACGCTGCCTCGCCCCCCGGAATTGCCTCGATCGGAAGCGGCACGCTGCCACCGACAGGCACTACTGTTGACGAAGCGAAATACTTCGGCGTGTCGAGCGTGTACACCATGTCGACAATATCGTCGGTGATTGCCCCGGTGAAATAGTTGTCGCCGGCTAAAACCGAGAAGCGGAACGTCGTTCCCAGCGTCAACCCCAAATCGCTCAACGCGACGGTCATGATCATGTTGGCTGAGTTGAGGCTCGCATCCGCGAAAAAGCGCGGGGGAAGTGCCGTATTCGTCGCCAGGTTGAACACATTGATCACCGTCTGGCCGCTCGATGCGAATGCCCCGAGTTCCGAATTGAAGACGACGAAATCGTCGACGCCGTCGTTATTGCTGTCGATGAATATGTCGAACTCGGCCGGATACACCGGGTGCGAGCGGCCGCCCCAGGTGTTGATCCCGAACTGGACGCCGAACTGCCCGCCCCCGAGGCTTACGGCACGAACGCCGACCGCCTTCAGATCGATGATTGCGAAATTATCGCCTGGCTGTGGCAGCGATGCCGCCGCCAGTCGGCCGTTGCTGCCCGTCAGCGAAAATACGTCGACCCTCCCATCGACAGCACCGGTGGGATTGGTGAGCGTCACGCTGCCTTCACTGCCGTTTAGGGCCACTGCCGTCGTTGCCGCTTTGACCGCCGCGGCTTTGTGCGGCAGCAGGTGCCACGGCAAGTGCAGCGAATCGGTGTCGTCGGCGATGGCCAAGTAGCCGTCGAACTCGTGGCTTTGCAGCAATGGTCCGTTGCCGCCTCGCAGTCCTCCGTTGAGCGTCCATGTCGGCAGCTTCGCTGCGTCGATGAGCATCGTCAAGGTGAAGACCGCCGAACCATTGGCGGCCACGGCCACGGTCGGCGGCGCCGAGAAGGTGACCGCGCCACTCGCAGCATCGTCGGCGAAGCGGAAAGACGGCGCTATCGAAAACGTGCGTGCGCTTGCGGCGTAATTGCGCACGTGTACTTTCTTGCGCAGCACTTGCCTTCCGGTGGCCGCGTTATAGCCGAACGACAGGCCGACACTGGCGGGATCGACGGCATCCCATGCGGCGGAGGTCAAAGCCGCGGCACGATCGACGCGCACCTCACCGCTGCCGATTCTGGTAATCGGCGCCAGGGCGCCAGGTTGTAAAGCTGGATTGGTCAATATGTTGGTCTCGGCCGAATTCATGAGCTTGGCCTTGACTTCGACTGGCGACAACGTCGAATCCGCCGAGAGCAGCAACGCCGCCGAGCCGGCGACCATCGGCGCGGCACCCGACGTACCGCCGAATGCCGTTTCGCCGGTGCCGGTACGGGCCTGGGCCGACAACGACCCGCCGGGCGCGCCGATGTCGGGCTTGATCGAGACATAGCTGTACCCCGGTCCGCGCGACGATGAGTTAACCACACTGCCGGCTAACGGGACCGTGATGAACGGCGATAGCGTCACGTTGACCGGCGCCGCGAGGTTGGCCTTGATCAGGTTCGACGTGGGTTGCGTAATCACCAGAGACGGGACGAACGTATCGCCGCCGCCATACGAGAAGCTGATGGCGTCACCCGGCGCGACGAGTCCGATCAGCACTGCGAGCGCACCGGCTTTTGCCGCGCGGTCGATTTTGAGACTGACGGAGCACGCGCCGCGATCGATTAGCGCGACCTTACCCGCGGGAGGGGCGATATAAGGATCCTCCGGCGAACCAGCGGCGATTGAGTTGGCAGGGCAGCCGCGGCCGACAAACGCGACGTCGCCGGTAACCTCGGAAGTGATCGGAGCGAAATCGAGCGTCGCCGTGTTGGTATACAGACCGGCGATCGCCGGCGGGGCATTGATACGCAGCGGAAAGGCCGCCGCCGAGGGCACCTGCGTCTGCGCGACGCTGATCACATCCGGCGTCGTGGACGGCGACCCCACGATGTACGGCCGGTCAGCGCTGTTGCCGGCGGATGCAACGACGACGACGCCGAAGCGCGACGCGTTGGCCGAAGCTTCGCTCAAATCGTCCTCACGCTGCCCGTACGAACTGCCGAGCGACATATTGACGACGTCCACCGCGTCGGACAGCGCGCCGTCTCCGTTCGGGTCGAGCGCGAAGTCCATACCCTGTAGCAGCGCGATGCCGCTGCAAGAAGTGGACACAGCGCTACACACCTTGGCGATTAGCAGCTTGGCACCCGGCGCGACACCTTTGTGCTCCCCATCAAGGCTTTGTCCAGCAATGATGTCGGCGACGTGCGTACCATGCCCTTGGAAATCGATCGGATCCGGATCGGGTTGCAGCGGTCCAAACGGCCACACTTCACCCACGAAATCGAAGCCGTCCACGACCTTTGCCGTCGGAAACAGGCCGTCACGCGACTTGTTTTCCGGCGCGGCAGGCGCAGCGCCGTACGCCGCCGAGTAAGCCGCGAGCGTGCCTTCGCCGCCTAGGTTTCGGTGCGTATAGTCGATTCCGGAATCCAGTACGGCTACCCTGACGCCGGTGCCATCGATGCCCGCAATCTGTAACTGCGTGGCCCCGATATAGGGGACGGTTTCTGAGAGTCCGAGCTCATAATTAATGACCGGTCGAATCTTGGCGACACCGGAGAGGCGCGAGATTTCGACGACCCGCTGGGCATTCACTTGGACCGCGATTGCGTTGTGCGCTTTCGAAAAGCGTGCCAGCTCGACTCCGCCGAGCGCGCGAATTTGCGCCATCAGCGCGTCTTGCTTCGCGTGTAGCTGCTGCACATACGCGCGCTGCTGGTCTTCGCTGAGCCTCGCGCCGACCCGCTTGGCGTGCGGGCCGAGAACCACCGCGAGTGGCGGATCGGTCAACCGCACAATGATCTGGACGTCACCCCCGACCAGTCCGGCTCGCTCGGTCGCCGCGATCTCGGGTGGCACCGCGAGCGAGGACACATCGACGGTATCGACGAGCGTTTGCGCCGCTGAGGGCGAAACCGGTAACGCGCCACCGACGAGGGTGGCGGCAACGAGGACAATGAGCCGAAAGAAGACCATGAACGTACTCCTGGACGGGATTAAAGCTGACGAGCGCTGTGCAGAACGAGCGCCTTTTCTACCGGGCGCTTTCGCGATGACCGACGACCGATGTAGTTATGACTTGTACCGCCGGCGGCGGACGATAACGCCAAGACTTGCCACTGCGAGTAATGCCAATGTGCCTGGTTCCGGCAACGAGAAAACCCCGGTCAGCAGAATGCGGTAGTCGGCGCCGACGTCGAAGTTCGACGGCCCGGAGGGTACCCAGGAGACGAGGGGACTCCCGCCGCCGGCGCCGGTCGGTCCGTATATGCCGTCGGTGGGAAGGGAGCTAAAAAACTCATACAACGGAAAGATCGAACCGGCAACACTCATCGGATCCGAGAACGACCACGCGATCCCCAGGTAATACAACCCGGCGCTCATCGGTCCGTTGGCGGCGCCCGCCGGCAACGTCGATTGAAGGCTCGGGACCGAAGCGAGGCTCGTATCGTCGTTCATGAATATTCCGCGGCCGTCGAAGCCGAACAGAAACAGCACGGGATCGCTCACGATAATGTCGGGATTGCCCGCCTCGGTACGCGCCGAAAAAAGAGATGGATCGAGGATATCGATCAGGTACAGATCGATATCCCAGAGACGCGTATCGAGGTCGAAATCCAGGTGGCCGCCGATCAGGTCGAGTGGCGCCCTGCCGGTGGTGCGTTTCGCCGTACCTGGCAGGTCGCCGGCATCGCTCCCCTCAAAGAACGGAAGCGTGTAGGCTGGTGTCGACGACAGCACCAAGCCAAGGGCGGCTGCCCGCAAAAGATTGCGAAAGTTCACGGTATTCTCCCCAATACGTGTCTTATTCAGAACAAAACGTCCTTAGGGTAGAGTATTGCGGGACCCTAATTCCCAAAGTATTTCTGCAGCCAAGCCGGTTGTCAATCACAACGTGTAGGCAGCGAAGAGAACAGGCGGCTAACGCCTCACTTTGTACGACACTACGCTCTGCTTCTGTTCGCCCAAACCCGCGATGCCGAGCGTGACGACGTCGCCGGCTTGGAGAAACTGCTGCGGCTTCATCCCCATGCCCACACCCGGCGGCGTTCCGGTTGTGATGACATCGCCCGGCAGCAGCGTCATGTAGCGCGACAGGTCGGCGACGAGTTCGGCGGCGCCGAAGATCATCGTCCGGGTGTTTCCTGTTTGCTTGCGCACGCCATTGACGTCGAGCCACATGTCGAGATTCTGCGGATCGGGTATCTCATCCGTGGTGACGAGCCAGGGGCCGAGAGGGCCGAACGTATCGCAGCCCTTGCCCTTGCCCCACTGCGATGCGCCGTGGCGCAACTGAAACTCGCGCTCGGAGACGTCGTTGATGACGCAATAGCCGGCCACGTGCTTCAACGCATTAGTCTTCTCGACGTAGCGCGCGGTGCGGCCGATCACGATGCCGAGCTCGACCTCCCAATCGGTCTGCGTCGAATCCCTGGGCAACATGATGTTGTCGCCGGGCCCGACGATGCACGTCTCCGACTTGAAGAACACGATCGGATGCTCGGGGATGGGCGAACCCGTTTCCTTCGCGTGGTCGACGAAGTTCAACCCGATGGCGACGAACTTGGACGGAGTCGCGACGCACGGCCCCAGGCGGGGCCGGCCTTTGACCAGTGGTAGGCGGTTCACATCGAGTTTCTTGAGCTTGGCGATCGTGGCCGGAGCGAGCGCTTCGCCGTCGATGTCTTTCACCTTCTTCGATAAGTCGCGCAGTTTGCCGTCGGCGTCGATCACACCGGGTTTCTCGCGGCCGGGCGGGCCATAACGTACGAGTTTCATCCTCTGCTCCTTCTTTGACTGTCACGTTGTGATTGGTATTGCGCGTGATGCATCATCGGCGGCGTCAAATAGTCATGCCGCCGTCGCAGGAATAAACGTTGCCGGTCACGAACGCCGCTTCCTCCGATGCGAGAAAGACCACCAGCGGGGCGATTTCTTCCGCCTTGGCGAGCCGTCCCATCGGCTGGCGCGCGATGAACATTTTTCGCGCTTCGCCCGGGTCGGCAAACGCATTGATGCGGTCGGATAGCGATGGCGTATCGACGGTGCCCGGGGCGATGGCGTTGCACCGGATGCCTTGGGTCACATAATCGGCGGCAACCGCTTTGGTCAGACCCACGACCGCAGCCTTCGACGCGCCGTAGACGAAGCGGTTCGGCAAGCCTTTGATCGAAGACGCGATCGACGCCATGTTGATGATCGAAGCGCCCGTGTTTGTCGTTTCGTACGTCTTCAACATCTTCGGCAGCGCCGCGCGGATCGCCGTGTACATGGCGCGCACGTTCAACGCAAAGCTGAAATCCCAGTCGCGGGGTGTGCAGTCGAGGACGGTACCGTGATGCACGAAGCCGGCGCAGTTGAAAAGCACCTGCAGCGCGGGGAGCTCATCGCAGATCGACGCGACCGCGGCATCGTCGAGCACATCAAGCCGGCGTGTGACGACGTTCGTGACGCCCTCGAAATGCTCGAGCAGCGCTGGGTTGACGTCAGTTGCATAGACGGTGGCGCCTTCGCGAGCCATGGCGAGCACGCTCGCGTAGCCGATGCCCTGGCCGGCGGCGGTGACCAACGCCGACTTGCCTTCAAGGCGGCCTTTCATCGTATCGATCCTATGGTTGACGGCAACGTGCCGGCGACCCCGTGCGGATTGGCACAGGGCGGCAATGAGCGGCCGGCGCGCGCAAAAAAGATGATTCTACCTGCGCCACGTTGCAATTCCCGCGTCGCTCGTCATGCGCGTGCGATTGCCGTCAGCGCGCGGACATCGGCGGCGCGCATTTATCGGAGAACGTTTGCGCCAAGCCGCGCGGCGCCTCGATCGCCCGCGGCGACGCGGTATAACCGTGCTTCGCCATCAACGCCGACATGAGTCGGCGCGCGCTGCGCCGCCCAGGTGAAAGGGCTTGGTCATCGTTCCGAATTCACTTTCCCGGGGCAGTTCCCGGCGCGGCGTCATCCCGATATCATTCGTCATCGCCCGTGCAGGCCGCGGACCTTGAAAGGCGCGGCGTCGGCACCATCAGCGCCGGACGGTTAGCAACATGCCGAGCAGTTCGCCGCCTTGGTCCGTACCGAGGTCGATCGCTATACCAAGTCGTGAAAGCGGCCGGCATCAAATTGAAGTAGCCGTGCATTTGGAAAATATCCGTTCAAGAAAGGCCGTAAATGAACGACGATCTTCGCAGCACCCAGTACGCCATCGACATCGGTCCGGCGCCATCGTTGCCCATTACAGGCAGTGACGCGCGCTTTCCCGTAGGCCGCATCTATTGTGTGGGGCGCAACTACGCCGAGCACGCACGCGAGATGGGCCACGATCCGACGCGCGAACCGCCGTTTTTTTTCATGAAAGCCGCGAATTCGCTCGTGCCGAACAACGCAACACTCGCTTTTCCAATGGCGACCAAGGACGTGCATCATGAGATCGAGCTCGTCGTGGCCATCGGCAACGGCGGGAAGAATATCCCGGTTGAGCAAGCGCTCGCGCACGTCTGGGGTTACGGCGTGGGGCTCGACATGACGCGCCGGGACTTGCAGGGCGAGGCGAAGAAGATGGGTCGCCCGTGGGAGATGGGCAAGAGTTTCGACGAATCGGCGCCATGCACGGCGTTGAAGCGCGTGGCGGAGATCGGCCATCCGGCCAAGGGTGCGATCTGGGTCAAGGTGAATGGGCAAGTCAAGCAGCAGGGCGACTTGTCGCAGCAGATCTGGAACGTGCAGGAGCAGATTGCTTACCTCTCCAACCTCATCACCTTGCAGCCCGGCGATCTCATCTTCACGGGCACGCCCGCGGGTGTCGGGCCCGTCAAACCGGGCGACCAGCTCGAAGGGCACATCGACGGCGTAGGCGATCTGTTCATCCAGTACGCGCGCTGAATTTGCGTTCGGTGCTACTGCTCGCCGCAGGCGAAATCCGACTGGCGCGAGCCGCCAAGAAAGTGCGCGAGCGCCTGGATCTCCGCGTCGGACACGCCGAAGAGCACGCCGGCCATCATGGTGTCGGAGTAGGCGGCGAGCGCGCTGATTTCCTTATCGCTCACACCGCGCATCAGCGTAGCCATCGGCTCCTGCGGTCGCACGCCCTCACGAAAAAGGATCGGGCTGCATACCCAGGAATCTCGTCAATCCACCGTTGCTCCGGATGCCTTGACCACCTGCGTCCACTTGTCGAGCTCCATTTTCGCGAATGATGAAACTCCGCGGGCGACATGGACAAAGGCTCGGCGCCGAGTTCGAAGAGCCGTGCCTTGAACTCAGCCGTACCCACAGCTTCCCGAATCGCCTGATTCAAGCGATTGGCAATCTCGGGGCTTAAGGTGGCGGGCGCCAGGAAACCGTACCAGGGTTTGGCGTCGAATCTCGGCAGACCCAGCTCGGCAACGGTTGGAATATCAGGGAACGCCGCGGAACGATTGGCGCCCGTGACCGCCAGCACTTTCAACTTGCCCGCTTTGACATGCGGCATGGCTGGCACCGGGTTTTCGAAGGCGATCGGCACCTGTCCGCCGAGTAAGTCGTTCATCGCCGGACCCGAGCCTTTATAGGGGACGTGCTGAATTTTCGTACCGGCACGCACGTTGAACATCTCACCGATGATGTGCTGCGGCGTGCCCGAGCCGGCTGAGGCGAAGTTGAGCTTGCCCTGTTTGCCCTGCGTGATCAAATCCTTGAGCGAATTGATGCCGGCGTTCGCATTGAGCGCGATGACAAAGGCTGCGCTGGCGATCGGCGCCACGTAGGTAAAATCCTTGAGCGGTGCGTAAGGAAGCTTCGGGTACAGCGAGGGCGCAATCACCAGCGGGCCGCTCGCGGCTAGCAACAGCGTGTAACCGTCGCCCGGAGCTTTGGCCACACTGTCGGTACCGATATTGCCGCCGGCGCCCGGCCTGTTTTCCACAATGACCGTCTGGTCCAGCTTCTCCTGCAGTTTCGGCGCAAGCAACCTCGCCAAGACATCGGTAGTACCTCCGGGCGCGTAAGGGGAAATAATGCGGATGGGTTGTTTGGCGGGCCAGGCCTGGGCGGAAACCGGGCCAGCAAGCGCGGCGATGACCAATGAAGCCGCGATGGACAACAGGGGAATCAATTGCCGATATCGAATCATCGAATACTCCTTGCGAGGTTAAGGGACCGCGGGTTTTGGCGGTGCGCAGCCGCACGCTGGCGAAGGTCGATTCAATCGGACTGCTGGTACGAATGTGATGCCAGTGCTCGGCCGGAAAGTCGTAGAAGGTGAGTAAGCTCTGTTGTCCTTCGCCAGGCACTCGGCCGCTTTCGGATACTTTGGCTCATAGCTTTGCACGAAGGTATCGAAGGCGACGTGCGCCTGTTCCCGGGGTCTCGGCCATCCAGATGATGCAAATCGGATTTCGCTTTCGGTTGCATATGCTGGGGCAGCTTGTTGAGCACGTTGGCCGTCTTATGCACCCAACAGCGTTGCTCGCGCAGTGCGCCAAAGACACATGCCGAGCGGCAGTTCGGCGTAGCACGCCATTTGGTCGTACTTGCGACTCGAGTAGTTTGTAGCTACAATTTATTCATCCCGTCCTGGGACGAAACGAAGCGCTGGGCAATTTGCGCGCCATGGCCTCGACTTTGCGAGCGCCGAAGCGATCTGGGATTTGCCAACCGTCACACGCGAGGATCGACGCAAGGCATATGGGGAAAAGCGTATGGTGACCTTCGGGCTCCTGGACGGCCACGTAGTCGTTCTCGTGCACGTTGAGCGCCGCGAAGACATGCACATCATTTCGCTCCGCCGAGCCGAAAAATATGAAGCGCGCTACTACTTTGAAGCCACCCGCGACCACTTCCGCTAAACACGCCGATCCGGATAACCCGCCGTGGAGCGAAGAGATGCTCGGACCAGCTGTGGTTCGGCATGGCCGTGGGCCGCAGAAAGCACCAAGGAAAGTACTAACGAGCATTCGGCTTGATGCTGATGTTCTCGCTTACTTCAGGGCTCTTGGCTCTGGGTATCAGAGTCGCATCAACAAGGCATTGCGCGATGTCGTTGAACATGGGCTAACTACACGGTCAGCGGCCACCCACCGGCGAGGCTTCAACCCCGCGGTGGTCGCCGGTTACCTTAGTCCGCGTGTCAAGCGGGGTTAGGGCGTCCGAGAGCCGCTGAATGGCAGCCAAAGGTTAATGCAGCACAGTTGTGCATGGTTGAGAGTTGAGCGGGCACCCGAGCATCGCAAGCGGGCCGCATCGCGACGCGCGATGAGGCAAGCGGTGGGGCCGAATTGGTATTACCACTTGACCACTTCGCGAGCCGAGGTTAGCCTTCTCCGTTCGCATACCAACAGGCGCCACGCTCGCGGCCCGTGCACGATGCCTTTTCAGAGTATCGAGCCTCGCCGGCTTTATCACCAGATCGCCGATCAGATCCGCACGTTGATCAGGAACGGAGAATTCCCCGCGGCTGCGCGCCTGCCGCCCGAACGCGATCTGGCAAGGCAATTGGGCGTATCGCGGCCTTCGGTCCGGGAGGCTTTGATTGCGTTGGAGGTCGAAGGATTGGTCGAAGTGCGCATCGGTTCGGGAATATATGTGCGGCACGCAAACGCGCGGTTGCCGGAAGATGATACGGCGTTGCCGGCCGCCGGGCCATTCGAGAACCTGCGCGCGCGCTACGTGATCGAAAGCGAATGCGCCGCGCTGGCCGCAAAGTCGGCAAAAAGAGCACAGCTTGCTGCCATCGAGGAAGCGCTTGCCACGATGCAACGCGAACACGAGACGCAGAAGCAACCATTGTCCGGCGACCGGCTGTTCCACTTGCGCATTGCCGAAGCCACCGGTAACGGCGCGCTCGTCGCGGTCGTCAAGATGCTGTGGGAGGACCGCGCGGGACCGTTGTATAAACAGCTCGAGCATCACGACGACTCGCCGGACATGTGGACCAACGCCGTCGGCGAACACCGGGCGGTTGTGAAGGCCATCGGGGCGAAGGATCCAAAGGCGGCGCGTGCAGCGATGCAGCGCCATTTGAATGCAGCGTACAAGCGCTTCTCCACCGGCTGGAATGCGCTGCAATGACGACACCATGACGACACAAATGCTGACGTGCCGGATTCATGCCAAACAGGATTTGCGCGTCGAAGCCATTGACGTGCCGTCGCCTGCCGCCGGCGAGGTTCTCGTTCGGTTGGGCGCGGGGGGCATCTGCGGATCCGATCTGCACTATTATTTCGAAGGCAAGAACGGCAGCTTCGTCGTGCGCGAGCCGCTCATTCCCGGGCACGAAGCGTCCGGCGTGGTGGCAGCGATTGGCGCCGGCGTGACGCGGGTGCGTCAAGGCGACAAGGTCGCGCTGTCACCATCGCATCCGTGCGGCCGCTGCGAGTACTGCCGGCAGGGGCGCGAGCAACTCTGTCTGCGGATGAAGTTCCTGGGTAGCGCGAGCCTCTTTCCTCACGTACAGGGAATGTTCCAGGAATACTTCGTGATGGGCGAGCGCCAGTGCTATTCCGTAGCCTCCGATGTGACCCTCGGCGAGCTTGCGTTTGCGGAGCCGCTGGCCGTCGCATTGCACGCCGTGCAGCGTGGAGGTGAGCTGCTCGGCAAAGCGGTGCTCGTCACCGGCGCTGGCACGATTGGCTGTCTGACCGTCATGGCCGCAAGACTCGCCGGAGCCAAACGCATCACCGTCTCCGACGTGCTCGACCGTCCTCTGGCGCAAGCTAAGTTAGTCGGCGCCGATGCGACTTTGCGGGCGGATCGCGACAGTGCGACATTGGGAACTCCGCAGTTCGACGTCGCGTATGAAGTTTCGGGTAATTTCAATGCGTTGCAGACGTGTGTGGCTGCCACCAAACGCGGCGGCATCGTCGTGCAGGTGGGCACGCTGCCGCATGAGCCGCTGCCGTTCGTCGTCAACGAATTGATGGCCAAGGAGATGGACTTGCGTGGCGCATTCCGCTGGGGCGTCGAATTCGATTGGGCCGTCGACTATCTGTCGTCGCGGCGCGTCGACGTGCGTCCATTGCTGTCGGGGCAATATCCGTTGCAAGATGCAGTCGCGGCCTTCCACGCCGCGGCGGACAAGAACCAGAGCACCAAGGTGCAGGTGGTGGCGTGAGCGGCCGTGTGAGCGGCGAGCAGGGGCCCCGCTTGCGGGGATGCGAGCAAGCGCGAATCACGGCCAGACGCCGAAACACGAGCGTCACGGCCTTGCACGCAGAGTCCATTGAGGCCGAGGGAGCAGGGGCCCCACGAGCGCAGCGATGTGGGGATGCGACCGGGGCGAATCGACACACGAGGCCGACACGCGACGTGTTGCATGGCAGAACGGACAAAGAGGCCGAGGTCGCTATGATCTCGCGCCGGTTTAGCGGTTACATCGTGGTATCCCAAGGAGGAGTTATGCGTTTGTTCTGGAAGATGATGATGGCGACCGCTGCGGCCGCCGCGCTGATCGCCGGTGGCCCTGCCGCGGCCCAGCAGAAGCTCAAATGGGCTCACGTGTACGAAACGAGCGAGCCCTATCACACCGAGTCGGTCTGGGCGGCCGGGGAGATCAAGAAGCGCACGAACGGCAAGTACGACATCGAGGTGTTCCCGGCGTCCACGCTCGGCAAGGAGACGGACATCAACCAGGGGATGACGCTTGGCACTGTCGACATGATCATCAGCGGTCCGTCGTTCGCCGCGCGTAGCTATCCGCGCCTCGGCATCGCGTACTACCCGTTCATCTTCCGTGACGCCGACCACCTGCTCGCCTACTCGAAGAGCCCGGTATTTCAGGAGATGGTCGAGGAGTTCCGCAAAAAGACCGGCATCCAGATGACCGCATACACCTACTACGGTGCGCGACAGACCACGTCCAACCGGCCGTTCACCGACTGCGCGGGCATGAAGGGCTTGAAGATCCGCGTGCCCGATGTTCCGGCCTACATGGCGACGCCGAAGGCCTGCGGCGCGAACCCGACGCCGATCGCGTTCGCCGAGGTATACCTCGCGCTGCAGACGGGCACGGTCGAGGCGCAGGAGAATCCGCTGACGACGATCGAGGCGAAGAAGTTCTACGAGGTGCAGAAGGCGATCATGCTGACCGGTCACATCGTCGACGGGCTGACGACGCAGATCGCACCGCACGTCTGGAACAAGCTGACCGACGGCGAGAAGAAGATCTTCATCGACGTGACGCGAGAAGCCGCTGACCGTGCCACGGCGCAAATCAAGAAGCGCGAGGCGGAGCTGGTCGACGAGTTCAAGAAGAAAGGCCTGCAGATCGTCAACGTCAATCGGCAGAGCTTCATCGACGCAGTGCTGAAGAGCTCCACACCCGAGTCGATGGGCTTCACGCGCGCCGACTACGACAAGATCGTCGCGATCAAGTAATGGGTCCGCTTTCGCTTCGCGGGGGCGGAGCGAAGCGCGGATGGGTCCAGAGAATCCAGCGACGTTTAAGGTAACCCATCCCCAACGCACTGGATTTGCGCCTCTACGGGGAGACGTAAGGGGGCGCAGCCGCGGGTTCGCTCGAACCGCCGCTGCGCAACCCCGTCAGGTCGCCTAAAGGAACGCATCGATGAATGATGCCGCATTAAAGCCGCCAGCATCGGCGGAGCCGGTCCTCGACGCGGAAGGCCACTTCCATGTAACCGACGCGCCGATCGACCTGTCTCCCTATCTGTTCGAAGACTGGGTTGCGCTGGCGTTGTTCTGGCTGTTGGGCTTGAACGTCTTCTACCAGTTTTTCACGCGCTACGTGCTGAACGACTCGGCGGCGTGGACCGAGGAGATCGCGCGCTATCTGCTGATCGCGACCGTATTCGTCGCCATCTCGTCGGCGACGCGCCGCACTCGGCACATCCACGTGGACTTCCTCTACCGGCTGATCCCGAAGCCGGTGGGCCGAGCGCTGTCGACGGTGATCGACGTCCTGCGCATTCTGTTCTTCGCGGTCGCCGTGTGGCTGACCTACGAGATGATGAGCCGGATGGGCTACTACATGATGACGGTCATCGACCTGCCGGTGAACATCGTCTACGGCTTTTGCCTATTCGGGTTCGCGGCGGCCACGGTGCGCTCGCTGCAGGTCGCCATCGAGAACTGGCGGCAGGGCTTCAGCCTGCTCGAACGGCCTGAGCACGCGATCGAGGAAGCCGTGTGAGCGCGGCGGCCGAGGCCGATAGGCCGAGGGAGGCCCGGAGGGCGCGTCGCCGCGCGACCGAGGGGCGCCCGACAACTCGACGCAACCCATTACGACGACCGGCGTGGAGGGCGCGTATGAGCGCCGCGCTTGGTAAGATCGTCATTACGGCATACACGCGATGACGGGTACGTTGCTCGCGGCGTTCCTCGCACTGATGGTGACCGGCATCCCGGTTGCCATCGCGATGGCCGGTGCGTCGCTCATCTACATCCTGGTCACCCAAAGCACGCCGCCGATGGCCATCGTGCATCGAATGATCAGCGGCGTCGACAGCTTCCCGTTGCTCGCCGTCCCGTTCTTCATCTTTGCCGGCAACCTGATGAACACTGCCGGCATTACCAACCGGATCTACAACTTCGCGCTCGCGCTCGTCGGCTGGATGAAGGGCGGGCTCGGCCATGTGAACATCATCGGCAGCGTCATCTTCTCGGGGCTGTCCGGGACTGCGATCGCCGACGCAGCCGGCCTCGGCACGATCGAAATCAAGGCAATGCGCGACCACGGCTACTCGAAGGAGTTCGCGGTCGGCGTGACGGCGGCCTCGGCGACGTTGGGGCCCATTATCCCGCCGTCGTTGCCGTTCGTGATCTATGGCATGGTCGCGAACACGTCGATCGGCGCGCTGTTCCTGGCCGGCATCATGCCTGGCCTCGTGATGACGGGGCTGATGATGGTGACGGTCGCGTACTACGCGCACAAGAACAACTGGGGCGGCGATATCAAGCTCGAATGGAGACGCCTGGGAAAGGCGGTTCTCGAGCTTTGCATCGTGGTCGGGTTTCCGCTGGCCGTCTGGGCGGCGGCGCGGCTCGGCGCCGATGCCGTCGTGGCGACCTTGGTGGCGATTGTGCTGCTGTTCCTCGCCGACTGGATCTTCAAGTTCGAGGCGGTGCTGCCGATCATGACGCCGGTGCTGTTGATCGGCGGCATGGCGAGCGGGATCTTCACGCCGACCGAGGCTGCGGTAGCCGCCTCGATCTGGGCGCTATTCCTTGGGCTGGTCTGGTACCGGACGCTGAATTTCCGCATGTTCACGAAGGTGTCGATGGAAACGATCGAGACGACGGCCGTCGTGCTGTTCATCGTCGCGGCCGCGTCGATCTTCGGCTGGCTGCTCACCGCAACCCGCGTGACCGACATGGTGACCACGTGGGTGCTGTCGTTCACGGACAAGCCGTGGGTGTTCCTGCTGCTGGTGAACCTGCTGCTGCTGTTCGTAGGCTGCTTCCTCGAGCCGACGGCGGCCATCCTGATCGCCGTCCCCGTTTTGATGCCTGCCGTGCTGCAGCTCGGCATCGATCCCGTGCATTTCGGGCTCGTCGTGGTGCTGAACCTGATGATCGGGCTTTTGCATCCACCAATGGGCATTGTGCTGTTCGTGCTCGCTCGAGTCGCGAACCTTTCTCTCGAACGCACGACGATGGCGATCCTGCCGTGGCTGGTGCCGCTGTTGGCGAGCCTGGTGTTGCTCACCTACGTGCCGGAGATCTCGCTCTGGTTGCCGCGCCAGTTCTATAAGTGACCCATGTCGCCGATCGAGCGCGTCGAGATCTTCCAGGTCGACCTGCCGCCGAAGGTCGTGCGCACCGACGCGATCCAGGCGTTCGTCAAGCAGGAGACGCCGATCGCGCGCATTACTTGCGCCGACGGCGCCGTGGGCACCGGCTATTCGTACACGATCGGCACGGGCGGTTCGTCGGTCATGGCGCTGCTGCGCGATCATCTCGCCCCAAAGTTGATCGGACGCGATGCAGCGCTGATCGAAGCGATCTGGAAAGAGCTCTTTTTCGCCACGCACGCAACGGCCGTGGGCGCGATCACGAGTCTCGCCCTCGCGGCGATCGACACGGCGCTGTGGGACCTGAAATGCAAGCGCGCAGGCCAGCCGTTGTGGAAGGTGGCCGGCGGCGCGCAAGCGCAGGTCCCCATGTATACGACGGAAGGCGGCTGGCTGCACCATTCGCAGCAGCAACTGGTTGATGAGGTCGCAAGCGCCAAGGCGCAGGGCTTTCGCGGCGCGAAGGTGAAGGTCGGCAAGCCGTCGCTTGCCGAGGACGTCGCACGGCTGTCGGCGGTCCGAGCGGCGGTGGACGACACGTTCGAGCTGATGGTGGACGCAAACCAGGCATTTAGCGTGGCGGAAGCTTGCCGGCGCGCGTACGCTTACCGCGACCTGATGCTCGGCTGGTTCGAGGAGCCGCTACCGGCGGAAGACCTTGGCGGTCATGTGGAGCTTGCAGCGAAAGCGACGATGCCGATCGCCATCGGCGAATCGCTCTACCACCAGGCGCACTTTCGGGAGTATCTTGAACGGGGTGCGTGTTCCATCGTCCAAGTGGATTGCGCGCGGATCGGCGGCATCACGCCTTGGCTCAAAGTGGCGCACTTGGCCGAGACGTTTAACGTACCGGTTTGCCCGCATTTTCTGATGGAGCTTCACGTGTCATTGTCGGCGGCAGTGCCGAACGGCGCGTGGGTGGAATACATTCCGCAGCTCGATGACGTAACCACATCGCGGATGAACATGCGCGACGGCTATGCCATTCCGCCTGACGCGCCCGGTCTTGGCATCGACTGGGATTTCGCCGCCATCGATCGCTTGGCTGTCGCGCGCGCGACGCTACAGTAAATTCAAGGACGGGAAACAATCATGCTGACCAGAAGTTCACTCACCATCCGCCTGCATCCGAACGACGATGTCGTGATCGCCCGTTCGCAACTCGTCGGCGGCACGACGCTCCTCGACGAGAAGATCACGATCGCGGGGTTGATCCCGCCCGGCCACAAGGTCGCGACCCGCACCATTAAGGCGGGCGAGCCGGTCCGGCGTTACAACCAGATCATTGGCTTCGCCGGCAAGGACATTGCCCCCGGGGAGCATGTGCACCTCAATAATCTTGTCATGGGCGCGTTCGATCGCGACTACGCGTTCGGCGCCGACATGAAGCCGACACGGTATGTCTCGCCGCCGGCGACGTTCATGGGCATCGTCCGCGGTGACGGGCCGCACAAGGATAAGGTGGCGACGCGCAATTACCTCGGGATCCTGTCGACGGTGAATTGCTCGGCGACGGTCGCCCGCGGCATCGCCGACTACTTCACGCGGGAACGGATGGAATCGTTTCCCAACGTCGACGGCGTGGTTGCCCTTACGCACGGCTCGGGCTGCGGCATGGATACGCATGGAGAAGGCATGCAGATCCTGCGCCGCACGCTGGGCGGCTACGCGCGCCACGCCAATTTTGCCGGAGTGCTCGTCGTTGGCCTGGGTTGCGAAGCGAACCAGATCAGTTCGCTGCTCGGCGCGGAAAGCTTGCGCGAGGGCCCGTTGCTGCGCACGTTCAGCATCCAGGACTCCGGCGGAACGACCAAAGCCATCGCCCGCGGCATCGAGATGATCGGCGAGATGCTGCCGCACGCGAATGTCGTGCAGCGCCAAGAAGTACCCGCGTCGAATATCGTCGTCGGGCTCCAATGCGGCGGCTCCGACGGTTACTCGGGCATCACCGCCAATCCTGCGCTCGGCGCGGCAGTGGACTTGCTGGTACGGCATGGAGGCACCGCCATCCTTTCGGAGACGCCTGAGATCTACGGCGCAGAACATCTGTTGACCCGCCGCGCGGTTTCGCGGGACGTCGGCGAGAAGCTCATCTCCCGGATCAAGTGGTGGGAGGAGTACACGGCGCGCGAGCGTGGCGAGATGAACAACAACCCTTCACCGGGCAACAAGGCGGGCGGGCTGACGACGATACTCGAGAAGTCGCTGGGCGCCGTGGCCAAAGGCGGCACGACCAATCTCGTTGACGTATACGAATATGCGGAACCGGTCACCGCGAAAGGTTTCGTCTATATGGATACGCCGGGTTACGACCCGGTATCGGCGACCGGTCAAGTTGCCGGTGGCGCCAACATGATCGTCTTCACGACCGGCCGCGGATCGGCGTACGGCTGTGCGCCGTCGCCGTCGCTCAAGCTCTCAACTAACACGCAGCTTTGGATCAAGCAGGAAGAAGACATCGATTTGAACTGCGGTGAGATTGCCGACGGCAACGCCTCGGTCGAAGAAGTCGGCGAGCAATTGTTCCGGCTGATGCTCGACACCGCGTCGGGCGCCAAGTCGAAGAGCGAAAAACACGGGTACGGACAAAGCGAATTCGTGCCGTGGTATTTGGGCGCTGTGATGTAGCGCCCGCGTATTCGACACTATCGCACTTCCCATGAGCAAAATACTCAGCAAGAAGAGACGCGTTCTTCGCTCGACCGCCTGGTTCGGCCGCCACGACCGCGACGCGCTTGTCCACCGCTCTTGGATGAAAAATCAGGGGTTTCCGCACGACCTTTTCGACGGTCGTCCGGTGATCGGCATCTGCAACACGTGGTCGGAAGTGACGCCGTGCAACGCGCACTTTCGCGAGCTCGCCGAACACGTGAAGGCGGGCATCCTCGAACGCGGGGGCTTTCCGCTCGAATTTCCGGTGATGAGCCTGGGCGAAACGTTGATGCGGCCCACGACGATGCTTTATCGCAATCAAGTCGCGATGGACGTCGAGGAATCGATACGTGCCAATCCGTTCGACGGTGTTGTGCTGCTGATGGGCTGCGACAAGACAACACCGGCATTGTTGATGGGCGCCGCGTCGTGCGATCTGCCGACAATCGGTGTCTCCGGCGGGCCGATGCTGAACGGCAAGTTCCGCGGCGAAGACATCGGCTCCGGCACGCACGTCTGGAAATTCACGGAGTTGTTAAAGACCGGCAAGATGAGCGAAGCCGACATGGTCGAAGCCGAATCGTGCATGTCACGCTCCGCGGGACATTGCATGACGATGGGCACCGCGTCGACGATGGCGTCGATGGTCGAGTCGCTCGGGATGGGATTGCCGGCCAACGCCGCGATCCCGGCGGTCGATTCGCGGCGCAAAGTGCTCGCGCGCATGGCGGGCCGGCGTATCGTCGAAATGGTGCACGAGGACCTACGCATGTCGCACGTCCTCACCAAGCAGGCGTTCGAAAACGCCATCATGGTCAACGGCGCGATCGGCGGCTCGACCAACGCGGTCGTGCATTTGCTCGCGATCGCCGGACGAGTCGGCGTGCCGGTGTCGCTCGACGACTGGGACCGCCTGGGTCGCGACATGCCGTGCCTCGTCAACCTGATGCCCTCCGGCCAGTACTTGATGGAAGATTTCTACTATGCAGGCGGCGTGCCCGTCGTCGTCCGGGAGATCGGCAAGTTCCTGCACAAGAAGACCTTGACGGTCAACGGCCATTCGCTCTGGGATAATTGCAAGCGGGCCGTCAATTACAACGAGGCGGTGATCACCCCGATCGCCAAGCCATTCAAGCCGCTTGGCGGTATCGCCGTGCTGCGCGGAAATCTTGCGCCCAATGGCTGCGTGCTCAAGCCTTCCGCCGCGACGCCGAAGCTGTTGCGACACAAAGGACGCGCCGTCGTGTTCGAAAATATCGACGATCTGCACGGGCGCATCGACGACCCGGCCCTCGACGTCGATGCGTCCTGCGTGCTCGTGCTCAAGAACTGCGGACCGAAAGGTTATCCCGGCTTCCCCGAAGTGGGTAACTTCGCGCTGCCGGCGAAGCTCCTAAAGCAGGGCGTGCGCGACATGATCCGCATCTCCGACGCACGCATGTCGGGGACGGCGTACGGCACCGTCGTGTTGCATACGTCG
Organism: Casimicrobiaceae bacterium; assembly: GCA_037719965.1. Classification (GTDB taxonomy): domain Bacteria; phylum Pseudomonadota; class Gammaproteobacteria; order Burkholderiales; family Casimicrobiaceae; genus VBCG01. The sequence continues at coordinate 114,424 of JBBJMT010000008.1, read as the reverse complement.
CCGGAAGCCGCGGCGGGCGGGCCGCTTGCGCTGGTCGAGAACGGCGATCTGGTCGAAATCGACGTCGCCAAACGCAAAATCCATCTGCACGTTGCCGACGCCGAGCTCACGCGACGCAGGGCACAGTGGACACCGCTTAAGCCGCACGCGGATCGCGGCTGGGTCAAGCTCTTTTGCGCCACCGTAATGCAGGCGGACCAGGGAATGGACCTCGACTTTCTCGTAGGAAGGTCTGGCGCGAAGGTCGGCAAAGTCAGTCATTGACTTCTTCGCCGCTAGAAAGATTGAGGAATCGCGAGAACAGCGCTGTCTTTACTTTATTCATGTAGTAAAGCGACCTTATGCCTATCCTTAGCCCCAAACGACAGGTGACGCTACCGAAAGAGTTGTGCGAAAGGCTTCACTTGCAACCCGGCGACGATCTCGACATCCTGGAATACAACGGACGCATCACGATACTCAAGAAAGCCAAGGGTAGGAGCGCCGGCGTTCTCAAATACCTGCGCGCCGATAGTCGCTACTCTGACGAAGAATCACTGGCCGATGCGGTTCGCGAAGGCGGGCGGCCGCCGGCGCGATGATTGCCGTCGATACCAACGTCCTCCTTCGCCGACTATTGGATGACGATGTTGTGCAAACGGAAAGGGCGCGCCGGCTGGTCGAGGGGGCGCGCGAGGTGCTGATCACCGACGTGGTATTGGCCGAGACCATTTGGACGCTCAAGGGCAAGCGCTACAAGGCACGCAGGGAGACATCGTTGCTGTTGTCAGGGGACTGCTGGAAGAACACAACGTCGTATTCGAAAGCCGTCAGGCGATTTGGTCGGCGCTCAACGATTACGTGGACGCGAAGCCGGTCGGCACGGCCGACGGAATCCGAAGGGCAGATTTCGCCGACGCATTGATCGTCAATAAGGCGAGGATCGCGGCCGAACGTAGAGATCAAAGGTATCTCGGCACCTATACCTTTGACCAAGCGGCGCTGGCGGCCAAAGGGGCCAAGGCGCCGTAGTGCGACGCAGTGCCTACAGGCGAGAATCGATGTGATAAGGCATTGACTCAGCCTTCAGCTGCTTTGTTTTCGCTGATGATGAAAACTTATCCGACGAGGACCGGCGCCCACCCGCGGTCATAATGCAGCGCTCGAACGCGTTCCTCTCCATCCCCCTTTTGCGACCAAAGGTAGGGCTGATTTTACAGTCCGATGCCTCAAGCAATCTGGCGCGTGTGATACCATTCGGTTGCATGTATTAAACCGAATGGTGCAATTATGAGCAAAGTCCTGGATAAGCCGACCGGTAAGTCTTCTCTTAGGGATCGACGGAAGACGGTCAAGAAAGCGGGGAGGGTAGTAACGAGTTTTGCGGGAACTACGACCGGCGGTCGTGCACGTGGGCCAGTGTTTGGTGCCGCAATCGCAGCACCGGTTCACCTGCCACGTTCCGTGACGCATCAACTTCCCGCGCGGGAATCATCTCGCTCGATCACATTCGACCGCTTGGCGGACATGGCTCCGGAGGCGCGAGAGCGGGCTGTTATTGCCGGATTGCCGGCGACTGTACTCGACCAGGCGGCTGAGAAACTGGGGCTGTCGCAACGTGGGTTCTTAGCCGCGTTGAAGATCGCGCCGACGACTGTTGCGCGCAACAAGACGGCTGGTAATGCACTGTCGGTCGACGATTCTGACCGCGTCGCGCGCTTGGCTCAGCTTTGGCATGACACGATGGTGGTGTTCGAGCACGAGCAGGGTTCGCGAGCGTGGCTCACTGGACGTGTACCCGCGCTCGATGGAATACCGCTTGAACTTGTGCTCACGTCACAAGGCTTCAACCGCGCCCGCACGGCGATCTTGCAGCTCGCCTACGGGGTGTACGCGTAGTGCTGCGGTGGATGCTGTATCGCCTCGCGTCAGAAACGCTGGACTATGCCGCCGACGATCTTTCCGGAGCTGGCGCCGCAAAGACCGGCGGCCGCTGGAACGCTATCGGATTTCCAATCGTGTATTGCGCGAGGAGCCGGGCGTTGGCCTACCTCGAAACACTCGCGCATTTGAAACCGGCACTCGCTCCGGGTATCCCGCCACCAAAAAATCTTTGCCTGATAGAGGTCAGCGTCCCGAATACCGTGTGGGCGAAACGACATGTAGCACAGAAGGACCCGAAGTTTCCCGGCGGCTGGAATGTACATCCTTCTGGAAAGGGCAGCGTTGCCTACGGGACGGCGTGGCTGGTCACAAGGACCTCGACGCTATTGGTTGTTCCGTCGGTCGTTGTGCCTGAAGAGGAAAACGTACTGATCAATCCGCTTCATTCAGACGCAAAGACAATCACGGCGATAAATACTGGCCAATGGCAATACGACCACCGCCTGTTTTCGTAATCGCCCGAATCACGGGTCGGCGTTATTTTCACTCCGTGTAACACCCGTCAACGCCATCTTCCACGGCCTCCCTTTGTCCGGCGACGCTTCCCACAACTGGCCACCCGTCCATCCGATAACGGTTGCCACGTGATCCGATTGAGCGTGACCTCGCCGGGCTTGCCCGCGCCGACTACCTCCCCGGTCAGCACCATTTTCCCGTCGCTCTGACCTCCTTTCAGTGTGAGCAGACCGCCGCCGCTGTCGACCCACGTCTGGTGCCATTTCTTGCGATCCGCATCGTAAACGTTGAGGCTCGAACCGGAGAAGCCGCCCGCACCGGTCCAACTCTCCAACATCACGCAACCCTTGTGCCGGCTCCTCAGCACGTTTCGTCCCACGACCTTGCCGGCGGGATAACGGACCTCCCATTCGCCAAGCCAGAGTCGAACTGGCGATGCTCGGGTGCGCTACATGGCGGCTTTGTCGGGGGCTTGGAGTCGTCCGCGCGCGCGCTCGTCGCACCAAGCGTCAGCGCGAAAACCGCGAGCGAGAGCACGCGGCTTTCAGGCACGTCCCCTTTGTCGGTCGTACCGATGAATTCGGACACTTGATCGGCCTGATCGCGGGGCTCACATCCGGCGGCGGCCATGTTGCGTTGCTGGAAGGCGAGGCGGGCATAGGCAAGAGCCGGCTCGTACGTGAGGTGATCCGCCATGTCCACTCGCTCGGGCTTGCTACCCTCGCCGCGAACTGCTACGAGATCGAGAAAGGGGTGCCGTATCACCGGTGATCGAACTGGTGGGCCAGGCGCTGGAAAAATGCTCGACCCCAACGATCCAACGGTTGGCTCGAGCCGCTCGCGAGTAGTGAATCCAAAGAGCACGCAGCGCGACTGGCACAGCACTACGAGCGCGCGCAAGTCTGGTCCAAGGCCATCACTTATCTGATCGAGGCGGCGCACCACTCGCAAAGCCTATTCGCGACTCGTGAGGCGCTTGGGTTGCTCGATCGCGCGGTGGCGTTGGTCGAAGCGCATCCCACCGGCGCAGAACAAGTTGTGCAGTTGAAGCTCTACGAGCAGCGCGGCGCGGCGCGGGCACTGGCCGGGCAAATGCAAGGCGCCGTCGCGGACTTCGAGAGGGTCATCGATGCGGCGCGCGCGGCGCGCGACCGGATGCGTGAGCGCGATCTGCTGATCCAGCTCGGCATGGCCTACCGGCGCAGCCACTCGTACGACCGGGCCACGGAGTGCCTTGCCGAAGCGCTCGAGGCGTCGCGCGCGATGCACGATGATCGGCACACTGCCGACACGCTTTATCATCTGGGCACGGTCGCCTGGAGCGATTGCCGCAATGCCGAGGCGATTGAGTATCACCAGGAGGCGGTCGAGATTTGCGAGCGCCTGAAGCTTACCGACCTCGTTGCGGTCCAGGCGTTCCATGGCCGCGGCGAGGCGTATTTCGCCGACGCCCGACCGGAGCCTGCGATCGAGTGCTATGCCCGATCGATCGAGCTTGCGCAGAGCATCGGCGACAAGAGCTACGAATGTGAGAACCTGATGATGATCGGGTGGGCCTGCATCGGGTACATGGGGCTAGGCGACTACCCGCGCGCGGCCAAGCGGGTCTCACAATCGCCCGAGCCGCCGACTTCGAGTGGCACATGGGTCCGTTACTGATTGCTCAAGATCATGTGCGCAGTTGTCTCGGCGACTATTCCGAAGCGTGGGACGGTCTGAACGAGACGCTCAGACGGCTCGAGGCGTTGAAGCTCGTGCGCTATCAGATCATGGCCTACAACATGTTGGGCTACGTGCTATCGATCTGAATCTTTTTACCGAGGCGGCCGATCGTTTCGAGCAGGGCCTGCAGGTCGCGAGTGACGCGAAAATTACGTACTGGACGCCGTTGCTGCAAACGAATTTAGCCATTGCGCGGACGCGAATGGGGCGGCTCGACGTTCAAGCGGAGCTCGAGCAAGCGCTTAGTTATGCGCAAGCGCGTCGCGAAGGCTGGTTTTCGACGCGCTGCCTGGAGGGGTTGGCTGAGATCTCGCTCGCGCGCGGCAACACCGGCCAATGCTTAGCCTATGCCGATGAGCTCCTTCGGCTGGCCAAAGGCGGTAAATTGCGCGAGATGATGGCGCGGGCACACCGCTGGCGCGGCGAAGCATTCCTTGCCGACAAAGCGTACGGCCCCGCCGCGAGCGAATTGTACTGTGCGGCCGAGCTGAGCGCGCAACTCGGTAGGCTGCGCCTAGCTTGGGACGTCCATTGTGCCCTCGCCCGGCTATGCGGAGGAGGAGGCCGGCCGCATGAGGCGAATAACCATCAGCTGAAAGCCCAAGAGATTGCAGCGCGCATCGCGAGCAATCTTCGCGGCTCGGATCTGAAGGCCGCGCTGCCGGCGTGCGAGTGAGTAGCCTCAACCAGATGAGGGACCACGTTGCACCGGGCCTCGCAATCTGACGCGTGTGATACCAGCTTCTGGAAAGGGCAGCGTTGCCTATGGGACGTCGAGCAGGGGCCCCGCTTGCGGGGATGCGAGCAATCGCGAACCACCGCCAGAGGCCGACACGTTCGCGTCACGGCCTTGCACTCTGCGTCCAAGGAGGCCGAGCGAGCAGGGCGGGATGCGGACAATCGCGAATCGCTCCTCAAATTCTAATGATGCCATCCTATCCCTTTGGGGGCGGCTTCCGTGCCCATGCTACCGTATGAGCTTAGCAACTCCCTGGCGTCCCGCTACGCCGCCGCGAGGTCATCACGATGCCCAGCATCAGCGACAAGCGCCGCAACTTCCGAAAGCTGCACGAGAGCGGTTGCTTCGTCATTCCCAATCCCTGGAACGTTGGCAGCGCCTGCTATCTGCAAGGTCTCGGCTTCAAGGCGCTGGCCAGCACCAGTTCCGGCTTCGCCCATGCGCAAGGATTGGCTGACGGCGACGTGCCGCTCGACCAAATGCTCGCCCACTTTCGCGAGATCGCGGAGGCGACCGACGTGCCCGTAAACGCGGATTTCGAGGGCGGCTTTGCCGACGACCCACGAGGTGTGGCGGAAAACGTGCAGCGCTGCATTGAAACGGGCGTCGCCGGAGTGTCGATCGAGGACTCGACCAGCGACCCGTCGCTTCCGCTCTACGACTTCGATCTCGCGCTCGCGCGCGTGAAAGCGGCACGGGCGGCGATCGACAAGAGCAGCAGTGAAGTAGTCTTCACCGCGCGCACCGAGGGCTTCATCCGCGGACGGCCCGATCTCGACGAGACCATCCGCCGGTTGAAGGCTTTCGCCAACGCCGGCGCCGATTGCCTCTACTCGCCCGGCATCAAGACGCGTGAGCAGATCGAGGCGACGGTGAAGGCGGTTGCCCCCAAGCCGGTCAATTTCCTCAACAGTGGTCCCTTCGGCTTCACGGTCAGCGATCTCGCCGCGATGGGCGTGCGCCGGGTTAGCGTGGGCGGAACGCTCGCGCGCGTCGCAATGGATGCATTCATCCACTCGGCGCGCGAAATCGCGCGGGAGGGCCGATTCGACAGCTTCGGCGGCGTGCTGACGAACGCCGAACTGAATACCTTCTTCCGCGATGATCTCAAGCGGCGATCGTCGTGATGGGCGTTTAGAGGCACGCGCGCGCGGTGCGCTTCGCTGCGTTCCCGGCCGGCCCATCGGCGGCGGCCAACAATTCTGCTGCAAGAGCCACGCATGCAGTTCGGCACGACAATCCCTGTGAGCGCCGCGCCCGGCGAAATGATCGATAGCCTGAACGAGGGGTCGCAATCGCTGCTGGCCTACCGCTTCGGTCTGGGCGAATTCAGCCATCGGCGTCGGCCTCGGTTTCGGCCTGCAGGCGATCTTCAGCAACTTCATTTCCGGGCTGATCCTGCTCTTCGACCGCAGCCTCAAGATCGGCGATTTCGTCGAGCTCGAATCGGGCGTGCACGGCGAGGTGCGGGACATCGGCATCCGCGCCACCCGTATTATCACCAACGACAACATCGACATCCTTGTGCCTAACTCTGAATTCGTCACCGGCCGGGCGGTGAACTGGACCCTCGGCGACAACTTCAGCCGGCTGCGCGTACCGTTCGGCGTAGATTATGGCGTCGACAAGGAACGGGTGAAGACGGCCGCGCTGGAGGCCGCCGCCGAATTGCCATTCACGCTCGCATTGGAAGGCGAGCTCAAGCCGCAGGTCTGGCTGGTCGCGTTGGCCGAGAGCAGCCTCAACTTCGAACTGGTGGTGTGGCTCACCGCGCAAGCGACCAAGCGGCCGAATTCGGTCAAGGCTGCGTACGTGTGGGCGCTGGACGACGCGCTGCGCCGGCACCGCATCGGCATTCCGTTCCCTAACACCGACCTCAACATCCGAAGCCTCTTCGGGCTGGAAGGCCTTGATGCGCTGCGTGCGATGCCGGCAAGCTGCCCGTGGCGGACACCGTCACGCCTGCCGCCGGCGGATCGGCGGGCAACGATGCACTGGCAGAAGTCGAGCGGCAGATCGCTGATGATCGGAGCAACGAAGCCTCGCGCGGCGAGGATCGGCCGGACAATTCAGGGGTTGATGCACGCTGAAATCAGAGTTACCTGCCCATCGGCCTCGCAAACACGCGGCGGGTCGGATTGATTCTCCTATCGCGGGCGCGATCGGCCTTAGCGCCGCGCAATTGAGCGCGTGCACGCGCTCTTGCCAAGCGGCCGGATTACGGCGCATGCCGGTCGACACACGCAAGGTGTACTTCACGATGCGGCTCAATCGACGCTAGACATCGCGAATACGCGATCGTTGGGCTCGACTTTACCGTGGGGATAGCTTGTGGGCGGCACCTCGGCGAAACCTAGCCGGGTGAGGAGATGCGCGGAGCGAGAGTTCAAAGGATCGACAGTCGCGTAGAGCGCGCTCACGTCAAGTTCACGAGCCATGTACTGGACGGCGGCTTGACACGCTTCGAATGCGACACTCAGCCCCCAATACTTTGGCGCGAAAACGAACGCCAAGACGCCGGTGCTTCCGGGGAAAATCGTGGCTTGCACGTACCCGGCGCATTGTCCCGCAGCAAGGCGAACGACCCAATTGAGCCAAAGCTGGCGGCCATCAGTGGAACGACCCCGCTCGAGCTGCCGGTAGCGTTGCCGGAGAGAGGACAGCGACGCGGGTGGTTTCCCCGAGATGAACGCGTAGATCTCGGGAGCGGACATAGGCTCGAACATCTCCTCGGCGTGCGCTGCCGCGAGGGGTTCGAGGCGCAGCGTGTTCGTTTCGATGAGCCGCATACGGCACGAGGTTCTGCTGGAGCACGCCCTGAAAGCGAGGCAACCGAGCGAGTCAATTGCCGACGTCGTTGCCGCCGGCGCGCTCCAGAAGGCCGTTCGCCACGCCGGTCCTGAGAACGCTCACGCATTGCTCGGTGGTGAGTTGCGTATTGCTGGCGGCGGTCTCCTCGCGCATCAGATTGTCCGCTGCATCGGAGTGAGCACCGGAATCGGTGAGGACATGCACGAGCTCGTGCGCGAGAGCAATCGGCAGGTCGCGCGTGGCCGCGGTAATCCACACCGTATCGGTCATCTCCGGCCGCGTCGCCGAGTTGCCACGGCCAATTGCCTCGGCATCGAACGCCGGCCGATGAAGCGTGTCATCGACGAAGAATATCGCTGGCCTCCCGAGGCGCATCTTGTCAGCCAGTTGGCGCGACGCGGGGCTTGAGAGATTACGATATCGACGCGGTCCGTCGAATTCGTGCAGGTATGCGATGGTTTGCACGCCGCATTGGGAGAGGATCGCCGCTGCTCGCCGGGTTGCCGCAAGAATGGCGTCGGATGCCCAGCGTGTGCCGCTCTGCACCGCCATTTCGAGACGAAGCAGGTGCACGCGGCGCAGTCCGTGCGCCGGGAGCGCGGCTTGCTTCGCCACGAGTTCCCGGACGTCAAGCGTCCAGCTGCGCACGATCCGTACTGGCGCGTCGGCGTCGTGCTGCGCCAGCGCTAGGGGTGGCGCAGCGAAGGCGATGCTCAGCAAGACAACGTGCAAACGCCGCCTCCGGCCGAGCAGGGGCAGAATCGCCCGCGCTAATCGGATGCCAATCTTCGACAATGACCCGCGGCCCTAAAGCATCAGGCGTCCGTCGTCTTGTCGACGGGCGGCTTCAAAGGGTCCTCCGGCGGCTGTTCCTGCGGAGTTCCCGCTTTGCGTTGTTGCTTTTGTTCCTTCTTCTGCTTCTTGACGAGGTCTCTCTGGCGCTTCGCGAACTCATAGTTGGGTTTAGGCATTGGCGACCCCTATTCAATGGATGGGAGGTTCGGAATCAAGAACTCCATTATCCTTGGTTGTTGGCGCCCGCGGAACAGCGGAGACCCATCCGTCTCATCTTTCTCTCATCTTTCTCGCATCCTGCTCTCATCTTACCGATCCTTGCGGATAGCCAGCGAGCCATTTTCCCTCGAGACGACAAAACGATCGCCGCTTTCCGGCTTTATTGGCGGCACCTCGCTTTCGTCTCCGGGTGGAAGGAGCGCCAATTGCGCGGGCCGGCAGCGTTCGTGCGAACGCGTCAGCCGAGGCGGGAGCGAAAATCGCTCGTCGCCGAGTCTGTACGCGACCGTTGTCCCGGACCGGTTGGCAATCCCAAACGCGATGGTGCTTGACTTTGACCGTGCAAACATCTGCACAGCATAGTAATAGCCGGTTTTGGCGCTGCGCGCGACAGCGACGCCGGTATCGCTGACATCCGAGTCCAGCATGTTTCTACGGTGACTGGCAGATCGCTTCCAGCCTTCGACCAGGCTCGAGGCCAATTCCTCGCGGGTGAATCCTGCGGAGTTGTATTGATACGCAATGTTCTCGGAGATGATGCAGTGTTCGTAGCCGTACCGGTTCGCCCGACCGGCGGGCGAACCTCCGTCCGCCTCGTGCCCGTATTGGCTCGTGCGGGCCATGTAGTCGGCAAAGTAAGCTGCCGCTTCGTTGAGCTGCGGATCGGCTTCGACCGGACGCCGATTCTTTTGTTTCCGAAACGCGTTCGTTCGACCGATGATCTGCTGGGTGACCAAAGACAGGTCCGGCTGAACGTCTGGCGCGCCGGCAACTCCCACGGGCTTGCGAGGCTCAACCGGGTTCTGCGCGGTAAGCGCACTCGTGCTCATCGCGCTCACGGCACTTAGGACGATAGCGAATAGACTCGCCGGGAAATGAAGGGGCAGGTGCGTCATTTCTAGTTGGCAGGCGCTGGAGATTTATCAGACGTACCCCGTCGGACAGCCATCGGCTCGAAAGGTGCAGCGAAGACTTGCGGTATTCTTGTTCGATATCACGTCATGTGTTGGCGGCGAGAGCTTGTTCGCCTGCGCCGGCGGCAATTCGTTGTACGTTTTTCGCATAGCTCCCCACTTATGACCAAGAAGCGCAAGTTTGGTACGACCGTCAAGGCGATCGCGAAAGACCCCGGTCCTTTCGTCATTCGAGTCGCCAAAGGATTTCGCGCGAACCAGGGGTTTTTACTGGCCGGAGCGGTTGCCTATTACACACTGCTTTCGCTCGTGCCCCTGACGATTCTCGTGCTCATCGGTTTGTCGAACTTTGTCGAAGAAGCAGAATTGCTGCGAACGATGGATCGCTACCTCGAGCTGGTGGTTCCGGGCCAGTCCGACGCGATCATGATGGAGCTCACGACTTTTCTCGACCATCGCGATGTCATCGGTTGGGTCTTGATCGTCACGATCATTTTTTTCAGCTCGTTCGCCTTCACCGTACTGGAAAACGCGATGTCGGTGATCTTCCACCATCGCGTCACGATCAAGCGACGGCGTTTTTTCATTTCCGCTCTCATCCCATACTGCTTTATCCTGGCGCTGGGAATCGGTTTGCTGGTCGTGACGGTCGTGTCCGGCTCTCTGCAAACGATGGGCACGGAGGACATCGACCTATTCGGTAGGACGTTTTCGCTGGGCGGGCTCTCCGGCTTCCTGTTCTACGCAATCGGGGTGGTCGGCGAGATTCTCGTCCTGTCGGCAATCTATCTCGTCATGCCGGTGGGCCGCTTGTCGTGGCGTCATGCGTTGATCGGCGGCGTCACGGCGGCGGTGTTGTGGGAAATCAGCCGCCACACGCTCGTCCTCTACTTCTCGACCTTGTCACAGGTGAGCGTCGTGTACGGCTCACTGACGACTGCTATCGTCGTGCTGCTGAGCTTGGAAGTCGCGGCGATGGTGTTGCTGATCGGCGCACAGGTGATCGCAGAATACGAGCGATTCCGCAGCGAGAGGATCGACGCGGCACCCAAGCCGATGCGCACAGATTAGCGTACGCGCGAATCGCGGCTCTAAGCCCGACACGCGCTGCGCAAACCGTAGGCGGGGGGCCTACGCCAGTCGGCGCCACACACTCGCCAGCCACGGTTGCTGTTCGCGCGGGAGCCCCGCCGGGCGGTAATAGTGCGTCAGCTCGACCAATCCCGCGGTGCCAACGATTTGGCGCCAAGTCTCGAGGTCGTGGTAGGCCCCGTAACGTCCGCGGTTCCAGCCTTCTTCGTTGTCGCCGCGCGGATTCGAGCTGAAGAGCACGCCCTGCGGTTTCAACGTCGCATGCAATTCGCTCAATACTCGCGGCAATTCCTGTCTGGGGACATGAAACAGGGCAGCGTTCGCGAACACGCCATCGAAATGTTCCGGAGGCAGATCGAGCTTCAAGAAATCCTGCTGCCAGACTTCACAGCCGCTATACGCGCGCGCCATTTCCGCGAAGCGGGCAGCGCCCTCTAGGCCGATCGCCTCGTGGCCGAGATCCGCGAATGCCTTGAGGTCGCGCCCCGGACCGCAGCCCAAATCGAGAATCGTAAACGGGGGCTCACCCGCGATGTAGCGCAACAGCGCATCGATGTTCTGCTTGACGTCGTGATCGCGCGTGCCTTCCCAGAAATCTAGAGCGCGCTGGTTGTAGTGTTCCAGCGTTCCGTCGGCGATTTTTTTGAGGTCCTGCGGATTCAGTTTCATGTTACCTACTGAGGAGCTTCATCGTTGCACGATCAGACCCGGATGAAAGATATTCTTGTTAGTGCTTGTGTCCAGTTCCTTGCGCTCTCGCGTAATGTTCGCTCAGCAAATCACGCCCGAAATCGCCAGTGAAGTCGCGCCATACGGTATGAATGTGATTGCCGTTGTTCTGCGAAGAGTCGTACTCGATGAGAAATGAGGGCCCCTGAATTCGGTAGTAGTGTGGTCTGCCGCGCTCGGTGGCGCCGGCCCAGCCGAAACGAATATTGGCAATGCCGCCTTCTTGGACGCGATTCTTGCGTGCTTCTTTGATGCTGGGTTCAAAATTGTCGGCATACACGCCGATCAGTTTCACGAGTTGCGCGCGTTGCGCGTCGTTGAGTTTTTCGGCACCGATGCCTTTTGCCTCCAACGGTTCGACTCGGTCTTTGGCTCCGGTGACTATGTCGCCGTAGGTGCGGGTGTCGAACACCGCTTCCTTGCGTTGCGCGTCGGTCAGCGCGGCGAGCAGGGCACGCGCTTCATCTTCCTCCTCTTTGAGCACGCGCAGCCCCTTTTTTGGCCCATTTTTCACCTCTGCCGGATTAGCGCCGAAAAAACTGGGCGTATCCACGACCATGAGTTCGCCCGCGAGGGTGAAGTTGAGCGACAGGTGATGTCCCTCGAATCGCCAGCCCCAGGCCTTGCGCGCATCCGGTGCGCCGTAAATCGTGAGGTGATACTTCTCGGGGTCGCGCATCAGCCCGAAGGTTTCGATTTCGCGCAGCACGAGCTCCAGCTCGATGATGTTGGTCACGCGGCGATAGCCCTCAACCGAGAGCGCTTGTTTCAGCAACGCGTGCACGGCGTCTTGCTGTTTGGCATCAAGCTGCTTGAATGAGATGCCGCTGCGGCTCCTGGGCGTGAAGTGCCAGTTCACGCGGTCGGCATCTTCGAAGGGGCGCAATGCCTCGCGCGCAAGCTTGTCCGGCAATGTGGCCACGAAATGGGTGGCGGCCAGACGCATCTCGCCCGCCGCCGACCGCGTGGGATGTGAACGATCCTGGCCAGCCGCGGCATTACTCAAGATGGCTAGTGTGAGGAAAACCAGGGCGAAAGGGAAGCGCATATCAATTTCTTAGTTTGTGTTCGAGGCGCCGAGCTTGACGCCAAAGTAGACGAATAGCGCTCCTACCGTACGGTTTACCCAAAGCGCGACGTTATTCGACCCGCGAAGGTGTTTGGCGACCGCGGCAGCCGACCACGCCACCAGCAAGTTCCACAGTGTGCCGTTGCAATTGAAGATAAGCCCCAGAAACAAAAAAGCCATCGTCTTGTTCGGAGCGTCGGGGGCGATGAATTGCGGCAGGAAAGCGAGGAAGAACAGCGCCACTTTCGGATTCAGGACATTGGTCAGGAAACCTTGCCAAAACACCGTTCGCAGCGTGGCGGCTCGCTGCGCCGGCGGTGGCTCGACGATGTCCGGGCGCGTGCACAACAACGCGATGCCAATGTAGATCAAGTACCCAGCACCCACCCATTTGATGATGATGAACGCGGTCGCTGACGCGGCGAGCAGCGCCGAAAGGCCAAGAGCCACCCCCAGAATGTGGACAAAGCATCCGGCGGCGATTCCCAACGCAGCGACAGTGCCGCCGCGCCGTCCGTGCGTCGCGCTGCGACCGAGGATGTACATCGTGTCGGGACCTGGCGTGACGTTCAGTAGCAGACCGGAAACCACGAACAGCGCAAGATCGGTTGTGCCAAACATGCGAGCGATGATCCAAAGTCGAACGGCGCGCCACGAACCTAGGCTCCTAAGAAAGCGCAGCCAGATTTTGACAGACGCCTATATTTAGGCGATAATGCCATCTGTATGGATGGTATCAGGATGGTATGAGGATGGCAGAAGAGTCGCGGGACGGGCGGTCCAAAGGCGTCGACAGCGAGAAGATCACGATCAATCTAGGCCTTGTCGACCTGGGTCAGATCGATCTGCTGGTGCAAGAGAATTTTTATTCCAACCGCACCGATTGCATCCGCACGGCCATTCGCAACCAGCTCGCGATGCATGCCGAATTCGTCAAGCAAACGATAGTGCGGCGGACGCTTGCTCTAGGGTTGCAGCGCTTCACCCGCCAGGATCTCGAAGCGGCAAAGTCCTCGGGCCGGAAGCTGCGCATCCGAGTACTGGGTCTCGCCGTCATCGCCGACGATGTCACTCCTCACCTCGCGCGCGCCGGCATCGAATCGCTGGTTGTGTTGGGTGCGCTGCACGCGAGCCCCGCGGTAAAAGCTGCGCTGGCCGATCGCATTCATTGAGCTTTACAAAAAACGTGAAGGAAAACTGAACGTGAATGAAAACGTACAAGCAGAAATGCGCGAGGCGACCCGACTCGTCAGCCTTGGGCGTCTTCCCGATGCCACGGCAACCATTCAGCGCGCGCTTGCGCGAGTGGATCCCGATGCACCCTCGTCACGGCAGGATGCCCGCCCGCACATTCCACCGCTGGAAGGGACCTTCAGCGTAGTAGCGAACCGCGCGGAGAGCAGTGCGGAAAGCAGCGTAACGGGGACTTCTGCAGGTCCGTCAGCCGATGCAGGCATAAGCGGCGACGACGACACAATGGACGTATCTGCGCCGACGCGGTCTCCACTCGCACACTTCGAGTCGTTGCAAGGCTCGACTTCCCGCAGTGGATCCGAGCGCGGTTGCGAGGTGGCTGCCGGTGCGCGATTTCTTGCAGGTTCCTACACGGGTTCGACCGGTACTCGTCGCTACAAACTGTATGTGCCGAGCAGCTATTCCGGACGCGAGTTACCGCTTCTGGTGATGCTGCATGGCTGTACGCAATCCCCCGACGATGCCGCCGCGGGCACCGGCTTCAATCAGTTGGCCGAGGAGCATGGATGGTTGATGCTGTATCCGGCGCAGGCCCAAGCGGCCAATCGCCAGAAGTGCTGGAACTGGTTCAGAGCCGGTGACCAGCAGCGAGACGGCGGCGAATCGGCGCTGCTTGCGGGGATGACGCACGAGATCATGGCGACCTACGCCGTGGACCCCCGACGCGTTTACGCCACGGGGCTGTCGGCGGGTGGCGCGATGGCCGCGGTCCTCGGCGCTACGCACGCCGATCTGTTTGCGGCCATCGGCGTGCATTCGGGACTTGCTTATCGTGCCGCGCATGACTTACCCAGTGCGCTCGCGGCGATGCATGGCGGAGTCTCGTCCGCTGCTGCACAACCGAATGTGAGGGCAGAGAGCCACGCGCATTCGCGCGCAGTACCCACGATCGTTTTTCACGGCGACCGCGACACCACCGTGTCTCCGGCGAATGGTGAACGGGTCGTTGCGCAATGCGCCGCCGCACTGTCCAAGGAGACGACTTTGCGAATGGCGTCGATTTCGGGGCAAGTGCCCGGAGGACGTGCGTATACGCAACGTGTCTACGAAGATCCGACCGGAGCCCCGTTGCTCGAGCATTGGCTGATTCACGGGGCCGGACATGCGTGGTCCGGCGGCAGTTCGAGCGGCAGCTATACCGACCCGAAAGGTCCCAGCGCGGCGCACGAAATGATGCGTTTCTTCGCGGCACACCCGAAGGCTGAAACGCTCCGGCGCTAGCAACTACTTCAACGAAGCTGGTTAGGTAATAAATCCAGTCGCAACCGTGGTCCGGTCGAGCGGTTGATGGGAGTGGAATTCTCTCAATCGATCGGTGAATGATCAACGACCACCCCGCTACGTTCAGTGTCAGTGCAGCCCAGGGGTGGAAGTGCGGCTTCGGCGGGCGCGGCCGGTGCCTTTCGCTGGATCGGGTGCGGTCGCAAGCCGTTCCAGAATCGGACAGTCTGGCCGCTCGTCGCCGCGGCAATGCTCGGCTAACGTTTCAAGCGTGCGTTTCATCGCCTGCATTTCGCGGATCTTGGCATCGAGCTCGGCGATGTGCGCCAGCGCCAGGCTCTTCACCTTGCTGCTCGGTCGCCGGCAATCGCGCCATAAGCCAAGGAGCGTGCCGATCTGCTTGATGGAGAAACCGAGTGCGCGCGCTTGGCGGATGAAGCGCAGGGTATGCACGTCGGTCTGCGAATAGGTACGATAGTTGGACGGCGTGCGCTTCGCTTTCGGGATGAGCCCGATCTCTTCGTAGTGGCGGATCATCTTGGCCGACACGTCGGAGGCTTTGGCTGCGTCGCCGATGTTGAGGGGATAGGCATTCAGACCGTTCATGCCAACTCCTCCTTAAGATAGACGGGCGGGTGCTCGCTCGAATTGCCGACGTCGATCGGCTCGCTTGAGGGATTACTCGCTGGCCGCCAGCGTCGCAGCAAGAGCGCGTTCGAGACGACGCTCACGCTGCTCAATGCCATGGCGGCCCCCGCGACGATGGGACTCAGTAAGCCCAATGCCGCCAGCGGAATCCCTACCAGGTTGTAGCTGAAGGCCCAGAACAGGTTTTGCCGGATCTTGCGATAGGTGCGCCGCGAGATATCGAGAGCATCGGCCACCAGCGCCGGGTCCCCGCGCATGAGCGTGATGCCTGCTGCATGCATGGCAACGTCGGTGCCTGTGCCCATCGCGATGCCCACGTCCGCGGCAGCCAAGGCCGGCGCGTCGTTGATGCCGTCGCCCACCATCGCGACCGTGCGGCCTTGCGCCTTGAAGCGTGCCAGCGCGGCGGCCTTGTCCGCCGGCAGCGCTTCAGCCACGAAGTCGTCGATGCCTAGCGCTTTCGCCACCGTTTGTGCGCTGCCGTGATTGTCGCCGGTTAGCATGACCGTCTGCACTCGAGCGCGATGCAATCGCTCGATTGCCAGTGCGGCGGTGGGCTTCGGCGCATCGCCAAACGCGATCAATCCCAATAGCCTCTTGTCGGGTGCGATCTGCATAAGCCAGGACACCGTGCGGCCATCGGAATCCAAGCGGCTCGCCTGCTCGCCGAGCGGCCCGAAATCCGCGCCCAGCTCTTCCATTAGCCGCCGGCTGCCCAGCCGAAAGCTACGGCCGTCTACATCCGCCGTCACACCTCGTCCCGGCAGCGCGCCGGCATTGCTCGCCGCAGGTGCCGAAATACCTTCGGCTTGCGCTGCGGTGAGCACCGCCTGCGCCAGCGGATGCTGGCTGCCCGATTGCACCGCGGCCGCGACTCGTAGCAGTTCATCTCGGCTTGCCTGGTAAGGAACCAATTGGACCACCGTCGGGCGGCCTTCGGTCAGCGTGCCCGTCTTATCGAACGCGACGGTATCAACCGCATGTGCGACTTCCAGCGCCTCGGCATCCTTGATCAGAATGCCGTGGCGCGCAGCGACGCCCGTGCCGGCCATGATCGCGGTAGGGGTCGCCAAGCCAAGCGCGCAGGGACAGGCAATCACCAGCACCGCAACCGCGTTGATGAGCGCGACCGCGGCATCGCCTGCGATCGTCCACCAGCCTATGAACGTGACGAGCGCAATGGCCAGCACCACCGGCACGAACACCGCGCTCACTCTATCCACCAAACGCTGGATCGGCGCCTTGGCGGCTTGTGCGTCCTCTACCAAGCGGATGATGCGAGCGAGTGTCGTCTCGGCGCCAATCGCCGTGGTCTCGACCACGAGCAGGCCCTCGGCGTTGATGGCGCCGCCGGTGACTTTGTCCCCGATGCCTTTGGCCACCGGCGAGCTCTCGCCGGTGAGGAGTGACTCATCGACCTGGCTCGCACCTTCGCGCACCACGCCGTCGACCGGAACGCGCTCCCCGGGTCGCACCACCGCGAGATCGCCGACCACGACCTGCCCAATCGGGATGTCGATCTCTTGCGTGCCGCGCCGCACTTGCGCCGTGTCCGGCCGCAGCGCATTGAGCGCACGGATCGCCTCAGTGGTCTGACGCTTGGCGCGCGCCTCCAGCCACTTGCCCAGAAGCACGAGCGTAATCACCACCGCCGACGCTTCGAAATACAGATGCGGCGTAGGTTCGCCGGCCAGCGCGAAGAGCTGATAGACGGATAAGCCGTACGCGGCCGATGTGCCCAGCGCGACCAGCAAATCCATGTTGCCGGTGCGCGCGCGCAATGCTTTCCAACCGGCGCGGTAGAAGCGCGCGCCGAGCCAAAACTGCACGGGGGTAGCGAGCAGCCATTGCATCCAACCGGGCAGCATCCAATCGATGCCGAACGGTGCGAGTGCCATCGGCGCAATGAGCGGCAGCGAAAGCGTCGCCGCCAGGACGACTGGCCAAGAGTCGCGGCTGGCGACGGAACCGGCTTCGCGCTTCGAGCCGATACCCGTCGCTTCAGGGATGCGCGCTTGATAACCGGCGCGCTCGACTGCCCCGATCAAATTTTCCACGTGCACCGCGCCCGCGTGAACGGCGCCCCGGAAAAATGACACACGCGCCCGCTCGGTCGCAAGATTGACCTCGGCCGACACAACACCCGGCACGGTACGCAAGGCCTTTTCCACGCGACCGGAACATGAGGCGCAGGTCATGCCTTCGATATGCAGCTCGAGCGAGTCCTTTGCCAGCGAGTAGCCCGCTCGCTCGACTGCGCTGCCAATGATGCTGACGTCGGTCCCAGCATCAGCCGCCACGGTCGCCGTCTCGGTGGCGAGATTGACCGTCACCTCGCGCACTTGGGGCAGCGCGCGGAGCGCCTTTTCGATGCGCGCGACGCAGGAGGCGCAGGTCATGCCCATGATGCCAAGGTCGAAGCGCAGGGTTTGCGTCGCTTCCTGTACAGGGCGCAACTCGGTAGATGAGAACTGATTCATGGTCTTCTCCTCAAGCGATAGGCTCGAGCATCAGCCTTCCCATCATGGGAAGGTCAAGCGCAATTTGACTATCCAGACCACTTGACATTGCCATGATGGGAATATGGATACTGGCGCCTGTTTCGATCCTACGGAGAGTCAGCATGTTGCAATTCAAAGTGTCCGGTATGAGCTGCGGCGGTTGCGTAGCCAGCGTCACTCGCGCCATCAAATTAGCGCATCCGTCCGCTTCGGTGGATGTCGATCTTCCCGGACAAATCGTGAAAGTCGAAGTTTTGGAAGACCCGGAAAGTGTAGCCCGGCTAATCGAGGGCGAGGGCTTTCCGGTGCTGGAGAAAACGACGCTCTAAGTCTCGAAGAAGAGCACGGCCTTGTCCCTTGAGAGATAGCTCTTGGCACCTGGGACTTCGAGACGCAGAAAGGCATCTCCTCGCTCGAACATGATGTGATGAGCGGAGCGGCTTCACGCCGGCAATTGTTCGAGATGCGTTGCAACGACCGCCTTCACCTCGGCCATGTCCTGGACGACAGGGCCGTTCTCGCAAATCAACCGGTCTTCTTACGTCGATCTCTAGTTGCGAATTATTCTCCCTGGCGCGAAGGCTATGCTGAGGCTGGCCGTTGCTAAAAGCTCACCCACGAAGCGGCGGCCACTGCGCCCTGGTTGCGACGATAAACCCTTGAGAGAAACTCGCTAATGTTCATTCAGCCCATCGACTACTTTCTGCTCGCGTGGTTCGTCTTGGCGGCCGCCTCCACGGGTTACGTCGCATGGGACCAGTATCGGAACAATCCGGAACCGGTGGTCATGAAAAATGGGGCTTCATCCTGGTGACGCTTTACATGGGACCGATCGGGCTACTGCTCTATGTGCTGGCGGACAAGGAGCCGCGACCGGGCGAGCATGAAGAATTCATCAAGCCCTTGTGGAAGCAGGGCGTTGGCTCGACCATTCACTGCGTCGCCGGCGACGCGACCGGCATCATCCTCGCAGCCGTGGTCGTCGCCGTTCTCGGCCTTCAACGGTCGCGCCTTCCCGGAGACCGACACGATACGCATGCGGGTCGGCGAGACGCTCAAGGTACGTTTCATCGGCTCCAACAGCGGATTCATCCATCCGATGCATATTCATGGCGGGCCCTTCGTCGTGGTCGCGCGCGATGGCGAAACGCTGCCGCCAGCGGCGCGTTTCAAGGCCGACACGATCAATGTCGGGCCAGGCCAGCGCTACGATGTGATCTGGACGGCGCGCAATCCGGGCAAGTGGATGATCCATTGTCACATCTCGCATCACACGACGAACAACAACGCCGAAACCAAAGGCGGTGGCGGACTGATGATGCACATCGAGGTCGAATAGTTGCGCGATCCGGCGCGTAGTAGGAGCAGGCGGCCTCGACCACTGCGTGGACGGGCAGACGTGGGGCTTGCCAGCGGCTGCGAACGGAGAAATTTTCCTCGTGTCGAAACGTGATGTAGCATTTAAGGGGCGAAGCGGCCGAAACAGGCGAAACAAGGTGAGCGCTATCGCATGGACAGGAGGCGACATGCACCTAACCCCACATCAGATCGAAACCTTCGAGCGCGATGGTTACCTGTTTTTCCCAAGCCATTTCCAGCCGGACGAGGTCAAAGTCCTTGTTGACGAAGTACCGGGCCTATACGCGCAGCGGCGCCCGGAAAACGTGCGCGAAAAGGGCAGCGAGGCAGTGCGCACCAATTTTGCCGCGCACCTGTATAGCTACCCGTTCGCCAAGCTCGCCCGCCATCCGCGCATGGTCAATCCGGTCATGCAGTTATTCGGCGAATCGGTCTACATGCACCAATTCAAGATCAACGGCAAGGCGGCGTTCGATGGCGACGTCTGGCAATGGCACCAGGACTACGGCACTTGGAAAAACGACGACGACATGCCGGAGCCGCGGGCGATGAACGTCGCCATATTCTTGGACGAGGTCAATGAGTTCAACGGCCCGCTAATGTTCATTCCGGGCAGTCACAAGCTGGGCATGCTCGAGGCCGGACACGACACGGCCACTACGAGCTACCCGCTCTGGACGATCAACCACGACACGATCGCGAAGCTCATCGAGCGAGGCGGCATCGTCGCGCCCAAGGGGCAGCCGGGGTCGATGATTCTCTTCCACTCCTGCCTGGTGCATGCGTCGAGTTCCAATCTTTCTCCGTGGAATCGGACGAGCGTGTATTTGAGCCTTTGCGCGGTCTCCAATCACATTCGCCGCTTCAAGCGGCCGGAGTACATCGCGCATCGCGATTTCACGCCGATCCGATGCCTGCCCGACGATTGTTTGCGGAGCGACTACGACGTATCACTGCCGTGGAAGGATGGAACGCCGGAGACGGCGTTGGTTGCGCCGCTGGCCGCCTGATGGCAGATCGGAGTCGACGTGTTCACGTGTCGGTGAGCTAAAGCGGCGCGCGCTTTTCGTTGAATACGAAGGCCACGGAACATCCCATTGAGTCTCTACGCAAAGCTTCAGGAACGCGAGGCGCAATGCAGGCCGCTGCGGGTCGGCCTGATCGGTGCCGGCAAATTCGGCGCGATGTATCTTGCCCAAGTGGAGAAGACGCCGGGTGTGCACCTCGCAGGGATCGCCGACCTCGCACCCGCTAGCGCGAAGAGCAACCTTGCGCGGGTCGGCTGGAAACCCGCGCGCTATGAGGCGATTTCGCTCGACGACGCGATCGCCAAGGGCAGCACCCATGTCGGCGACGATTGGGAGGCGCTCGTCCGGCATCCGCAAATCGACATCGTGGTCGAATGCACGGGCCATCCGATTGCGGCGGTCGACCACTGCCTGCAAGCGTTTCGCAACGGCAAGTCCGTCGTCAACGTCACCGTCGAGGCGGATGCGTTTTGCGGGCCGCTGCTGGCGCGCAAAGCAGCCGAGGCGGGCGTTGTCTACAGCCTCGCGTACGGCGACCAACCGGCCCTGATCTGCGATCTCGTCGATTGGGCGCGCGCCGCGGGTTTCGCTGTCGTATCTGCCGGTCGCGGCCACAAGTGGCTGCCCCATTTTGCGCAATCGACCCCGGAAACGGTCTGGGGCCATTACGGTCTCACGCCCGAGCAAGCGCGAGTGGGCGGGCTCAATCCCAAAATGTTCAACTCGTTTCTGGACGGGTCCAAGCCGGCGATCGAGTGCACGGCGGTGTGCAACGCGACCGGGCTCGTCGCGCCCCCCGGCGGGCTCACGTATCCGCCTGCGTCGATCGATGATATCCCGTCGGTGTGCCGTCCTCGCGCCGAAGGCGGAGTGCTCGACGAGAAGGGCCAAGTCGAAGTCATCTCCTCGCTGGAACGTGACGGTACCGCGATTCCTTACGATATTCGCTTCGGCGTCTTCGTCGTGTTCGAGGGCGACACCGAGTACATCCGCAACTGCTTCACCGAATATATGGTTCGCACCGACCCCAGCGGCCGCTATGCATGCCTGTACAAACGCTGGCATTTGATCGGATTGGAAGTCGGAATTTCGGTGGCATCCGTCGGTCTGCGCGGCGAAGCCACCGGGGCGGCCACTTGCTTTAACGCGGACGTCGTCGCCACCGCGAAGCGCGACTTGAAGCCCGGCGAAGTGCTCGACGGAGAAGGGGGTTACACCGTCTGGGGCAAGCTGTCACCGTCGCAAAAGTCGCTCGAAGCGGGCGGGTTGCCGCTCGGGCTCGCGCACAAAGTCAAGCTGGTGCGCGCGGTTGCACAAGGACAATCGTTGACGTGGGCCGATGTCGCCATCGACCCGACCCTGCCTGCCTACAAAATACGGCGCGAGATGGAAACGCTGTTCGCGCCACCGATCGGACGCGTGCAATGCGTTGCGTGAAGCACCAGTACTCGCGCGCAGCGACGCGTTCATCCTGCTGCGGATCGCATCCGACACCTCTTCGAGAGTCACTACGGCCACCGACGGTCCGCGCATCAGGAGACGACCGAGGTCTGCGCGAGCCCACCGTCGACGACCAGCGCGTGACCTGTGATCGCCCGTGCGTCGCTGGAGGCGAGGAACAGCGCGGTGCGCGCGACGTCGTCTTCGGACAGTTGGAACTTCAAGCATTGCTGCTCGAGGAACTCGCGTTCCGCCTCGGGCGTGGACCACAGCGCCTTCTGGCGGGCGGTGACGACCGCGCCGGGCACGATCGCGTTCACGCGGATGCCGCGCCCGCCGAGCTCCCGCGCGAGCACGCGCGTCATACCGTGGATCGCGGCCTTCGACGACGAGTAGCCGACCATCGCCGGGCGTCCCCGCATCCAAGAGACCGAGCCCAGCATGATCACTGCGCCGCCGCCGGCCTCGGCCATCATCGGGGCGACCGCCTGTGTGGCGAACAGTTGGTGACGCAGGTTGACCGCCAGGTTCTCGTCCCAGTACGCGACGGTCACGTCTTCCAGTCGGTGGCGATCGTCACGCGCGGCATTGTTGACCAGGACCGTGACCGGACCAAGCGAGCGGCCGGCGTCGGCGATCGTCGCCTGCAACGCCGCGATGTCACGAACGTCGCAGTGCCAGTAGCGCACGCGGTCGCCCAGCTCGATCGCGAGCGCTCGCGCGGGCGCGTCGGCGATGTCGATGAACGCGACTCGCGCGCCCTGCCCCGCGAACGCGCGCACGAACGCGGCACCTATGCCCGACCCGCCACCCGACACGAACACCGTGCGACCAGCGAGATCCGGATAGCGTGCGAGCGACGCCGACATTGACGTTCCTTCCGCCGGCCATCGCGGGCGATGGCGGCCCGAGGTGCGATTTGCCGCAAGGATGCCCGTTCGGGAGACCTTTTAAGACCCTTGTTTTATATCATCTGTATCACAGCGATGACTTCAACGTCTACCGGGCTTAGAATCGCCTCGCTGGCCCACGCCAGGATTCGCGACGGCACGTCACCGATCGCAACGGGGGAAAGGACACGAACGATGGACATGCCGCGCAACCGCTTTAAGCACGCGATCGCCTCGGGCAAGCTGCCGATCGGCACCTGGCTCGTATCGGGTGCGCCGTCGACGGCAGAGGCGATGGGCTGCGCGGGCTTCGACTTCGTCGTGCTCGACATGGAGCACACGCCCGTGGATATGGCGCAGCTCGTCGGCATTCTCCGCACGATCGAAGGGACGCCCGCCGGCGTCCTCACGCGTCTGCCGTGGAACGACATGGTTACCGTGAAGCGCGTGCTTGATGCGGGCGCGCAGTCGCTGATGTTCCCGTTCATTCAGAACGCCGACGACGCAAAGCGCGCGGTGTCGTACGCGCGCTATCCGCCCGACGGTGTGCGCGGCGTGGCCGCCGTGCATCGCGCGAGTCGTCAGGGAACGGTTGCGAATTATCACCGCAACGCCGCGGTCGAGTTGTGCGTGGTCGTACAGATCGAGACACTGGCAGCGCTGGAGCAGCTTCCCGCGATCGCCGCAGTGCCGGGGATCGATTCGCTGTTCATCGGCCCCGCCGACCTCGCAGCTTCGATGGGCCATCTCGGCAACGCGTCGCACCCGGACGTGATCGCGAAGCTCGCCGAGGGTGCCGCAGCATGTAAGCGCGCGAGCAAACCGGTCGGCATCGTCGGGCCCACGCCCGAGGTCGTCGCAAGGTACGTCGAGTTCGGGTTCACCTGGGTTGCGATCGCGTCGGACGTCGGCATGATGGTCGGCCGCGCGCAGGAGTGGCTCGGCACGCTGCGCGGGTAGACGACTGGGGTCCGACCCCATTTCGCTGGCGGCCGGCGACGCGCAGGTCGAGATCGCGCCCGGAATCGGCGGCGCCATCGCCGCGTTCCGTTGGCGCGAATATGACGTGCTGCGACCGACACCGGACGACGCGCGGTCGTCGGGCGACGTCCGCCAGTTCGCCTGCTATCCGCTGGTCCCGTACTCGAACCGCATTGCCGACGCGACACTGCGGTTACACGACGGCACGACGCATGCGCTCGCGCGCAATTTCGGCGATCATCCGCATGCGATCCATGGCGTGGGATGGCAACGCGACTGGTCGGTCAAAATCCGCGAGCCGGCGGACGCGTTGCTGACGCTGGAACACCAGCCCGACGGCGACGCGGCGACGGCATGGCCGTACGCGTTCCGCGCGCTCCAATCGTTTGCGCTCGATACTCGCCCGGACGCCGCAATGCTCACGATGAAGCTTGCGATCGAGAACACCGATGCGTGCCCGTTCCCGTTCGGCCTCGGCTGGCATCCGTTCTTTCCGCGCGACGCCGTAACTCAACTCGGATTCAGCGCCGACGGCGTATGGCAGACGGACGCGACGTGCCTGCCAACGCACCACATCGGCATTCCCGATGCGTGGCGCTTCGATCCTCCGCGTGCGATCGGCGCCACCGCACTCGACAACGTGTTCACCGGTTGGACCGGCCGCGCATCGCTTGCATGGCCGCAATGCAGGCTCGAGGCGACCGTCGAGGCCGACAGCGCGTGCGATCACCTGGTCGTGTTCGTTCCGCCCGGTCGCGACTTCCTCGCGGTCGAGCCGGTCACGCACATGACCGACGCGTTCAATCGCGCCGCGCGCGGCGCGAGCTGCACCGGCATGCGCCTCATCGGTCCCGGCCAATCCTATTGTTGTACGATGAGCATCGTCGCGTCGATACAGCGTCCCCCGAAGCCTGCATGACCGCACTCTCGTTCGCCGCGAATCCGCTGCCGGCGATGTGTGACATGACGGTTCCCCCTGTTAGCAGAAGAGATCGAGTTGGCGCTTATTATCGCGCGCCGCCCCAGCTTTGGCAGCAGCCGACCTGAACTGCGATGTGTCGAACGGCGCGCGTTCGCGGTTCAGTCCGAGCCGCTGACAAGCTAGAGCGAAACGCTTTGCGATCAACTCCGCGAACTCCCCGGCTCCGCGCATCCGCGCTCCAAAATTCGGGTCGTTGTCGCGTCCGCCGCGGATCTGCTGCACGAGGCTCATGACGTGCGCCGCGCGCAGCGGGTAGTGCTCGTCCAGCCACGCTCGGAACAACGGCGCCACTTCGCGCGGCAACCGCAGCATGATCCAACCCGCGAAGCGCGCTCCGTTTGCGGCACCGGCTGCGAGGATCGCCTCCAGATCCTTGTCGGTCAACTGCGGGATGATCGGCGCGCTCAGCACGCCGACCGGAATTCCGGCGGCGCTTAGCGTCTTCACGGCTTGCAACCGCCGGTGTGGCGCCGCGGCACGCGGTTCTAGCGTGCGCGCGATGTTCCGGTCGAGCGTGGTGATCGAAAAATACACGCGTGCCATGCTCTTGGCCGCCATGGGCGCAATCAGATCGAGATCGCGTTCGATCAGCGCTGATTTGGTCACGATCGAAAATGGATGCTCGTATTCGGCGAGGACTTCAAGTATTTGCCGGGTGATCTGCCACTCGCGCTCAATCGGCTGGTAAGGATCGGTGTTGGTGCCCAGGGCGATGGGGTCGCAGCGATAACCGGGTTTGGAGAGCTCCGCGCGTAGCAGCGCCGCGGCGTTCGGTTTGGCGAAGAGTTTGGTCTCGAACTCGAGCCCGGGCGACAAATCGAGATACGCGTGCGATGGCCGCGCATAGCAGTAGACGCAACCGTGCTCGCAACCTTGATACGGATTGATCGACTGCGTAAACGGAATATCCGGTGAATCGTTGCGCGCAATGATCGTTCGCGCGCGCTGGATCGTAACCGTCGTCTTGAGCGGTAGCGGGCTCTGCGGTGCGACATCCTCTGCAGTCGTTTCGGCACCGTGCCAGCCGTCGTCATAGGCTTCGCGATCTTCGCGGCGAAACCGGTTCGCCGGATTGAACGTCGCGCCGCGCCCGCGTTCCGCCGCATTTCCCGGCGCCCGGCGCAGAGAGTCGGGTAATGCCGTCTTCGAATCGATCTGCGATGCCGGATGTTTGTTCACGCCGCTTCAGTTTACGCCGTTGCCCGCTGCGTTGGAGCGTCCGGAATCGCGCATGGCAGCGGGCGCTAAAATCCGCCTAGAATCAGTGCCGGTTCTTCCTTGCGCAGACCATGAACAAACCCAAAACGCATCGCTTCGATACGTTGTCGCTGCACGCCGGCGCCCGACCCGATCCGGCGACCGGTGCGCGCGCGACGCCGATTTATCAGACTGCATCATTCGTGTTTTCGGATAGCGACCATGCGGCGGCATTGTTCAACATGGAGCGAGCGGGGCACGTCTATTCGCGGATTTCCAATCCGACGGTCGCGGTACTCGAGGAACGGATCGCCGCGCTGGAAGGCGGCGTGGGCGCAATCGCGACTGCGAGCGGACAAGCCGCGCTGCATCTCGCGATTGTGACGCTCATCGGCGCCGGTGCGCATATCGTCGCGTCACGCTCGCTCTACGGCGGCTCGCACAATCTGCTCCACTACACATTGCCGCGCTTCGGCGTCGACACCACTTTCGTCGATCCGCGTGACCTCGACGCCTGGCGCGCGGCGAT
Source organism: Casimicrobiaceae bacterium (assembly GCA_037719965.1). Lineage (GTDB taxonomy): Bacteria > Pseudomonadota > Gammaproteobacteria > Burkholderiales > Casimicrobiaceae > VBCG01. The sequence continues at coordinate 87,925 of JBBJMT010000008.1, read as the reverse complement.
TCGCCCGAACACGCGACTCTTGTTCGGTGAAACGCTCGGCAATCCCGGCCTCGACGTTCTCGATGTTCCGCGGGTCGCGGGCCTGGCGCACGAACACGGACTGCCGTTGCTGGTCGATGCGACGTTTACGACACCTTATTTGAGCCGCCCGTTCGAACAGGGAGCGGATCTGATTTTTCATTCGGCGACCAAGTTTCTCTCCGGGCACGGCGTCGTGATCGGCGGTCTCCTGGTCGATTCCGGCAAGTTCGATTGGGATGCCGACGCATCGCGCGACAAGTTCCCGACGCTGACCCAGCCGTACCATGGCTTTCACGAGATGGTGTTCAGCGAGGAATCGACGACCGGCGCGTTTCTCTTGCGGGCGCGCCGCGAAGGCGTCCGCGATTTTGGCGCGTGCATGTCGCCGTTCACCGCGTTCCAGATTCTCCAAGGCATCGAGACGCTACCGTTGCGCATGCAAAAACACGTCGCCAACACGCGCAAGATCGCGGCATTCCTGGCGGATCACTCGCTGGTCGCGACGGTGGGCTATCCCGAGCTGCTGAATCATCCCGATCACTCGCTGGCGCAACGTCTGCTGCCGCTCGGGTGCGGCGCGGTCTTCTCCTTCAACCTGAAGGCGTCGCGCACCCAAGGCCGCAAGTTCATCGAATCGCTCAACGTTTTCTCGCATCTCGCCAACGTCGGCGACGCCAAATCGCTGGTCATCCACCCAGCATCGACGACCCACTTCCGGATGTCCGCACAGGACCTCGCGCTGGCCGGCATCACTGAAGGTACGATCCGCCTCTCCGTCGGTCTCGAAGATCCCGACGACTTGATCGAGGATTTGAGCCGGGCGCTGCAAGCGGCGGCGAAAGCTTGAGCGCTCATCGAACGCCAGTGGCGCGCGCGCAATGCGCTTGACGGTTGACGGCTCCGGTATCTACGCTTATACGGGCGCGCGTGCGCTCGACTTCGAGCTGCCTACGGTTGTCTTCGTCCATGGTGCGGCCAACGACCATAGCGTGTGGGCGCTGCAGTCGCGCTACTTCGCGCATCATGGCTTTAATGTGCTTGCGGTGGATCTGCCGGCGCACGGCCGCTCGGGGGGAGCGGCACTTGCCAGCATCGAGGCGATTGCAGATTGGATCCCGCGCGTGCTCGATGCGGCGCACGTCGACCGTGCCGCCGTCGTCGGCCATTCGATGGGGTCGCTTGCAACCTTGGCGTGCGCCGCCCGCCACGAGCGTGTGAGCAAGCTCGCGTTGGTGGGTCCTGCGGTACCGATGCCCGTCAGCGACGCACTCCTTGCTGCGGCGAAGGCGGACGATCACATCGCGTTCGAATTGATCAATGGCTGGTCGTATAGCGCGAGCAAGCAATTGGGCGGCAACCAGGTGCCGGGGATGTGGATGACCGGGAGCGCGCTGCGGCTCTTGGAGCGAACGCGACCCGGTGTTCTGCATATCGATCTCTTGGCCTGCCACACTTACTCGACCGGACTCGAAGCTGCGAGTGAAGTCAGCTGTCCGGCGCTCGTAATCCTCGGCGCCCGTGACATCATGGCGCCGAACAGGAGCGCGCGAGCGCTGATCGAGGCATTGGCCGACAAGCGCGTCGTCACCCTTGCCGACACCGGGCACGCGTTGATGGCGGAGCAGCCCGACGCCGTGCTCGATGCGCTGCGCGAGTTTCTTTGAAGTTGAGTCGCAAGCCCGTACGCGCACCAGCAAATGACGAGTGGCCATTCGCGTAATCCCCGCATGAGCGTGCCGCGCTTCTTCTGCCCGCTGGAATTGGGCACGGACGCGATGGGGAGCGAGATTGCCTTGCCGGATGCCGTCGCGCATCATGCGTTGCGCGTGTTGCGCCTTGCCGTGGGCGCCGACCTGACGCTCTTTACGGGAGCCGGCGGTGAGTTTGCGGCGACACTCACGCGGGCAGGCAAGCGCGACGCGCATGTACGGCTGGACCGGTACAGCGCAATCGAGCGCGAAGCGCCGATCGCTATAACGCTCGTGCAAGGTGTGGCGGCGAATGACGCAATGGACGCCACCATTCGCCATGCGATCGAATTGGGCGTCGCGGCGATAGCCCCGGTCGTGACGTCGCGCAGCGCGCGGGTGCCTGCCGGCGAACGGGCGGAAAAGCGCCACGCGCATTGGCAGCAGATCGCGATTGCCGCTTGCGAACAGTGCGGACGCAATCGCGTGCCGCCGATACTTCCGGCGCTGCCGTTCTCCAGCTGGTTGTCGCAGCGAAATAGAGCGGCGACCGGTTTCTTGCTCACCGTTGACGAAGCGAAGAGCTTCGCGCAGCAGGCGCGTCCCCGAGGGTCCATCGATCTTTTGATCGGACCCGAAGGCGGATTTGCATCCGAGGAGATCGCGGTTAGCTGCAGCGCCGGGTTGACGATGGTGGGCCTGGGCGCGCGCGTGCTACGTACTGAAACGGCAGCGCTGGCGGCGCTCGCCGTCATCAATTTGCTTTGGGGCGATTTCGCGTAATTGAACCGCCGCCATTGCGCGCACAGCGCGTGCTCGCCGTGTTCGGTGCACGTACTAAAGGGACAACGGGCGCGGCGATTTGCCGGCCAACGTTAGCGCAAGGGCGGTCAGCTCATCCCATACATTGCCGCGGCCGATGCCTTTTGCCAGCGCATCGAGGCGCGAGAGTGCGAGCAACAGCATGGGCACCAACTCGGGTAAGACCCGGTTGACCGCGTGCTCCAACGCGGTTTGCCGCTTGCCCCATACGCGCGCGTTGCGAACCGCGGCGGCGATCGGCGTGCCATTGCGAATCTGCCCGTGCACGCCGGCAAGCGCGTGCACGTCTTCGCTCAATTGCCACACGACAAGCGTTGGTGCGTCGCCTTCGGCCTGCAACGCCGTCAGGATTCGCAACATGCGTGCAGCATCGCCGGCGAGCCACGCCTCGGACAACTCGAACACGTCGTAGCGCGCGACATCGGCGACGACGCGCAGCACGGCATCCTGGTCGATCTTGCCCTCGGGCATCAGCAGCGCGAGCTTTTCGATCTCCTGCCGGGCAGCCAGTAAGTTACCTTCGCACAAATCGGCCAGCAACCGCAGCGTCTCGCGGGAAACACTCTGCTTTTGCCGTTTGAGCCGGCCGGCGATCCATCCGGGCAGCGCTTCGCGCTCGATCGGGTAGACAGCTACCATCGTACCGGCGTCGGCCAGAGCCGCGAACCACGCGGCGGACTGTGTGGCGCGGTCGATTTTCGGCAGCGTTATCAGCGTGACATTATCGGCATTGAGGTTTGCCGCGTATGTCTTCAACACCGCGCCGCCCTCCACACCCGGTTTGCCCGATGGAATCCGCAGATCGACGAGCTTGCGCTCACCGAAGAGACTTAAGTTCGCGTTGGCAACGAGTAGCGCATCCCATTTGAAGCCAGGTTCGACGACCAGCACTTCGCGCTCGGTGCAGCCAGCGCGCCGTGCCGCGGCGCGAATCGCGTCGCCGGCCTCGAGCGCGAGCAACGGTTCGTCGCCGTGCACGACATAGAGCGGCGCGACGCCGCGTTGCAGATGGTCGGCGAGATCATCAGCGCGGACTTGCATGAATCAGCCCAGCGGTATTCTGACCGGCAGTTTGAGGCGCAGCTTTTCTGCGCAGCGCGCGAAACCGTGGTCATCGAACGTGAGCAGCTCGCTGCACGATGCGCTTGCCGCGAGATGCAGCGCATCGGCAAAATCCAGGCCCTTCTGACAATGGCTTAGAGCTGTTTCGATTTCCTCGCGATCCTCGACGGCAATCCCCGGTAGGCCGAGCAGATGCACCAGACAATCAATGACATTGGTTGCCGGCTGTTCGGCGACATACCGCAGCACCCATTTAAGCTCCAGCATTACGGTCTTGGTCACAAACACATCGCCGCCGAAAAAGTCCCTGCGGCGATACGCGCCTGCGCCACATCGTCGTGCAGATAAAAGCGCGCGAGCACGTTGGTGTCAACGGCGCGCACGCTTGGCCGCCTTCTTCATCCCGAGTCCTCCGTGCATGTCGACAATCGCAATCCGCGGGCCTCTGTAGTTGAGAATGGCCGGACCCGCCTCGACGCTCGAAGAAATATGTCTCTTGACCAATTTGAGCCTCGCGCCACCGCCCTCCAGGTCGAACTCGACCTTGCTGCCCGGCGTAATGCCCAGAGCTTGCCGGACCCGCTTCGGAATGGTGACTTGACCCTTGCTCGTGACCGATACTGCCATAATAGCCTCCGAGTAATACCAGGTAAGAATTTACGAGATTCCGCCTCTTTCGGCTAGCCAGTTAGGGATACCGCGCTTTGGCGATTGAGAAAGCGTCGCCGCGATCCGGTCAGAATCCACGAACAACGTATTAGCAACGCGACGGTTAAGCTGCCCATTCGCCGCTTGTGAAGAAACCGTGGTCTTTCCCCTATCGCGGCACTTTTGTTCCCTGTCGCTGCGACGGCTCACTAACGCCGCTCGAATGCCAGCTTCACACCCAGACCAACCAAAATCGCACCACTCGAGCGGTACACCCGCGTGAGCACGCTCGGCCGGGCGCGCAACCACCCCGACAGCGCACCAGCGAAGACGCCAATCGGTCCTTTGACAAGAAACGTAAGCACGGCAAACGCAAATCCCAGAACGAATACTGAGAGCGTCGCATGTTGCGCCGAGGGCAACACGAACTGCGGCAGAAAGGCAAAGTAAAACACCGCGATCTTGGGATTGCAAAGATTAGAGAACGCACCATCCATGAAAAGGGCGCTCAACGAACGTTGTGCCGTCGCGCCCAGCGCGAGATCACTATGCTTCGTGAGTAGCAATCTCCCACCGAGATACAAAAGGTAAGCGGCGCCAACAAGCTTGAGGGCAAGGAAGAGCCACTCGGACGCCCGCAGGATCGCCCCTAGGCCGAGAGTCACCAATACCGTGTGCCCGATCAGACCAACGCTGACGCCGGCGGCAGTAACGACTCCCGACGCCGGACCCTGGCCCACAGATCGCGACATGACAAGAATCATGTCTTGACCGGGCGTCACAATGAGTACCAGCGATGCAATGATGAAGAACAGCCAGGACACCTCAACCATAAGTCGCCTGCATTTCGCCTGTTAGCCCGCAACGCGGCTCATGGCGAGTTTTACCTCGGCCTGCTACGCCGGCCCCTTCGCCGCTTGCAGCCTGCGGACCAACTGCTGCACGATATCGGTCTGCATATCGCGCCGCAGCCGCTGTTCCTGCAGATCGCGTGCGAGAACTTGGGTTTCATTGAACGTGTAGCTGCGCCGGATGACGATTTCTCCGGGAGGCAGCCAGTCGTTGCCCTGCTTGTCGTGCAGGCGGAACGCGATGCGTGTTATGAGCTGGTATTCCCGCACCGAGCCGCCGCCGGTCAGCGAGAGCACTTCCTTATCGTCGAGAACCGAGGGCAGTTCGAGCACGACTTGCGCCGATTCGGCGGTTGTCGCCAACCTTGCACTGCTGCCGCTGGCGATCGCACGGTTCAATTCGCTCGCGAGTGGGAGCGCCGCGGGCGCGTTGACGAACACCGATGCGAACGAATACGCGGCGGTGCCGCGCAACTGAAACCCACAAGCCGCGAGTCCGGCCGCGAGGGCGAGCGCGACGCACAGTCGCGCGATGACCAATCGGGCTGTCGCGATCCTGCCGTGCTCCGGACCGCGGCGAAGCCGCTGCCGCGCAGCACGCCCGCTTTTAGCGTGCAGGGAACTCGTCATGAACGAAAAAGTGCCGACGCATGTTGCGAGGCCGTGGCGGGTTTTTCCGCTCTTCCCGCCGCGAATCGACTGGCTCAGTTGGCAAATGAGCCAGCGATTCGCGGGTAACCAATCCGACAAAAGTAGGGGTGCACTTTTGTCGGCGTGTTTAGACGACCACATTGACGAGCCGTCCCGGAACGATGACGACCTTGCGGATCGGCGCGCCGTTCGCGTGCCGGGCAACCTCGCTGCTGCTGCGCGCCGCCGCTTCGATTGCCGACGAGTCCGCGGTTGCGGCCACCACGAGCTTGCCGCGTAGCCGGCCGTTGACCTGCAGCACGAGCTCCAGTTCGTCCTGTACGAGCGCCGCGGGATCGACCTGCGGCCAAGCCGCGTCGAGCAGGTCGCCGTACAGTCGCTCGAACCCCAATTGCTTCCACAACACCCACGTGATGTGCGGGACGACCGGATAGATGATTCGCAGCAGCAGCGACAGCCCCTCGCGCAACAGCGCGTTGCTCCCCCGCGCATCGACAGGCGCCGCTTCAAGCGTATTGAGCATCTTCATGCCGGCTGACACGACCGTGTTGTACTGGATCCGCTCGTAGTCGTGGTTCGCCTGCTTCAACGTCAGATGCAGCTCGCGCCGCGCGGCCGTCACGGCGTCAGGTGCGTTCTGGAACTGGGTGGGATCCGCGGGGATCTTGACGACGTCGGCGTGCAATTGCGCGAACGTCCACAAGCGTTTCAGGAATCGGGACGCTCCGTCGACGCCTGCGTCCGACCAGATCGCGGAGTCTTGCGTGGGGCCCGCGAACATCACATACAGGCGCGCGGTATCGGCGCCAAAGCGGTCGATCAGCATCTGCGGATCCACACCGTTCTGTTCGGATTTGCCCATCTTGCCCACGCCGCCGTACTCGACGGGCCGGCGATCCTGCGCGTGGACGGCGCCGGTCATGCGGCCCTTCGCGTCGTAGCGAACTTCCACGTCGTCGGGCGCGATGTAGTCGACACCGCCGTTCGCATTGCGGCGAAAGTAGATGTGATTGAGCAGCATGCCTTGCGTCAATAGGCGTGTGAACGGCTCGTCGACCTTCACGAGCCCGAGGTCGCGCATTACCTTCGTCCAGAAGCGCGCGTACAGCAAGTGCAGGATCGCGTGCTCGATGCCGCCGATGTACTGGTCCATCGGCATCCAGTAATCGTTGCGTCGATCGACCATCGTTGAAGCGTCCGGACACGTATAGCGCATGTAATACCAGGAAGAATCAACGAATGTGTCCATCGTGTCCGTTTCGCGCCGTGCCGGCTTGCCGCATCGCGGACAGGATGCATTCACGAAATCGGCGCGTTTGGCGAGGGGATTGCCGGTGCCATCCGGCACGCAGTCCTGAGGTAGAACGACAGGCAGGTCGACTTCCGGCACCGGGACATCGCCGCACGCATCGCAATGGATGATCGGAATCGGTGTGCCCCAATATCGCTGCCGCGAGATGCCCCAGTCGCGCAGCCGGAACGTCGTTTGTTTTTCGCCCAGTCCCTTGACTGCCAGGTCGGCCGCGATCGCGTCGACGGCGGCGGCGTAGGGCAGGCCATCATATTGACCGCTGTTGACGCAGCGGCCGTCCTTGGTGTCATACCAGGTCTGCCACCGCTCGGTAGTAAATGGTTGGACCTCCGACATTCCACGTTGCGCGAGAACCCGGTCCTCCTCGACGCGCAAGGGCTCAACCACTTGTTTGATCGGCAGTCCATATTTTTTTGCGAACTCGAAATCGCGTTCGTCGTGCGCGGGCACGCCCATCACCGCGCCATCGCCGTAGCTCATCAGCACGTAGTTGCCGACCCAGACCGCGACCTCTCCGCCGGTTAACGGATGGCTGACGGTAAGCCCGGTCGGCATGCCCTTTTTATCCATCGTCGCGAGTTGGGCGTCGTCGACGCTGCCGCGTTTGCAGTCGGCGATAAACGCCGCGAGCGCGGGGTTGGTCTCTGCTGCGTGCGCCGCAAGTGGGTGTTCCGCCGCCACCGCGCAAAAGGTCGCCCCCATGATCGTGTCGGCCCGCGTCGTGAACACGTACATTTTTCCGCCGCCGATTGGCTCGCCGTCGCTGCCGGCAATCGCGTGCTTGAACGCGAAGCGCACGCCTTCGCTCTTGCCGATCCAGTTGGCCTGCATGGTTTTCACGCGTTCGGGCCAGCCCGGCATCTTGTCGAGATACGCGAGCAGCTCTTCCGCGTAATCGGTGATCCGCAGGTAATACATCGGGATTTCGCGTTTCTCGACTGGCGCACCCGAGCGCCAGCCGCGCCCGTCGATCACTTGCTCGTTCGCGAGTACCGTCTGATCGACGGGGTCCCAGTTGACGACACCGGTTTTCTTATAGGCGATGCCCTGTTCCAGCATCTTGAGAAACAGCCATTGGTTCCACTTGTAGTACGCGGGATCGCACGTGGCGAACTCGCGCGACCAGTCGATGGCCCAGCCCATCGCCTGGCATTGGCGCTTCATATAGGCGATGTTGTCGTACGTCCATGTTGCGGGAGGAACGTTGTTCCGGATCGCCGCGTTCTCGGCCGGAAGCCCGAAAGCGTCCCAACCCATCGGCATCAGTACGTTCCAGCCATTCATGCGCAGGTGTCGGTACATGACATCGTTGATCGTATAGTTGCGCACGTGCCCCATGTGCAGGTTGCCCGACGGATAGGGCAGCATGGACACGCAATAGAATTTGCGCGCGTCGGGCTGCTCAATAGCGCGGTACGCATCGGCGGCGCGCCAGGCGGACTGGGCGGCGGCCTCGATCACGGTGTGGTTGAACGGCGTCATCGCCATCATTTCGCCGGTTATGCGCAATTTATGCAACGCGTGTGATCAAATGTTCAATTATACCGACCGGATACGCGGGCGCCGGCGCGCACCTCGAGCATGCGCGATTGCGGGCTTGCGGCGCTTTGATCCCGCCGGGAGATCGCTTCAGCGAAGATTCGGCCGGACCGCCGGTCACCCCGGTGCGATAATTGCATGTCGTTTCGGGAACTGAAGGCCGCCATAACAGCCGAACGTCAGCAGATTCGCCAATTGATGCAAAACGCTTGAACACTCAGTTTGAACATTCAACCACGCCGACTCTTCCGCTTAGTCTCGTACGCTCTCCTTGCCGGCGCTAACGTCGGCGCGGATCTATCTGCCGCCGCTCCGGTCAAGACACCGCACGTCGAGGCGGAACTCGTTGCCGAGCGCACTGCGCTCGTCCCTGGCACGGCGACGACGGTGGCATTGCGTCTCAAGATGGCCGATGGGTGGCATACGTACTGGCGGAATCCGGGCGACTCCGGCCTGCCGACAACGATTGCCTGGGCGCTGCCTCCCGGCGTGACGGCCGAGCCAATCGCGTGGCCGGCACCGCGTCCTCTGCCGGTAGGTCCGCTGGTCAACTACGGGTACGAAAGCGAAGTGCTGCTGTTGACGGAGCTCTTGATCGGCAGCGATGCGCCGCTCGGGACGATGCTGACGCTCAATGCGCGCGCCGACTGGCTCGTGTGCAAAGAAACCTGTATTCCCGACGGCGCAGACTTGACGCTCGCGCTGCCGGTATCCGATCGCTCCGATCCGTATCCGCAGTGGGGCAGCGCGATCGCGGCCACGCGGGCCGCATTGCCGGCCGCTGCGCCAGGGTGGCAGTTCGCCGCGCGCGCGGAAGGACAGAAGATTGTGCTGTCGGCGACCTCTCCCGCAGGCGCGACCGATCCCGGTGCGCTGCATTTCTTTCCCTATCAGGAAGGACGCATCGAAGCATCCGGCGCCCAGACGCTGGTGCGCGACGCGAGCGGCAACCTGACGTTGCGGCTGCCGGTTGCCCACCAGGTCGCACCCGAATTCACCCGGCTCGCCGGTGTCATCAGCGCAAGCAAAGGTTTCGGTGCGGATAACGCACTAATGAAGGCCACGACTATCGACGTGCCGCTCACCGGTATTGTCGTTGCAGGTCCGAAGCCCATGACCAAACCGCTACCCGCGCTTAATCTCGGCGCACCCGCGGGCGCGGACGCTTCGATGTCGCTGGCGTTGGCCATCGTATTCGCGTTCGTGGGTGGCGTGCTGTTGAACCTCATGCCGTGCGTTTTCCCGGTGCTTTCGCTCAAAGCACTTGCGCTTGCGGCGCCCGGCCACGAAAACCGCCGCCAGATGCAGTTCCAGGGTTTGGCGTTTGCCGCGGGGGTCGTCGTCACGTTTGTATCGCTCGCGTTGTTGCTGCTGGCGTTGCGCGCGGCAGGTGAGCAGTTAGGCTGGGGATTCCAATTGCAATCGCCGGCCGTCGTTACGGCGCTGGCGATCCTGTTTTTCGTGCTCGCGTTGAATCTCTCCGGCGCCTTCGAATTCGCAAGCTTGGCGCCGTCGTCGGCCGCTGGCTGGACCGCGCGCAATCCGTACGCCGATGCGGTGTTATCAGGCATCCTCGCGGTGATCATCGCATCGCCGTGCACGGCGCCATTGATGGGTGCGGCGATGGGTTTCGCGCTCGCACAATCGCCGGCGGTGACGATCGGCGTCTTTGTCGCGCTGGGCGTGGGCATGGCGTTGCCGTATGTACTGTTGTCCTGGTTTCCAACATGGCGGCGCGCGCTGCCCAAGCCCGGTGTATGGATGGAGCGCTTAAAGCAGCTCCTCGCGTTTCCGCTGTATGCGACCGTCGCGTGGCTGGTCTGGGTGCTGGGCGCGCAAGTCGACAACGACGCCGTGGTTCGCTTGCTCGTCGCGCTCGTGTCTCTTGCCTTCGTCCTCTGGTCGTGGCGAATCTTTCGTGTCAGCCGCGCCCGGAGCTGGAGTGTTGCCTCCGTGGCAGGACTCGTGATGGCAGCCGTCGTTGCGTGGCCGCTCTTCGGCAGCGCCGCAGACGGCGCCGTTAACGCGACCGCACGGACGCAGATCGAAAGCGAATCTGAGTGGCAGTCCTACACGCCATTGCGTTTGACCGAGCTCGCGCAAATGGGCAAGCCAGTGTTTGTCGATTTCACGGCGGCGTGGTGCGTCACGTGCCAGGTCAACAAGCGGTTCGTGCTCAACGACGACGCAGTCAAGGACGCGTTTGCGCGTCGTGGTGTAGAACTGGTTCGTGCCGACTGGACGCGGCGCGATCCGATGATCGCGCAAGCGCTCGCCGCGCTCGGCCGGCAGGGGGTGCCCGTGTATGTCCTTTACCGTCCGGGCAAGGAACCGCTGATCCTGCCCGAGGTCTTACAGCGGCAGACTGTCCTGGACGCGCTCGCGACGCTTTGACCTCGAACATGCGGCCCTGTGACCGTTGACCCGTCATTGAATTTCTAGCATCGCTCGACCGATATCGGAGGAAACCCATGTCGCACTCGTTCCGCTTGATTCCGCTTCTGCTCGCCTTGGCGATGGGTTCCGCTGTCGCCGCGACGCCTGGGGCCGCAGCGCCCGATTTCTCGATCACCGATACCACCGGCAAGCCCGTGAAGCTGGCGGACTTCAGAGGCAAATTTGTCGTGCTTGAATGGACCAATCCCGAGTGTCCGTTCGTGCAAAAACATTACATCAGCCAGAACATGCAGGGCCTGCAAAAGGACTGGGCGGCGAAGGAGGTCGTGTGGCTATCGATCAATTCCACGAATCAATCCAGCTCCGAATATAAGACGCCGCAGCAGATGAGCGAATGGATGAACGCGAAAGGGGCGGCGCAGAAGGCAACCTTGATCGACGCGACGAGCGCGGCAGGCAGGGCCTACTCCGCCAAGACGACGCCGCACATGTTCGTCATCGATCCTGCCGGCAAGGTTCTCTACAACGGCGCCATCGACGACAAGCGCTCCGCGAATCCGGCCGATGCCAAGACCGCGAAGAATTACGTGCGCGCGGCGCTGATCGAAGCGACCACGGGCAAACCGGTGACGATGGCGAGCACGACACCATACGGGTGCACCGTCAAGTATTGACCGTTCCCGCAGGCTGCTGACCGTCGTATGATCGACCATTGCCCGAGCTGCCCGATCTTACTGTCTACTTAGAAAGCCTGGAGGCGCGCATTGCGCACCGCCGCCTTGCGCGCATCCGGCTGCTGAACCCGTTTCTCCTGCGCACCGCGGTGCCGCCCGTCGCCAGCGCCGAGGGGAAGAACGTGCGGGCCTTAAGCCGTCTCGGCAAGCCACGCTCAAGCGCGCGCTCACGGACCCGCGCCTCTTCGCCGGCATCGGCAACGCGTACTCCGACGAGATCTTGCACCACGCCCGGCTCTCGCCCGTGGCACGTACGAAGGACCTAGCCGAGAACGACGTGGCGCGGCTGTTCGCCTCAACGCAGGCAGTGCTGCGGCATTGGACGGCGAGGCTGCGCGAGGAAACGGCCGCCGGATTTCCCGCTAAGGTGACCGCCTTCCGCGAGGGCATGGCGGTGCACGGCCGCTACGGCAAGCCCTGCCCGGTCTGCGGCGCGTCGGTGCAACGCATCGTCTACGCGGCGAACGAGACCAACTATTGCGCGCGCTGCCAAACCGGCGGACGCATCCTCGCCGACCGCGCGCTATCGCGGCTGCTCAAGAAAAGCTGGCCGCGCTCAATCGACGAGTTGGGATAGTTAGCGGGACATAGCAACGGCGTTGACGGCGTAATTGCTGTTTGATAAACTTGTTTGAAACTATTGTTTCGACCAAGGATCGTCGGTGCGCGCTCACATGAATCCTGCTCTGGGCACGAAGCAACGGCTGCTCGATGCCGCGGCGAAGATCTTTGTCGAAGATGGACTTCGCCAGGCGAAGATCCGCGACATCGTGGCGCGGGCGAAGACGAATCTCGCCGCGGTCAACTATCACTTCGGCGGGAAGGAAGCGCTTTACACCGCGGTCGTCCGGCAGCACGCGGAACGCGCACTGGCCCAGCACCCGACGCAACTGGCGCCGGGATTCGCAACACTCCCTCCCCAACGCGCACTTCGCGTTTTTGTACGAGGCATGCTTGCGCGCCTGCTTGACGATGATCCAGACACCCTGTTTCCGCGTCTGCTGGCGCGTGAAATGCTGGATCCGACGCCTGCGCTGGCCGGTCTCGCGGAGAGTTTTGCGCGACCTCAGGCCGTCGCGCTTACCCGTCTGGTCGCCACCTTGCTGACAGAGCGCCGCCCCTCGCGCGAGAGCGAGCTGTGCGCGGTATCGATCGTCAGCCAATGCATGAATCTGTATTTCCAGCGACCGGTGATCGGTGTGCTCTTTCCCGACCTCAACATCGACAAGACGGCAATCGATCGCCTTGCCGATCACATTTGTGAATTCTCATTGGGAGGAATTCGGGCCCGCGCGCGCACGCTGCAAAAGACCGAAGGGCACACGAAACAGGCAGCCACGCGCAAGCCTAACGCGAGGTGACCGATCGATGCGCAACGGTTACTCGACTTCACCGCAAGAGGAGTTCCTGCGGTGCATTTTGTCCGCCGCATGGCCCGCGATGGCGCTGCTCACGGCATGCAACCCCAACGCCACGCCGCAGCTACAGGGTTACATCGAGGGCGAATACGTGCGAGTCGCGGCGCCGTTCGCAGGAAGGCTGCAGCAGTTGGCAGTACATCGTGGCGACACCGTCGCAGCGGGTGCGCCGTTGTTCGCGCTCGAACGCGAAAACGAAGATGCCGCGCGGCGCGAGACGGCGGAGCGCATGCGTGCGGCGGAAGCGCGGCTCGCCGATCTCCGCACCGGCAAGCGCCCCACCGAAGTCGCCTCCGTCGGCCAGCAACTAGAGCGCGCTAGCGCGACGCGTGATCTTTCCGCCGCGCAGTTGCGCCGGCAACAGGAACTTTATCGCGCCGGTTTCGTCAGCGTCGCCGCGCTCGACGACGCGCGAACCCAACTAAAACGCGATGAGGCGGCGGTGGCGGATTTGCAGGCGCAGGTCGCGACGGCGAAGCTTCCTGCACGCACTCAGGAAATTCACGCCGCCGAAGCCGAAGCCAAAGCGGCGCGCGAAGTCGTTGCGCAAAGCGAATGGCGGCTCGCGCAGCGGGCGATTGCGGCGCCGGTTTCGGGACGCGTGCATGACACCTATTACGTCATCGGCGACTGGGTGCCCGCGGGAAGCCCCGTCGCAAGCTTGTTGCCGCCGGGCAACCTGAAGGCACGCTTCTATGTCCCCGAAACCAAGTTCTCGCAGTTGAAGATTGGACAGCCGATCGGCCTCGCCTGCGACGGCTGTCCCACGGGCCTTACCGCAACCGTTGATTTTGTCTCCAACCGAGCGGAATTCACGCCTCCCGTTCTCTACTCGAAGGAGAATCGCGGCAAGCTCGTCTACCTGGTCGAGGCACGGGTTGGCGGCCGTGCGGCGACGGATCTGAAGCCTGGCCAACCCATCGATGTGACGCTCGCGCCATGACTGGTTCGGAGGGCCGCAATGTTGTCATCGATGTGGCGGGGCTCAACAAAAGCTTTGGAGCGCACCATGTCATCAAAGATCTGACGCTTACCGTCCGGCGCGGCGAGATCTTCGGCTTCCTGGGGCCCAATGGCAGCGGCAAGACAACGTCGATTCGCATGTTGTGCGGATTGCTGACGCCGGACAGCGGCACCGGCACCTGCCTCGGTTACGACATCCTGCGCGAAACGAGGCAGATCAAGCTGCATGTCGGTTACATGACGCAGCGCTTTTCCTTCTGGGAAGACTTGACCATTCGCGAGAACTTGAACTTCATCGCGCGCATGTACGGCATGGTCGACCGTCGCGCGCGCGTCGACGAAGCGCTCGCGCAACTCAATCTTGCCGGGCGCGCCGGACAACTTGCGGGCACGCTGTCGGGCGGCTGGAAACAACGTCTCGCACTCGCGGCATGTCTGTTGCACGACCCGCAACTGCTGTTGCTGGACGAGCCGACCGCGGGTGTGGATCCCAAGGCACGACGCGATTTCTGGGAAGAGTTGCACGCGCTCGCCGCCGCCGGCATTACGGTTCTCGTCAGCACGCATTACATGGACGAGGCCGAGCGCTGCCATAAGCTTGCCTACATCCTCGACGGGCGTCTTCTGGTGCAGGGCACGAGCGCCGAAGTCATTGCCAAGCAAGGCCTCGTCACATGGGCCGTGACGGGTCCCGATCTGCCCAGGCTCGCGGCGCAGCTGCGGCTGCGACCGCCGGTGGAGCAGGTCGCCGCCTTTGGCGACACGCTGCACGTTACCGGCCGCCAAGGGGGCGGCCTCGAAGGCGAGCTGGCGCCGTTCAGAGACGAACCCGGGTACCGTTGGCAGCAGGTCGAACCGGGGCTCGAGGACGTGTTCATCCACTTGATGCGCACGACCGAAGCCGCCCGCGAGAATGCGCGACCGTGAACGGCGGCTTCTCGTGGTCGCGCTGGCTGGGCATCGTCGCCAAGGAATTCGTCCAGTTGAAACGCGACCGGCTGACCTTCGGCATGATCGTGGGCATTCCCGTCATCCAGCTCGTGCTCTTCGGTTTCGCGATCAACTCCAATCCGAAGCACCTGCCCACCGCAGTTCACGACGCCGATCGCAGCGAGTTTTCGCGCGCCATTCTCTCGGCACTGGCCAAGAGCGATTATTTCGACTTCACGCATGAGGTTAGCGGTGAACGCGACGCCGATCGCTTGCTCGCGACGGGTAGCGTGCAATTCGTCGTGACGATTCCGGCCGATTTTTCGCGCGGCCTGGTGCGCGGCGAAGTCCCGGCGCTCTTGGTCGAAGCGGACGCCACCGATCCGGCGGCCACGGGTAACGCGATTGCCGCGATCAACGAGGTCGTGGGCAACGCCCTCGCGCGGCAGTTGGTCGGGCCACTCGCGCCTCTTGCCGCGAGCCCAGGCGCGTTCGAAGTGCGCGTCCATTCGCGCTACAACCCTGAAGCGATGACGCAATACAACATCGTGCCGGGATTGATGGGCGTCATTCTCACGATGACGATGGTGCTGATGACGGGTCTCGCCATCACGCGCGAAACTGAAAGGGGAACGATGGAAAACCTGCTTGCGACACCGGCGACCGGGCTCGAAGTGATGACGGGCAAGATTGTCCCGTATATCGCAATCGGACTTATTCAGGTCACGTTGATTTTGCTGCTCGCACGATTGCTCTTCGACGTCCCGATGGCCGGCAATCTGCTGGTGCTCTACGGCGCAGTGCTGTTGTTCATCGCCGCCAACCTGACGCTCGGACTCACGTTCTCCTCGCTCGCGCGTAACCAGTTGCAGGCGATGCAGATGACGTTTTTCTTTTTCCTGCCCTCGCTGCTACTCTCTGGGTTCATGTTCCCATTTCGCGGCATGCCGGGCTGGGCGCAAACGCTCGGCGAAGTGCTGCCGCTGACGCATTTTCTGCGGATCGTCCGCGGGATCATGCTCAAAGGCAACGGCGTCGTCGACGTTCTACCTGATGCTTGGCCGATTGCGCTCTTCATGGCAGTCGTGCTGATTGCCGGGTTGCGTACGTTCCGGAGCACGCTGGACTAAAACGCTTGGTACAGCAACACTTTGCCAATGCGTTGACTTGGCGCCGCGATTGCGCGACGCTAGCGAGAACCAGTGGTCGCAAGTTCAGATTCCGGGAGTACGCCATGCCGCATCGCTCAGCTCGAATAGTCGTCCAGCAGTCCAAGCTCGTCACCGCGCCCGCAAGCACGACCGTCGAAGAAGCGGCACGGCTGATGAAGAAGAACCATTTGAGCGCGCTGATGGTCGTCGAGAAATCGCGCCTGGTGGGTATCTTCACCGAGCGAGACGCACTCTTTCGCGTCTTGGCCGCCAAACGCGACCCCGCCGCCACACCGCTGTCACGCGTGATGACGCGTAAGCCGAAGACGATCGATCCCGACAAGTCGGTTGGTTACGCGCTATTCATGATGTACGAAGGTGGCTTTCGCCACGTGCCTGTCGTCGAGAATGGCCGGCCGCTCGGGATCATCTCGACGCGCGATGCGCTCGGCCCCGAGCTGAAGGAATTCAGCGATGAGATGGGCAACCGCGAACACATCCGCGAGATTCTCGGCTAGGCGTCCGCGCGCACGAGTTTGCGTTCAGCGTCGTACAGCCGCACATCAGCGCAGCGCAAGCGCGAGGCCGAGCGGGACGAAGATCACCGACAGGACGTTGCCGATGAGCACGATCGAGGCGACCTTTGCGGGCTCCTGGTTGAACTGTTCGGCGACCATGAAGTTAAGCACGGCCGGCGGAAGACAACCGAACAGGATCAGCAGACCTTGTTGATCCCGGTCGAGACCTAAGGTCGGCGCCAGTAGCGCCGCCATCGCAATGCCTGTCAGCGGACACACGAGACCGCCGATGACGCCGAGCTGCCAGTCGTTCCAGCGCACTTCGGCCAGCCGTACTCCCAACGACAGCAGCATCATCGGCACCAGCGCGTCGCCGACGAGCTTGATCGCCGTCGACCCCCATTCCGGTATTGGAGGGTGTGTCAGCGCGAATCCGAAACCGAGGAACGTCGACCACACCATCGGGTTGCGCAACAGATTCCCGAACTTCGCATGATGATCGATCATCCACGCGCCCAGCGTGAAATGCAGGAGGTTGGAGATCGTGAATAGCGCGACCATCGCCGCGAAGCCCGTCTGCTCGTAGGCCAGAACGGCGAGCGGCAGGCCCATGTTGCCGCAATTGTTGAACATCATCGGCGGCACGAACGTACGATGGTCGACGTGCATGAGCTTGGCAATCGGCCAGGCGAGAAGCCCCGAGCCGAGCACGACGCCGACGCTGCCGAGGAGCAGCATCCGATTGGCCGCGACGTCGAACTCCTTGCTCGCCAGTGCGGAAAAAATAAGTGCGGGCGCCAGGATCGTCATGCTGATCCGGTTGACCATCGCCATGTCGGGTTGCACGCGGCGGGCGAAGAAATACCCGACCAGGATGATCAGGAAGACGGGCAGGATGATGCTGAGAATGCGGTCGAACATGGTTGGTAGGTGTTCGGCGCTTAAGCGCAGGCGAAAGGCACGTCCCGCAACGCGCTCAACACCAACCCGTAACGCTTAAACCTAGAGAATGTACCGCGCGAGATTATCGTCGCCCGCGATGCCTGCGAGCGTCGCCTCGACGAAAGCGTCGTCGATGGTAATGGTTTCGCCGGTGCGCCTTGCCGCGTGGTACGAGACATCGTCGAGCAGGCGTTCCATCACCGTATAGAGTCGCCGCGCGCCGATGTTCTCCTGCCTCTCATTGACCTGGAACGCGATTTCCGCCAATTTGCGGATGCCGTCGGCCTGAAATTCGAGGTGGACCTGCTCGGTCTCGAGCAGCGCAGCGTATTGCCGGGTAAGACACGCGTCGGTTGCTGTGAGTATTTGTTCGAAGTCGGACACGGACAGCGACGAGAGCTCGACGCGAATCGGGAAGCGCCCCTGCAGTTCCGGAATCAGATCCGAAGGCTTCGACAGATGGAATGCGCCGGAGGCGATGAACAGAATATGGTCGGTTTTTACCATCCCGTACTTGGTCGACACCGTCGTTCCCTCGACCAACGGCAGCAGGTCGCGCTGCACGCCCTGGCGCGATACATCCGCGCCGTGCATTTCGGACCGCGAGGCGATCTTGTCGATTTCGTCTAGAAAGACGATACCGTTTTGCTCGGCCGCGGCGAGCGCTTTCGCTTTGATGTCATCGTCGTTCAAGAGCTTCGCTGCTTCCTCGTCGGTTAAGTGCCGCATCGCTTCGGCGACCGTCATCTTCTTTTGTTTCCGCCGGCCGCTGCTCATTTGCTGGAACATGCCCTGTATCTGTCCGGTCAGCTCTTCCATTCCCGGTGGGGCCATGATCTCCATCTGCGGCGGCAACACCGAAACTTCGACGTCGACTTCGCGTTGATCGAGCGCGCCTTCGCGCAGCATTTTGCGGAATTTCTGGCGCGTCGCCGAATCG
This sequence comes from Casimicrobiaceae bacterium, assembly GCA_037719965.1. Lineage (GTDB taxonomy): Bacteria > Pseudomonadota > Gammaproteobacteria > Burkholderiales > Casimicrobiaceae > VBCG01. The sequence goes on along the minus strand of JBBJMT010000008.1, from coordinate 69,338 downwards.
ACCGGCTTCATATCGGTAATGTTGACTTCGCGCGCCGGCGGCAGCAGGACGTCGAGCAGCCGCTCTTCCGCGGCGTCGGCGGCGCGGTCGCGGACCTTGCGCGTTTCGGTTTCGCGGGTCTGCTTGACGGCGACTTCCACGAGATCGCGGATGATCGTATCGACATCGCGGCCCACGTAACCGACTTCGGTGAACTTGGTCGCCTCGACCTTGACGAACGGGGCGTCGGCCAGGCGCGCAAGCCGGCGCGCGATTTCGGTCTTGCCGACCCCCGTCGGTCCGATCATCAGAATGTTCTTCGGCGTGATCTCGTAGCGCAACGGTTCGGCGACCTGCTGCCGCCGCCAGCGATTGCGCAGCGCGATGGCGACCGCGCGTTTGGCAGCGTCCTGGCCGACGATGTGCTTGTCCAGCTCCGAGACGATTTCCGCGGGCGTCATTTGGAAGGACATGGCTTGGGGTGCAGAAAAAGAAACGGCCGCGTTGAAAAAAGGCGGCCGGGGAATTGTACCGAAGTGGGTGAATCTTCGAAGTGGCGTATATCCTTTATCCGATACGTTCCTTGATCTTCGGAGAAGCGTCGCGCGCGATCGGCGTTACGGCGCCGGGACGTTTAGTTTGGAATGGTCAGCGTACTCCCCGAAAACACGATCTGGTCGCCCGCGGCGGGTGTCTGGGAAATCGCCGGCACATTGGCGGCCGTGATCGCAGGCGCCATACCCGGCGTTCCGCCGCGTGGTACGCCCCGGACCACTTGCGCGGGAGGCAGCGGTGCGTTCGCCGTCAGGTGCGCGTACATCCGATCCATTGCCTGGATGAAATAATGGTGCAACGGAACGAAGCGCGTGTCGTAACCAGCGAACACGGGATTATCGATGAACGCATCGAGATGTTGCGCGTTCGTGACCTCGATGTACGTGAGCTTCGAGGTCGCACCCTCGACGATCTTGTTCTGCCCGTAGTACGGCCGCGACGTGAACCCCACCGGCAAGTTCAAATCCGCTCGCCCGTGCACGATGATCGCGGGTTTACCGCGCAGGTTCGCGGTGCGGTAGACCTCGCGGACGCCGGCCTGCACGCGCATCGCTTTGGCATCGGCGTCGGTCCAGAGATTGCGGTGGCAGAGCGCGCCGTCGATGTTGAAGTCGAGGAGACCGGTTGACGGCGACACCGATGCGGCGTCGCGGATCGGCCCGGTCGGATTCAAGTTGTTGATGATCGCAATTCCCGCGGTCGGTGGTATGCCGTTGCCCGTGCCGAAAACCTGCGCCAGCGCCGCGGCGGCGAGTGGCGCTGGCCTGCCCATGGCATCGACGCCGGCGAACGAGAAGCCGCACAGATTGTCCGCCACGCTAAAGCGGCCATACGCGTTCGCGTAGGTCACGACGATTGCGGGTGTCACGAACGCATAGTGCGACGCATGCAGGATATTCGATTCAGGCTGGAAGCCGGCTTGTACTAGGACGTTGAGCGCCTCGTTACCTTGCTCCGCCGTCGTTGCAGCGGATAAGAGTCCCTTGGCTTTGAGCGATGCGCAGCGACTCGTCGCGAGCGCCGTAGGCACGAAGATGGCACCGGGCGAATTCGCCGCACCTGCGGCCAGCGTCGCACAGGGCTGATAGAGATTGCCCAGCGTGTTGGAGTCGTACAACGGACGGCCGGTTCCCGACCTTGTGACGCCGCCCTGCACCACAGTCAGGGCGCCTCCGGGCTGCAACTGGACTTGCGGCTCGGACACGGCGATACCGTCGATTAAGCCCTCGGTGTCCTGCTCCGCCGCGGCCAGGGACGATCCCGCGCCGTTGGAAACGGACGAGGCGATAACCACCGTATTGTCCGGCTTGAAGGTATTTCGGAACGTGCCGTCGCTATTGGGGTCGCCGAACTGCTCGTTCAGCGCGAAGAACGCGAAGCGGATTGCGTTGAGCGTGTCGCGGCCCCAATCCTTTTCCGGGTTCTGCTGCGAGTGCGCATGCTTGACGGCTTGGCGATTAGGAAACGCCGCGTTGAACGTTGCGAGGTCCGCGGCGCTTAAACTCGCCGTGAAATTCGAGTCCTTACCAGCGGTGGTCGCCGAGGCGCGGACGCCGGTCTGCAGGTTGACGGTGTTCGGCGTCAGGTCGTGGACGCCGTGGCCGCCTCCCTTGTCGGTGTACGCAACCGCGCAACCACGCTTCAATCCCCATTCGCCGGCGCTCCCGATTGCGCCGTAGACGCCGCGCGACCCCGAGGAGGCGGCCGTGACTATGCACGCCTTGTCTCGGTTGAACGATGCCGGAATCTGTACGAGCATCGTGACGTTCTGTCTGCCGCTGCCATCGTCGGCGTAGGCGATATATTCGGTCCCTGCAATCTTGCCGTCGCCAAGGGTCGGATTGCCGCTGGCGTCGATATTGGGGCCGAAGAGTCTGCCGTAGCCGCCGTTGGGGGCCACGGGAACGATCGCGCGGTAGTTGTTAAAGATCGCGAGCTTGCGCAGCTCGGCCGCAGTCGGCGCAGTCGGATTGGCGATGGTGGGCGGCGTCGCGCCGCCCAGGCCGGTCGTGCCCAAGCCGGCGGTCAGAAGGTCATCGGTGGTGCCGTTGTAGGTCGTTTTGGAGACTGTTCCGACGAACGAAGGTTTGAAATTGACGTCGGGCGATCCGCCACCGCCGCACCCGGCGGTAAGCGCCGCTCCAGCCAGAGCAATGGCGAGCGTGCGGAGCGAAATGGAGTATGCCATGGGTTCTCCTGGGTAGGGCGATGCGTGAAGAGCGCGGCGCGGCTCGCGCGGGGGCAATTGTAGCGTGCGTTTCACCTACAAAGTAAGCGGTGTTCCCCGTTTGGCAGCGGCGGCGCCTTCGCCTATCATGCAGACGGTCGCACTGCGGCGCGGTTCGCGCGCAGTACAAACGACGGCATCGCCCTTTCCGTCGTCAGAGAATTTTCGAAAAGGGTTTGCACCAGAGGAGGCAATGATGAACCAGGCATTCGTGTGGATCGCGGCCGTGGCACTGGTCGCCGGATGTACGGCGATGTCACCGACGCCCGCAGGACCGGCGGCGACGACCACGCTCGCGCCCACCCAAGGCAACTCGGCCAAGGGAACGGTGAATTTCGCGCAACAGGGCAACAAAGTCGTCGTTGTCGCGAAGGTGTCCGGTTTGACACCCGGGTCGCACGGCTTTCACATCCACGAAAAAGGCGACTGCAGTTCGCCTGATGCGATGAGCGCCGGTGGCCACTTCAATCCTACCGGCAAGCCGCACGCGCATCCGTCCACAACCGAACGGCACGCAGGCGACATGCCGATGCTGGTCGCAGACGCGTCGGGCAACGCGAGCATCACGACGGAACTCGACGTCATCACCATCGGCGGCGGCGCAACCGATATCGTCGGCAAGGCAGTCATCGTGCACACCGACCCCGACGACTTCAAGACGCAACCTACGGGCAATGCGGGCGGGCGTGTCGCTTGCGGGGTCATTCGGCGTAGTTGACCGACGCTCCAGCCGATCTCATCGATTGCATGCCTTTGTACGCGCGATCCGCTAGCGTTGTGTTATTGGTGCTGGTTCTGACTGCGTGCGGCACAATGAAGCAGGCGGCGAATGTCGATTTGGAGAGCGTTCCCGGGCTGGAAGCGCGATTGCGTGGGGTCGGCTCGGCCGCGAGCGGTATGGTCAAGATCGTGGACCGCGCAGACGGGGTGACGTTGACATTGAATCTCACAAATTTGCCGCCGGGTAGGTATCGCCTCGCGTTTCACGCTAAGGGAAACTGTAGCTCTCCCAACCTGTTTTCGGCAGGAGCGGCATGGGCGCCGCCAAGCGCGCTAAAAACCGGAAACGAGCTCATTCCCGGTTTCGGCGTCGGCAGCGACGGCGCCGTGGTATTCACGACCCACATTCGCGGGGTGCGTGCGGACGCGAAAGATGATTTGCGCGGGCGGACGGTCGTTCTCCACGCGGGCGATACCATCGACGTCGCTATTCCCGGCCAGCGCAACAATCGCGTTGCGTGCGGCGTCTTCGATTCGATCAAGCCGCTGTTTTAGTTACACCAACACGACGAGCATGGGCCTCCTCGCCGACAAGAAAATCCTCATCACCGGTCTTTTGTCCAACCGCTCGATCGCCTACGGCGTGGCGCGCGCATGCCGGCGCGAGGGCGCAACGCTTGCATTTACGTATGTCAGCGAGGAGCTCAAGGACCGCGTCGTCAAGCTTGCGCAGGATTTTGGCAACTGTCCGGTCTGGCCGTGTGATGTCGCGTCCGACGCACAGATTGACTCTTTGTTCGATCGCTTGAAGACGGAATGGGGCACGCTGGAAGGCTTGCTGCATTCGATCGCCTTCGCACCGCGCGAAGCCCTGGCTGGGGATTTCTTAAGCGGTATGACGCGTGCGGCGTTCGCCACCGCGCACGATATTTCGAGCTATAGCTTCGCGGCGCTCGCGAAGGGGGCGCGGCCGTTGCTTGCGGGACGCAGCGGCGCGCTGCTCACGTTGACCTATCTGGGCTCGGTGCGCGCGCTCGCCAATTACAACGTGATGGGCCTGGCCAAGGCGAGTCTCGAAGCCAACGTCCGGTATCTCGCATCTTGCCTGGGACCCGAAGGGATCCGCGTGAACGCCATCTCCGCCGGGCCGATCAAGACCCTCGCGGCGGCGGGCATCGGCGGCTTTTCCAAGATTCTGCGCTTTGTCGAGAAGACCGCGCCATTGCGACGCAACGTCACAATCGACGAGGTCGGCAACGTCGCGGCATTCCTGCTCTCGGACCTCGCGAGCGCAGTGACCGGCGAGATCACCTATGTCGACTGCGGTTTCTCGAATGTGGCGGCCGGGATGACGGAAGAGTAATTTGCCCGTCGGCCACCCCTTCCTGCGCTCCAGCGCAAACAAGCTTCATCGCTTCGACGCGGTCATCATCGGCGCAGGCCATAACGGTTTGACCTGCGCGGCATATCTCGCTCGAGCGGGACTCAAAGTCGTAGTCGTCGAGCGGCGCGGAATAGTGGGCGGAGCCGCCGTCACCGAGACATTCCATCCGGGTTTTCGCAATTCGACGGCAAGCTACACAGTGAGCCTGCTCGATCCGCAAGTGATCCGCGACTTGCGGCTGGCCGAGCATGGGCTCGCGATCAGCGAACGTCCTATCGCGAATTTTTTGCCGCTGCCCGATGGCCAATATTTGAAAGTTGGCGGCGGCGTCCAAGCGACGCAGGCCGAGGTCAGCAAGTTTTCACGTCGCGACGCCGAGACGTTGCCTGCGTATTACGCGATGCTCGAGCGCGTTGCGGCCGTGTTGCGGGAGATCACGAACACAACGCCACCCAATGTGCGTGCGGGCGCCTTGGCCGACGCGGCGCTCGTGCTGCAGTCATTGAAGCTCGCCAAGAGTTTCCGCGCCATGGGGCTCGCCGAGCGCCGCGATCTCTTGGACCTTTTCACCAAGAGCGCCGGCGACATCTTGGACCGCTGGTTCGAATCGGCGCCGATCAAGGCGGCGTTCGGCTTCGACGCCGTTGTCGGCAATTTCGCCAGTCCCTACACGCCGGGATCCGCTTATGTACTCTTGCATCATGTCTTCGGCGAGGTAAACGGCAAGCGCGGTCAGTGGGGACACGCGCGCGGCGGCATGGGCGCCATTACTCAGGCGATGGCCGCGGAATGCGCAGCGCGCGGAGTGACCTTGCGCACCGACGCCTCGGTCGCCCGCGTCACCATTCACGGCGGACGCGCAACCGGCGTCGAGCTCGAATCCGGCGAGGTGATCGAGGCCCGCCGGGTCGTTGCCAATGTGAATCCCAAACTGCTGTTCGAGCGGCTGGTTGCGCCCGAACATCTGGATGCGGATTTCCGCGCGCGCATCGCCGGCTATCGCTGCGCTTCCGGCACGTTCCGGATCAACGTAGCACTCTCCGAATTGCCGGATTTCAGCGCGCTGCCGGGACGCAACGTGCAACCGCATCACAAGAGCGGCATCGTCCTGGCGCCGTCGCTTGCCTATATGGAGCGCGCCTATTTCGACGCGCGCACGCTGGGCTGGTCGCGCGTGCCGATCGTCGAAATGTTGATTCCGTCGACGGTCGACGATTCTCTGGCGCCGCCCGGACAGCACGTCGCAAGCCTGTTTTGCCAGCATGCCAATCCGCGCGTAGCGGACGTGTTGCCCGGACGCACGTGGGACGATTGGCGCGAAGAGGTCGCGGATCTGATGATCGACACGGTCACGCGATCGGCACCGAACTTCAAGGCAAGCGTGTTGGCGCGACGCGTGCTATCGCCGCTCGATCTCGAGCGCGAATTCGGGTTGACCGGCGGCGATATCTTCCATGGTGCGTTGAGCCTCGATCAGCTCTTCGCCGCGCGCCCTGTGCTGGGCCACGCGAACTACCGGATGCCGGTGCGCGGCCTCTATCTGTGCGGATCGGGTGCGCATCCTGGCGGCGGCGTGACCGGCATTCCGGGGAAAAACGCCGCACGCGAAATCTTGACTGACGTGCGGCGCTCGCGCTAAAGGTTCGTGCGACCAGCGGTTTTGTGTCACCAGCGATACGAGGTCGGCAGAAACCTTTTCCAAACGTATAAAGCCGAAGTCAGCCGATAAGCCGGGTTCTGTTACGGCGCACGGTCGCCCGTGCGCTATGACCGTCATTCTTCTAGGCGCAACGTTGCCGCTGCGCTCGAGCCACCTACCCGCGGACTTGGCGAGCAGCCTGCGTTGATACTTCGCGTCCGCCTATTTGGTGTTGCTCCGGATGGAGGTTGCCGCGTTTCACCCGCTTCATTTAAAAAACGAAGCGACTCGTCTCTGTGGCCCTGTTCATCGCCTTCGTCGGCCGCTGCTAAGCGGCGACTTACTGCGTCTGGGCGTTACCCAGCATCCTGCTCTACGGAGCCCGGACTTTCCTCTCCCCGCGCGGTTTGCACGGCAACGGGCAGCGACGGTCTGACTGGCTTCGGGTCGCGGAGTTTACGCGGATTGGCAGCGGCGCGCCACCGGAGCCTCTTCCAACGCCATAGGAGGGCGAAAACGGTCCCCGTGTTTCCAACGGGATAGGAGGCTGAAATGAGGGTCTTGGATCGATCATCTTACCCAGGGTGATCGATATGAACGAAGCTGGAAAATGCTATCCCGGGACTCGACCCATGTTGGGCCCCTGGCGGCGAGCCGGCCGCTAGGCCGGCGCGCACATCACGACCAGGTCCGGCCCATCGCCCTCGGCAAGCCAGGCCCTACCGACCATTTGGTCGCGCAGCGAGCGGCTCACCAGGTAGCGGTGATTCGCATCGGCGCGGCTGCTGAAGACCCGGTACACGGCGATCGTTCCGGCCGGGCACGCGCCTGCGGACGGCAGCAAGACGTGGAAGAACTGTGGATCCTCGTTCACGAACGACGGGTTGGCACGGCCAGTCGCATCACACTCCGCGGTGCCGCGGCCGTAAAAGTGCGAATCGCCTTTGTTCGGCGGAATGTAGTACCGGCACACCGGCGAAGTGCCGGTCTGGGCGGCCGGGTACACTTTGAACGACTGGAGGGTACGCGCCCAGCCCTTAATCGTGACGCCGGCGTCCAGGATCGCGATCTCGTTTGCGAGGTGCGTGAGGAAATAATGGTCGAGCTCCACGTTGTAGTACTCGACCGCGACCGCGGATGCGGATTGCCCCAATGGCGTGTAGACCAACGTCGGGTTGTGTAGGTCGATGAAACCGAAGATCGCGGCCAAGAATGGCCCATTGAGCCCGTTCAAGGTGTGGTATCCGGCGCAACCGGAATTGTTCCCGCCGGTCAGAGTGACTTGTTGCTTGGCCGGTGCCGAAGTCAACGCGTTGAACAGCGCGGCGCCACGATTTCTCGAATCGCTTGGATGGTAGACGACCAGCGATGGGCGCGTGATCAATGCGGCCTGCGCGGCAGTAAAGTTTTCGTTGGAGTAGAAGACTGCTCCCAGCCCGTTGGCCAAGGGTAGCCTGGCCACCAGGTCCACGGTGCTTTGCGTTGCCGTACTTCCGCCTATCGCCCAGGTGGGGACCTGGTCGCGCGCCTGCAGGTAACGAACGACTTCGAGCATGTCCCCGTAGTTCCACGGTGCGCCATCGAACGCTACGTCGACGACCGCGACCGCGTAGCCATGATCCGCCAAGGCTTGCCGATTGCGAACAGCCGGATTGCAGGCGGCAAGCTCCGTGGTCATCGTTCCGTCGCTCTGGATCCCCAGGAAGCCTTCGCCGCCGGGCCATATGACAACGTTGGCGACTGGGGCGTCCGGGCGCAGGTAGAGAATTCGCACGTTGGTCCCCCGGGTGGGAACGTCGACCACGGTGGTGGTCACGGCGCCGGCGGCGCCCGCCAAGGTTGCGGCGAAAACGGATAGGCTGATTGCCAATGAAATTCGCATGACTCCTCCTCTGTAGCGCATCGGGCACGGTCTTCCGCACGCTTCGCGCTGGGCGCCGAACGAAGTCGGCGCCGGATTTTTTTCGCGCACGGTACGTAGAACTCTAGCGGGTGTCGACGCAGAAATCTAGGGAGTTCGAATCCCGGCCTCTTCCAACGGCGGGCATTGTTTTAAGGCGCCACCCTCCACCGCACCTCTTCACCCGCGCGCAGCGGAACAATCTCATCGTCGCCGAACGGGTAAGCGGCCGGAACGCGCCATGACTCGCGCGTCAATGTGATCGTGTCGGCGTTGCGCGGCAGACCGTAGAAGTCGGCGCCGAAGTGGCTCGCAAAACCTTCAAGCGCGGGGAGAGCGGCAGCGTCTTCGAACGCCTCGGCGTAGAGCTCGATGGCCGCGTGTGCGGAGAAGCAGCCCGCACATCCGCAGGCAGACTCCTTCAGGCGCCGAGGGTGCGGCGCGGAGTCGGTCCCCAAAAAAAATTTGGGATTGCCCGAGGTCGCGGCCGCGACCAACGCCTGGCGATGGCTTTCCCGCTTGAGAATAGGCAGGCAGTAAAGGTGCGGTCTTAAGGCCCCCGCTAAAAGCGCGTTGCGCGAATAGAGGAGGTGCTGCGGCGTAATAGTCGCCGCGACATTGCTCCCGGCATCGTGGACGAATGCCGCCGCGTCGCTGGTGGTGATGTGCTCGAGGACTAGTCTAAGTCCTGGAAAATCCATGAGGAGGTGCGTGAGGACCGCGTCCAGAAACACGCGTTCGCGATCGAACATGTCGATATCCGGCGCGGCGACCTCCCCGTGAACCGACAGCACGACACCCTGTTTTTCCATCGCGGCCAGGACCGGATACATGCGGTCGAGCGCCGTGACCCCCGATTCCGAGTTGGTCGTGGCACCGGCCGGGTAATACTTGACGGCGTGGATGATCTGCGACGCTTTCGACCGGGCAATCTCTTCGACTGGCGTGTTATCCGTCAAATAGAGCGTCATCAAAGGCGCGAAACGGGTCGCGGCGGGTAACGCAGCCATGATCCGATCCCGGTACGAGCGCGCCGCTGCGACCGTGGTGACGGGCGGCTGCAAATTGGGCATGACGATTGCTCTGCCGAATACGCGGGCGCTGGCGCCGACAACGGCAGACATCAGCGCCCCGTCGCGCAGGTGCAGATGCCAATCATCGGGACGGCGTATTGTCAGCATCGGCGGCGCAGGCATGCAAAACCTTTGTTTTGTTAGGGCTATATTAGGCTGACCGGCGAAGCTTGTCGCAGCCCTGCTTAAGTTCGGTAGTGCACGAGGGCTTGGACCGGATTGGCTTGAGCCACTATAATGGGCGATTTTCGCCGGGATGGGCGGTTGGAATAGCGTCAGAACACCGGCGTCTTTTTCATCGGCACGCTATCTAGAAGCACACGGGAAAAGGGTGAATCGGAGTATGGCAGCGAAAACAGCAACCAAAACGGCACCTGCCGTTAAACGAGTCCGCGAGTTGACCGAAGAGGAGATCCTCAAGGCGCCCGAAAAGGACTATATGAAAGAACCGCAACTGGCGTTTTTCAAGAAACGGCTGCTGGAACTGCGCGACCAATTGTTGCAAAACGCCGACGATACTGGCGAACACTTGCGCGAGAACGAAGTTACGACCGATCCGTCCGACCGCGCGACGCTCGAAGAGGAGTACACGCTCGAGCTGCGCACTCGCGACCGCGAGCGCAAGCTCTTGAAAAAAGTCGAGAAATCGTTGCGGATGATCGATGATGGGTCGTACGGCTGGTGCGAGGAAACCGGCGATCCCATTGGCGTTCCACGATTGATCGCCCGGCCGACGGCGACGCTCTCGCTCGAGGCGCAGGAACGGCGCGAACGCGTGCAGAAAATGTACGGCGATTAGTTAAATCGGCCGAAAGTAAAAACCTACTTTCGGCCGGGAAGCTTCCCGAAAATCGGTGGCAAAGCCACACGATTTTCGGCAGAACGGCGGGAAACAACGTCCCCGCGTCGTGTCAGCGAAGACCCGACAGACGCGACGCCGCGATCCCGATTACAGTTACGGCGGGTGGTAATGCCGCGCCGGGTTTCATGTTGACCGGCGCGAGCGCACCTACATTCGCGAGGAGACAACCATGTTCAAGCTACCGCCGCTGCCTTATCCCGAGAACGCGCTCGAGCCGGTGATCTCGGCTAATACCATCTCGTATCATTACGGCAAGCACCACAAAAAATACGTCGACGATCTCAACAAGCTGATCGCGGGCACCGAATACGAGAGCGCGTCGCTCGAAAAGATCATCGCCGAGAGCGCAGGCCAGGCCGAAAAGGTCGAACTCTTCAATAACGCCGCGCAAACCTGGAACCACACGTTCTATTGGCTGAGCATGAAAAAGGGCGGCGGCGGCAAGCCTACCGGCAAGCTCGCGGGGATGATAGACACGGCGTTTGGAGGTTTGGACAATTTCAAAAAGGAATTCGCGAAGATGACCGTTTCCCAGTTCGGGACTGGCTGGGGTTGGCTGGTGCTGGATGGTGGAGAGCTGAAGGTTGTCAAGTCCGGCGATGCTGAGTTGCCGTTGACCAAAGGCCAGAAGCCGCTGCTCACAATCGACGTATGGGAGCACGCCTATTATCTGGATTATCAGAACAAACGCCCCGAGTATGTCGACGCCGTCATCGATAAATTGTTGAATTGGGAATTTGCGGAAAAAAACCTGGCATAAACCGATTCTTGCTGAATGCCGCCGCCTTGGCGCCTGCCAGCGCTTGCGCGCGTTTTGCGCTAAACGAGAGCCTGACGGCTCGTCAGCGCCGTTTCGTCGAACTTCTCTCGCGTGTCGCGACCGGTGGCTTGTTACCACCCGGAAATTGGGAACATAATCCGACATCTACGATCCCGGGCGGGTTGCCGCTGCTATGGCTTTTTTCTCCAGAACGCCGGTCAAGAAACCCGATCAGCCGAAGCCGGAACCGAAAACCGCTGCCGGTGACGTCGCTCCGCAGACGTCGGCTAGCACTCGGCCGCGCCCGGTGTCTGCGCGCGAACTCGCCGCGCAGGTGCAGGACAAACGGCGCGGGGACGCACGCAACGTCGCGCGCAACATCGAACCCACGGGCGAGATCACCGTCACTGGAGTCAGTCTGATCGAATGGCCCAACGCCCCCTTGGCAATGGAGGTTACGCGCGCGAATCCCGGCTTGTGCGCGGTGCTCGAAAATGCGGCATTGCTCTACGCCGGCGGGCAGACGACGCCCGCGCGAGCACTGCTGGAGGAGGGCGTGCAAAACGACTACGACGCCAAACAGTCGGCCCTAGCGTGGCTGGCACTCTTCGACATTCTGCAGCGCATCGCCGACCGGGCTGCGTTCGAACAACTCGCGCTGCAGTACGTTGTCCAGTTCGAACGATCCGCGCCGGCGTGGGATGAAACCGCGAAGTTAGAGCCCGATCGCAAAGTGGTGGTTGGCGGCTACGTTCCGATTACCGGCAAGCTTACCGCCGCGAGCCTGCCGCAGATAGAAAACTTAAAGCGCACGATCGCCAAAAATGTTCCGGGTTCGCGGCTCGATCTCACGTCGGTTACCGGATGCGACGACGCGGGCGCCCGGCTCCTCGCGGCTGCTCTCGCCGAAGCGCGCAAGCGCCGGTTCTCTGTGACGTTGCAGCGACCGGAGAAGCTGCGGACGGCGCTCGACACGAGGGTAAAAAAAGGACGTGACGGCGGTGAAGGTGCGTGGCTGCTCTCGCTGGAACTGTTGCAGTTCATGTATGACCAGATCGCCTTCGACGACCGCGCGATCGAATATGCCATCGCATTCGAGCTCTCGCCGCCATCTTGGGAGCCGCCGCCCAGACCGGAGACCGAGGCTGCCCCCGCCGGCGGTGGCGCCCGGCTCGAGAGCGGCGACGCCGCAGCCGACGTCGACATGCTCGTTTTCAATGGCGTGATGGCGGGCTCGAACACACCGCAACTTGCGCAGCTGCACGAGTTCGCGCAACGCAAGGCGGTGGTCCCGATCGATATGACGGCGGTCGAGCGCATCGACTTTGTCGCCGCTGGCGGATTAGTCAACGCGATCAATCGCATCGAGACGCAGCGCAAGGCGATCCAATTCATCGGCGTCAGCCCGATCATTCGCGCGATGCTGCTGCTGATCGGCGTTTCGCCGCGCCATTTCGTCAAGAAGGGCTAGAAGCCAACGCTGCTGCAGCATCTCTCTGCCGCGCGCGGCGGCGCGCAGACCGGCCCGACCAAGGCTTTTTCCCATGGATATCTTTCACGGCACGACGATTCTATGCGTGCGTCGAGACGGCGCAGTGGCGTTGGGCGGTGACGGTCAGGTCACGCTGGGTAATGTGATCATCAAGGCGACGGCGCGCAAGGTCCGGCGCATCTACCACGAGCGCGTGCTGGCGGGTTTCGCCGGGGCGACCGCCGACGCGTTTACTCTGTTCGAACGGTTCGAGGCAAAACTCGAAAAACATCAGGGCCATCTCACGCGCTCCGCGGTAGAGCTGGCCAAGGACTGGCGGTCGGACCGCGTGTTGCGGCGGCTGGAGGCAATGCTTGCCGTGGCCGATCTCTCGACGTCGCTGGTCGTGACCGGTACCGGCGATGTGCTCGAGCCCGAACATGGCATTGTCGCGATCGGCTCCGGCGGTGCGTTTGCCCAAGCGGCGGCGCGTGCGCTCCTCGACCATTCGGCATTGTCCGCGCCGGACATCGTCAAGCAAGCGCTCACCATTGCCGGTGAAGTTTGCATCTATACGAATCAGCACCACACAATCGAGGTGCTGGGCGGCGACGTTACAACACCGTGAGCGACCGCTATGACGTCTTGATCGCCGGCGCTGGGTTAGTCGGTTTGGCGCTTGCACCGGCACTCGCCCGCAGCGGCCTCAAAGTCGCGCTCGTTGATCGAGGTTCCATCGCCACCGTTGTTGCCGCGGCGGACGAGTTCGACGCGCGCGTGTATGCAATCAGCCCCGGCAGCGCATCCTTTCTGCGCGCGGTGGGCGCGTGGCAACACCTCCCCGCCGAAAGAGTCACGGCTATCGAGGCGATGCATGTCGTCGGTGACAGTGGGTCAGCGCTCGATTTTTCCGCCTACGATTTAGGAGTTCGCGCGCTGGCGTGGATCGTCGAGGAACGCGTGCTGCGTGCAGCGCTGTTGCCGCTCGTCCACGCGGCTCGTGTGAGCGTCGTGGGCGGCGCTGCGTTCGCTTCCCTTGACTGGTCGGCGGAAGAAGGCGTGCTTACCTTGGACGACGGACAGCAACTGGAGGCGCGGCTCATCGTTGGCGCCGATGGCGTCCGGTCGTGGGTGCGTGCCGCCGCCGGCATCGATGCGGCACCCAAATCGTACGATCAGACGGCGGTGGTGGCCAATTTCGCGTGCGAGCGTGCGCATCATGGCGTGGCGCGGCAATGGTTTCGCAGCGATGGCAGCATCCTTGCGTGGCTGCCGCTACCAGACAGGCGCATCTCGATTGTCTGGTCCGCGCCCGACGTGCTAGCCCAAGAACTCTTGCCGCTCTCCGCGACCGAGCTTGCGGACCGCGTCGCCGTAGCCGGTGAACGCGCTTTAGGAAGGCTCACGTGCATTACGGCTGCAACCGGATTCCCGCTTGCGTTTCTGAGGCTGCCAAGCGCCGTCGCCCATCGGCTCGTCCTGGTCGGCGACGCGGCGCACGTCGTGCATCCGTTGGCGGGACAGGGCGTGAATCTCGGGTTCGGCGATGCGCACGCATTGGCACAGATCGAATCCGAGCGCGGGCCGGTGCACGATCCCGGTGCGCCGATATTGCTCGCGCGGTTTGCGCGCAGGCGCGCCGAACCGATACTCGCGATGCAAGCAGTCACCGATGGATTGACGCGGCTGTTCGGTACGCGCTCGCCCTGGCTCAAGCAGTTGCGCAATACAGGACTGACCGCCGTCGATCGGCTGCCTATCGTCAAACGCGCGCTGGCGCAACCTGCGCTGCGCTAAACTGTCCTAAATCATTCAAGTGTCGTTGCAATGCGTGCGCGAACGGCGACTTGGCGACGGGCGGTGGGTTTTGAGCGTCCGTGCGGGCGGCGGTACACCCCTTCGCTCCCCTAGACTGCACGCTCATTTTTTTGGATACCGGTTCATGACCCTTAACGCTTCATTGTTACGCCACGTGCTGGCGCCGTCCGTTGCGCTGGCGTTTGGCCTTTCCAGCGCTGTCTGGGCACAAACGCCGGCGGCAGCGCCGATAAACGCCGAAGCGTCGGCGGTCAAAAAAGGAATGGAGCAAAAGTTCCCAGGAATGGAAATTCGGCAAGTGACCAAGACTAATTACGGCGGCTTGTTCGAAGTCGTGCTGCCTGATCAGATCGTGTACACCGACGCCAAAACCAACTTCGTGCTGATCGGCCAGCTCTTCGACACCGCGGCCAAGCAGAATGTGACGGAAGCGCGCTTGCGGGATCTGAATCGTGTTCCCTGGGACAGTTTGCCGCTGCAGCTCGCAATCAAGAAAGTCAAGGGAACCGGAGAACGCAAGCTCGCCGTTTTCTCCGACGCTGACTGTCCGTTCTGCGCCAAGCTCGAGCAGGAATTGCAGACGATCGACAACGTCACGATCTACACGTTCCTGTATCCGATCGACCAGCTGCATCCGGATGCCGCGCGCAAATCGAAGATGATCTGGTGCGCACCCGACCGGCAGCGGGCTTGGGACGAGTTCTTCGTCTCGGGCAAATTGCCCGACAACAAGGGCGATTGCGGCGACCCGGTCGCGGCGACTGCGGCTTTGGGGCAAAAAATGAACGTGACCGCGACACCGACGCTCGTCTTCGCCGACGGATCGCTAATTCCCGGCGCGCTGCCCGCGCAGCGGCTTGAAGCGCAGTTCCAAAAAGCCGAAGCAGAGGCCAAGAAGGCTTCCGCAAAAAAATAGCTCCAAGCCGGCAGCTTACAGACCGGCCGCAGGCGCTTTCAAAGATTCGACTCGAGGGAGACCAATGGCAATTCTGGATTTCATCAAAAAACAGTTCATCGACATCATCGAATGGACCGATGATTCGCGCGACACGCTTTCCTACCGTTTCCCGGACGAGGACAAAGAGATTAAGAACGGCGCGCAGCTCATCGTCCGCCAATCGCAGACAGCTCAGTTTGTCTATCTGGGCCAGTTCGGCGACACTTTTGGCCCAGGCAAATTCACGCTTACGACCGACAACATCCCGATCCTGACGAATTTGAAGAGCTGGAAGTACGCGCTCGAAAGCCCGTTCAAAGCCGATGTCTACTACGTTGTCACCCGTGTGTTCACCGGAATCAAGTGGGGAACCGCGAATCCGGTAATGATGCGTGACAACGACTTCGGAATCGTCCGACTGCGCGCGTACGGCACGTACGATTTCCGCATCGTCGACGTAAGGAAGTTCTTGCAGGAAGTCGCCGGCACCGACGACCATTTCCGGCTCGACGAATTCAATGACGCGATGCGGTCGCGCATCGTCAGCGTCTTCTCCGATGCATTAGCGAGCGCGCACATCCCCGCGCTGGACGTCGCGGCCCGCTATGGTGAGCTAGGGGAGGCATTGCTGCCGCTCATCAACCCGGTCATCGGCGACAAGTACGGGCTCTCGATGACTTCGTTCATCGTCGAAAACGTGTCGGTCCCGCCGGAAGTGGAAGAGGCGATCGACAAACGCTCGAGCATGGCCGCTGTTGGCAACCTGAACGATTACGTCAAGTTTCAAATGGCGCAGGGTTTGGAGAAAGGCGGCAGCGGCGCCGGCGGCGTCGCTGCGGAAATGGCCGTCGGCATGGCCATGGCGCAGCAGATGATGAATCAAAGTGGAGGATTGATGGCGCAATCCACGCCGGGCATCCCTTCGCCGACGATCAATGCGGGCGTGGCGGGTGCCGCGGGGGTCCCCGAGTTGATGACCCCTGCGCAGGTCGCGCAGATGCTGGGCGTCGCCGAGTCGGATGTGTTTGCAAGCCTCGACGCAGGCGATCTCAAGGGTCGCCGGATCGGTACGCAATGGCGCGTCACGCGCGCGGCGGTCGACGCGTTTCTCAAGGACTGATCGTGTTTTCGCAACTACGACGCCGGCAGTTGGTGGCGCTCTTGGCGCTTGCAGCGTGCGCGCCGGCATTCAGCCAGGATCCGCGGGCGAGCGAGGCGCAATACGTCGCGCGCGAATGGTTCAAACTGACCGACGCCGGCGATGCGCAGGCGGCTTGGCAGGCGGCAGGCAAAAAATTCCAAGCCGCAATGACGCCGGAGCAATGGTCGCAGGCGCTAGCAGCGCAGCGCTCACCGTTTGGGGCGCTCATTCAGCGCACGCTCAACGCAACCGATTTTCGCAGCAACTTCCCGAACCAGCCCCCGGGCGAGTACGCGCTGCTGCAGTTTCGCACGACGTTCGCGAACCGCAGCGTGGTCATCGAATCGATTTCTCTTGAGCGCGAAAGCGACGGGCGCTGGCGCGTCGTCGGCTACGCCCTTCGTTAACGCGGATTCGTTAGCGTACGCGCGCGATGGATGCAACCGCGGCCAGCGCAAAGTTCGCGTGTCCTGCTTGCGGCGGCGAGGCAAACTGGAACCCAGCGCAACAAAAGCTCATTTGCCCCTTCTGCGGCACCCAATCGCCGGCCAAGCTCGATGCGACCGGGACAATCGTCGAACATGACCTTGGCCAAGCGCTACGCGGGATTGCTGCAGACGCGCGCGGCTGGCAAATCGAGCGGCGCGAGGTCAAGTGCCAAAGTTGCCATGCGATTTCGGTGTTCGATCCCAAGAGGCAGGCGCAGAACTGCGAGTTCTGCGGATCGGCGCAACTCGTGCCGTATGCCGAAGCGAAGCCCGCGTTGCGGCCGGAATCCGTCCTGCCCTTTGTCATCGGCGAGGCCAGCGCCCGCGACCGGATCCGTCAGTGGTACGGCAAGTTATGGCTCGCCCCGAACGCACTGAAGAAGCGCGCCTTGACCGATTCCGTCAAGGGAATCTACTTACCGTACTGGACTTTCGACGCACACGTGGACGCGCAGTGGACCGCGGAGGCAGGCCATTATTACTATACGACGGAAACCTACACACAGAACGGACAGACGCAAACGCGGCAAGTGCGAAACGTCCGTTGGGAGCCCGCCGCCGGGCACATCTCGCATTTTTTTGACGACGATCTGGTGTGCGCCTCGGTCGGCGTGCATCCGCGGCTGCTCCGCGGCATCGAGCCGTTTCCGACGCCTTCGCTCAAACCTTACGACGCCGCGTATGTCGCCGGCTGGGTGGTCGAACGATATCAACTCGACCTGGTCGGTGCCGCGCAGCGGGCGCGGGCAGCAATCGACGCGAAAGTGCAGGCGATGTGCGCGGCGCAGATCGGCGGCGACACCTATCGCAATCTGAACGCCCCTACGACGTATTCGGCCCAGACGTTCAAGCACATCCTGGCGCCGATCTGGCTGATGTCGTACAACTACGGCGCCCGGACCTTCCAGTGCGTGCAAAACGGAGTCACGGGTGCGGTCGCCGGCGAGTATCCGAAGAGCCCATGGAAGATCGCGCTACTCGTATTGGTGATCTTGATCGTCGTCGTACTCTTCCTGAGCGTGACCGGCGGTCGCTGATGACGAGTTCGTATTCGCTGGGTTAGGGCGCCTTTGAATGGAGTGGAAGTGCCACAAGCCGACCTCCAGCTCGAGTGGTGGTATGGTTCGGAGTGATTCAGGTTTCGCGGACCTGAGCGCGATTCTCGGCTGCGAAAGCGACGTGAATTGGCTCCGGGGGGTTCTCTCCTGGGCCGAACCAGAACTGCGGTCGTCCGTTTCTTCCGAACCCCGCCCAACCCTCGACTTCGAGCACAAGCACGGTGCCCAGTGGTGCCAAGGTCTTGTCGAAGAACTGGCTGGGTTGCCGAACATACCAAATGCACGGACCTTCGATGGCACGTCGTACTTTCGTCAACGCCACGCATCCCGGTCTAACACGATCGCCAACTCTTCCGGCGTGGCGACGATCGCACCCGCCCCCGCGTTGTCCAGTTCAGCGCGCGAACCGTACCCCCAAAGTACGCCGATCGAGCGGGCGCCGTTGTTGCGCGCGGCGCGAACGTCGTGCTGGCGGTCACCGATCATGACGCATCGCGCCGGTTCAAGGGTTTCTTGGGTCAGCATATGGGAAAAGAGCGTGGCCTTGTCGTCGAGCGCGCCGTCATAAGTGGTCCCGTAGATGCCGATGAAATGGTCGACGAACCCGAAATGCGCCACGATCATCTTCGCAAATTGCTGCGGTTTGGTCGTGCACAGGTACAACCGCTCGCCGTTATCGGCGAGTGAGTTCAGCAGGCCGCCGATACCAGGGTAAGCGACGTTCTCTCGCCATCCAAGCGTCGCGTAGCGGTTGCGGTAGTGAGCAAGCGCCGTCTCGACCAGAGTGGGGTCGGCACTCCCAAGCAGCGTCCTCAACGATTCGCGCATGGGCGGGCCGACACAGGCGCGCAACGCGTCGTCCCCGAGGTCAGCGATTTGGAGGCTCGCAAGTGCGTGACGAATACAGCCGGCAATGCCCGCGAAATTGTCGATCAGCGTGCCGTCGAGGTCGATCGCGAGAGTGCGCCGACCAACGGAGGCGCGGCTAGCGCAGTGCACGCTTGAGACGCACGCGATAATCGAGCGTGGTGGCTTGCGCGCCGGCTTCCCACATCAGGCAATAGTATTGCGCGATACTCGGCGCGTACAAGCCAATTTCCTCCTTGGTGTTCTCGCGCGAAAGAGGCATGACGACCGTGGTTCCTTCGCGATAATGAATGTTGAATGCGAGCTGGGCGCCTGCCTCGAACCGATAGTCGAGCTGATCCCCCGGAACGAGCTGTAGACATTCTTCATGTGCCTGAAACGGCGCTAAGCCTAAGCGCTGGACCGATATCGGGGTTTCTGGGTTGATCGTGGCGGCCGCGCATGCGGCAAGAGCGACCGCCGCGATGACCAAGAGGAGCGTGCGCATGACGTGGAAATTTTGAGTCATCAACGCTTGTGACGAGACCGGTGCCGGCTGCGCAACGCGCGCCAATCTTCGGCAAGCATTGCGTAGCGGACGTGATCCCGCCAGCGACCGGCGATTTTTACGTAGCGTCGCGAATAACCCTCGCAGGTGAATCCAACGCGCTCGACCAACGCGACCGATCGGAAATTCGTCGGTTGGATGTTCACTTCAATACGGTGCAGCCGCAATCTGCGATACGCGATATCAAGCGCGAGATGCAGGCCTTCGGTCATGTAACCATGCGCGGCGAGCGGCGCGAAAGCGTAATAGCCGAGATACGCGCTCTCGAACGCGCCGTGCACGATTTCCGAGAAGTTGTAGGCGCCCACCAACGCGTCGTCGGTACGCCGCAACACGAGAAACCCGGCGTGGCGCGGCGCTTTCGCCCGTTGCGCATAACGGCGCACGTACGCGGCGAAGTGCCTTGGTGAGTCCGGCACTTTGACCCAGTAGCGGTGCAGCTTGGCGCTTGCCCGCACGCTGCGCAAAAACGCTACGGCGTCGGAAGGGCGCGGCGGGCGCAAGTACACATTCGTCCCGGCGATTGTCGTCGCGCGCTTCGACGTAGGCATAATCCAGGGATTTTACGCGACACGGAAGGTCGGATCGGCATGACCGCATGGGTGGAGGGCCGCGTCGCAGGCAAACGGCAGTGGACGGGAAGCCTCATTTCATTGCAGGTCGATGCGCCTCAAGTGACGTTCATCGCCGGCCAGTTCGGACGCTTGGCGCTGCCCGCCCCCGCAGACCACAAGGAGCCGATGCTGGGACGGCCGTACTCGTTCGTCAATCCGCCGGGTGAGGAGCCGCACGAGTTCTATTTCATCGTGCTGCCGGAAGGTCCGTTGTCACCGCGGCTCGCGGCACTGGAGATCGGCGCGTCGGTGTGGCTCGCTCCGCGCGCCAACGGTTTTTTCAGCGCCGGTGAAACGCCAGCCACCGACACGCTGTGGTGCCTGTCCACCGGTACCGGCCTCGGTCCGTTCTTGTCGATGTTGCGCACGGCGGAGCCATGGACGAAATTCGGCCGCATCGTGCTGGTCCACGCGGTCCGGTACGCCGAGGAACTCTCGTACGGTGAAGAAATCGCCAGCATTGGTAAAGCGCACGCGGGCGCGTTTACGTTCGTGCCGTTCGTGAGCCGCGACGCTCATCCGGACGCGCTGTCCGGGCGCATTCCCGCGGCGATTACCGACGGCCGGCTGGAAGCCCGCACGGGTATCGCATTGTCGGCGGAGAACTCGCACGCGATGTTGTGCGGCAATCCGGCGATGGTCGACGACACGCAGGCGGTGCTTATAGCCCGCGGGATGCGCAGGCACCGGCGGCGCGAGCCTGGACACATCACCGTCGAAACGTATTGGTGAATATTCCGATCGGCGCGGTGTCTCCTACAGTCAAGCGCGTCCGTTCCGCGCGCCGACGGAATATTTGCCTGCATTGGAGCGGACGCGTGCCGCGCCGTTCAATGCAGGCGCTCACATGCAGCGGTCGTAGCTTCTCAAAGCGCTGACTTGCGGGATCATCGTGTCACTCCTAGTCCGCTAGCGTCCGCGTCACTACTTCCGTGACGTCGGGCGACAATCCCGGCGCCTGCGCAATCCGCTGTAGCGCGGCCTGCATCAAGCCTCGACGTGGTTCGGTGAAGCGTTTCCACAAATTGAACGCACCGGCGATCGTCGCGGCAAGTTGAGGGTTGGTGGGATCAAGTCCCATCACTTGTTCGGCAGTAAACGTGTACGCCGCGCCGTCGCTGCCGTGGAAGCGCGCGAAGTTGCGCAACGCGAAGGAACCAACCAATGAACGGACGCGGTTCGGGTTTCGGGCATTGAAGCGCGGGTGCACAAGCAGCCCTCGGACGCGCAGGAGCGTATCGTGCCGCATCGAGCTCGCCTCGAGCGAAAACCATTTGTCGAGTACCAGCGGCTCGTTGCGCCACTTCGCTTCGAAGCGCGCGAACAGCGAATCGCGCTCGGACGAGTGACCGTCCTTCAGTGCGGCCAGCGCCGCGATTGTTTCCGTCATGTTGTCGGACGAATCGAAGTGTGCGACGGCGAGCGCGCGCGCGGGCATGTCGTCCATCATCGCGAGATAACGCAAGCACAGATTCGCCAGCTTGCGCGCGCCGGCCTGCCCGGGGGTGGGTGCATAGGCAGCGCGCACGCGGCGCCTGCGATAAACGGCCTCGAACTCGGGCCGCAGCCCGGACACCAATTCTCCTGCGACGAACTGTCGCGCCCATGTGATGGCATCGACGTCTATCGCTTGGGTAAGCGTTGCCACGTACGCGGGATCGGGGGGCAACAGCGCGAGCGCAAGTAGCGCGGGGTCGCTCGTACCGTCGGCAAGCAGCGTTCGCACCAGGTCGGTAAGCGACTTTGGTAGCGCAAGCGGTTCCCGCTGCCTATACGCCGCGGCTAGCGCAAGGATAGCGTTGACAAAGCAGCGTTGGGCCGCGTCCCAGCGATTCACTGGATCGTTGTCGTGTGCCGCGAGGAAGACAAGTTCGTCGGCGGTGTAGGCGAACTCAAGCTTGACCGGCGCCGAAAAGCCGCGCAGTAGCGACGGGATTGGGGGGGCATCGACGTCGATGAAGCGGAAACTCTGATGCGCGGCGCGCACGTCCAGCACACGGGTGGTCCCGACGGGGGCCGTCTCGCCTTCCAGCTTTACCGGAATGTCGCGACCGTCCGGCCCAATCAAGCCCACGGTGAATGGGATGTGCAACGGCAGCTTGGTAGGCTGGCCGGGAGTCGGCGCCGTGCGTTGCTCGACGTCGAGCGTGTACGTGCGCGCCGCGACGTCGTAGCTTCCGCGGACCGCGAGGACCGGCGTTCCGGCCTGGCTGTACCAGCGCCTGAATTGGGTGAGGTCGATGCCGGAGGCGTCCTGCATCGCCTGGACGAAGTCGTCGCAGGTTATAGCTTGGCCATCGTGGCGCTTGAAATACAAATCCATGCCGCGCCGGAATCGCTTCGCGCCGAGCAGCGTGTGCAGCATGCGGATCACTTCGGATCCCTTTTCGTAGACGGTCGACGTATAGAAGTTGTTGATCTCCAGATATTCGTCGGGGCGCACGTTATGGGCCATCGGCCCGGCGTCTTCGCCAAACTGGTCACGGCGCAGATACTCGACGGCGCCGATGCGCTCGACAGCGCGCGAGTTCAAGTCGCTCGAAAATTCCTGATCGCGAAAGACGGTTAACCCTTCCTTGAGCGAGAGTTGGAACCAGTCGCGGCACGTCACGCGGTTGCCCGTCCAGTTGTGAAAGTACTCGTGGCCGATGACGCTCTCGATCGCACTGTAGTCGTCGTCGGTCGCCGTCGCGGCATCGGCCAGCACGAGGCGGCTGTTGAAGATGTTGAGACCTTTGTTCTCCATCGCGCCCATGTTGAAATCGTCGGCGCAAAAGATCATGAAAGCGTCCAGGTCGTATTCGAGTCCGAACCGCTCCTCGTCCCATTGCATCGATCGTTTGAGCGAGTCCATCGCATGCCGGCAGCGTGGCAGGTTCTTGGGTGTCGAGAAAATCTTGAGCGCAATGCGCCGGCCCCGCCGCGTCGTGAACTCGTCTTCCAGCGCCGCCAAATTTCCGGCGACGAGCGCGAACAGATAGGACGGCTTCGGGAACGGGTCGTGCCATGTCGCAAAATGACGGCCGTCGGGCTCGCTTCCCTGGGAAACGAGATTGCCGTTGGAAAGCAGCACCGGATAGGCGAGATCGGCCCGAAGGGTGACCGTATATTGAGTCAGAACGTCCGGCCGGTCCGCGAAATAGGTGATGCGGCGAAAGCCTTCGGGTTCGCACTGCGTACAAAACACGCCCGAAGACACGTACAACCCTTCCAGCGCGAGATTCTTCGCCGGCGCCAGCCGCGAGCGGACGGTGAGACGCCCTGCGTCGGGGACGACGCGAATCGTCAGCGCGCGCTCGTTCAGAGTGAACGCCTCCAGCGGGACCGGCGCGCCATCGAGCTCGATCGAGACATCGTCCTGCTGCTCGCCATCGAGGATCAACGCCGACGTGCGGTCTTCCCGTGCGGCGTTTGGGTTGCGCCGAAATTCGATGACGCTCGTGACGCGCGTAGCTGCGGGATCAAGATCGACCTCGAGGTGAATCGAGGGGATCAAAAACGCGGGCGGACGATAGTCGAGCCGGCGTTTGACCATCGTTCCGCTGTCGCGAGGCAACACCTCTTAGACCTCCTACTTGATTTCGATCAACTCGACGTCGAACACGAGCGTCGCATTCGCTGGAATGACGCCGCCGGCGCCGCGTTCCCCATACGCCATCTGTGGCGGAATCACGAGCCGGCGTTGACCGCCGACCTGCATGCCGACGACTCCGTCATCCCAACCCTTGATCACTTTGCCGGCTCCCAGAAAAAAACCGAAGGGGACGCCGCGGTCGCGCGAGCTATCGAACTTCTTGCCTTTGCCTTCAGGCTGCGCCGGATCGTACAACCAACCGGTGTAATGGACGAGCACCGGTTTGCCGCTCGTGGCTTCCGCCCCAACTCCTTGTTTGACATCGATCTTTTGGAGCTCTCCAGACTTGGCATCCAACTTGCTTTCTCCTGCTGGTGTAGTTGTTGGCGATGCGGCCTCCACTGTCGCAAGACTCGTGGACAGGACGAGAAAGAATAGCGCAGACCAAGTCATCTGCTTGCGCAATTGGTCGGACGACAGGCGGTTGCTATACAACGGACGACGCGATACGAACAGCATGAGGAGTACCTTTCCGGGAATGGGGTAACGAAGAGCGGGCGCGAACGTCGTCTGCTAAATAAAGTATATGAGACCGATACAAATTGTAGCCGACTGTTTGAGCGAAGCCGCGCGCCTACTTTGCGCCCACATTGGATTTGGGCTATAAATGTTGGTTCCGCTTGCCATTCATTCGTGTGCATCGCGAATCCCAGTCGAGTCGCGGGTCGCACATCGTTAACAGCGTCGTAGGCCTCGACGCTCGCCTATCCCCTCACGAGTTGCCATGTTCGGTATCTTATCGTCAGGAACCAAGGATGTTGCCGATCCGCTGTTGACGGCCAAGTCCGTATCGGGCTGGCTGCACCAGTTGCCGGCGCTGGATGTCCTCGGCCGCCAGCAACACGTGATGCGCGCGTTCGACGTCATGCGCCAGTCGCGCAAGACGATCGAACTCCCGCGCGTGCAGGCGATCCAGTTCCTTGACGCCGCGCTGGGGACGGACCGCCGGCAACTGACCAAACAATATGTCGAGAATGTCGACACTTCGTCGAAATTGTCGGAGCGCATCTGGGGGGCTGTCTATCAGCTGACGCAGGGATTCATCTACGCGTATCAAACGGCGCTTGAAGAAACAGTGCGCCAGACAAGCCATCCCCGATGGAAGCCGCTTGCGCCGCTTCTATTCGCGCGCCTCGTCCATTACTACGGCACCGACGCGAAACTACGGGTTTTTCGCTTCGAGCGCTGGATCCCGGGCAAGTGGATGGAGTTGCACCGCGCCTACCTGCGCGCGTCCGAGCTCAATATTCACCGAGTGCCGACGGCTTTGGGCAGCGCCAATCCCAACGCGACGCAGTGGACGGTGGAGCTAGAGTACGTGTATGTGCTGCTGCTGCAACAACTCAACACCGGCAACATGACGCCGGCGGAACTCGATTGGGCTACTGCGCAGTTGCGCGCATGGAGCCGGCGCCTACAGCTTGATGCCGTGCCGCGTTCGCTCGAGGGATTTTTTGTCGACATTGGCGGCAAAGCGGGGTTGAGCCGCAGAACCGGCAATGATTCCGGGTCAATGTTGCGCTACCTCGACACAACGCCGCTCTCCGAGCAGCTCGAGCGCGCGATCGTCGCGTTGCGGCAGGCGGAAAACACCGATCAAGGTCCCGCCGCGCCCATCAATCAGGAGCGCATCGCGATCCTGGAGAAGGTGAGTCCGTCGATTGCGCCTAACCTAAATTCCGAGTTGCGGCGCGATCAGCGGATCGCCTGCAAGGTCGCGGCGAAAGTGCGCGTGGGACTCGCTCGCATCTGTCACGAGCTGTCGCGGCAGGAAGGGTCTGAATCGCTGCCGGATGGTGGCAGCGGCGGCGAGCAGATCGAGGTTTACGCAGTCGCCGCTGGCTCGCGCCCAAGACGCCGCGTACCGGAAGAGCAGGACTCACTGGCGATGAGCCTCTCGTCGTTCTCCGATCCGATGTGGCAGGTCAAGGATCGCAGCGTCGCCGGTTTGCGTCTCTCGGCGTCGGGCGGCGTGGGACAGACGCTGGTCTTGGGGGCGCTCGTCGCCGTGCGCCAGTCCGACGTGAGCGATTGGGTATTGGGCGTTGTGCGGCGCATGAACAAGGTCAGCAATGACGAAATCGAGGCCGGCATGTCGATTGTCGCCGACCGTCTGGTCCCCGGGACGTTGCACACGGTACGGCAGGCGAAGGACGACATGGGTTTCGTCGTCGACGGCATCGACATTTCGACGGTAGGGGCGAGGTTCGTCGGCTTGTATCTGCCGCCGCCATCGCGGCCCGACAAGCCGCTCGCGATGAAAACGCTGATCGTGCCGACGCAGGAGTATGGCGATGGACGCATCGTGACGTTGACCACCGGCCGCTCGCTGTACAGAGTCGCCTTGCGTCATCTGGTCGAGCAGCGCGCCGACTGGAGCTGGACCACCATCCAGATCGTCGAGAAGAAATCGCGCGGGTCGAGTCCGACCGTCAATCCCGCGGGCGGAACTTGAGCGCGAGGGTTCGCTGGAACAGTTCCGCGCGCTCCGGTCGCGGCAACGGAGACGATTTCAAGATCGCGCGCTGCACGGCGTCGTCGTAGGCGCGGACGCCACTCGACATGCGCAACTGCACGTCGATGATTTCGCCGGTAGGCAGTTGCACTATGTCGAAGATCGCCACCGGATTTCCGGACAGTTCGGGGACGATGACGTTGCCTCGGATCTTGGCCTGAATCCGGCGGATCCAATCGTCTTCTGCCCGCGAGCGCGCAGCCGCCTCGGCGGCGGCGCGGGCGCGTTGCTGTCCTTCCCGCTCGGCTTGCGCACGCAACTGGGTTTCGCGCTCTGTAGCCTGTGCGCGCGATTGTGTCTCGCGCTCGGCTTGCGCGCGCAGCGCCTCGATTTCGCGCTGCTGCCGCTCACGCGTCTCGGCCGTCCGCATGGCTTCCTGCTTTTTTCGGTCCTCGATCGCTTTTCGCTCGCGGTCTTTTATCTCGACCTCCCTGCGGTCCCGCTCGGCTTGTTCTTTTCTCTTTCGCTCATCTTCTTGTTTGGCTTTGAGCGCGATGTCAGCCTGGCGCGAGTCAGGACGCTCCGGTTTCGGTTCAGGTTTGGATTGCGGTTTTGGTTCAGCTTTAGGTTGCGGCGGAGATTCGGGTTTCGGTGGTGGTGATTGCGGTGCGGGCTCCTGCCGTGGCGGCGGCGCTGGGGCCTTGACCGGTGGCGCATAGAGCTCGGCGACGACGGGCGATGGCGGGCGATTTTGCCAGCGAACGGAAACGATCAGGAAGGCAATGAACACCGCGTGCACAATGACCGCGAGCCAAAGCGCGAGCCATTTGCGCTGCAGCTTGCGGGGCGAGCGTGGACGGTCGCTTCGTGCCACTTAAATCGCCGGCGATCAGGTCGCCGGAGGACGCGCGAGCAGCCCCACCTTTTTGACGCCGTTCTTTTGCAACAAGTCGAGCACGCCCAACACATCCTCGTAGCGCGCATTCTTGCCGGCGGCAAGGACTACGGGCTGCTCTTGCTTCGCTTGCTTGGCCAGGATGCGGGCGACGAGTTCGTCGCGCGTGACTCGCGCCGCGGGTGCATTGGTCGCCTGATCGCGCATC
Organism: Casimicrobiaceae bacterium; assembly: GCA_037719965.1. GTDB lineage: Bacteria > Pseudomonadota > Gammaproteobacteria > Burkholderiales > Casimicrobiaceae > VBCG01. The sequence goes on along the minus strand of JBBJMT010000008.1, from coordinate 42,106 downwards.
CATAGCGTCATGTCGTCCCGCAGCGTGACTTCAAGCGGCTGCACGGGGATGGTTAGCTTGCTGCCGACGGACGGCAGTTCGATCTGCCCGGGACTGATGAGCGGCGCCGTGACCATGAAGATCACGAGCAGCACTAGCATGACGTCGATGTACGGGACGACGTTGATCTCGCTGATGGGTTTGCGGCTGCGACGCATTTTTTTAACTCACGCTTGACGTTGCAGAATGTTCGAGAATTCTTCGATGAACGATTCATACCGCACTGAAAGCCGATCGACGTCGTGCGTATAGCGGTTGTACGCGACGACGGCGGGAATGGCGGCGAAGAGGCCGATCGCCGTCGCGATCAGCGCTTCGGCGATTCCCGGCGCAACATTGGCCAGCGTCGCCTGGCTCACGTTGGCCAGACCCCGAAACGCATTCATGATTCCCCAAACGGTGCCAAAGAGCCCGATATATGGAGACACTGAACCGACGGTGGCGAGGCCGGCAAGGTGGGCCTCGATCGCGTCGATCTCGCGCTGATACGAGGCGCGCATGGCGCGGCGGGCGCTATCGAGCGTCACCGCCGACGCGCTGCCTTGGCGGCGGTGTTTCGCGAATTCGCGAAAACCGGCGGTGAAGATATGCTCCATGCCGCTGCCCGTGCGCGCTTGCGCCGTGCGCTGGTAGAGATCGTTGAGCTCGCCGCCTTTCCAGAAGTCGGTCTCGAACGAGTTGGTGTCGGTCGTGGCGCGTCGTAACTGAAACATTTTAAGAAAGATCTGCCACCATGACCACACCGAAAGCACAACGAGCAGCACCATAACTGCCTGCACGACCACCGAAGCCTGCGTCACGAGCGCGAAAAACGATAGATCGGCGTGAAGGTTCAACCGGGATTCTCCAAACGTGCGACAAGAGGGGCGGGCATTCGAACGGGCTGCCAGCGCGCGGCATCGAGACAGGCGAGGGTAACGCGCGCGTTGGCGAGCAGAGCCTCGCCGCGGCGCACGTCCTGCCGCGCGACGAACTGGCACGCGCCGCGTTGGGCGATTTCGACCGTTACCTCGAGCGTATCGTTCAATCGCGCCGGCTGCCGATAATCGATCTCGCAGCGGTGGACCACGAAGATAACGCCATGTTCACGCTCAAAGGCCCCGAGCGGAAAGCCCAGATCCTCGAGCCACTCGGTTCGTGCGCGCTCCATGAACTTCAAGTAGTTGGCGTAATACACGACGCCGGCCGCATCGGTGTCCTCGTAGTAAACGCGCAAGGGCAACCGGAACGGGCGCGCGCGAGTCATTCGCGGGGGAAGAGATCGGCGCCGCCCGCGCCAGGTGGCGTCAGCCCAAAGTGACGATACGCAAGCGCTGTGGCGATCCGCCCGCGCGAGGTGCGCTGCAGAAAGCCCTGCTGGATGAGGAAGGGCTCCAGCACGTCCTCGATCGTGTCGCGTTCTTCGCCGATCGCCGCAGCCAGATTGTCGATACCAACGGGTCCGCCCGCGAATTTGGCGAGCACTGTCTGCATGAGCTTGCGATCCATTACGTCAAGGCCGGATGCGTCGACGTCGAGCATCGACAGCGCCGCGTCGGCGACGGCGCGCGTGATTGCGCCCTCCGCCTTTACTTGGGCGAAGTCGCGAATGCGGCGCAGCAGGCGATTGGCCACACGCGGCGTGCCACGGGAGCGGCGAGCAATCTCCGTCGCGCCACCGGGATCGATGGCAATCGACAACAGGGACGCCGATCGCGTCACGATACGCGTCAGCTCATCCGCCGAATAGAACTCGAGCCGCGCGACGATGCCGAAGCGGTCGCGCAACGGATTGGTCAGCATGCCCGCTCGCGTTGTCGCGCCCACCAGCGTAAACGGCGGCAAGTCGAGTTTGACGCTGCGCGCGGCCGGCCCGTCGCCAATCATGATGTCGATCTGAAAATCTTCGAGCGCCGGATAGAGAATCTCCTCGACGATCGGCGAGAGCCGATGTATTTCGTCGATGAACAGCACGTCGCGCGGTTCGAGATTCGTCAGCATGGCGGCGAGATCACCCGGGCGTTCAAGCACCGGCCCGGAAGTCTGGCGCAGGTTTACGCCAAGCTCGTACGCGATGATGTGTGACAGCGTCGTTTTGCCGAGACCGGGCGGCCCGAACAGCAGCACATGATCGAGCGCTTCGCCCCGGTTTTTCGTCGCCTCGATAAAGATCGACAGCTGTTCGCGGATTTTCTCCTGGCCGATGTATTCGGCGAGTCCGCGCGGACGCAATGCGCGCTCGATCACCTCTTCGTGCACGCCCGCAACTTGGGGGGTCACGACGCGATGGAGTTCATCGTTTTCGATCATTGAGCAGGCCGGCACGGGACTCGGACTGCGATGGCGTTAAGCCCGAGGACAAAGGTATCGCAACGTCGCACTGGCCAGTTCTTCCGATCAGGCTTTGGCGAGAAACTTCAACGCTTGACGGATGCCGTCGGCTACCGCAACTCCCTCCGGCAATTTCTTGATCGCCGCGACGGCTTCCTTGTCGCTGTAGCCCAGTGCGAGCAATGCGTGCAGGACGTCGGATGACGCGGGCGGCGGGCGATAGACGCCTACCGTGGTCGTCAACTCCGCACTCAGTTTGTCCTTGAGCTCGAGCAAGAGCCTTTCGGCGGTTTTCTTGCCGATGCCTGGAATCTTCGTCAGCCGTCCGGTCTCCTGCATCGTCACCGCCTGCGCAAGCTCGGCGACCGAAAGTCCCGACAATACCGCGAGCGCGATGCGCGCGCCGATGCCGGTGATCTTGAGGAGCTGCCGGAACGCCCGGCGCTCATTCTCGCTGCCGAAGCCGAAGAGCAGGTGTGCGTCTTCGCGGACAACGAGATGCGTGTACAACACGACCCTTTCACCGGTCGCGGGCAGATTGTAGAACGTGCTCATCGGGACGTCGACTTCATACGCCACGCCCTGCACGTCGAGCAGCAGTTGCGGCGGGTTTTTCTCGACGAGCATCCCCGAGAGGCGGCCGATCATGAACGTGTCTGCATAGAGCGTCGATTGTCGCACGTCGCGCGGCCGCGCTCACTCGCGCCACTCGGTCGCGCGACGACGCGGCCTCCATATTTGGTTCGCGCTATGCGTAGCGTCGAGTTGTCGGGCGCCACTCGGTCGCGCGACGACGGGCCCTGCGGGCCTTGCCTCGGCATAAATGCCTCGGCCGCCGCGCTCGCTCAACGCACCAACCTTCCGGCCCGCATCCGATAACCAGACGCACGTAACGATCCCATTCCAACACTGCCATGCGCGTGGCAGATCGCGCAGGCCAGCGCGTCGGCCGCATCGCGCGAGGGAGCACCGGGCAAGCGCAGGAGTCGCCGCACCATCTCCTGCACCTGCGGTTTCACCGCGCGGCCTTTGCCGACGACGGCCTGTTTGACCTGGCCAGCCGTGTATTCATGCACCGGAAGCCCGGCAAGGACGGTCACGGCAATCGCCGCGCCGCGGGCCTGGCCGAGCAGTAAGGTCGTGTTCGGATTCACGTTGACAAAAACCTTTTCCACCGCCACTTCGGTCGGACGTTCCTCGGCGATAACGTGGGCCAGATCGCGTGCGATGATTCCGAGCCGCACTGACAAGCTGTCCCCCGCGGCGCGAATGCAGCCGCTCGTAACATAGGTAAGTTTGCCGCCCTGGACAACGATCAGGCCGAAGCCCGTGACCCTAAGCCCGGGATCGATCCCGAGGATTCTGCGTTCGGGGCCCGGCGCAGCGGACTGGCTATTCGACAACGACGAGGGACGGAGTAGTCGTGATCAGCATGGCGAGATATTAGACCTCGATGACGGCGGACGTGTAGATGTCTTGCACGTCATCGAGACTTTCTAAAGCGTCAAGAAGTTTTTGCATGCTCGCCGAGTCGTTACCGCTCATCTCGACTTCCGCGACGGGCTTCATCGTCACTTCGGCGAACTCCGGAGTGAACCCGGCTTTGGCCAGCATGTCTTTCACTGCCACGAAATCATAAGGAGGCGTGATGACTTCGATGCTCCCATCGGCGCTGGTCATGACGTCGTCCGCGCCTGCCTCGAGCGCCTCCTCCAGCAATCGGTTCTCGTCGGTGCCGGGCGCGAACAGGATCTGGCCGCAATGCTTGAACAGGAAAGCGACAGAGCCATCGGTGCCGAGATTGCCGCCGTGCTTGGAAAACGCATGGCGCACGTCGGCGACAGTTCGCGTCCGGTTGTCGGTCATGCAGTCGACGATGACCGCGGCGCCGTTGATGCCATACCCTTCGTAGCGGATCTCCTCGTATTGAACGCCCGGAAGATCGCCCGAGCCGCGTTTGATCGCTCGCTCGATGGTATCCTTGGGCATGTTCTGATCGGTTGCCTTGTCGATGGCCAGCCGCAGACGCGCGTTGGTCGCGGCGTCGCCCCCGCCCAGGCGGGCTGCGACGGTGATTTCCCTGATCAATCGGGTGAAGATCTTGCCGCGTTTAGCGTCGGTCGCGGCTTTTTTGTGCTTGATATTCGCCCATTTGCTATGGCCGGCCATGGAACCCGTGCGACGCTCAAAAGTGGTCGCGCAGTATAGCGTGCGTACGACGGGTTCTTGGTTGCTAAATCAGCCCCTGTTGCGTCAGGAACCGCTGCAACACTTTGAGCCTGACCTCCGCATCGTTGATCTCGAGCATGCTTTGCTTGATGTGCAATGGTAACGGCAGGAGTTCTGAAAGGCGGTAGCCGACCCAGGACGAATCGCCGTAATCGTGGGCGGCCGGAAAATTCTGCGGCCCGATGCGGCTGGCGATCAGCTCAAGTAATTTGGCAAGCGGTGCGAAGAGTTCGGCCAACTGGAGTCGTGGTTCAGCGGATATCGGCGTGACGTTCCCGACGACCAGCCCCGATTCCTCGACCGAATGATTTTGTACCCGAAAACGCGATTCCCCCGTCGTCGCGATATGCAGAATGCCAAGCTGGGGCATGTCCCAATCGGTGATGCGCGCGAGGGTACCGATTGCGCAGAATTGCGGAGGCGCATCCGGCGAAGCGCCGACTTCATCACCTTGGGTCATCAGGCAAACGCCGAACGGGCTGTCATGTGCAAGGCACGCCTTCGTCATGTCGATGTAGCGTTGCTCGAACACTTTGAGCGGCAGCAATCCGCCGGGGAAGAGGACGGTCTTGAGCGGAAACAGCGGCACCGGGTTCGGACGACGGCCGTCGTCACCCGCCGCGGTGAAGGGCCAGATCATGGCCACATCAGGGTAGCAGCCTGTTTAGGCTGACCGCGTCACCATCGCCGGCGTCGAGTCGCGTTCCGATCCCCAGCGCGGCACGAGATCGTGCGGGACGCGCAGCTGATCGAGCACGCGCGCGACAACGAAATCGACCAGATCAGCCACACTCTGCGGGCGCGTGTAGAAGCCGGGCGCGGGCGGCAGGATCACCGCTCCTGCGTGCGCAAGTTTCAGCATATTGTCGAGATGAATCGCGGAAAGTGGCGTCTCGCGAGGGACAAGCACCAGTGGCCGGCGCTCTTTCAACATCACATCCGCGGCGCGCTCGATCAAATTGTCGGCGAGGCCGTGGGCGATTGCCGAGAGCGTGCCCATGCTGCAAGGACACACCGCCATTGCGTCTGCGGGGTTGGAGCCCGACGCTACCGGGGCGAGCCAGTCATCGCGGGCGAATACCGTGATTTGGTTATCGCGCGCTCCAAAGCGTTCGCTGAAGAGGCGCGCAGCGGCACGCGGCTGCGCTGGCAAGACGAGAGCGCATTCCTGTTTGGCGACGACTTGCGCCGCCGCCGAATAAAGCAGGTAAATCCGCCGTTGCGCCGCAACCAGGCATTCGAGCAAGCGTAGTCCGAACGGCATCCCCGACGCGCCGGTGAACGCGAGCGTGACTGTGGTTGGCGTGGCCGCCACATCCATCTTTGGATTGTAGCCGTGGTTTTAGTAAACAATCGCTATGTTTAGCCTGCTACGCCAATTCTCGGTGGCGGACTAGCACCTGGTAGCGGTGCGAGAACGCCTGCGCAAGCCGCTCCACGAGATAGACCGAGCGATGGCGCCCGCCGGTACAGCCGATGCCGACCGTCAGATAGTTGCGATTGTCGCGGGCGTAATCAGGGAGCCAGCTGGCGACGAAGTGATAGATGTCCCCGTACATCCGCTCGACCTCCGGCAAGGACTCGAGAAACGCGACGACCGATGCGTCCTTTCCGGTCAGCGGTGCGAGTGCGGGCTCGTAGTGCGGATTGGGTAGGCAGCGGACGTCGAACACCAGGTCGGCGTCGAGCGGAACGCCGTGCTTGAACCCGAAGGATTCGAGCAGCAACGTGAGCTTGCTCGGATCGACCGAAATAAAATCCTTGATCCAGCCGCGCAACGCCGCTGCGGGAAGATCGCTCGTATCGAAGGCAAACCCGCGCTGCGGCATCTCGGTCATCAATCCGCGTTCGTATTCGATCGCCTCGGTCAGCGTCCGCTCGTCGTTGGAAAAGGGATGACGCCGGCGGGTTTCCGAAAAGCGTTTGACCAGCGTGTCGGTTTTCGTGTCGAGATAGAGGAAGCGCACCGTCCAGCCGGCGGCTTCGGCTGCCGTGATGGCGTCGGTCAGTCCCGGCAACCCGGGCCCGGTCTTGACGTCGAGGGCGACGGCGACGCGATGTTGGCCATGCTGCGCAAGATACTTGACCGAATCAGCTAAGAGCGACAGGGGTAGATGGTTGATCGCGTAATAACCGGAGTCCTCAAGCGCGGCCAGCGCCACGCTCTTGCCGGAGCCGGAAACTCCACCGATCAGAAGCAAGTCCATCGACGCTACGGCGCTTAGGTCAGCCGTTCTCCATCAACCGTTGCTGTCGCTCGATGAATTCCTGGGTGCTGTCGATGCCGCGCTGATTCAGGACAAAATTGCGCACGGCCGCTTCCACCAGCACCGCCAGATTGCGGCCCGCCGCCACGGGGATGGTGACTTTGCGAATCGGCACGGCGAGCACATCCTGATAGGTGGCGTTGACCTGCAGCCGATCGAGCTCGGTAAACGTTTCGTTACCATGATCTTCGAGGTGAACCAGCAGCCGCAGGAGTTTGTGTGGCCGCACCGCGGTCTCTCCGAAGATCGTCCGGATATTCAAGACGCCGATACCGCGGACTTCGAGAAAATCGCGGAGCACCTTCGGGCAGCGACCCTCGACGGTATCGGGGGAGATGCGATAGAGCTCGACGATGTCGTCGGCGATCAGGCCGTTTCCGCGCGAGATCAGTTCCAGCGCGAGCTCGCTCTTGCCGATCGCGGAAGCCCCGGTGATCAGTACTCCCATCTCGAGAACGTCGAGGAAAACGCCATGCAAGGTCGTCGACTCGGCCAGCACGCGGGAGAGATGCAGACGGAACACGTCGACCAAGTGCGGAGACGGCTGCTGCGACGCGAAGAGAGCCATATGGTGCGTGTTACAGCATTCGGTGAGGAAATCCGGAACCGGTTCTCCGTTGGCCACGACGATTGCGACGAGCTCGGTCGTGAATAGCCGGTCGATCGAAAGCTTCAATTCATCTTGGGAGAGCTCGCGCAGGTACGCACTTTCCGCGGCGCCGATGATTTGAATGCGGAACGGATGGATGAAATTCATGTGACCCACCTGGCCGATCGTCGGCTTCAGCGCGGAGTCTCCGGTCAAAACACGGTTGCCTCCTTGCCGGCCGGCCAGCCAGGTAAGGCCGAGGCGATCCCGGTTATCAGCGAAGAGCTTATCTACGCTAACTTGGCGCATCGCGGCCTCGCCGATCATTCGCGCCGCTCCCATCCGGCGAACAGCGAAACCAATTCAGCAACGGTCGTAACGGCGGCAAGTCTTTCCCGGAACTCGCGTTCGGAAAACATCTGCGCAAGTTCGGAGAGGAGCAGCAGATGTTGATCCGTTGCATGTTCCGGGACCAGGAGCACGAAAACCTGCGCTACCGGCTTGCCGTCCGGCGCGTCGAACGGAATCGGCGCCCGCAAGCGCAGAAATGCGCCGCGTGCCTCGGCGAGCCCCTTGAGCCGCCCATGCGGAATGGCGATTCCTTGACCGAGTCCGGTCGACCCCAGCTTTTCGCGCGCCGCGAGGCTCGCGGCGACGGTAGACGGTGTAAAACCACCGCTCGCCGCGAACAATTCCCCCGCCCTTTCAAAGAGACGCGTCTTATTCGCCACCTCCAGATCGAGCACGATGTTCGCGGCAGGCAGAAGTTCTGCGATTTGATTCATGGCACGAGGACGGGCAATGCCGCATTGGGCTAAACGGGATGGTGCGCGAGCTCGCTATTGCACGGTCTTGTCGGCGTCGGCGGTGCCTGGTTCGGGGGGGAGCAGCGACCGCTCGATCGCGTCGCGGTCGGTCCGATGAGCGGCGGTCTTTTCCTTGTGCCGCAACACTTGCCGATCCAACTTGTCGACGAGCAAGTCGATGGCCGCATAGAGGTCGGGCTCGATGGCTTCCACATGAATTTCTCGTCCGCGGACGTGAACATTGGCCTCGATCTTCTGGCGCAGCTTTTCCACCGACATCACCACGTTTACGTCGATCACATGGTCGAAATGCCGCATGACGCGGGAGAGCTTGGCGACGACGTACGCGCGAATGGCCGGAGTGATATTCAAGTGGACGCCGGTGAGGTTTAAATTCATTGCATCTCCTCGGATTCTTGGTTGCAACGGGACGGAACGAGCAAGGCTCATGGCATCTTGCGCAGGTTGACTGGAGGAATGGAAAGGGCCTCGCGGTATTTTGCGATCGTCCGGCGCGCGACGAGAATGCCCTGATCGCCCAGGAGCTCGGCAATCTTACTGTCGGTCAGCGGAGTCTTCGGGTCTTCCGCAGCGATCAATTGCTTGATCAGCGCGCGAATCGCCGTGGCGGAGGCTGCTCCGCCGCTGTCGGTGGCCACGTGACTGCCGAAAAAATACTTGAGTTCGAAGGTCCCGCGGGCGGTCAACATGTATTTCTGCGTCGTTACGCGCGAGATGGTCGACTCGTGCAACGACAGCATCTCCGCGATCTCGCGCAGGACCATCGGACGCATGGCGACTTCGCCGTGCTCGAAAAAACGGCGCTGGCGCTCGACGATCGCCTGCGCGACACGCAGAATCGTTTCGAACCGCTGCGCAACGTTGCGAATCAGCCATTTCGCTTCCTGCAACTGCGCCGCGAGCTGCTGATTCGACGACTCGCGGTTGCGCGTCAGGATATCGGCGTAGATGCGGTTTAACCGGAGTTTGGGCATGGCCGCTTCATTGAGAGTGGCCACCCATTGCCCGCGCACTTTCCGGACTAGGACATCCGGCACGACGTAGTTCGCTTCGTCTTTGGCGAAGGACGCGCCGGGTCGCGGATGCAGACTGCGGATCAGCTCGCGCACGGCGCGCACACCCGCGTCATCCATGTGCAGCACTCGTTTCAACTTCGTGAAATCGCGGTTCGCTAGGAGCGGCAAATGCCCCTCCACGACCTTCAAGGCTTCCGCGCGAAACGGCGTGCACGCTGGCAACCCCTTGAGTTGTAGCCCAAGGCATTCGGCCGGATCGCGCGCGCCCACGCCGGGGGGTTCAAAGCTTTGCAGAAATTTGAGCGCGATTGTCAGCTCTTCCGGTTCGAGCGCGTCGTTTTCGGAGAACATTTCGGCTATTTCATCGAGCGATGAGCCAAGGTAGCCATCGTCGTCGACCGCGTCGATCAGCGCGGCAATAATCTGACGGTCGCGCTCCGGCAAATTGAGCAGCGCGAGCTGGCCGACAAGATGATCGCGCAGCGAGCTTGCGGCGATCTGCTGGGGCGAAAAATCGTCGTCCTCGCTGCTGCTGTTTCCTCCACCCCAATCGCCATCGCTGCCGCCACCGCCAAAATCGGAAAAATCGGTGACGTCCGGAAGATCGTCGCGCGTCGGCGCAACATCGGCGCCGTTCAATCCGTCGCTGTCACGCTCCTCTCGCGACGGGCGTTCGACCGTCGTGGTTGGAGGCGCCGTATCGGCCAGCGGAAATTCCTGGGGAGGTCCGTCGTCGTCGCTTTCTTCCCGCTCGAGAAGGGGGTTTTCCTGCAACAGCCGTTCGACCTCGGCGTTCAACTCGATCGTCGACAGCTGCAGCAGCCGGATCGACTGCTGCAACTGGGGCGTCAGCGTCAGATGCTGCGAGAGTTTGAGTTGAAGCGTCTGTTTCATCGCGGGTACAAAGTCCACGACGTCAGAGACGAAAGTGCTCACCGAGGTAGACCTTGCGGACGTCCTCATTATAGACAATCTCGGGCGGCACGCCGGAGGCGAGCACGCGGCCGTCGTTCAAAATATAGGCGCGATCACAAATACCGAGCGTTTCGCGCACGTTATGATCGGTGATGAGCACACCGATATCGCGCTCCTTCAAAAACCCGATGATCCTCTGGATGTCCAGCACTGCGAGCGGATCGATGCCGGCGAAAGGTTCGTCGAGCAGTATGAAGCGCGGCCTTGTTGCAAGCGCGCGGGCGATTTCACAGCGGCGCCGCTCGCCGCCGGACAGCGAAATGGCGGGAGCGCTCGCCAGATGCGCGATCGACAGGTCCTCGAGCAACGCGTCGAGACGGTTGGCGAGCGTGTCGGGATCGAGGTCCTGCAATTCGAGAATCGCACGAACGTTCTCCGCCACCGTCAATTTGCGAAAGATCGACGCTTCCTGCGGCAGGTACGACAGACCGCGACGAGCGCGTGCATGAATCGGCAGGCTTGATAAGTCCTCGCTGTCGAGTTCGATTCTGCCACTGTCGGCAGCGACCAGACCGACGATCATGTAAAAGCAGGTGGTCTTGCCGGCGCCGTTCGGGCCCAGCAGCCCGACTACCTCGCCGCTGGCCACCTCGAGCGAAACGTCGTGAACGACCGTGCGTGCCTTATAACGCTTTCTCAAATGTGCGGCCGAAAGCTTGCTCATCCGCAATCCCAACCTACTTTGCCTGGATTTCTTCGGATGGCTTGAGCGTCAGCGCCGGTGCGGCCTTGCGATCGGAACCTTTGACGTTGCTTTTGCCGGGAGCGCCCTCGCTTTTCGGCGAGAACACGCCGCGTACGCGATCGGTGCGGCCGAGTTCGTCCGGAGCCGTCGTCGCATCAGCGCGGCCTTCGGCCTTGAACAACTCGGTCGCGGCGTTGTAGGAGATGTAATTACTGCGGATTTCGTCGGTGCCGCGCTTCAAGACGGCGCGGTCGAACAACTGCAACAATTCCTTCTGGCCGTCATAGTCTGCGCGCAGCGCGGACCCTTCGTAGTATTCGTCCTTGCCGTCTTGCTTCTGCCGGAAAGAAATTGGATTGCCGTAAGCCACCGCCGACATCGAATTGTCCTGGTTCTGCTTGAACTCGATGCGATCTGCCTTGATGGTGATCGTGCCCTGCGTGATGATGACGTTGCCCTTGAGCGCGCCGGTCCGCTTGTCATAGTCGAAATTGCCATCCGCCGCCGAGAAACTGATCGGCTTCTCGCGATCGCTTTTCTCGGCAAAGGCGGGCGGAGAAACGGCGAGCGCGAGAACGATGGCCAGCACGCTGTTGCAGCCTGGCGATAGACGATCAAAGGTTTTCGTAACGATCACTTGGGAAGGGCGCGCGGCTGCAACGTCCCACGTACGTTTGACGTGAGTTTGACCGTCCTCGCTTTATTGTCGATTTCAAGCCCGACGGCGCGGATTATTCCACGCGGGTCCTCGATCGTCACTGCCTTGTCGGTGCGCGCAAGCTCGCGATCGGGCATGACGTGCAGATACTCGGTGGTTACGGTAATCGGGCCATTCGTGTCTCCACCGCGGCTGGCGGAGCCACCTTCCCGCACGGCGCGAACGTTTCCCGTGAAATAGGCGTCTTCGCGGTCGCCGGTCAACCTGCCGCGGTTCGCGGTGACGCGAAACACCGGTTGGCCGGGCTCGGTCATCGCCATCGTTGGCGACTCGAATTCCGTGCTCTGGTCATCGCCGAAATGGCGCGCGCGCTTGGCCGAGACCATTTGCAGCATGCGACCCTGACTGTCCAACGTCAGCGCGCGAAAGTCTTCGATATAAAGATCCGGATCGTGGCGCGCCGAGCCATCACGCGGGGCGCCGGGGGCCTTCACCTGCGCATCGAGCCAATAGGTCAGCGCCGCGAGCGCGCCCAGCAGCAAGACCGGCGACCATGCGGTCGCCCGGTCGAGCATCGTGCGGGAACGTCGTGCGCGGGAGGGCATTTAAGCAGCGGACCTTACGCGGCGCGCGGCGGCGGGTCTGGCCACTCCCGCGCTTCGGTCCCTTTTCCTTGCGCGGCAAGGATCAGCTCGGCCAGCTCGCGCACGGCGCCCGTGCCGCCATCGCGGTCGGTGACGTAGTGCGCTTGCTCGCGGACGACCGCCGGCGCGTGCGGCACCGCCACCGCAAAACCGCAAACGCGCAGGATCGGGAGATCGGGTAAATCGTCGCCGATGTGCGCGCACTCGGCGTCGGGAATCGCCAATTCGCGGCGCAACGCCGTCCACGACGCGAGCTTGTCGCCGGCGTCGAGCAGCACGTGCTCGACTCCCAGCATGCGTGCGCGGTGCCCCACGGCCGGTGCGTTGCTGCCGGTGATCCAGGCGACGGCAATACCGGCGCGCGCGAGCAGCTTCAACCCGACGCCGTCCAGCACCGAAAACGCCTTGGTCTCAAAGCCGTGCTCGTTCACGTAGATCTTGCCGTCGGTCAATACGCCATCGACGTCGCAGGTGAGTAGCCGCACGCGGCGGGCGCGATCGAGCGCGCTCATCTCCATCAGACGATGCGCGCCCGAAAGAGGTCGTGCAGATGCAGTGCGCCGACGAGCTTCGCTTCGCCATCAACGACCAACAGGACCTGGATCTTGGGGATTCGTTCCATCGCTTCCACGCAGTCGACGGCGAGTTGCTCCGGACCGATCGTCCGGGGGGACCGGGTCATGACGTCGGTCACTTTGGTTGCTGCGACGTCTCTGACTCGTTCGAGGCCGCGACGCAAATCGCCATCGGTGAAGATACCGGCGACGCGACCTTCGCTGTCGACGATCGCCGTCATGCCCATGCCTTTTCGGCTCATCTCGACGATCGCCTCGCCAAGCGTCGCCGTGGCCGGTGATGTCGGCAGCGCATCTCCGGTACGCATGACGTCGGCGACGCGCGTCAACAGCCGCCGTCCCAGCGCACCGCCGGGATGCGATCGGGCAAAATCTTCGACCGAGAATCCCCGAGCATCGAGCAGCGCGAGCGCGAGCGCATCCCCCAGTGCGAGCGCCGCCGTCGTGCTCGCGGTGGGTGCAAGTCCCAGTGGGCATGCCTCGCTGTCCACAGCCGCATCAAGGTGCACATCGGCCGCCTGCGCGAGCGAACTCGCTTCGTTGCCGGTCAGTGCGATAAGGGTTGCGCCCTCGCGTTTTAGGTGCGGGATGAGACCGACGAGCTCATCGGTTTCGCCGGAGTAGGAGAGCATCAGCACGACGTCGTCCGGCGTAATCATTCCCAGATCGCCGTGGGATGCTTCGGCCGGATGCACGAAGAATGCAGGCGTTCCGGTTGACGCAAGTGTTGCGGCGAGCTTGCGCGCGATGTGTCCGGATTTACCCATGCCGGAAACGATGACTCGACCGCGACAATAGAGCAGCAATTCCACCGCAGCAACGAAAGAGGCACCGATCCGCGATGTCAGCGCGGTGATCGCGGCGGCTTCGGTCGCGAGAACGTTGCGCGCCAGCAGCAACGCCTGCACGGCGTCGATGCCGGCGCGCGCGTCCGACGCCGCGTCCGGCGGATGACCGAGGTTGCCGCGTGCGTTCATGCGCGGGAAGTATAACCGGGGCAGGAAGCTTCTCGCGTGCTGGCCGGTGCTTTCCTCGTCGCGATCGAGGCAAAGTTGCCATGCTACATTGCCCTCGTCTTCATTATCCGGTCGCGTGATGCCGCAGACGCTGCAGCTGATTCTCGTTCTGCTCGCCGCGGCCGTCGTCGTTGTCGTCGTGTGCCGGCTGCTCCGATTACCGCCGATTCTGGGATATCTGGCGGTGGGGATCGCCGTTGGGCCGCACGCGCTGGCGTGGGTACCCGATGACACGGCAACGCGTCATCTCGCGGAATTCGGAATCGTGTTCCTGATGTTCTCGATCGGGCTCGAATTCAGCCTGCCCCAGTTGCGCGCGATGCGCCGTGCCGTGTTCGGGCTTGGTCTCGCACAAGTCGCGATCACGACGGCAGCGGCGATGGGGGCATTGCAGCTCGTCGGTTACGGCTGGCAAGCCGGTCTCGTGTTGGGCGGCGCGCTCGCGATGAGCTCGACCGCGATCGTCTCCAAAATGCTCGCCGAACGGATGGAGTTGGGAACGCCGCATGGGCGTGACGTCATGGGTATCCTGCTGTTCCAGGATCTGGCCGTGGTCGCATTCCTGATCGTCATCCCGGAGCTTTCCAAAACCGGCGGCGACCTCGTGCGGGCGCTCGGATTCGCGACAATCAAGGCAGCGATCGCGCTGACGCTCATTCTGTTCCTGGGCCAGCGGCCGATGCGCGCGTGGTTTCACTTGGTCGCGCGGCAGCGTTCCTCCGAATTGTTCGTCCTGAACGTCCTGTTGGTGACGCTCGGCCTGTCTGCGCTGACGGCGTTGCTCGGGCTCTCGCTCGCGCTCGGCGCGTTTCTCGCCGGCATGCTGATCGCCGAGACTGAATATCGCTACCAGGTCGAGGAGGACATCAAGCCGTTTCGCGACGTGCTGCTAGGGCTCTTCTTCGTTACCGTCGGGATGGCGTTAAATTTGAGCGTTGTCGTGACCAGCCTTCCCTGGGTTGCGCTGCTCATTTTCGTTCCTGTCACGGCCAAGCTGGTGCTGATCCTGGCACTTGCGCGCGCGTTCGGTGCGCCGTTCGCCACGGCGTTGCGCACCGGCGTCTATCTCGCGCAAGCAGGCGAGCTCGCGCTGGTCATGTTGGCGCTGGCCGCGGATAACGCGCTCGTACCGCCTGACCTGATGCAGCCCGTGCTGGCGGCGATGATCCTGTCGATGGTGACTGCGCCACTGGTCATCGAGTTCGCGGAGCCGTTGGTACGCAAGCTCACGGCGAGCGATTGGCTCGCGCGCGCGGCGCAACTCACCCAGATCGCGGCGACATCGATGGCGCGGCAGGATCACGTTATCGTCTGCGGCTACGGGCGCAGCGGCCAGAATCTGATCCGCCTGCTCGAAGCGGAGGAAATACCCTATCTAGCGCTCGAGGCCGATCCGCAACGCGTACGCGAAGCCGCGGCCGACGGTGGCAGCGTCGTATACGGCGATGCCAGCCGGCGGGAGGCGCTCGTCTCCGCGGGGTTGGCGAAAGCGCGGGCGGTCGTCATCACCTTTGCCGACACACCGGTGGCTCTCAAGATCCTGCATCAAGTGCACCAGACGCGACCGGATTTGCCGGTCGTCGTGCGTACGCTTGACGATAGCGAGATCGAGCGGCTGCTGGCGGCTGGCGCGACGGAGGTGGTGCCCGAGGTGCTCGAAGGCAGCCTGATGCTCGCGTCGCATTCGCTGCTGCTGCTGGGAGTACCGTTGCCAACGGTATTGCAACGCATTCGCAACGTCCGGGAGGAACGCTACAGCCTCTTCCGCGGATTTTTTCACGGCGCCACGGATACCGCGGATGCCACCGAAAACCTGCAATCGCGCCTTCACTCGGTAGTCTTGCCGGACCGGGCGCATGCTGTAGGCCGTACCCTCGGTGAACTGGGCCTCACCGGGCTGGTCGAAGTGACGGGAGTACGGCGCCGCGGCTCACGCTCGCAACGGCCGGATGCTTTGTGGCGATTCGAAGCCGGTGATACCGTCGTGCTGCTAGGTCAGCCGGAGAGCCTCGTGTTGGCCGAGCACCGGTTGCTCGGGGGCGGCGCCTTGAAGCGTTAAGCAGCTAGCCTTAATTGTGTCCGCTTGCGGCAAGCAGTTGGCAATATTCACAATGAATCGCAGAAACACGTACCGCCTTTTGCGCTCGCCGCTTTAGCGGCTACCGCTTAACAGCTACAATCGCGCTCTTTTGGTCGCCTAGAGTCCCTCGTGTCGTCCCCACCGCCGTCTGCCGCCCCGCCTTCCTGTCCCACCGAGAACGCGGTCGAGCTCGCCCAAGTCTCGTTTGGCTACGAGCGCCGGCGTCCCGTGCTGCAGGGGATCGACATGACCATTCCGCGCGGTAAGGTCGTCGCGATTATGGGCGGCTCCGGCAGCGGCAAGACAACGATTCTGCGTCTGATCGGCGGGCAGTTGAAACCGCAGGCTGGCCGCGTTGTAGTCGGCGGTAAGGTCGTGCCCGATCTCGATCGCGCCGAGCTTTTCGCGCTGCGCCGCCAGATCGGCATGCTGTTTCAGTTCGGCGCGCTGTTCACCGATCTTTCAGTCATGGAAAACATCGCTTTCCCGCTGCGCGAACACACGGACTTGACCGACGAATTGGTGCGCGACCTCGTGCTGATGAAATTGAACGCGGTAGGATTGCGCGGCGCTGCGCGTTTGCGCCCCGCTGAGCTGTCGGGCGGCATGGCCCGTCGCGTGGCGTTAGCTCGCGCCATCGCACTCGATCCGATGCTCGTACTGTACGACGAACCCTTCGCCGGCCTGGATCCGATTTCCCTAGGGGTGGTTGGACAGTTGATCCGCAACCTGAACGATGCACTGGGCATTACGTCGGTGCTGGTGACGCATGATGTCTACGAATCGCTGAAGATCGTCGACTATATGTATTTCGTGTCCGACGGCCGCATCATTGCGCAGGGAACTCCGGCGGAGGTGCGCGTGTCGGTGGATCCGTTCGTCCGGCAGTTCGTCGATGGCGAGCCGGATGGACCGGTCCCGTTCCATTACCCTGCACGTCCATACACCGCCGAGCTCACTGCGCATGCCCGCTAACACACTCGTCTTCGGGTTGCGGCGCGTGGGTGCCGGCACGATCAAAGCGATCTCGCGCCTCGGATTCGCCGCACGGTTTTTTGTGGCGGTGCTGTACCACACACCCTCGGCGTTGCGCAGGATGCGCCTAACGCTGCGCGAGATCTATTTTTCCGGCGTGCTGTCGCTCGTCATCATTCTGGTCTCCGGGTTGTTCGTCGGGATGGTGCTCGGACTGCAAGGGTACGATTCACTCAACAAATACGGCGCCGGCGAGTCGTTGGGGATCTTTGTTGGACTGGCGTTGGTGCGGGAACTCGGTCCTGTCGTCGCGGGTCTGCTGTTCGCGAGCCGTGCCGGGAGTGCCGTAACCGCGGAGATCGGCTTGATGAAAACTACCGAGCAGTTGGTAGCGATGGAAATGATGGCGGTCGATCCGCTGGCCCGAATCGTCGCTCCCCGCTTCTGGGGTGGGGTTATCTCGATGCCGCTGTTGGCGACGCTGTTTTCGGTGATGGGCATCTTTGGCGCATATATCGTCGGCGTGCGGCTCATCGGCATGGATTCGGGTGCGTTCTGGGGCAACATGCGAGCGGGCATCGATTTTTGGCCGGACGTAACCAATGGCATCATCAAGAGCGTCGTCTTTGGTGTCGCCGTCAGTCTCATCGCCGTGTTCGAAGGGTACGACGCCCAGCCAACGGCGGAAGGCGTGTCGAGCGCAACTACGCGGACCGTCGTTGGCTCCTCACTTGCGATCCTGGCGCTGGATTTCGTGCTCACCGTATTCATGTTCCGCGGAATGGGCAGCCGATGAATCGCGCGACCATCGACCTTTGGGTTGGAATCTTCGTCACCATTGCCTTGGGCGCCATTCTGTTTCTGGCGCTCAAGGTCGGTAATCTCGCGACGTTGCAGACGGTCCCCTCGTACCGGCTGGAGGCCCGTTTCGACAACATCGGTGGGTTGAAGCTGCGCGCACCTGCGAAGGCAGCAGGTGTAATCGTCGGCCGCGTTGAACGGATCAGACTCGATCCCAAGACCTACGAGGCCGTTGTGACGATGAAAATCGACAATGGATATTCCTTCACCAAGGACACCATTGCGTCGATTCTGACGTCGGGCCTGTTGGGCGAGGTCTATATCGGGCTCGATTCAGGCGGCGACACGGTGTTGCTTGCCGACGGCGGGGAGATCGCGAAAACGCAGTCGGCAGTGGTGATCGAAAAACTGATCGGCCAATTCCTGTTCGACAAGGCCGGCAGCCCAGGGAGTGCGAAATGACGCAATGCAATCGCGATACGCGAGTTGACCGAGTCCACACGGGGACCTGGCAGCGCTTCGCTACCCTCGCTGCAGCACTGCTGCTGTCGGCTTGCGCCAACACCGGTGGGCGTGTCAACGCCGATCCGCTTGAGCCGTTCAACCGTACGATGTACGCGATCCACGAACCGTTGGACGAGAACGTCGTAAAGCCGATTGCTCAGGCGTATCTCGATTACACGCCGCGCCCGGTGCGCACGGCGGTGCATAACTTTTTTGGCAACATCGAAGACTTCTTTTCAGGAGTCAACGGATTGCTGCAGGGAAAACTCGACAAGGCGGGGCATGATTTCGGCCGTGTCATGGTCAATAGCGGATTCGGCTTGCTCGGGCTCATCGACATCGCGTCGGACGCCGACATTCCACGAGGCGGGGAGGACTTCGGCCAGACGTTTGGCCACTGGGGCGTTGCGCAGGGACCCTATCTTTTCATTCCTCTGCTCGGACCCAGTTCGTTCCGCGACGGTACCGGCCTCGCAATCCGGGTCGCCGCCTCACCGATCTACTATATTCCCGCGTGGGAAGTCCGCACGGCGCTGGAGATTTTGGGTCCGGTCGATCTGCGCGCGAGTTTGATCGGGACGACATCGTTCATCGAGCAGGCCGCGCTCGACCGCTATACATTCATCCGCCGGTCGTATTTGCAGCGGAGGCAATACGAGGTTTACGACGGCCAACCACCACCCGAGGCCAAGGACGACTAAATGACGTGTTACCGAAGTTTTTTGGCTTATGCGTTCGCCGCCCTGAGTCTCGTTGCTTTGGAACCGGCGCTAGCGCAGGAAACAGCAGACGCAGCGGTCAAGCGTACGTCGCAGGAACTGCTGCAGATCATCCGCGCCGATCCAAAAGTGCAGGCCGGTGACCAGGCGCGCATTCGTGAGGTGGTTGAGGCGAAAGTATTCCCAAACATCGATTTCGAACGGATGACGTCGCTCGCTATGGGCCGCAACTGGCGTGTGGCCAGTCCCGAACAACAAAAGTGGCTGATCGAAGAATTTCGCACGCTGCTCGTGCGCACTTATTCTGGCGCGCTGGCGCAGTATCGCGACCAGACGATGGATTACAAGCCGCTGCGCGCGGAACCCAACGCGACCGATGTCACCGTGCGCACTGAGGTCCTGCGGCCTGGCCAAGCCCCCGTTCCGATCGATTACAGCATGACCAGAACGAAGGAAGGTTGGAAGGCGTACGACATCATCGTCGGCGGCGTATCGCTGGTAACCAACTATCGCGATGAATTCAGCGAGCAGATCAAGACGAGCGGAGTCGACGGTTTGATTAAGACGCTCGCCGCCAAGAACAAGGGTACGGGCGGCAAGTGACCGGTGAATCTGAGACAGGCACTACCCGAGGTACGTTCGCAGCGGCGGGCCAGTCGTGGACGTACACTGGGGCGCTGACGTTCGCCGATGCGGCGGCCGTGCTGGAAGCGACACAAGCTTTGCCGCTTCCCGAGTCCGGCGTCGTCGATCTGGCAGGGTTGGCGCATGCCGACTCGGCGGCGCTCGCCGTATTGCTCGCGTTGAAACGGCGCGCGGCCGCAGAGAGCCGCCCGTTGGCGTTCAGGTCGATGCCGGCGACCCTCGATTCGCTGGCCCGCGTGTACGGGATCGACGACTTGCTCGCTTCCTGACTAAGCTTTAGGTTCCGGCGCCGGGCCCCGTTCCGGCTTTATCCATGCCTGCTGCGGTCGAAGTGGTCGATGTTGCGCGCCGGTTCGGCGCGGTGGAAGCATTGGCCGGAATCGATCTCGCCGTGCAACAAGGTGAATTCTTCGGGCTGCTGGGGCCGAACGGCGCCGGCAAGACGACACTCATATCGATCCTCGCGGGCTTGACGCGAGCCGACCGCGGGACCGCCCGCATCATGGGGCACGATGTCATCGCCGATTTTAAGAAGGCGCGGCGCAGCTTGGGTGTCGTGCCGCAGGAGCTCGTCTTCGACCCTTTTTTCAGCGTGCGCGAGGCGCTGAACCTGCAATCCGGTTACTTTGGTCTCTCCCGCAACGATGCGTGGATCGACGAAATCCTGCACAACCTCGATCTCATCGGCAAAGCGAACGCGAACATGCGCTCGCTCTCAGGAGGCATGAAGCGCCGCGTGCTCGTGGCCCAAGCGCTCGTGCACAAGCCGCCGGTGATCGTGCTCGACGAGCCGACAGCCGGTGTGGACGTTGAATTGCGGCAAAGCCTGTGGTCGTTCATCCGCAAGTTGAATCGCGATGGACACACCGTCATCCTGACGACGCATTACCTGCAGGAAGCGGAGGCGCTGTGCGGCCGGATTGCGATGCTCAAAGCCGGCCGCGTCGTCGCGCTCGAAACCAAGCAGAAGCTTCTGCAGCGATTTGCCGGCTTGACGGCGCGGCTCGCCGCGGCACGCGTGCCCAGTTCGTGGCAATCCAGAGTCGTGCGGCAGGAGGCCGGGCTCTTTTACGTCGAGCTCAAAACGTACGCGGAACTGGAAGCGTTGCTCGCCGCGGTTCGCGCCGAAGGGATCGTAATCGACGAGCTCTCCATCGACGAAACCGATCTTGAACAGGTGTTCATGAAAATCATGCGCGATCCGGATGCACGCGTTAAGCCATGAACGTCCGCGGATACGGCTGGCTGACGCTGCTCTACAAGGAGCTATTGCGCTTCTGGAAAGTGAGCGTCCAGACGATCGCGGCGCCGGTACTGACAGCGCTGCTCTATTTGCTCATTTTCTCGCATGTGCTGGAGGGGCGCGTGTCCGTGTACGACGGCCGCGTAAGTTACACGGCCTTTCTGGTGCCGGGTCTCGTTATGATGTCGGTGCTGCAGAACGCGTTCGCCAATTCGTCGTCGTCGCTAATCCAGTCGAAGATCACTGGCAATCTAATCTTCGTCCTGCTAACGCCGCTGTCGGCGATTGAACTGTTCGGCGCCTACGTGCTGGGCGCGATGGTTCGCGGGATTGCCGTGGGATTGGGCGTGTTTATGGTCACGCTGTGGTTTGCCCCGTCGTTGCACGAGTTGCCCCATCCGGTATGGGCGCTGACGTTTGCGTTGGCGGGCAGCGCAATACTCGCAATTCTGGGACTGATTGCCGGCATCTGGGCCGACAAATTCGACCAGATCGCCGCGTTTCAGAACTTCCTCATCATGCCGCTTACGTTCCTTTCGGGAGTGTTCTACTCGATTCATTCACTTCCCGCCTTCTGGCAGACGCTGTCGCGCTTGAATCCATTCTTTTATATGATTGACGGCTTCCGCTACGGTTTTTTCGGTCTCTCCGACGTCGCACCGGCTTTTAGCTTCGCCATCGTCGCGACATTCTGCCTCGCGCTCTCGGCGTTGGCGCTGACGATGCTGGCGCGTGGCTGGAAGCTTCGCCAATAGTCGATCGGATTATTCAATGGTTAGCACCGATTCCATCCGCCAGTCGATCCAAGCAGGCCTCGCCTGCGAGCGAGTCGACGTGGTCGGCGATGGGCAACATTTCCAGGCGGTGATCGTTTCGAGTGCGTTCGAAGGTCGCGCCCGCGTCGCGCGTCATCAGCTCGTCTATGCCGCGCTCGGAGACCGGATGCGCGAGGAGATCCACGCGCTGTCGATGCAGACGTTGACGCCGGCCGAATTCGCACTGCGCCAGCATGGATAAGCTGGTGATCGAGGGCGGTCGGCCGCTGGCTGGTCGGGTACGCGCGTCCGGCGCGAAGAACGCCGCGCTGCCTATTCTGTGCGCAGCGCTGCTGACGCAAGAACCGTTGACCTTGACCAATGTGCCCCGCTTGAACGACGTGTGCACGATGCAGACGTTGCTTGCGCAAATGGGCGTCGGGAGCGATACAAGGACGGATGGGGAACTGGTGCTGGACGCATCAAGCATCGACTGGCCGCTCGCGCCGTATGAGCTCGTCAAGACGATGCGGGCGTCGATCCTCGCGTTGGGTCCGCTGCTCGCGCGATCCGGCGAAGCGCGCGTTTCGTTGCCGGGCGGTTGCGCGATCGGGCTGCGCCCCGTCGACCAGCACGTCAAAGGCCTGCGGGCGATGGGCGCAGAGATCGACCTCGAGCACGGCTATATCAACGCGCGGGCGCGACGGCTGCGCGGAGCGAACATCGCGTTCGATATGGTCACGGTCACAGGGACGGAAAACCTGTTGATGGCGGCAACCCTTGCGGAAGGAATCACGATGCTAGCCAACGCGGCGCGCGAGCCGGAGGTGGTCGATCTCGCGCGCTGCCTCGCCGCGATGGGCGCCCGCATCGCCGGTGCAGGGAGCGAGCGTATCGTGATCGAGGGGGTGGACCGGTTGCACGGCGCGACGCACGCGATCATGCCGGATCGGATCGAAACGGGCACGTATCTCACCGCCGCCGCGGCGACGGGCGGCGATGTGACCCTTACTGGCACTCAGCCGGAGTCGCTGACCGCGGTTCTCGACAAATTGCGCGAAGCCGGGGCGTCCATCGACGTTGCTGGCGACGCGATTCGCCTGCGACGCAGCGGTCCGCTCGCGGCGATCGACGTTGCGACGGCGCCGCACCCAGGGTTTCCCACCGACATGCAGGCGCAGTTCATGGCGCTCGCCACGCATGCGCATGGGACGGCCACCATCACCGAGAACATTTTCGAGAACAGGATGATGCATGTGCAGGAGCTGCGGCGTCTAGGCGCGGACATCGAGGTCGATGGCAACACCGCCCTCGTGCGCGGCGTCGGACGGTTGACGGGGGCGAATGTGATGGCGACCGATCTCCGCGCATCCGCGTGTCTGGTCATCGCCGGTCTCATCGCCGACGGTGAGACGACGATCGATCGCATCTACCACCTCGATCGTGGCTATGAGCGCATCGAAGCAAAGCTGCTCGCGCTAGGCGCCCGCATTGCCCGTGTCGGGTGAAGTGTTGTATGAACGCACCATCGTGAACGGACCACCGGAAACCTTGCGTCGTAGCCCCCTCGGGCGCGCAACAAAGCATAGCGACCGCTACGACGCCTCTCTGCTGTTCGCGCTACCGCGCGCACTGCAGCGGGAAGCCCTGGGTCTGGACCGCGACCTGCCGTTCACGGGCATTGACATCTGGACCGCCTATGAGCTCACGTGGCTCGACCCCCGCGGTAAGCCGGCGATCGCGATTGCGTCGTTTGAAGTTCCGTGCGTATCGCCGGCGATGGTCGAGTCAAAATCGGTCAAACGCTATATCGGGTCGTTTGCGCAATCGCAGTTCGATAGTGCTGAGCACGTGCGCTCGACACTTGCCCGCGATATCGGCGCCGCGTGCGGCGCTTCGGTCAGTGTCTACCTTAGCGATCCGGTCTCCGGTGCACCGGCCATCGCGTCGTTGGCGGGGGTCAGTCTGGATCGGCAATCGCTGTCGGTCGATTGCTACGAAGTCGACGCGCGGTTGCTCGCATCATCGGCACCGAGTGTCGCGGAAACGCTGACGACCGAGCTCTTTCGCTCGCAGTGCCCGGTAACCGGCCAACCCGATTACGCGTCGGTGCAGCTCAGTTACGATGGGCCGCGCGTCGATCGGGCAGCGCTATTGCGCTACCTCGTGTCGTACCGGCGCCATGCCGGATTCCACGAATATTGCGTCGAGCGGATATTCGTCGACGTCATGGCGCGCTGCGCGTGTACCGGGTTATCCGTCTACGCGCGGTTTACGCGGCGCGGGGGCATCGATATCAATCCGTTTCGCACCAACGCGGGAATTCCGCGACCGGAGAACACGCGCACGCCACGCCAGTAGCGTGTCTGCGCAACACGCGGCGTACGACCAGGCTGGCGTGCACGGCCGCTACTTCCGCCCTCCAGTAGAATGGGTTTTCAGCGCAGCGCAGGAAATAATCATGTCCGCGTTCACGATCGCCCTCGCCAAGGGCCGTCTCTTAAGCGAAACGCTGCCGCTGCTCGCTGCAGCGGACATCGTGCCGGTCGAGGACGCGGAGACCACCCGCAAGCTGATCTTGAAGACCAACCGGAGCAATGTGTCGCTGGTGATCGTGCGCGCGAACGACGTGCCCACCTATGTCCAATACGGCGCCGCGGACGCCGGTATTGCAGGCAAGGACGTTTTGCTGGAACACGGCGGAGAGGGCTTGTATCAGCCGCTTGATTTGGGCATTGGCCGCTGTCGTCTGGTCGTTGCGACCCGACGTGCGTACGACTGGGCCGGCAGCGTCCAGCGCGGGGCGCGTATCCGTGTGGCCACGAAATACGTGAACATAGCGCGGGAGCATTTCGCGGCCAAGGGCATGCACGTCGATTTGATCGAACTCTATGGATCGATGGAGCTCGCACCGCTCGTCGGCCTCGCCGATGCAATCGTCGATCTGGTCTCCACCGGCAATACACTGAAGGCCAACGATCTCGTAGCGGTCGAGGACATCATGCCGATTTCGGCGCGGCTCGTTGTCAACCCTGGCGCGCTCAAGCTCAAGCGCGACATTGTGAAACCGATTATTGACGCGTTAGCGCGCGCCGTCGCGGCAACGCCTGCGTTGCCATGAGCGGTGCGCCGCTGACGGTGCGCCGGCTCGATACCGGGACGGCGAATTTCGACGAAGTGCTGCGCGCGCTGACCGCGTTCGAGGCTGCGCAGGACCCTGCGATCGATGCGACGGTTGCCGAGATCGTGACCGATGTGCGCGCCCGTGGCGACGTGGCGGTGCTCGAATACACGAAGCGCTTCGATCGGCTCGATGCGCCTTCGGTCGCTACGCTTGAAATCTCTGCCGACGATATGGGCGCCGCGTTCGCGGGCCTTGCCGATGCCGAGCGCGATGCGCTCGGCGCGGCTGCGAAGCGCATTCGCGCGTATCACGAGCGCCAGAAAGGTGGCGATTGGCACTACGCCGATGACGAGGGGAGCGAACTGGGCCAACGCGTGACAGCGCTTGACCGCGCCGGGATTTACGTCCCTGGGGGGAAGGCCGCGTATCCATCGTCGGTGCTGATGAACGGCATACCGGCAAACGTCGCAGGCGTGCGCGAAATCATCATGGTCGTCCCGGCCCCGGACGGCGTTCGCAATCCTCTGGTGCTCGCTGCTGCGCACGTTGCCGGCGTGACGCGCGCCTTCACCATCGGCGGCGCGCAGGCGGTGGCGGCGCTGGCGTACGGCACGCAAACCATACCGGCGGTCGACAAGATTTGCGGGCCGGGCAATGCGTATGTCGCGGCGGCCAAGCGCCGAGTGTTCGGCGCGGTGGGGATCGATATCGTTGCCGGCGCTTCGGAAATTCTGGTGATCGCCGATGCGACGGCAAATCCGGATTGGGTCGCGCTCGACCTGTTTGCGCAAGCCGAGCACGACGAATTCGCGCAGGCGCTGCTGGTATCGCCGGATGCCGATCTGCTCGATCGGGTGGCGGTAAGCGCGCATCACCTGCTCACGGAAATGCCGCGCGCCGCGATCATCGCCGCAGTGTTCGCGCGGCGCGGCGCGTTCATCAAGACGCGCGATCTCGCCGAAGCGTGTGCGATCGCGAATCGCGTGGCGCCTGAACATCTGGAACTGGCGGTCGCGGACCCGGACGCGCTCTTGCCGGCGATCCGGCACGCCGGCGCCATCTTCGTTGGGCATTACTCGTCCGAGTCGCTCGGCGATTATTGCGCCGGACCCAATCATGTGCTGCCTACCGGACGCACCGCGCGGTTCTCCTCACCTCTGGGCGTTTACGATTTCCAAAAGCGCTCGAACGTGTTACGCCTGACGCCCGCGGCTGCACAAACGCTGGGCCCGATTGCCGCGACCTTGGCCCGTGGCGAGGGGTTGATCGCGCACGCGCGGGCGGCGGAAGCGCGCATTCGTTGACGATTCCGGCCTTCGCTTCATGAATGCACTGCAGCCCCCTGTTGCCGAGATCTCCGCCACCGCCGTCGCGGCCCGGGTTGCGGCGACGATTCGCCCCGACGTGCGCGCACTGAACGCCTATGCGGTCGCCAAGGCGCACGGCGCGATCAAGCTTGACGCCATGGAGAATCCATACGATTTGCCCACATCCGTGCATGCGGAACTCGCGGCGGCGCTCGTCCGCGTCCCGCTCAACCGTTACCCTGATGGACCGGGCGATTCGGTCAAGCAAGCGCTCGCGCGGTCACTCGGGTTGCCCAACGACGTCGGCCTGATTCTCGGCAACGGATCGGACGAGATCCTGCAGATCGTTACCACGGCGGTGTGCGGAAGGGAGGCCGTCGTCCTGGCGCCGGACCCGTCGTTTGTCATGTATCGATTGAATGCGCTGTATGCCAAAGCCCGATTCGTCGGCGTGTCCCTGCGACCCGATTTCACTCTCGACGTAAGCGAAATGCTGGCAGCCATCGAGCGCGAGCGGCCGGCGCTGGTCTGGATCGCCTATCCCAATAATCCTACCGGCAACTTGTTTCCGGCAGCAGAGGTCGAGCGGATCATCGCGGCTGCACCGGGGCTTGTCGTCGTCGATGAGGCGTATTACGCATTTGCCGAGCATTCCTTCCTGCCGCGGGTGCTTGAATACGCCAACTTAGTCGTCGTGCGCACGGTGTCGAAAATCGGCATGGCCGGGTTGCGTCTGGGCTACGCGGCGGCGCACCCGGCGTGGATTGCCGAATTCGAGAAAGTGCGCCCGCCGTACAACGTGAACGCGCTGACGCAAGCTGCGCTCCCCGTGCTGCTCTCGCACGAAGCGACACTCGCGCGGCAGGCGCAGGACATTCGCGCGGAACGCGTCCGCTTGTCCGGCGTGCTCGCCCGCATACAAGGCGTCACCACGTATCCGACGCAGGCGAACTTCGTGCTGGCGCGCGTGCCCGACGCCAACGGCTGGTTCGTGGCGTTGCGGGCCGCGGGCATTCTGGTCAAGAATCTCCACGGCACCCATCCGCTGCTCGCGCAGTGCCTGCGCATCACCGTCGGCACTCCGGCGGAAAATGACCGTTTGCTCGCTGCGGTATCCTCCTTGTCATGAATTCTTCAGCCGATGTGCAGCGCACCGCGCGCGTCGAACGCAACACCGCCGAGACGCAGATTACCGTCGAGGTGAACCTGGATGGTGCCGGCCACGCCGAGCTCGCCACCGGCGTGCCGTTCCTCGATCACATGCTCGACCAGGTCGCGCGGCACGGCATGCTGGATCTTGCTATCCGCGCCAAGGGGGATCTGCACATCGACGGCCACCATACGGTCGAGGACGTTGGGATCACGCTGGGGCAGGCGCTGCGCGCCGCTCTGGGCGACAAAAAAGGAATCTTCCGCTTTGGGTACGCCTACGTTCCGTTGGACGAAGCGCTGTCGCGCGCAGTCGTCGATCTGTCTGGACGACCTGGCCTCGAATTTCACGTCCCGTTCACGCGGGCGATGATCGGAACGTTCGACGTCGATTTGACGCACGAATTCTTTCAAGGGTTCGTCAACCACGCGCAAGTCACGCTGCACCTTGACAATTTGCGTGGCGACAACGCGCATCACCAGGCGGAAACCGTGTTCAAGGCGTTCGCCCGCGCGTTGCGCATGGCGCTCGCTCGTGATTCCCGCGCGGCGGGGGCGCTCCCGTCGACCAAAGGGACGCTCTGACCATTGTCGTCGTCGACTATGGCACGGGCAACCTGCGCTCGGTGGCCAAGGCACTCGCGCATGTCGCGCCGGAGCACAACGTCGTGGTCACCAGCGATCCGGGCGCGATCCGCGCGGCGGCCCGGGTGGTGCTACCCGGGCAGAGCGCGATGCCCGACTGTATGAAGAGCTTAAGCGAGATGGGGTTACTCGACGCCGTGGTCGACGCACAGCGCGATCGGCCGTTCCTGGGCATCTGCCTGGGCATGCAGATGCTCTTTGCCGAAAGCGAGGAGGGTCCCACTGCCGGGCTCGGGCTCGTTCCCGGCCGCGTCGTCCGTTTCCGCGACGAAGAGATGATGGGGAGGGGCGGAGAACGGCTGAAAATACCGCATATGGGCTGGAACCGCGTGCATCAGACCCGCCCGCATCACTTGTGGCAGGGCATTCCGCAGGATTCCCGGTTCTACTTCGCGCACAGCTTCCACCCGGTGCCGGATGAGCCAGGCCTGGCGGCGGCAAGCACCGATTACGGATTCCCGTTTACTTGCGCGATCGCGCGGGCTAATATCTTTGCCACGCAGTTTCATCCGGAAAAGAGTCAGCGCGCCGGGCTGCAACTGCTTGCCAACTTCGTCGCCTGGGACGGGTCCGTCTAGAAAGGTAACTGCCGGGGTAAACTGCCCCGCTGTTTCGTCGCTTCAACCCGCAGCTACTCTGCTGCCGCCATGCAGATCATTCCCGCGATTGACATCAAGGACAGCCATTGCGTTCGTCTGCGGCAGGGCGATATGCAGTCCGTCACCGTCTTCTCCGAAGATCCTGCGGCGATGGCGCAGCATTGGTTGGAGCAGGGTGCGGAACGCCTGCATCTGGTCGACTTGAACGGCGCCGTAGCCGGAAAGCCGAAGAATGAACTCGCGATCCGCGAAATCTGCAGCGTCATCGGCGAGGAAATTCCCGTGCAGTTGGGCGGCGGCATTCGCGATCTCGACACGATTGAACGCTATCTGGACGACGGCATCACGTACGTTGTGATCGGCACGGCGGCGGTGAAGAACCCCGGGTTTCTGCACGACGCGTGCTCGGCATTTCCCGGCCATATCATCGTTGGTCTCGATGCACGGGACGGCAAAGTGGCGACCGACGGTTGGTCGAAGATGACCGGTCACGACGTTGTCGATCTGGCGCGCAAATTCGAAGATTACGGAGTCGAAGCATTCATCTACACCGACATCGGTCGCGACGGCATGTTAACCGGTGTCAACGTCGAGGCGACGGTCAAGCTCGCACGTGAGATCAAGCTGCCGGTCATCGCCTCGGGGGGCCTGTCGAGCATCGACGACATCAAGCGGCTCGCGCAGCATGAAGTTGACGGTATTGCCGGCGCGATCGCTGGCCGCGCGATCTACGAAGGAACGCTGGATTTCAAGGCAGCGCTGAAGGCGGCCAAGGGCGGCTGACGAGCGGCATGCCCTTGGCGATTGGCCCGCGTCGGTCAGCCGACTAGGGACGCGGCCCTAGGACGCACCATTTTCCGCTTTAGGCCAATGCCATCATGGGCCTTGCCAAACGCATCATTCCCTGCCTGGACATCGCCGAAGGGCGTGTTGTTAAAGGCATCAACTTCGTCAACCTGCGGGATGCCGGGGATCCAGTGGAGATCGCCCGGCGTTATGACGAGCAGGGAGCCGACGAAATTGCGTTTCTCGACATACGCGCCAGCATCGAGCAGCGTGGTCTTCTCTGCGCAATGATTGAAGCCGTCGCATCGCAGGTCTTCATTCCGTTGACCGTGGGCGGCGGCGTCGTCAGTGTCGACGACATCCGCGGCTTGCTCAATGCGGGTGCCGATAAGGTCAGCATCAACACGGGTGGGGTGAACAATCCGGATCTCTTTCTAGAAGCGTCTGCGCATTTTGGCTCGCAGTGCATCGTGGCCGCGATCGACGCCAAGAAGTACGCGGTTGATCGCTGGCAGGTGTACATCCACGGAGGCCGAACGGCCACGGGAATCGACGTGGTCGAGTGGGCAACCGAAGTGGTGGCGCTGGGCGCGG
Organism: Casimicrobiaceae bacterium; assembly: GCA_037719965.1. Taxonomy (GTDB): domain Bacteria; phylum Pseudomonadota; class Gammaproteobacteria; order Burkholderiales; family Casimicrobiaceae; genus VBCG01. The sequence goes on along the minus strand of JBBJMT010000008.1, from coordinate 12,350 downwards.
GCGAGATCTTGTTGACAAGCATGGATCGCGACGGCGTCAAGACCGGCTTCGACTTGCGGCTGACGCGGGCGGTGGTCGAGGCCGTCGACGTGCCGGTGATAGCCTCCGGCGGCGTCGGTTCGCTCAACGATCTCGTTGACGGCATCAAGGTCGGTGGGGCCGATGCGGTATTGGCGGCCAGCATCTTTCATTACGGCGAGTACACGGTCGGCCAGGCCAAAGCCGCGATGGCCGCCGCCGGGATAGAAATACGCACGTGAGCGGCGAGCAGGGGCCCCGCTTGCGGGGATGCGAGCAATCGCGAATCGGGCGTGGACGCCGACACTCGATCGCTCCCTTGCGAAACCGTACAAGGAGGCGGCCGGGAAACATGAATTGGCTCGATCAAATTCTCTGGAATGGCGATGGGCTGGCGCCGGCGATTGCCCAGGACTCGACATCGCTGCACGTGCTGACACTCGCCTGGGTCAATCGCGAAGCGCTCGCGCGCACCGCCGAAACCGGCATTGCGCACTATTGGTCGCGCTCGCGGTCCAAAATCTGGATGAAAGGCGAAACGTCGGGCCATGTCCAGCGCGTGCGCGAAATCCGCCTCGATTGCGACGGCGATGCCGTTCTTCTGCTCGTGGAGCAAACGGGCGGCATCGCCTGTCACACTGGCCGCGAGAGCTGTTTTTTCCGCAAACTCGAAAACGACCGGTGGCAAGACGTAGAGCCTGTCCTCAAAGATCCGCAAGCGATCTACGGTGATGGCTGACGGCGCCTTCCCTGGAGACGTGCTGGCGCGGGTCGCGGCGACCATCACGTCGCGCAAGAATGCCGATCCGGCGTCGTCGTATGTCGCATCGCTATTCGCCCAGGGTGACGACGCCATCCTGAAAAAGATTGGCGAGGAGGCGACTGAAACCGTAATGGCCGCAATGGACGCTGCGCACGACGAAAAGCGCGACGGTGCTAAACTTCGCGTGGCGAGCGAAATCGCGGACTTATGGTTCCATTGCCTGATCCTTCTCGTACGGCATGGCTTGGGCCCCGCGGACGTGTTGGAAGAACTCGCCCGGCGCGAAGGCACGTCGGGTCATGTTGAAAAGGCTGCGCGGTAACAAGGACGATGACCGCTACCGAATCCAACTGTATCTTCTGCAAGATCGTGCGTGGAGAAATTCCCTGCAAGCAAGTCTATGGAGATGACCAGATTTTGGCGTTTCACGATATCCAGCCCGTCGCGCCGGTCCACGTGCTGATCGTTCCCAAAAAACACATCGCCACGTTGTACGACGCCACGATGGACGACGCACCGGTGCTCGGTAAAATGCTGGCGATGGCGCCGGGGCTGGCGCGCAAGCAGGGCGCGCAAGACGGCTTTCGTACCATCATCAATACCGGCCGCGTTGCCCTCCAGGAAGTCCAACATCTGCATGTCCACGTGATCGGCGGCCCAGACTCTCTGGGCCGGATGATCCCGCGGAAGGAGACTTAAATTATGGGTGGCTTGAGCATTTGGCATTGGCTGATCGTACTGCTGGTCGTCGTGCTGATCTTCGGCACGAAAAAGTTGACCAACATCGGCAAGGACTTGGGTGGCGCGGTCAAAGGCTTCAAAGACGGCATGAAGACCGACGCCGACGGTAACCCGGTGACCCCCTCGGGCAGCGAGGCCGCGCCTGCGCAGCAGATTCCGCCCCGGACCATCGACGCTGAAGTCCGGAAGGAAACGACGACCAAGTCGTCCTGATCCCGCTCTCGCGACTGGAACGTAAGCGCAAGTCGGTCTCCCGTGCGTTAAAGCGCCCTGGTAACTGTGGCGCGCCGGCGGCCGGTGCGCCGGCGGCTTCCCCTTCACATGTTTGACATCGGATTTTCCGAGCTTGTCGTCATCGCCGTTGTAGCGCTGATCGTCATCGGCCCAGAGCGTCTGCCGAAAGCGGCGCGCACGATGGGGCACCTCTTTGGGCGTCTGCAGCGCTACGTCAGCGACGTGAAAGCCGACATCAGCCGCGAAATGGAGCTCGACGAGTTGCGCAAGCTCCAGCAGCAGGTGCAAACCGCCGCGCACGACTTCAAGTCCTCGGTCGCCACCGCCGCACAAGGCGTGCAGAGCGGGGTACGCAACGTCGAAGATCAGTTGAACAGCGGCGCGCTGGATCCTGCTCGCACTGCCGATCCTAGCGCCGCTCCGCCGGCCGCCGCGCCGGCGATCGGCGAGCAGCCCCCCGCGGCCGCAGCGGAAGAACCGTCGACACAGCCGGGGCGCCAGCCATCGCTGCCGGGTTTCGAGCGAATTTGACGCGACGCTTAGAAGCCTCTATCGATGACCGAACCGACGTCCGACACGGCTGCGCAGGAGTCATTCCTGTCGCACTTGTTCGAGCTGCGGACGCGCCTCTTGCGCTCGATCGTCGCGGTGGTGATTGTCCTTGTCGTGCTTTTTCCTTGGGCCAAGGAGATCTACGCGATCCTGGCGGAGCCACTGCTCAAGACGCTCCCTCAGGGCTCGACGATGATCGCGACCGACGTCACCGGCACCTTTCTGGTGCCGCTCAAGGTGACCTTGATGACGGCGTTTCTGATTGCATTGCCCTATGTATTGTGGCAGGTGTGGGCGTTCGTTGCGCCCGGACTCTACCAGCACGAAAAGCGGCTGGTCACACCGGTAATTGTGTCAAGTGTCGCGTTTTTCGTGATCGGTATGGCGTTCGCGTATTTCTTCGTATTTCCCGTGATGTTCAGTTTTTTCGCCGGGTACACGCCGCCCGGCGTGCAAATGATGACCGACATCGACAAATACCTGTCATTCGTCCTGGCCATGTTCCTGGCGTTCGGGCTCACCTTCGAAGTACCCATCATTGTCCTGGTCCTGGTACGCATGCGCGTCGTGAGCCTCGAGAAGTTGCGCTCAATCCGGTCGTACGTAATCGTCGGCGCGTTCGTGGTCGGCGCAATCTTTACGCCGCCCGATGTGCTCTCACAACTGATGCTCGCCGTGCCGTTATGGGTGCTCTACGAGCTGGGGCTCTTCCTGGCACGGTTTATCAGCGTACCAGCGCCCGAAGGCGAAGATGCGGCCGATCCGGCCGCATAGGACGCCAACTGAGGTGGCAACCGAGGTGTCGACGAAGGTTTCAACGAGGTTCGACTAACGGCTCTACTGCGGTTCTCCCGAAGTTGTACTGCGTCACGCGATGGCCTTTTCCATGAACACCGACAGCGGATCGGGTGTGTAAGAGCCAAATTCCGCGCGCCGCACATAGCCTGCGCGTTCGTAGAAGCGTAGCGCCTCGGTTTGGTGGATACCGCTTTCCAGGCGTGCAATGCGCAGACCCGATTTGTTTGCTATCGTTTCTAGCTCCGCGAGAATGCTGCAGGCGACGCCGAAGCGCCGAAATGGCGCTGCGACGAACATTCGTTTGATCTCCGCGTATGCGCCCTGATCGACGACCGCGCCGCAGCCGGCGAGCGTCCCGTCAAAAGTCGCCCCGATGACGCGGACGTTCGGCGCACGTAATGCAGCGACGGGTAATAGGTGGTTGCTTGCGGCCGGATAGAGGTCGGACTGGTAGGCGTCCAACTCGGCGATCAGTGCGGCGACCGCCGCCGTCCGAGGATCGACGATGGCGAGCGAGATTTTTGGCATTTGCGGCGGTGCAATGTCCTGGTCGCGTGTCGGCCTCGTTGGACAATACGGACCCCGGTCCGGTCCTGCCGCTAATTCGGGGCCTCAGCCCGCGGCCGTCGCCCGACGGTGATGGCGACATCGATGAGCTTGCCCTCGCGCACAACGCGCACCGACGCACTCGTCCCCGGAGGTAGCGCGGCAATACGCGCAAGCAGTTGCGGCACGTCGCGGGTCGGCTTGCCGCCGACCGCGACGACCACGTCGCTGACCATGATCCCCGCGCGCTCGGCGGGTCCGCCGCGCTGCATGTTGCGAATGAGCACGCCTTCAGGGCGCTCGAGCGAAAGTGCGCGCGCCAGTTCAGACGTAACCGGATACGGCTCGATCCCGAACCAGCCACGCGTCACTTCGCCGTCGCGGATGATCTGCTCGAACACGGTGCGGGCAAGCGAGATAGGAATCGAAAAGCCAATGCCCTGCGAACCGCCCGATTGCGAGTAAATCGTACTGTTGATGCCGATCAAATTCCCCGCGCTGTCGACCAGCGCTCCACCCGAGTTACCTGGGTTGATCGCCGCGTCGGTCTGGATGAAGTCCTCGAAGCGATTGATGCCCAGCGCGTTGCGACCGAGCGCGCTCACGATGCCAAACGTCACCGTGTTTCCAAATCCGAATGGATTGCCGATCGCGAGCACGACATCGCCGACCTGCAGCGATTCGATCGCGCCAAGCGTAATCGCGGGCAGGCCGCCGACCTCTGCCTTCAATACGGCGAGATCGGACTCCGGGTCGGTACCCTTGACCTGCGCCGGAATCCGGCGGCCATCGCTTAAAATGAGTTGGATATCGTCGGCGCCCTGAATCACGTGGTGGTTGGTCAGCACGTAACCTTCCGCCGAGATGATGACGCCAGAGCCGAGGCTGGTCGCGCGCTGGAGCGACGGCTGGTCAAGCTCGGGCAAAAAACGGCGCAGCAGCGAGTCGTTGGGGAATGGTCCGCGCGCACGGATTTCCTTGCTCGTGTGGATGTTGACGACAGCCGGCATCGCTTTTTTCGCCGCGTCGGCGAACGATGCGATTCGAGCACCGGTGACGGGAGTCGTGGTTTCCTGCGTGACGATAATTCTTTCGCCGCGCCCGGTGACGTCGGGCAGGAGGTCGGGCCGAAACGTCGAGACGACGAACAGCGCAGCCACGCAGACGGTGCACGCCTGGGCGAAAAACAGCCAGAAACGATGGAGCATTGGGCAGGAAGACAACCGCAACGTGTAGTAACGAAGTATAGACGTGGCGCCGAAAGCGTGGGTGCACACGACACGCGAAACGGAAGAACACCTCCGCGTCATAACGGTCTAATCGCTTGATTGCGTGCGGCTTTTGCACGAAGCGGCTGCTGGCCGCTTCCGATTTGTTGGGCGAATCCCGTATAATTGCCGGCTTTTGCGCGCTCACACGGGGAATGCGGATGGGATCTGTTGCTTGCTGGACCAATGCGCATTTTAGGGACCGGGGATGACATCGGACGTAGCAGCGCCGGCTCTAACGCCGGTCGATCGGAAAAAGCGCCGCTTCCTCGTCACTGCGACGAGCGTTGTCGGGGGAGTCGGAGCTGCGGCGGCGATGGTTCCCTTCGTCATCTCGTTCTGGCCGTCGGCTCGGGCCAAAGCGGCCGGGGCACCGATCGAAGTCGATATCTCCAAGATCGAGCTGGGCCAGAAAGTCGACGTGGAATGGCGCGGCAAAGTGTGCTGGCTTATCAACCGCTCGCCGCCGATGCTTGCCTCATTGCCGAAAATCGAAGACAAGCTTGCCGATCCCAACTCCAAGAGCCCCCAGCAGCCCCCCTACTGCAAGAACCAGCACCGGTCGATCAAGCCCGCGATGTTCGTGGCAGTAGGCATTTGCTCGCACTTGGGCTGCTCGCCGACATTTCGCCCGGAGATCGCGCCGATCGACTTGGGTGGCGACTGGCTGGGCGGCTTCTTCTGTCCTTGTCATCAGTCGAAATTCGATCTCGCCGGCCGTGTGTACAAGAGCGTGCCAGCGCCGACGAATCTCGTCGTGCCGCCGCATAAGTATCTGTCCGACACGAAAATCGTGATCGGCGTGGGCGAAGACGGCAAGGACAGCTAAGGACGCCAGTGGCGAAAATTCTCAACTGGATCGACGCGCGCTTCCCGCTGACTGCGCTATGGAAGTCGCAGGTCTCCGAATATTACGCACCGAAGAACTTCAACTTCTGGTACTACTTCGGCTCGCTCGCGCTGCTGGTGCTGGTGATCCAGATCGTCACCGGGATCTTCCTGACGATGAACTACAAACCCGACGCCGCCAAGGCGTTCGAGTCGGTCGAATACATCATGCGCGACGTCGAGTGGGGCTGGCTCATCCGCTACCTGCACTCGACCGGCGCGTCGATGTTCTTCGTCGTTGTCTACCTGCACATGTTCCGCGGCGTGATGTACGGCAGCTATCGCAAGCCGCGCGAGCTCTTATGGATTCTCGGCTGCTTGATCTACCTGTGTCTGATGGCCGAGGCCTTTTTTGGCTATCTGCTGCCGTGGGGTCAGATGTCGTACTGGGGCGCCCAGGTCATCGTAAATCTGTTCGCGACGATACCCGTCATCGGCGAGAGCCTTGCGCTGTGGATTCGCGGCGACTACACGATTTCCGACATCACATTGAACCGCTTCTTTGCGTTCCACGTGATTGCGTTGCCGCTGGTGCTGCTGGGGCTGGTCGTCGCGCACCTCATCGCATTGCACGAAGTTGGCTCCAATAATCCGGACGGCATCGAGGTCAAGTACAACAAGGATCCGCGCACCGGCCATCCGATCGACAGCATTCCCTTCCATCCGTACTACACCGTCAAGGACACTGTCGGCGTCGTGATCTTTCTCACGATCTTCTCGATCATCGTATTTTTTGTCCCGGAGATGGGTGGGTACTTCATCGAGGCCAACAATTTCATTCCGGCCAACCCGCTGCAGACACCCGAGCACATCGCCCCGGTGTGGTACTTCACACCGTATTACGCGATGTTGCGCGCGGTGCCGTCGTTTCTCGACAGCCAGTTCTGGGGCGTACTGGTGATGGGTGCGTCGGTGATCGTGTTTTTCGCTATGCCATGGCTCGATCGCGGCAAGGTGAAATCGATTCGCTATCGCGGCACGCTGTACAAATCCTGGCTCGCCGCCTTCGTAATCTCGTTCATCATTCTCGGTTATCTCGGAGTTGTACCGGTCACGGTCTGGGGCCAGTTTGGCGAGGGCTTTCCGTTCTACGGCGCCGACAAAGCGACCGTGTTGGCGCGGGTATTGACGATCATCTACTTCCTGTTTTTTATCCTGATGCCCTGGTATACGGTGCGTGACCGGACCAAACCGGTTCCCGAAAGAGTGACCGGGTAATGAGTTGGGACGCCTTTTACCTGGCGCGCGGATTGGCCGTGCTGGCATTCGTTGCGACCGGAGCGGCGATGGCCGCCGGGGGCGCCGACTTGCGTCTCGCACCCGCACCAGGAAGCCGCCTCGACGTTGAATCGCTGCAGCGCGGCGCCCGCAATTTTGTCAACTATTGCGTGAATTGTCATAGCGCGAAATACATGCGGTACGAGCGGCTGACCGACCTTGACCTGACGCGAGCGCAGATCACCGACAACCTGATGTTCGGGACCGCCAAGATCGGGTCGGTAATGCAGGCGTCGATGTCAACAGCCGACGCCCGGGCATGGTTCGGCGCCCCTCCGCCGGATCTTTCGGTTGAAGCGCGAATCCGCGGCCGCGATTGGCTGTACAACTATTTCCTCTCGTTCTATCCGGACGACAAAACGGCAACCGGCTGGAACAATCTGGTATTCCCGAACGTCGCCATGCCGCATGTGCTCTGGCAATTGTCGGGACCTAACAAGCTTGTGGCAACCGAATATGCCAACCATGAGGCCGCCATTGCGGCCGCTATTGCGGTCAAGGGGTTGAGCAAGACCGAGCCCGGCAGGGAAGGCAAGTGGACCGTCGTCGCCGTCAAGCCTGACGACAACGCTCCAGGTACGCTGGGTCAAGTTCAATACGAGCAGTGGGTCGCGGACCTCGTGAATTACCTTGACTATATGGCCGAACCGGCGAAGAACAAGCGCCTTAGTCTGGGCATGATCGTTCTGCTCTATCTCGGGCTGCTGTTCGTCTTCGCTTACTGGATGAAGCGCGCTTACTGGAAGGATGTGCATTAGCCCGCATTGGCCATTTCCGTCCATCCGAAAAATCGACCTAGGAACGGGGCACGGGCGGCACTCGTGCCCTGTTCGCTTTACCGCGACGTCGACATCCTTAAAGCATGGGAATCGCTGCGTCCCTCGAGCGGTCCATAGCCAAAAGCCCAATTCAGAACGGCGCGAGTGTTTGCGCGAGGAGAAGTAACCATGATGACGCTATATTCCGGGACCACCGACCCGTTCAGCCAACGCTGCCGGATCGTGCTGCACGAAAAGGGCATGGATTTCCAGATCATCGATGTCGATCTGGATCACAAGCCCGAGGACCTCGCCGTGATGAACCCGTACAACCAGGTCCCGGTGTTGGTCGAGCGCGATCTCGTGCTGCACGAATCGAACATCATCAACGAATACATCGATGAACGCTTCCCGCATCCGCAATTGATGCCTGCGGATCCGGTGATGCGCGCGCGTGCCCGCCTGTTCTTGCACCGGTTCGAGAAAGAATTGTTCGCGCACATCGATGCGCTGGAAGGAAATAATCAGAAGCACGCCGAGAAAGCGCGAGGCCTCGTGCGCGATTCGCTGCTCCAGATCACGCCGGTGTTCGCCAAGCACAAGCACATGCTGGGCGAGGATTACTCGATGCTCGACGTCGCGGTCACGCCCCTCTTGTGGCGCCTCGACTATTACGGCATCGCCATGGGCAAGCAGGCGGCGCCGCTGATGAAATACGCCGAACGCTTATTTGCGCGTCCGGCATTCTCCGAAGCGCTTACCTCCGCCGAGCGAGGCATGCGCAAGTGACGCAAAGCGCAACCGGAGTGCAGGCCGTGAACGACGCGAAGCGTGACATTCTGCTGTTCCAAACCAGTCCCGCCGGTCGCTGGCCGCTTGACCTTCCCGGCGTGCTGCGTAGTATTCTGTCCGCATGTCAGAGCAGTCCGCCAAGCCGTATTTGATCCGCGCCATCAGCGAATGGTGCGCGGACAATGCATTGACGCCTTACCTCGCGGTCAAGGTCAATGCGCAGACGCGCGTCCCGGCGAGCTTTGTCAAGAACGGCGAGATCGTTCTGAACGTCAGCGCAACTGCGACACGCAAACTGACTATCGACAACGAGTGGATCCGCTTCACGGCGCGCTTCAACGGCTCGTCGCAGGAGGTCGCGGTGCCGATGATCGCCGTCGCCGGTATCTTCGCCAAGGAAACCGGCTACGGCTTTTCCTTCGCAGTGCCGGAAGATGCTACTGCGTCACTCGCCGCCGCGATCGGGCCGGGTATGCCGGAGGATGCGGTGAAGGATACCAAAAACGGGGCCAAGCCCCGCTCTCGTCCTTCACACCTACAAGTCATTAAGTAATTGGTGGCGATGTTGCGCAGATCTTGCCGAAACGGCGGGATTGAGCAGCGGCTAAAGAACTGGCGTCCGCGCTAGAATCGCCTTTTGCGCCGGCATAGCTCAGTTGGTAGAGCAGCGGTTTTGTAAACCGTTGGTCGTGGGTTCGAATCCTGCTGCCGGCACCAAACAAGCATCCGATACGGTCCAGCAGCGTTCCGCAGAGGACAGTCCCCCGCTCTGTAGCTGTTTGAATTGACGCCAAGGCCGTCCGGACGCGTCCATTGCAAGCCGGGGGTACATGGGGGTGTAATTCGCAGCAGATACCCCCGTGCTCACGGGGGTACTTGGAGATACCCCTTGCTGACAGACAAGAACGTTCGCGATGCCAAGCCGCGGGAGAAGCCGTACAAGGTTGCCGACGGCGCGGGCATGTATCTATTGGTCAACCCGGACGGCGCCCGCTACTGGCGTCTGAAATATCGGTTCGCCGGGCGCGAGAAATTGCTCGCCCTGGGCACCTATCCGGCTGTCACAATCAAGGACGCACGGCGACACCGTGATGTTGCGAAGGCCGCGTTGCGCGACGGGCGCGATCCCAGCGCCGAGAAGCAGGCGAAGAAGCGCGCGGAGAAGATAGCGGGCGCAAACACCTTTGATGCCGTCGCCCGCGAGTGGCACGCCAAAGCCCGTAACACTTGGGACTCCCGGCACGCTGACCGAGTGTGGATTTCAATCGAGAATAACTTGCTGCCCGACTTGGGTACGCGACCCATTGCGGAGATTGATGCGCCGGAAATGTTAGCCGTGCTGCGGAAGATTGAAAGCAGGGGCGCGCACGAAACGCGCATGAGGGCGCAGCAACGAGCGGGAGCCGTGTTTCGCTATGCCGTCGCAACTGGCCGTGCGGAGCGGGACCCTTCCGCCGACCTTCGCGGCGCATTCACGGCGCCGCGCGTTACTCACTACGCCGCTGTATCGCGAAAGGACCTGCCAGAACTGCTAAAGAAAATCGACGGCTATGACGGCGAACCGACCACGCGCCTCGCGCTCAAGTTGCTGATATTGACGTTTGTTCGCACGGGCGAGCTGCGCGGCGCCGAATGGTCGGAGATTGATACGGAGGCGGCAGAATGGCGCATTCCTGCCGAACGTATGAAGATGCGGGAGCCGCATGTGGTCCCGCTATCCAAACAATCGCTGGCCGTCATCGAGGAATTGCGGGCGCTCTCCGGTTCCGGGCGGTATGTGTTCCCACACCGGACGCGCGACGGCCGGACCATGAGCGAAAACACCGTGCTGTACGCGCTCTATCGACTTGGCTACGAATCGCGCATGACCGGGCACGGCGTGCGAGCCGTGGCGTCAACGATCTTGAACGAAACCGGCTTCGCGCCGGACGTGGTTGAGCGCCAATTGGCGCACGTCGAGCGAAACCGGACGCGTGCGTCCTACAATCGGTGGAGTTACTTGCCAGAGCGCCGCGCGATGATGCAGCAATGGGGCGACATGCTGGCCGCACTGGGGCAAGGCGCGCAAGTGATTCCCTTGCAGCGGCGCGCATAACAGAATCGCCTAAGCCGCGCGTAGCTTCACAGGACGAAAACGCCGGACACACATATCAGCAGCAGGTTCCCGTCTATAAAAAGGGCGCGCCTAGCCCGACAGGGCGAAAACGCCGGGACACCTGCGGCGTGGCGCGCTGCTCCTATCAATTGGGCGCGAGAGTGCGCGATGAAGCAGTCTGAGCTTGCGTCAATGATTGCGAGCGTTCGGCCGCGTCCGAGTCTCATCGGCGACGGCCAATCGTTTGACAAATGGTTTACCCATTTCCGTCAGACTAAAGCCGGCGCTAGAGCGCTTTCGCGCTTGGAGAGCGTCGGACTATTGCAGCCGACAGAGCCAGAACATCGGTTTCAGACGCTGGTGTACGTTTGCGTCCGCGCGTGCTACTTCGCGGCACACTTCGATCTAAAGAGTGATCCTGGTAGCGAATATGAACGACTGGGCTGCTGCCGGTTCGGTGGACACCGACCTAAGCTTCTTGCGCTTTCTCGAACGCTATCGGACTGATGTAGCCGAGTGTCGAATGGCGGCGAGTCGGATTGTAGAACCGCTCGATGTAATCGAACACCTCGGCGCGCGCCTGTTCTCGCGTCCGCAACACCTTCCGGGTCGTGCGCTCGATCTTTAATGAGCTGAAGAAGCTTTCCATCGCCGAGTTGTCCCATACGTCACCGGCACGGCTCATGCTGCACGTGATGCCCTGTTCCTTGAGCAGTTCCTGGAAGTGCTCACTGGTGTACTGGCTGCCCTGGTCCGAGTGATGCAACAACTCGATTGGTTGACCACGCCGCCAGACCGCCATCATCAAGGCATCGGCCACGAGCTGCGAGGTCATGCTCGACTGCATCGACCAGCCAACGACGCGACGCGAGTACAGGTCGAGCACCACGGCCACGTACAGCCAGCCTTCGGCAGTCCAGAGGTAGGTGAAGTCGGCCACCCACTTCTGGTTTGGTGCGTCTGCCTGGAACTGGCGGTCGAGCACGTTGCCTGCGACGGCGCCGCGCTCGCCCCGGTCGGCCGGGAGCCCACGACGCCGTGGTCGGGCGCGCAGCGCTTGCGCCCGCATGAGTCGCTCGATACGGTGCAAGCCGCAGCGGTGACCCAGTGCCAGTACGTCATGCCAGACGCGGCGCGCGCCGTAGGTACGGTCGCTGCCCAGAAAACTGTGATGGACTTGACCGCCCATGACCTCGTCGTCGAGACTGCGCTGGCTTCGGGGCCGGTTCAACCATGCATAGAAACCACTTCGCGAGACACCGAGTGCCTCGCACATGAGCAGTACCGGCCAGGCCCCTCGGTGTTTCGTCACGAAGCCGAACTTCACATCGACTCCTTGGCGAAATAGGCCGCGGCTTTTTTCAGGATATCGCGCTCCATCCTGAGCTTGGCGACTTCCTTCTTCAGCCGCTCAATCTCCGCCTGCTCGGGCTTCATTACGCCCTTGCCGGGGAACGCCTGCTGTGGGTCGACCGCCTTCTCGCGGACCCACTTGCGCAGCACGTTCTCATGCACGTCCAGGTCGCGCGCGGCTTGCGCCGCCGTCACACCGCGTTCCTTAACCAACCTCACCGCCTCAAGCTTGAACTCCCGGCTGAACTGCCTTCTCGTTCCCATGA
>JBBJMT010000021.1:0-37445 GCA_037719965.1 Casimicrobiaceae bacterium | reverse complement strand
CGGCTTGCCGGGCGGCGAGCAATCGCGAATCGACGCTTGAGGCCGACACGGCGCGTTTGATAATGCGCGACAAAACAAGAAGGCCGAGGAGCAGTTGCCGGCGCTACTTGCGATACTTCTGCATGACCGCGTGGAGAAACTTTGCCTGATGCTCGAAGCGTTGACAGGCCTTGCACCACATGAGATGGAGCCGCAAACGGAGTGCGCGGCCGAAGGCCAGCGGACTGTCGATCTTTTGCGAGATGAGTCGACTTGCCTCCTTGCAGCTTATCGATCGAGCAAAGCGATGCGTGCCGGGAAGGCGCATGCGATCAGGACGTCGCGCGCGAGGAAGTGGCAAACCAGCTCTGCTCGAGGCATTCGCGGAGTGACATTCGAGCGCGATACATGATCACCCACAGATTCGCCGACGTGATGGAAAGCTCTTTGCAAATCTCATCGGATTCGAGGTCCATCACCTCGCGCATCATGAACACCCGTGCCGTGTTCGGTGGAAGCCGCTCGAGGCATTTTTCCATCGCTTCCAGGAACTCGCGGCGCTCGAGCGCTCCCTCCGGGCTGCCCCAATCGGCGGGAGGATTGTTCCAATGGCCCGTCTCGTCGAACAATGCATCGAAATCGTCGATGTGGCATTCCTCGTCCAGCGAAGTGAGCGCCGGGCGGCTGGTCCGGTATCGGATGGCGTCGACGATCTTGTGTTTCAGAATGCCCGTCAGCCAAGTCTTGACCGACGACTTCCCCGAAAATCGCGAGGCGCCCTGCAACGCAGCGACGAGGGTGTCCTGGACTATATCTTCTGCCAGGTCATCGTCACGCAATTGCAACCGTGCTACCCGCAAGAGATAGCGGCGATGCGCTTCGAACTGGGCGGTGAGGTCCGGAGTCTGCATGCGCCGCACTTCTCGAGATCTAACGAACGGGCGTGATTGTAACTCGGGCTGTCCTCCCGAAATCCAAGCGAGCGCCCTGGCGAGCGTGGGAGACGCTCGCGCGCTCAACTGCCCCTGCCGGGGCAAACACGTCATTTGGTTTGCCCCGAGAAGCTATCGATACCCTGCGCCAGCCGCGGTGCTGACGGTGCACCTGCAGCATGGATGATGATGCCTTCCATGGGGTCGACGGGCTTCGCCCACGGAGCACGATCATGTGCTTGGTATCCGCGAAACCGGCTTGCCAGCGGACGCGGATCCCGGACGGCGTGAAGTCGATGTCCTTGGTGTGATCTGGTTAGTCAGCGCGTCCGCAACAACCTTACTGCATCGCAACGACAAGCGACCGCGTAGCACTTACGAAGCGCTCGCGACTAACGGTGATCGGCGGGACGCACTGCTAACGAGCGTCGCGAGTGCTTTTCAGCTGGTCTATTAGGGCTGGCCGCCTGGCTGTTAAGGCGCGCCTATTACCTTTCGCAGATGCCGACACTGGGTCGCAAGGTGCGAATTCGTGGAGTGGACCTGGGGAATCTACTTCCCGAACGACATCACTCACTTACGCTTCGAGCGAAGCCACGAACAAGACGAACTACGCGTGCCGCTTCCAGTTACAAGCTTGTGAAATAGAGTTCTTTCCCTTGGGCGCAATCGGTCGGTAGTGTGGCAACTTTCGTCCGGATTCCCTGGCGATCCCGCGATCGACACGCCCCGAGAGAGACCACGATGCCGAAAATCTACGTCATTCACGAAAACGATGCTTGGGTCGAACCGCTGCGCGCGGCTTTTGCTGAACTCCATCTCCCGTATGAGGAATGGTTTCTGAGCGAGGGTCTGCTGGATCTCGGGGCCGCGCCGCCGGAAGGCGTGTTCTACAACCGGATGAGTGCGTCGTCGCACACGCGTGACCATCGCTATGCCCCCGAGCTGACCGCCGGCGTGCTGGCGTGGCTCGAATCGCACGGACGCCGCGTGATCAATAACGGCCGCGCGTTGCAACTCGAGGTGAGCAAGATCGCCCAGTATGCGGCAGTCGCCAACTACGGCATCCGCGCACCGCGCACCGTGGCCGCGGTCGGACGTACGCATGTCCTCAAAGCCGCGCAGAAAATGTCCGGTTCTTTCATCACCAAGCACAACCGCGCCGGCAAGGGCCTGGGCGTGCATTTGTTCTCGAGCGTCGAAGCGCTGCAAAGCCATTTCGAGAGCGGCGCGTTCGAGGAGTCGGTGGACGGCGTGACGCTGATCCAGGAGTACATTCAGGCGCCGGAGCCTTACATCACGCGCGTCGAGTTCGTCGGCGGTCAGTTTCTGTACGCAGTGCGCGTCGACACCTCGCTCGGCTTCGAGCTCTGCCCGGCGGATGTCTGCCAGGTGGGTAACGCGTTCTGCCCGGTCGGCGAGACGGCGGTAACGAGCGCGGTAACGAGCACGCCGGCGCAGATCGCCGCCGCGCCGCGGTTTCGCATCGTCAAGGATTTCGACCACCCGATCATCGAGCGCTACCGGCGCTTCATCGGCGACAACGGGATCGCGATCGCCGGGATCGAGTTCATCACCGATCAACGGGGCGAGCTCTATACCTACGACGTCAACACGAACACCAACTACAACGGCGCCGCCGAGGCGGAGGCCGGCATCTATGGCATGCGCGCGATCGCGACGTATCTGGGCCACGAACTGCGCGGAGTCCACCAGACAAAACGCAACGTGCGCGCCGTCGCCTAGGGCTTCCGCGGCACAGCAGTTGCAGCGGCATGAATGCCCGCGTGCCGTTCCGAATTTCTCGCAAGCCCCTTGCTGCGCTCCTGGGGTGTGCTGTTCGTTCGAATCGAGTAAATATGCGCGCGAATTCTTGCGCGGATGATATCGACGCGGCGCGTTTAATCCCAATCTGCGTTGCTCCAGTAAGATCACGGCTTCCGCGTTGTTCCCTCGTCCCCTGGCATGCCGTCGCTTTTGCTCCGACCTGGTCTTCTGACGCTCGCCGAGCTACGGCGAGTCTGGAGCGGAGGGTTGACACTTGCAATTGAACCTGCCGCACGCGCGGCAGTCGACTCGTCGGCCGCAACGGTGGTGCGCGTCTTGGCCGAGGGGCGCACCGTCTACGGCGTCAACACCGGTTTCGGCCTGCTGGCACGCACGCGGATCGATGACGGAAGGCTGACCGAGTTGCAACGCGCGCTGGTGCTCTCGCATTCGGCCGGAACTGGCGAGCCGCTCGCGGACGCGATCGTTCGCCTCGTGCTGGCGCTAAAAGTCGCTTCGCTAGCGCGTGGCTATTCGGGCGTGCGCTGGAGCGTCATCGAAGCGTTGCTGCAGCTCGCGGCGAGCGATGTCGCACCGATCATCCCGGCGCAAGGTTCCGTCGGCGCGTCGGGCGACTTGGCTCCGCTCGCGCATCTGGCGGGTGTGTTGATCGGCGAAGGTGAAGTGCGTTTGCGTGGTCGCGTGCTGCCTGCAATAGACGCGCTTGCGGCGGTGGGATTGCGGCCGCTGGAGCTTGCGCCAAAAGAAGGACTGGCATTGCTGAACGGGACGCAGGTTTCCACAGCGCTGGCGTTGGCCGGATTGTTTGCTGCCGAACGCGCGATGGCAGCGGCGATCGTGGCCGGTGCGCTCACCATCGATGCGTGTCTCGCGAGCGATACGCCCTTCGACGCGCGGATTCAGGATATTCGCGGCCATCGCGGGCAGATCGACGTCGCACGCGTGTATCGCGAACTCCTTGGCGGTAGCGCGATCCGCGCCTCGCACGCCGACTGCCATCGCGTACAGGATCCGTACAGCGTGCGCTGTCAGCCGCAGGTTATGGGCGCGTGTCTCGACCAAATGCGCAACGCCGCGGAAACACTGCTGACCGAAGCCAATGCCGTCACCGACAATCCGCTGGTATTTGCCGATGGCGCCGCAATCTTGTCGGGCGGTAACTTTCATGCCGAACCCGTTGCGTTTGCCGCCGATAATTTGGCACTCGCGATCGCCGAAGTCGGCGCGATGGCGGAACGCCGAATTGCCTTGCTGATGGATACGAACTTGTCGGGGCTTCCGCCATTTTTGGTTACGGATGGTGGCGTCAACTCGGGATTCATGATCGGCCACGTGACCGCGGCGGCGCTCGCGTCGGAAAACAAAGCGCTCGCGCATCCGTCGTCGATCGATTCGTTGCCGACGTCGGCCAATCAAGAAGATCACGTCAGCATGGCCACGTACGCGGCACGGCGCTTGACACCGATGGCCGGCAATACGGCGGGGATTGTCGCGATTGAATTGCTATCGGCGGTGCAGGGAGTCGAGTTGCGCAAGCCGTTGCAAACGTCCCCGATGCTCACCGACGCATTCGCGCTGGTGCGTGAGAAAGCGGCGTTCTGGGAGCGCGATCGCGCCTTCGCGCCGGACCTCGCGGCCGTGCGTGCACGCGTGGAAGCGGGCGATTTCCTGCGCTTTGCCGATTCGCTGTTCGAGCCTGCTTAACACCCACCCGGGATTGATTTGCCGACGTGACGTCGTACGCCGACCGCCGCACAATCCCGCAATCCTGCGTCATGCGCGCCGACGAGTCCGCGCACGGTGCGGGCTCCGCGGTGCCCGCGACCTTGGTGACCATAGTCCGGCCTCCGCGCTAGGTGTGCGCGCGAGCCGCGACTTGGGCGACGGGCTTCACCGACCGGATCTTCGCGAGGACGAAATCGAAGGTCTCGACGTCGACGTAGTGCATGCCGATCCGGGAACCGAATCCGATCTTGCCATGTCCATAGCCGCCCACCGCGTACAGGTCAAACTGTTTTCGTTCCGTCATCGCTGCAATCTCCAGACTATGTAGGGGTCGAACTGTTTTCGTTTCATCATCGCCGCAATCACCAGTCTATGGCGATAACCCGGCGCGGCAGGCGTCGAAACGACGCTCGAGCTCCGGCTGTTGGAGGGCGGAGCGCAGGCCGATAACGACCAGGCTCGAACGCGGCGCCTCGCCGTCCCAGCGGCCGGCGGTGCTGAAGGACCCGCGCGCGCCCACCCGCTGGTAGACCGTGCGCTGGTCGGGATCGCTCGCGACCCACAAAATCCCCTTGGCACGCACGATTTCCTCGCCTAGGCCGTCCATCATCTCGCGTACACGATCCGCGTCGAGCTTGGCGTCGCCCGCGACACTCCAACTTTGATAAGCGCCGGCGTGGCTGGAATCGAGCGTGCGTCCGGGCGGCAGCTCGCGTTCGCTGTGGATGCCCAGCGCTATTTCGACTGGCACTTCGCCGTGCACCGCCTCGATGATTGGCCGGCCGGGTTGCTCACGTTGCAGCCGCGCGCGCGCTGCGATGCGTCCCTCCGCCGGGACGAGGTCCAGCTTGTTGAGGACGATCACATCGGCAGCCGAGAGCTGCGCGAGAAAGGTGGCCCGCGCGGGCGAGTCGCTCGCGTGCTCGAGGAGCGTTTCCGCATCGACCACGGTTAGCACCCCGTCGAGCCGCAGTGCCGGATTGGCGAGCGCGACCTGGGCGATGCCGCGAGGATCCGCGAGTCCACTCGCCTCGAGCACGATCGCATCCGGCGGCTCATCGCGCTGGGCGAGCTCAATCAGGGCTCGCGTGAGGTCGCCTGCGACGCTGCAGCAGGCGCAGCCGTTGACGAGGCTGATCGTGTCCTCGCTGCGCGAGCGGATGAGGGCGGCGTCGATATTGATCGGCCCGAAATCGTTGACGAGCACGGCGAGGCGACGCCCATGGGGCGCGCCCAGCAGGCGGTTGAGGAGCGTGGTCTTGCCGGCACCGAGGAAGCCGCCGATCACGGTGAGCGGCAGCGAGCCGGGCGCGGCGCGCTGCACCGGCGGCATCATCTGCGCCGCCTGGAGAATGCCGGAGAGCATCTGCCACGCCTCGGACTTGTCCATCGTCTATGCCGGCTGCAGCCTGCCCGACAGCGCGGTTCCCCAAATGCGGATGTCCTTCAGCGCCAGCGGATCCATCTCGAACGGATCTTGCTCGAGGATCGCGAAGTCGGCGAACTTGCCCGGCTCGAGGCTGCCCACGTGGCGCTCGAGTCCCAGCACGTAGGCTGCGTCAATGGTGATCGCGCGCATGGCCCGCGCCACGCCGATGCGCTCGCCCGGCGCCATGATGGTCTGGCCGTCGAGCGCGAGGCGGTTGACCGCGACCCAGGCGGCGGTCAGCGGATGCATCGGCACCACGACCAGCGAAAAATCCGAATGCAACGCGAAGACGACGCCCTCGCGCTCGAGCGAGCCTAAGCGCGCGATGGCCTCCGAGCGGTCGGGCCCGAAGGCGTGCTCGCTGTGCAGCTGGCTGCGGTAGTGGACGAAGTAGTTGTTGACGCTCGCGACGCCCCCGAGGCTCTTCAGGCGCCGCGCCTGCTCAGGTGTGCTGATGCAGTAGTGCTCGATGGTGAAGCGATGGTCGAAACGCGGATGCAGCGCCTGCAACCGCGCGAGCGCGTTCAGCGAAGCGTCGATCGCCTCGTCACCGTTCGCATGGCAGTGGATCTGAATGTCCGATTTCCAGAATGGCAGCATGCGCTCGTGCAGCTCCTCCCAAGGCACGTCGTTCCGCAGACCGTTGCCGCCGTCGAGGTAGCCGGGGAAGTTGAGCCGCAGCGACATCGCGGGGAACGATCCGTCGGACAGAAACTTCACTCCGTGAAAGAAGAGCTTTTCAGTGTCCCGCTGCCGCAGGCCCTGCAGGAACTCGGCCGATTTCGCGCCGTGCTTCTTGAAGAGTGGGTTCTCCAGGGGCACCAGCGCCATGCGCAGTGGAAAGGACGGCGTATTGACCGCCTCGGCGTGCATTGCCCATTCCAGGTCGAAATCGGTCCAGCCGAAGACCATCTCCGCGGTGGTGGTCACGCCGGCGCGCCGGGCAGTGTCCGCCATGCGGCGCAGGCCCGCGGCGCCCCCACCCTTGCTGGTCTCCGCCGTCATGCCGGCGAGCGCGAGCCGCGTGGCCTCGATCTCGACGAACACGCCATTCAGCCGCCCGTCCGGATAGCGCTGCACGCCGTGCACCGCGGTGTCCTGTTTCACGCCGATGCGCTCCAGCGCGGCGCTGTTCACATAGACGAAGTGCGGCGCATACGAGATGACCCACATGGGTCGCTCCGTCCCGATCGCGTCGAGCTCGTCGCGATGCAGGTGGCCGCCCTGCAGCGCGGGGTCCAGGCCCCAGGCGACTAGCGGCTTGGCCGTGTCCGTCTCCGCGCGGTGCGCGGAGCGCAGCTTGGCGAGCACCTCGTCATGGGTTCGCACGCCGGGATTAATGCCGTGCGGCCCGGGCGATTCGATCGGCCCGATGTAATGCAACGCAAGGAAGCCCGCGGACATCGCGAAATGCGTGTGCGGATCGATCAGCCCCGGTAGGATTACCTTGTCGCACAGCGTATCGTCGACGACGTGGTCGTAGCGCGACAGCCACGGGCGCATGGAGTCGAGAGTGCCCGTGGAGAGCACCTTGCCGTCAACCACCGCGACCGCCGCGGCCACGGGCCGTCCCGGATCCATCGTGACGACCTTGCGTGCGCGGTAAACCGTGATCTTGTTCATGGCGATGCCTCCTGTAAGTCCGCGTTAGGCGAGCCGGGCCGCGATACGGTCCGAATCGAGCGAGCGCGATGCCGTGTTTTCCGTCGCGGCATCGACGAGCCAGTGGGCGACATAGCTCGCGAACGAGTTCCGCACCCAGAGGCGGAACGACGGACGCGCGTCGATGCATTGAATGATGAGATTCGCCTTGGCGAGCAGCGTCTGCGCCAACTGCGGCGGCTTGAACCGCTCGCCATGCAGGTCGAGCGGGCAGCCCTTGGCGAGCACGAGCCGCGCATCGGCGCCGGCGATCTCGATGGCCGTGCGGCTGGCCGACACGTCGGTGACCGCATGATGCACGCCTTGCAGCGCGGCGCGCAGCGCGCCGGTGAGCTCGTCCTGGCGGCCATCGGCGGCGACTACCAGCCACTCGTCGGGACCGAGCCACAGTGCGGAGCAGTCGCCAGCGGCGGTCCAGGTGTTGGCGACGTCCGGCAAGTCGAGCCGCAGGGTCGCGCGCACGGCCTCGGCGCAGGCGGCCTCGGCGGCGTTGCCGCGAAGGCTGATCTGCGTGGCGAACGGTACTTCACGAATGATGAAATGGTCGGGCGCGCGGCTCGCCGTCGCGAAGTGTTCGGACCATGCCGACAACGGGCTCACGCGCTCAATCGGTGCCATTGCGACGCTGGCCTTCCGGGTCGAAGAAGAGGGTGTCCGTGACGGCCATCGGCTCGAGTCCGGCCGACGTCACGCAGAAAACCGTCTGCCCGATGCGCGCGCGTCCGTTGGCGACGTGCGCCATAGCGAACCCACGCTCGAGGTTGGGGCTGAAATAGCTCGAGGTCACGTGGCCGAGCGAGGGGCTGCCGCCTTCGGCGCTGAACGCGGCGCGCTGTGGGCTCGCCACTAGATGCGCGCCATCGGCGGCGACGAATGCCCTGTTCGCGGGCAGCAATCCGACAAGGTGCTTGCGGTCGCCGCGGCGTGCGTCGCTGCGGCCGAAGGAGCGCTTGCCGATGAAGTCTTTCTGCTTTGATACGACCCAGTCGAGACCCAGGTCGAGCGGCGTGACGGTGCCGTCGGTGTCCTGGCCGATGATGATGTAGCCCTTCTCGGCGCGCAGCACGTGCATCGTCTCGGTGCCGTAGGACGTGAGCCCGAACGCCTCGCCGGCCACCATAACCGCATTCCACATCGCGAGGCCGTGCCACGACGGCACATTGATCTCGTAGGAAAGCTCGCCCGTGAAGCTGATGCGGAAGACGCGCGCCTGCATGCCCGCCACCGTTGCGTTGCGCCACGCCATGAACGGAAACGCCGCGTTGGCGAGATTCATCTCCGGCGCGAGCGCTTGCAGAATCCGGCGCGCATCGGGGCCCGCGATCGCCACCGTGGCCCACTGCTCGGTCACCGACGTGCAATACACCTTGAGCTCCGGCCACTCGGTCTGCAGCCACTCCTCGAGCCAGTCGAGCACGCGCGCGGCGTTGCCCGTGGTGGTGGTCATGAGGAAGCGATCCTCCGCGAGGCGGGCAGTCACGCCGTCGTCCAGCACCATGCCGTCGGGCTTGCACATTACGCCGTAGCGGCAGCTGCCCACGGCGAGCTTGCTCCAGGCGTTGGTGTAGACGCGCTCGAGGAACTGCGCCGCATCGGGCCCCTGGATGTCGACCTTGCCCAGCGTCGTGGCGTCCATCACGCCGGCCGTGGTCCGCACCGTCTTGGCTTCGCGCCGCACCGCGGCGTGCAAGTCTTCGCCGGGACGCGGGAAGTACCACGGCCGCTTCCACTGCCCCACGTCCTCGAAGACCGCGCCGTTGGCGACATGCCAGGAATGCATCGGCGTTGTGCGCACCGGATCCGCCAGGGCGCCGCGGTCGCGGCCGGCGAGCGCGCCGAACGTTACCGGTGTGAACGGCGGACGAAATGTCGTCGTGCCGACCTCGGGAATGGGTTTGGCGAGCGCCTCGGCAAGCAGCGCGAGCGCGACCACGTTGGAGGTCTTGCCCTGGTCGGTGGCCATGCCGATGGTGGTGTAACGTTTGGCGTGCTCCACCGAGCGGAAGCCCTCGCGCGCAGCGAGCTGGATGTCGCTCTCGGTCACGTCGTTCTGCAAATCGACGAAGTGCTTGCCAGGGAGGGGAGTGCCAAGCGTCGCCTGCACCGACCACAGCGGCTGGATGCGCAACGCGTCGCCCGGCGGCGCGGCGTTCGGCGGCGAGCATGTTGGGTACCCGAGGGCGGAGAGCGTGCACGCGGCCGCCGCCGCGCCGTCGGCCATCGCGCAGGCGAGCGGGAAACGCGCGTTCATGGCGCCGGCCACCGCGACGTTCTGGCGCGAGCGCTCCGGCACGAAGCACGCGAGCCGATCGTCGTAACGCAGCGTCCCGGGCGACTGGCTGAACAGATGCACTGCGGGGTTGAATCCGCCTGAGACCAGCACATGATCGCAGTCGAGGCGCGCGACTACCGCGCCGGCGACCGTGCGCACCTCCACACCGGCGACACGCTTGCCGCCCTGGGCCTTGGCGATCACGTGACCCTGCAGCACGCGCATACCCGCCTGGGACGCACGGGCGAGCAGCTCGGCATCCGCGGTCGGCCGGGGATCGACGATCGTGGACAGGTTGCGCGCCGCGTCATGCGTCTCGAGCGCCATCGCGAAGCCCACGTCGTTGTTTACGAACGCCACGCCGCGCCGGCCTAGCGACACCGCGTAGCGCGTCGCGTAGGTGCAGGCGGCGTTCGCCAGCACGATGCCCGGCAGGTCGTTGTTGCCGAAAACGATCGGCCGCTCGAACGCCCCGGTGGCGAGGATCACGCGCTGCGCGCGGAAATGCCATAGCCGCTTGCGCGCCACTCCCGCCGCGCGTTCCGGGCCGAGGTGGTCCGTGCGCCGCTCGACGGCCATCAGGTAGTTGTGGTCGTAATAGCCGAACACCGACGTGCGGCGCAGCACCAGCACATTGGCGAGGGAGTCGAGCTCCGCGGCGGCGCGCGCGGCCCAGTCCGCCGCACTTGTCCCCTCGACCACGCCGGGGCGTTGCAACAGGCTGCCGCCGAGCTGCGCCGCGTCGTCGACGAGCACGACGCGCAAGCGCGCTCGCGCGACTTGCCGCGCTGCGGCGAGCCCTGCGGGGCCTGCGCCGACGACGAGCACGTCGCAATACCAATGCACGCGATCGTAGATGTCGGGATCCGGCGCGTCGGGCGCGATGCCAAGCCCCGCGGCGGCGCGCAACGCGGGCTCGTAGAGCTTCTGCCAGAACCCCTTCGGCCACATGAACGTCTTGTTGTAGAAGCCGGCCACGAGGATCGACGACGCGAGGCCCTGCACTGCCCGCAGGTCGAACGCAACACTCGGGAAGCAGTTCTGGCTCGCAGCCTCGAGCCCTTCGTAGAGCTCAATTTCGGTGGCGCGCAGGTTGGGCTCGGTGAAGGCGCCCCGCTCGAGCTGCACCAGCGCGTTCGGCTCCTCGTTGCCGGCGGCGACGATGCCGCGCGGCCGGTGGTACTTGTAGCTGCGGGCGACTAAGTGCGTCCCGTTGGCGAGCAGGGCCGAGGCGAGCGTGTCGCCCCTGTAACCTTCGAGCGTGCGGCCGTTGAAGCGGAAGCGCAGCGTCGCGGCGCGGTCGATACGGCCCACGTTCGCGATGCGAAAGGTGTTGCTCATGCCGGCGGCGGCGGGGGCTCGCCGGGCTTGTAGACCGCCGTGATTTCGTGCGTCACCGTATGGCGCGCCAGGTTGAACCAGCGGCGGCAGCCCTGGCTGTGCACCCAGCGCTCCAGGAATAGTCCCTTCGGGTTGTCGCGCACGAATAGGTACTGCGCCCATTCCTCGTCGGTGAGCGCGTGCGGATCCTGCGGATAGGCAACATGCGCCTGGCCTCCGTACGAGAACTCCACTTCGTCGCGCGCACCGCACCATGGACAGGAAATCAGCAGCAACGTCGCGGTCCTAATGGGCCACGGCGGCTGCGCCGTGCTCGTCGATCAGCGCGCCGGTGGTGAAGCGCTCCAGCGCGAAGGGAGCATTGAGCGGGTGCGGGTTGCCGGTTGCGATGGTGTGCGCGAACGCCCAGCCCGAGCCCGGCGTGGCCTTAAAGCCGCCGGTTCCCCAGCCGCAGTTGATGAACAGCCCGGGCACGGGGGTCTTCGAGATGATCGGCGAGGCATCTGGACAGACGTCGACGATCCCCGCCCAAGTGCGCAGCATGCGCACGCGGCTGAAGATCGGGAAGAGCTCGATCAGCGCGGCCATCTGGTGCTCGATCACATGGAACGAGCCCCGCTGGCTGTACGAGTTGTAGGCGTCGATGCCGGCGCCGATCACCAGCTCGCCCTTGTCCGACTGGCTGACATAGACGTGCACTGCGTTCGACATCACCACGCACGGATGGATCGGCTTCATCGGCTCGGACACCAGCGCCTGCAGCGGGTGGCTCTGCAGCGGCAGGCGGATGTCGGCCATCGCGGCGACCACCGAGCTGTGGCCAGCGGCCACGATCCCGATCTTGCCGGCCATGATCGTGCCGCGCGTGGTGTGCACGCCCGACACGCCGCCGTTTTCCCGCAGTATCCCGGTGACCTCGCAGTTTTGAATGATGTCGACGCCGAGGCTATCGGCGGCACGCGCGTAGCCCCAGGCCACGGAATCGTGCCGGGCGATGCCGGCGCGCCGCTGCAGTGTCGCGCCCAGCACCGGGTAGCGCGTCGTCGGCGAGACGTCGATGATGGGGCAGAACTCCTTCATCTGCGCGGGAGTGAGCCACTCGGCATCGATGCCGTTCAGCTTGTTCGCCTCGACGCGGCGCACGCCCTCGCGCACGTCGGAAAGGCTGTGGGCGAGGTTCAACACCCCGCGCTGGCTGAACATGAGGTTGATGTTCAACTCCTCGCTCAACCCCTCCCAGAGTTTCAACGAGTGCTCGTAGATCGCCGCGCTTTCGTTCCAGAGGTAATTGGAGCGAATGATCGTGGTGTTGCGGCCGATGTTGCCGCTGCCGACCCATCCCTTCTCGAGCACCGCGACGCCGGTGATGCCGTGGTTCTTCGCGAGGTAGTAGGCAGTGGCGAGCCCATGGCCGCCGCCGCCGATGATGATCACGTCGTAGCGCTGCTTTGGCACTGCATCGCGCCAGAAGGGCTTCCACCGTTCGTGGTGCGAAAGGGCGTTGCGGACCAGGCTCGGGAAGGAGAAGCGCTGCATGGCATTCGGCTCGACCCGATGCTAGTTCACCACGCGCCAGCAGCACTTTCATTTAGGCGACATTGTGTTTACTCTATCCGGCAGGGTCGCGAGGCGGGGTGCGCGGGGAAGCGAAGGGATGAAGGCAAGCGCGAGGACGAGCAGGGGAGGCGGCACGGCGGCGTTCGAGGCAGCGCAAGGGCCACCGAAGCTGCGCGTCGGTTTCGTGCTCGCGCAGCGCTTCACGCTCACGGCGTTCGCCGGTTTCGTCGACGCGCTGCGGCTGGCCGCCGATGAGGGTGATCGCAGCCGGCCGCTCGAATGCAGCTGGGAGGTGCTGGGCGACCCGGCCACACCTATCGTGTCGAGTTGCGGGGCGAGCGTGCGGCCATGGGGCGAGATGGAAAATCCAGAGCGCTTCGACTACATCGTCGTGGTCGGCGGCCTGTTGCACGGCGGGCAGAAGGTGGTGCCCGGCACCCATGCCTTCCTGCGCTCGGCGGCGCGCGCGGGCGCGGGGCTCGTGGGGTTGTGCACTGGCTCGTTCGTGCTTGCACGCGCTGGCCTGCTCAATAACTACCTCGCCTGCGTGAGTTGGTTCCACCGCCAGGATTTCGAGACCGAGTTCCCGTCGCTTCGTCTCGTCTCGAACCGCATGTTCGTCGTCGACCGCGATCGGATGACCTGCGCCGGCGGCACCAGCGTGGTCCACTTGGCCGCGCATCTGATCGAGAAGCACTGCGGGCGGGCGCTCGCGGCCAAGAGCTTGCGCATCCTCATCGAGGATCAGCCGCTCAGCTCCGACACGCCGCAGCCCGAATCGGTCGTCACGCGGCAGGCCCACGACAGCCTGGTGCGCCAGGCGATGCTGCTGATCGAGCAGAAACTCTCCCAGCCCGACCTGCTGGCGGACATTTCGCGCTCGATGGGCATCAGCATGCGCCAGCTCGAGCGGCGCTTCGTCGCCGACGTGGGCATCACGCCCCGCGACTACCGGCTCAACCTGCGGCTCGCGCGGGCACGGTGGATGATCGAGCACACGGATGCCTCGGTCACCGACGTCGGATTCGAGTGCGGCTTCGGCGGCTGCTCGCATTTCTCGCGCAGCTTCACCAGCCATTTCAAGTCCCCGCCCTCGGCGCTGCGCCGCTTGGCCCGTCCATCCCGCGAGCCGGGCTGAATTCGCGAAAGTGCATGAGAATGTCGCAAATCGGCAAAGCCCTGCGAAACGCTTTCGATTAAGGTACCGGTAAGTCGGCGCCGGCCTTTGCCGCTATCGGCATCTGGAGCACATCGTGAACTTCGTGGGGGTCCGCCATGCTGGAATCGGGCTTGACTACGTGAGGAACGTCGACAGCTTCTGGCGTTACGTCGACGACAATCCCGAGGCGTGGCCCGCCAACCACGGCAAGCCCAACAGCCATACCCGGTTCGCCCAGCCCGAGCAGGTCGAGGAGCTGGCCGAGCGCATGTGCAGGAAGAACTATTCGGAGGCCGCTATCCGCAGCATCCTGGCGGCAACTTTCATCGAGTGTGCAAGCACGTCTGGAACCAGGTGTTAACTCAAGGAGAGAAGCAATGAAACGCAGACAGTTCATCGGTGCGGGCTTGGCGGTAGCGGGCACGAGTCTTTTCGGCGCGCGACCGGCCTTTGCGCAAAGCAAGCAGATCGTGGTTTCCAACTGGGGCGGGGACTGGAACGACCGCACCGTGAAGTTCATCGAGGCGCCGCTGCTCGAGCAGAAGGGCTTCACGATCGTGCGCGACCTCAACACCGCCCCGCAGCGCCGAACCAAGATCGTCGCCGAGAAGAACCTACCGCGCGGCAGCCTCGACGTCGCGCACGTTTCGATCGCCGACGCTTACTTTCTCAAGACCAACGACGCACTCGACACGATCAATTTCGGCAAGATCCCGAACGCGTCCGACCTCGTGAAGGAAGTGACGACGCCGTTCTTCGTGCCGTGGCTCTTCAGTACCTGGGAGTTGGTCTACAACCCGCAGGAGATCAAGACGCCGCCCACCAGCCTCGCCGAGCTGTGGAACCCCGCCTACGCCGGCCGCGTGGGTGTCACGAATCAGCACTACCAGGACTACATCCAGATGGCCAGCCTGCTCGCGACTGGCAAGCTGCACGATTTCGAGGCGGCCAAGAAAAAACTGCTCGAGATGAAGAAGGCGACCAAGCCCAAGGTGTACGAGTCGCACCAGCAGATCGCCCCGGCCTTCAAGTCGGGCGAGGTCTGGATCGCCTGCAACTACCGCGCGCGCGGCCTGCAGTTCCAGTCCGACGGGGTGCCGGTCGCCGTGAGCTTCCCGAACGAAGGCGCGGCACTGCAGACCTTCGGCGCGGTGATCCCCAAGCGCGCGGCGCGCAAGGAGGAAGCCTACGTGTACCTGAACGCGCTGCTCGACCCAAAAGGGCTGGCGGAGCTCTGCCAGGTGAACTTCTATTCGCCAGCTTCGAACAAGGTGAAGCTGCCGGGCGCGCTCGGCGCCAAGATCTCGTACACACCGGAGCAGCGCAAGAAGCTCCTAGCGCCCGATTTCGACTGGCTGGCGAAGAACGACGCGGCGCAGCTCGAGTGGTGGAACAAGGAGTTCGTTTGATCGGCGGAGTCGCGTACTGCCGCGAAGCGCGCGACGGATGGTAGAACTGCAGGAACGCCGCCTAAAGGCGGGGGCGCTAGTGATCCCGGCGCTCCTGCTCGTGAGCGCGTTCCTGCTCGCTCCGCTGGCGCTGATCCTGCGCTTCAGCCTCGATCTCTACGATCCGGCGCAGCTCATGCAGGGCGTCTTCTCGATCGACAATTACGTCAAGGCGTTCACCGACCCGTTCTACACGCGCGTGCTTGGCTTCACCGCGCAGATCGCCGCGCTTTCCACCGCCATCTGCTTGCTGTTGGGTTACCCGGTGGCTTACTTCATCTCGCGCTCGCATTCGGAGCGGCTGCGCAGCCTGCTCATCATCCTCACGGTACTGCCGTTGCTGATGGGCAACGCCGTGCGTTCGGCGGCATGGATGGTGGTGATGGGCAGCAACGGATTGATCAACGGCCTGCTGCTCGCCGTGGGTATCGTCGATGAGCCGGTGAAGATCCTCTATACGCCCACGGCGGTGGTGATCGGCCTGGTTTCGGTACTGCTGCCGTTCGCAATCATCACGCTTCAGAGCGTCATCGATTCCATTCCCGCGAGCCTGGAGGAGGCCGGCCGCTCGCTCGGATATTCTCCGCTGCGCACGATGATCGCGGTGGTGATGCCGATTTCGCTACCGGGGATCGTGGCCGCGGCGGCCATTTGTTTCTGCCTTGCCATGAACGCGTACGCGACGCCGGTGCTGATCGGGGGGCCCAGCGTGCACATGATGGGCCCGCTGGTGTACCAGCAGATCGCCAAGGTCGCCAACTGGCCTTTCGGCTCCGCGCTGGCGTGGGTGCTGATGGCCGTGACGCTAGTGCTTACGGTGGTCTCGACGACCTATCTCAGCCGCAGGTACTTTTGAGTATGCCCATCTCCGCCAGCCGAGTACTCTTCCTGGGGTTCGTGGCCGCGGTGTTCCTGTTCCTGGTTGCCCCGCTGGTGGTGATCGTGTGGGCGAGCTTCTTCGCCGACAAGATTCTCACCTTCCCGCCGTCCGGATACACGCTCGCGTGGTATGAACGCGCGTGGGAGCTGCCGGACTTCGCCTCCGGCTTCCTGATGAGCGCGCAAGTGGCGATTTGCGCCACGCTCGGCTCGCTGCTGCTGGGCGTGCCGGCCGCCCTCGCGGTCGAGCGCTTCCGCTTTCCGGGACGCGAGCCGCTGCGCCAGATCCTGCTCGCGCCAATGTACGTCCCGGCGATCGTGGCGGGCGCAGCCGTGTATCTCTACTTCGTCCAAGTCGAGATCGCCACCGACGTGCAGCTCACCGCGACCTTTCCGGGCGTCATGATCGCGCACACGATGATCGGGCTGCCGTGGACGATGCGGCTCGTATGCGCCTCCTTGGCGACCACCGGCAGCGTCGCCGAAGAGGCCGCGCAAAGCCTTGGCGCCAACGCGTTGCAGACCTTCTTCTACGTGACCCTGCCGATCATCCGGCCCGGCGTCATCGCGGCGGCGCTGTTCTCGTTCATCGCCTCGTTCACCGAGCTGGAGATGTCGCTCTTCCTGGTAGGGCCGGGCAAGACGACGCTGCCGATCGCCATCGTGAACTACCTCGAATGGAACCTGGACTCGACGATCGCGGCGGTGGCGACGGTACAGATCCTCATCATCGGCGCGGTGCTGCTTGCGTCGGACCGCTTCGTCAACCTAGGCAAGGCATTCTAAGCTTCGTGTCAGGCGTCACGCTCAGGAATCTCATCAAGGCCTACGGCGAACTCAAGGCCGTGGACGACGTGTCGCTCGCGATTCGCGAGGGAGAGCTGCTGGCGCTGCTCGGCCCCAGCGGCTGCGGCAAGACCACGACGCTCCGCGCGATCGCGGGATTCGTGCAGCCCACCTCGGGCACCGTGCATTTCGGCGAGCGCGACGTGACCGCCGTGCCGGTGCACAAACGCAATGTCGGAATGGTGTTCCAGGGCTACGCGTTGTTCCCGCACCTGAACGTGGCGAAGAACGTCGCGTTCGGCCTGAAGGTGCGCGGCTGGGACAAGCAGCGCGTGCGCAAACGGGTGACCGAGATGCTCGAATGGGTCCAGCTCGCCAAGCTGTCCGAGCGCCGGGCGCGCGAACTCTCGGGTGGCCAGCAGCAGCGCGTGGCGCTCGCGCGGGCGATGGCGATCAAGCCCGAGGTGCTGCTCTTAGACGAGCCATTTTCCGCGCTCGATGCCAAGCTGCGCCTGCAGATGCGCACCGAGATCCGGCAGCTGCAGCGCGAGGCGGGCATCACCTCGGTGTTCGTGACCCACGACCAGGACGAGGCCATGGCGATCGCCGACCGCATCGGCGTCATCAACCACGGCAGGCTCGAGCAGCTTGGCTCGGCCGAGGATCTCTACAAGCGGCCCGTGTCGCGCTTCGTCGCGGGCTTTATCGGCAAGTGCAATTTCATCGAGGGGCGGGTCACCGCTCCGGGGCGCTTTGCGGCAGCCGGGGGAGCGGAGCTTCGATTCGCCGGGCAGCACGCCGAAGGACCGGCAGCGCTGTGCTTCCGTCCCGAGCACGCGGTGGTCGACCCCGGCGCGGCGGCGGCGGGCGACAATGGCCTGGCCGTGAGCGTGAAGTCGGTTACCTATCTCGGGCCGGCGACCGAATACGAGCTCGTTTCGGAGTCGGGCGAGAACCTGCTCGTGAGCGCTTCTTCCACGAGCGGCGCGGCGGCCGCACCGCAGGGCGAGCGCCTCGTCGTTTCGTGGCGTCCGGAGGACTGCTTCGTCGTTGACTGAAGTGCGCGCCGCGCTGATCTTTAGGCGGGTACCGGTTCCTTCGCGCGCTTGCCGATCGTGTCGAGGTACTGCAGGCAGCACTCGACCGTTTCCACATCGCCGAACTTCGCGTCGATGTCGAACAGGTTCCATAGCACCGCGCCCGGCACGCGGTCGCCGATCGCTTCCTTGACCGCGATAGGCCGGAAGCCGTCGGCGAGTCCATCGCAGACGGTCTCGCGCACGCAGGCCGAGGCGGTGACGCCGGTCACCAGGATCGTGTCCACGCCCGCGGCGCGTAGGAAGCCGGCAAGGTACGTGCCGTGAAAGGCGCTTGCGCGTTTCTTGACGAGCACTTGCTCGCCCGCGATCGGCGCGATGCGCGAATCGATCGCCCAGAGGTTCGTGTCGCTTTCGTTCACGACTTCGACGGGAATCTTGTTGTGCCAGAGTCCCATGTCGGAGTTCGGGTTGTTGCGATCGGTCACCTGGTAGCAGGTCGTCACGTGCACTACCGGGAAGCCATGCTTGCGGAATGCGGCGAGCAGCTTCTGCACCGCCGGAATCACGCGATCGTCGATGTGCTCGCAGGTGAACGGGTTACCCGGGCGGGTCCAGGCGTTGGCGAGGTCGACGTTGATGAGGGCTGGCTTCTTGCCGAATCCGACGCGGCGTTGGAATCCGCGTTCGCGATAGCGGCGAGTAGCTTCTTCGAATGCGGCTTCGAGTGCTTCGGTGAGTGGGTCCGCCATGGAAAGTCTCCTGGAAGGCACTGCACGATGGGTTCCACCATTCTACGGGCACTTCCCGGCGAGTTGATATCAATCAGCGCACTATTGCATTGTGCCGGAGGGGACATCGATGAATGGAACGCGGCTGACAAAGGGCAATCCTGCGCCGACGTGATGGCGCACGCCGACTGCGCGACAAACGTCACCGATACTGGTTGACGCATTCGCGCTGGTGCGCGAGAAAGTGGCCTTCTGAGACCGCGATCGCGCCTTCGCGCCGGACCTCGGGGCCGTGCGCGCACGCGTGGAAGGAGGTGATTTCCTGCGGTTTGCCGGTTCGCTGTTCGACCTTGGTTGACCTTAGCAAGCGCTGCCCGGCGAGCGTATGATTGGTGCTATTCCGAGCCCCGAGGTTCGTATGTCAAGTCAACTCGAAATCGTTCAAGCTCAGGCGCTTAAGCTCACGGTCGAGGAGCGGGCCCGACTCGCGGATCGATTGATCACTAGCATCTTCGAAGACCACGAGATTGAGAGTGATTGGGCAGCGGAAGTCGAGCGCCGCATCGAGGAGATCGAGAGTGGTCGCGCCAAGCTAATCCCTGCGGCCGAATCCATTTCCCGAGCCCGCGCCGCGATCAAATGATCGCTTCGGTTAGCCCCGAAGCCGACCGGGAGCTAACCGAAGGAGCCTTGTTCTACGCCAGCGAGGGCAACGGCAAGGTTGCTCTCGCGTTCATTGCTGAATACGAACGAGTGCTCGAACTTCTTTGTACCCACCCACAGCTGGGGACGCCGTGGAAGAATGGTCGGCGTCGCTTTCCGATACGGAGGTTTCCATACAGTGTCATCTATTACGTTCGCGGCGAAGAAATCCGTGTCGTCGCGCTCGCCCATCATCGACGCAAGCTCGGCTACTGGGCTGCTCGTAAGTGAGGGCGGCAGCAAATGAACCATCTGAGGCCCGGCAACAGAATGCAGCCGACGCGCACGCTGCTCGCGCGCGCCGACGAGGTGATCGAATGGAGCGGCGGGATCACCGCGTATGCGCTAACCGCGACAATCGGCGATTGATTCTGCCGACGTGACGCCGCATGCCGACTGCGCGACAATCCGGTTTCGCCACCGCCTTTTCCGAGAACAACCATGCACCGTGACGACCCTGCACAGCTTGCCCCTGCGCAACACGGCACGCGCCGCGACGAGCGCGTGATTCGCGCGCCGCACGGCAGCGTGCTGAGCGCCAAGTCGTGGCTTACTGAAGCGCCGCTGCGGATGCTCTTGAACAACCTCGACCCCGACGTGGCGGAGAATCCGCAAGAGTTGGTCGTCTATGGCGGCATCGGCCGCGCGGCACGCAACTGGGAGTGCTTCGATGCGATCGTCAAAGCGTTGCGCGCGCTCGATGACGATCAAACGCTGCTCATCCAATCGGGCAAGCCGGTGGGCGTGTTTCAGACGCACGTCGATGCACCGCGGGTGCTACTCGCCAATTCCAACCTCGTGCCGAAATGGGCGACGTGGGAGCATTTCAACGAGCTCGATCGCCGCGGGCTCGCGATGTTCGGACAGATGACCGCGGGGTCGTGGATCTACATCGGCAGTCAGGGCATCGTGCAGGGGACGTTCGAGACGTTCGTCGAGGCGGGCCGCCAGCATTACGGCGGCGAGCTCGCCGACAAGTGGATTCTGACGGCGGGATTGGGGGGTATGGGCGGCGCTCAACCTTTGGCCGCGACGATGGCCGGTGCGTCAATGCTCGCGATCGAATGTCAGGCCTCTAGGATCGAGATGCGCTTGCGCACGCGATATCTGGATCGGCAGGCGAGCGACCTGGACAACGCGCTTGCGCTCATCGGCGACGCCTGCGCGAAACAAGAGTCGGTGTCCGTTGGTCTCGTTGGCAACGCCGCGGAAATCCTGCCGGAACTGGCGCGCCGAGGCGTCAGACCGCACATGGTGACCGACCAGACGTCCGCGCACGATCTCATCTATGGCTATTTGCCCGCGGGGTGGACCGTCGATCAGTGGCGCGCAGCACAAAACGATCCCGCGCAACACGCCGCGTTGACGGCCGCGGCAAAGCGATCAATCAAAGCCCACGTCGCCGCGATGCTCGAATTCCACGCGCAAGGCATTCCGACGTTCGATTACGGCAACAACATCCGGCAGGTTGCGCACGACGAAGGCGTTGCGCACGCGTTTGATTTTCCCGGTTTCGTCCCGGCGTATATCCGGCCGCTCTTTTGCGAGGGCAAAGGCCCATTTCGCTGGGTTGCACTCTCCGGCGATCCCGAGGATATCTACGCGACCGATCGCAAGGTCAAGGCGCTGTTTCCGGACGATGCGCACCTGCATCGCTGGCTCGATCTCGCGCGTTCGCGCATCGCGTTTCAAGGGTTGCCCGCGCGCATCTGCTGGTTGGGATTGGGCGAACGGCACCGCGCGGGATTGGCGTTCAACGAAATGGTCGCAAGCGGCGAGGTGAAAGCACCGATTGTCATCGGGAGGGATCATCTGGATACCGGCAGTGTCGCGAGCCCGAATCGGGAAACCGAAGCGATGCGGGACGGATCGGACGCCGTCTCCGACTGGCCGCTCTTGAACGCGCTGTTGAATACCGCCGGCGGCGCAACGTGGGTCTCCATCCACCACGGCGGTGGTGTGGGCATGGGCTACTCGCAACATGCGGGCGTGGTCATCGTCTGCGACGGTAGCGAAGCCGCCGCCAAGCGCATTGCGCGTGTGCTGTGGAACGATCCTGCCACCGGTGTGATGCGGCATGCCGACGCCGGTTATGCGCAGGCAATCGAGACCGCGAAAGCGAAAAAGCTCAACCTGCCGATGGTCGAGTAGTCCAGCGCAGCCATCGATCGCTGCGCGAAGCCGGTGACCCGATGAAACTGTTTGTGAGCCTGGGCGCGTTTGCCGTGCTGTTCGCGTTCTGGCTGCTGCTGTCTGGGTACTTCACCGCGTTCCTGATGGCGTCGGGAGTGGGCTCGGCGATTGCCGTCGTCTGGTTCGCGCGGCGAATGGACATGGCCGAGCGCGACGAACGCTCGATAGGGACGGTACTGCGTGCGCTTGGCTACTGGCCTTGGCTCTTGCAGGAAATCGCAAAATCGGGCTGGAGCGTGTCCAAAGCGATCCTCGATCCGAAGCTACCGATCAGTCCGACGCTGGTGCGCTTCGCGCCGACTCAGCGCAGCGTCCTCGGCCTGGTGATTCATGCGAACTCGATTACGCTCACCCCCGGTACGATCACGATCGAAGGTGACGCGAACGAATTTCTCGTCCATGCGCTCACTAAGACCGGTGCCGCGGGCTGCGTCGACAGCCAGATGGATCGGAGAGTCACGCGGCTTGAAGGCAACCGATGATGTTCGCTGCTGCGGCGCTGGCGTTGCTTGTGACTGTTGCGCTCGTCATCGCCCGAGCTATCCTGGGTCCGACAGTGTTCGACCGGCTGCAGGCGGCGAATACGTTGGGGACGGTCGCGATGCTTCTGGTTGCCGTACTGGGCTTTCTGACCGGGCGGCCCGAATTTCTGGACCTTGCGCTCGTTTACGGTTTATTGAACGTCGTCGGCACGATCGCCGTGCTCAAGTTTTTCCGCCAAGGCGATCTCGGCGATCCCGGCGAAGATCGGCTCGGACCGTGACGCTGCTGCTCGACGTCGTAAGTTGGCTGTTCATCGTCGCCGGCGGATTCTTCTGCGTGGTCGGGGCGCTGGGGCTTTTGCGAATGCCCGATTTTTTTACCCGGATGCACGCGGCGAGCGTCACCGACACGTTAGGCGCGGGCCTGCTGCTGATGGGTCTCATGCTGCAGGCAGGGTTGACGCTCGTCACGGTGAAGCTCTTATTTCTCGCAGTGCTCATCTTCTTCACGAGTCCAACGGCGACCCATGCGTTGGCCAAGGCAGCCATGGCGCGGGGGTTGCAACCCTTGCTCGCGCAAGGGGATGAACCATCGAAGCGCTGACGATCAACGTCCTGCTCACGCTGATGGCAGCGCTGGTCGTGGCCATAGCGACGCAGCGGAATCTCTTCGCCGTCGTCGTCATGATGAGCATCTACAGCTTTCTGATGGCATCGGTGCTGGTTGCCCTCGATGCGGTGGACGTTGCGATGACCGAGGCGTCGGTGGGAGCGGGGATTTCGACGGTACTGTTGCTCGGTACTCTCTACCTGACCCGCGGGGAAGAAGCGAAGCCGCTGCATCGCCCCACCCTGCCTCTGGTCGTATCCATTGCCGTGGGAGTAGCGCTCACGTATGGAACGCTCGGGTTGCCCGCTTTTTCCGATCCCGATGCCCCGATCCATACGCACGTGGCGCCGCGGTACTTGAGCGATTCGCTTAAGGAGACCGGGGTCCCGAACGTCGTGACCGCAGTGCTCGCGAGCTACCGCGGCTACGACACGCTGGGCGAGACGACGGTGGTGTTCACCGCGGGGGTTGGCGTAATTGCGCTGCTCCGCAGGCGCCGCGCGGGCACTTAAGGACAACGCACGATGAAGCGCGATCTCGTCCTGCGGGTGCTCGCGCAACTGCTCATTCCCGGCATGATGCTGTTTGCGCTGTACGTGCAGTTCCACGGCGAACTAGGCCCGGGAGGTGGCTTTCAAGCCGGGGTGATCGCTGCCGCGGCGATCATCTTCTATGCATTGATTTTCGGATTGCCGGCAGCGCGCCGCCTGCTGCCGGATGCCGTTGTCGAAAGCATGCTGGCGGCCGGCGTGTTCCTGTATGCGAGCGTCGGTCTCGCGGGGCTCGTTCTCGACGGGAATTATCTGGACTATTTCGTGCTGAGCGTCGACCGCGTGCATGGCCAGGAACGCGGAATCTTCTGGGTCGAGGCCGGCGTGGGGATCACCGTATCCGGCACGATGCTCAAGATTTTCTACCTGTTCGCCGGACGCACGCGTGATCCTTGAGTGAAGGATGAACTTCGCCAGCCATTACAGCTATGCGATCACCGTGTTCCTGATGATCGCGGGACTGTTCATCGTGATCGCGCGCGGCAACCTCGTCAAAAAGCTGATCGGCCTAGGAATCTTCCAAACGTCGGTGTATCTGCTGTACATCGCGCCGGGCAAATTGATCGGCGGTACCGCTCCCATCTTGAGCGAACAATTCAAGACGTATTCCAATCCGCTGCCGCATGTGCTGATCCTGACCGCGATCGTCGTCGGGGTCGCCACACTCGCCCTCGGCCTCGCCCTTGTGGTGCGCATTCGCGAGGCGTACGGAACGATTGAGGAAGACGAGATTCTGGCTCAAGATTCCGAGGCAGAACGTTAGAAGCCCTAAGTCCTGATGCTCGAACACCTTCCCGCGCTGCAGGTGGTGTTGCCGCTCGTCTGCGCGCCGCTGATCGTGCTCGTGCGCCGTGCGGGCTTCGCGTGGTTGCTCGCCACCGTGGTGAGCTGGCTGGCGTTGGTCATCTCTAGCCTTCTCGCCGCCCGCGTGCTGGAGGTCGGGACGATCTCCTATGCGCTCGGCAGCTGGCCGCCGCCCTGGGGGATCGAGTACCGGGTCGACGCGCTCAATGCCTTTGTGCTGGTGCTCGTCGCGGCCGTGGGCGCGATCGTGATGCCGTATGCGCGCGGCAGTATCGCGGCCGAGTTGCGCCCGGAACAGCACTATCTCTTCTACGCGTTGTATTGCCTGTGCCTGGCGGGGCTGCTGGGCATCGCGATCACCGGCGACGTGTTCAACCTGTTCGTGTTCCTCGAGATTTCTTCGCTCTCGACGTACGCGATGATTGCGCTCGGTCAGCAGCGCAAAGCGCTGGTCGCCGCCTACCAATATCTGGTCATGGGGACAATCGGCGCGACTTTTTACGTCATCGGCATCGGGTTGCTGTATCTGATGACGGGAACCCTCAACTTAGCTGATCTCGCTACCCGCCTTCCGGCCGTCGCCGATGGACGGCCGGTCCTCGCCGCTCTCACCTTCATTACCGTCGGGATCGGTTTGAAGCTCGCGCTCTTTCCACTACATCAGTGGCTGCCGAACGCCTACGCGTACGCGCCGTCGGCAGTCACGGCGTTCATCGCTGCTACGGCAACCAAAGTTTCCGTGTATGTGCTCGTGCGCTTCTACTTTATGGTATTCGGGCAAACACTGGTCTTCGATCGATTGCCATTCGGTGACGTGCTGCTGGTCCTTTCCGTCGCGGCGATCGTGACCGCGTCGCTGGTTGCCGTCTTCCAGCCCGATCTGAAGCGGATGCTCGCGTATTCGAGCGTCGGCCAGATCGGCTACATAACATTGGGCATCAGCCTCGCCAATGCGCCGGGATTGACGGGTGCCATCGCGCATCTGTTCAATCACGCGCTCGCCAAGGGTGCGCTCTTTTTGCTGGCGGGAGGAATCGCGCTGCGCTACGGAGACACCTCTTTTCGGCAAATTACCGGCTTGGCTGCCCGCATGCCGCTGACCTCGTTCGGCGTGGTACTGGCAGGATTGAGCTTGATCGGTATTCCCGGAACGGCCGGTTTCACGACCAAGTGGTACCTGATCGTGGGCGCGGTCGAGCGGGGCTACTGGCTGCTGGCGGTGCTGATCGTTGCAACTTCGCTGATTGCCGTCGTGTACGTATGGCGTTTCGTCGAAGCGGCTTACTTCCAGGCGCCGGCTCTCGCCGCGCCTCACCCAAGTGAAATGCCGCCGATGATGCTCGTTCCCGCGTGGCTGATGGTGGGGGGCTGCGTCTACTTCGGGCTCGAGACATCGTTCAATATCGGCTTTGCCGGGCACGCTGCGGACCTGCTGCTGCGACGGATGCAATGAGCGCGGAGGCCCTCGTCATCATCGCGCTCATGCTACCGGTGGGCGGTGCGGTGCTCATTGCCGCGAGCCATCGGGCGCCCAATCTGCGCGAAGCCGCTTCCATCGCGACGGCGCTCGCGCTCGTCACCGCCGTCGCGAGTCTGCTGCCGGCGGTACTCGATGGCGGCGAGCCGACTATCCGCTGGTTCACCATCTTCCCCGGTCTCGCGGTCGAATTCCGCGTCGAGCCGCTGGGACTGCTCTTTGCAATTGTGGCTTCAGCGCTGTGGCTCGTCAGCAGCGTCTATTCGATCGGATACATGCGGAGCAACAACGAGCTGCGGCAAACGCGCTTCTACGTCTGTTTCGCCCTTGCATTGGCGAGCACCATCGGCGTGGCATTCGCGGGGAATCTGCTGACGTTGCTCATCTTCTACGAAGCGTTGACGTTGGTCACGTATCCGCTGGTGACCCACCATGGCGATCAGGAGGCAAAGCGCGGCGGGCGCACGTATCTGGGAATCCTACTGCTGACTTCGACGGTGTTCTTATTGCCGGCAATCGTGGCCACGTGGATGGTCGCGGGAACGCTCGACTTCACGCCTGGTGGAATCTTGGGCGATCGGCTGTCCGCAGGTGCGGCGACCGCGCTACTCGCGCTTTACGTGTTTGGCATCGGCAAGGCCGCGCTGATGCCGTTCCACCGTTGGCTTCCCGCGGCCATGGTGGCGCCGGCGCCGGTCTCCGCGCTGCTGCACGCGGTCGCGGTCGTCAAAGCCGGCGTTTTCGCCATCGTCAAGGTCATCGTGTATGTTTTCGGCATCGGCGCATCGACCGCCGACTTCAGTTGGTTACCGTATGTGGCGGGGTTCACTGTATTGGCCGCGTCGGTCGTGGCGTTGCGCGCGGACAATTTGAAGCGCAGGCTGGCGTACTCGACGATTAGCCAGCTCTCTTATGTCGTGCTGGCGACGGCCATTCTGGCGCCAATTTCGATCGTCGGCGCGGCGCTGCACATCGTCGCCCATGCATTCGGCAAGATCACGCTCTTCTTCGCTGCCGGCGCCATTTATACCGCAGCCCACAAGACCGAAGTCAGTGAGCTCGATGGTATCGGGCGGCGTATGCCCTGGACGCTGACGGCGTTCGCGATCGGCGCATTGTCGATAATCGGACTGCCGCCGACCGGTGGCATGGTGAGCAAGTGGTACATGGTGAGCGGCGCGTTTCAGGCGGAGCACTGGTTTGCGCTTGCCGTGATCGTCGCCAGTACATTGCTGAACGCCGGTTACTTCGTGCCGATTGTCTATCGGGCATTTCTGCGGGAACCCGCGGCCGAGGCAACGGCGCATGGCGAAGCGCCGTGGACGATGGTCGTGGCGCTGATCGCGACATCGGCACTCACCGTGCTGCTGTTCTTTTGCGCCGACGTGCCACTCGTGCTAGCGCGCATGCTCGCAGGGATCGCGCGATGAACGAGCATTGGTTGCTGCGTCCGGCGAGCATCCGGACCTTGTGGGGAGGCTTTATTGCCATCCTCCTGCTTGTGCTGCTCGCGGCGCTGCCGTTTGGCCAAGACGCGCATTTCGCATTCGAGCGGTTGTTCGGGTTCTACGCGTTGTTCGGCTTTGTCGCGTGCGCAGCGTTAATCGTGCTCGCCAAGGCGATCGGTGTGTTGCTCAAGCGTTCCGACACCTACTACGGCAAGGATCGGGATGTCTGATTCGTTTATCCATCCCGGGCTCGTGCTGATGGTTGGCGGATTGGTCTTGACCATGCTGCGCGGGTGGTTGCGCGCCGCCGTGGCACTGGCGCTTCCGCTGCTCGCGCTCGCCCTCATCTGGACGATCGAAGAGCGCACGATCTGGCAGATGCGCCTCTTCGATTTGGAGCTTGCGATCTTTGCTAGTGACCAGCTATCGCGGTTATTTGCGACGATCTTCGCCATCATGGCGTTCGGCGGCGCGCTGTTCGCATTGCACCAGAAGAGCCGTCTCGAGCTGCCCGCCGCGCTTCTCTACGCGGGGGCCGCGATCGGCGTCGTCTTCGCGGGCGATCTCGTTACGGTTTTCATCTTCTGGGAAGTGATGGCGATCGGCTCGACGTTGATCATCTGGAGCGCGGCGACACCTGCGTCGTATCGGGCAAGCGTTCGTTACGTCGCGATCCATCTCTTCGGCGGCATGCTGCTGCTGGTCGGCATCGCGGGGCATGCGCTGGAGGCCGGGTCGCTCGCTTTTGCGGCAATGCAGCCCGATAGCGTCAGCCACTGGTTGATCCTCGCCGGGTTTCTCTTGAATGCCGGCGCGCCGCCACTGTCGGCGTGGCTGCCGGATGCCTATCCCGAGGCGTCGTGGAGTGGCATGGTATTCCTCTCGGCATTTACAACCAAGGCCGCCGTCTATGTGCTGATGCGTGGCTTTCCGGGAGCCGAGCCGCTGATCTACATCGGGCTGTACATGGTCTTCTACGGGATTGTGTACGCGCTGCTCGAAAACGATATGCGGCGCATCCTCGCGTACAGCATCGTTAATCAGGTCGGATTCATGGTCACCGGGATCGGCATCGGCACCGAGATGGCGCTCAATGGCACTGCCGCGCATGCGTTCACGCATATTCTGTACAAGGCGTTGTTGCTGATGTCCGCCGGCTCGGTGCTCTATATGACCGGCAAGCGCAAATGCACCGACTTGGGCGGCCTCTTCCAGAGCATGCCGGTCACGGCGCTATGCGGAATCGTCGGAGCGCTCGCAATATCCTCGTTTCCACTCACTTCGGGTTTCGTCAGTAAATCGATGATCACGCAGGCCGCTGTCGATCAACATCAACTCCTTGTGTGGGCGTTGCTCGGGGCCGCCTCTGCGGGGGTATTTCTGCACGCCGGCATCAAGTTCCCCTGGTTCGTCTTCTTCCAAAAGGACTCAGGTCTGCGTCCGCCCGATCCACCACTCAACATGCGCCTCGCGATGATTCTGTTCTCGGTCCTGTGCGTGGGCTTGGGAGTCTTCTACGAGCCGTTGTATCGGCTTCTGCCTTATCCGGTCGTGTATGAGCCGTATACGGGTTGGCATGTCGTATCGCAGTTGCAACTGTTGCTTTTTTCTGGGCTCGCGTTCTTTGTGATGCTGCGCTGGTTACGGCGCACGCTTACTATCACCCTTGATTTCGATTGGTTCTATCGGGTGATGTTCCGCGGCGTCGAACGAGTTGTCGAACGGTGGATCAGCGGGCGGCGCGCATCGTTCACGTTGAAGCTGAACGCTGGCGCCACCTATCTCGCCACTCAAGTAGAGCGCCTGCATGGTCCGCACGGGCCCCTGGCGAGAACATGGCCGTCCGGCAGCATGG
The DNA here is from genome assembly GCA_037719965.1 of Casimicrobiaceae bacterium. Taxonomy (GTDB): domain Bacteria; phylum Pseudomonadota; class Gammaproteobacteria; order Burkholderiales; family Casimicrobiaceae; genus VBCG01. The sequence continues at coordinate 8,598 of JBBJMT010000021.1, read as the reverse complement.
CGTTATGGATGATGGTCATGCTGCTCGCGTTGCTCGTCGCGCAGTATCTGCCTTAAGCTGGTAGCGAAACGTTGCTGTCCTTCCAGCTTGAGAACGCAGGAACACTACTGAAAGCCAGAGCAAGAGTAACCAATGGGCACCAAGGATGAAAAGCCAACTCATGCGGGGTCGACCCGGAAAGGCACTAACGGCATCTCGGCCATCTCTACAGTTTGGATAACGCGAGTTCAGGCAAAGCCAATTCGTCAAGCGCGCGCGCCCGCGTGGTGTGCAAAGGCGAAAAGTTTTCTCTTTTTTCGGGAGCAGTCACGGGATTTCATTCAAGCAAAATGCCGCGGTTCGCATTGTTCGGCTTGGGCGGCGTGTTCCTCGCGCTGATCGCCATATTGCCGGGCGATTTCAAGCTCGCGCTTGTCTTCCACGACGGGGCAACTCAGGCAGGGCTTTCCGAGGAGGCTTACGGCAAGCATCAGAACCATACGAAGAATTCTGCGCTGCCGCTAATCCGACAACTTAAAGACGCAGGAGCCGAGGTCTTCGTCTGTGGCCAGGCGCTCGCACATCACGGATTTGCGCTGAACGAAGTCGCGCCCGAGGTCACGGTTGCGGTGTCGGCATTAACGGTACTCACGAACAGGCAAATGGACGGCTACGGCTACTTGGCTTACAAGTAATGACAATCGTATGAAACCTGTGACGCGCGCGGCCTGGCTTTTCGCATTCGCTGCGTCAATTTTCACAACAGCCGCCACATCGGCCCGGGGAAACGACTCCGCGCGCACGATCGTCATTCTGCACACCAACGACATCCACGGTCATCTCACACCATGGCGGGGATGGGACGGCGAAATCGCTGGCAAAACTGTCGGTGGATTTGCACGTCTCGGCGCTGAAATCAAGCAGGTGCGATCTGCGAAGGGCGCGGAGCATGTGCTGCTGCTGGACGCTGGCGACACCCTAGGCGACACGCTGATCGCACATGAAACGCGAGGCAGCGCAGTTATGGCAGCGATGAATGCGCTGCGCTATGACGCTATGGTGATCGGCAATCACGAACCTGATTTCGGCTCCGCGGCTTTGCGTGCGCGTATCGGCGAAGCACGCTTTCCTGTACTTGCGGCGAATATCGAGAACCGCTACACCGGCCAGTTATTCGCGCGCGCCACCATCCTGCGCGAGGTAGGTGGCGTACGTATCGGAATCCTCGGTATCGCCTATCCGAACACGCCCTTGACCACAGCCAAGCGTAATGTCGAGCGGCTGCGCTTTCGCGATGCGATAGCGACAGCACGGGTCCACGTGCCACGGCTGCGCGCTGAAGGTGCGCAAGTCGTGATTGCGCTGACGCATTTGGGTTTGGGCGCGGACGAGGAGCTCGCGCCTGCGATACCCGACATCGACGTGATCGTCGGCGGCCACAGCCATAACCGCATGCGTGAAGCGTTGCGCATCGGGCGAACCCTCATTGTACAGGCCGGCGCTCATGGCTCGGATCTCGGCCGACTCGATCTCACCGTGGAAGATGGCCGCATCACTGCGCACCAACGCACGCTGATTGCCCTTACCCGTGACGCTGCCGACCCTGAAATCGGCGAGTTGATCGCACGGCAAATCAAGCTTCACGCCGCGAAGATGAACAAGACCGTGGGTCGCGCCGCCACGACGATCGCCCGTGCGCAAACGCTGGCCGGACAAGACCTCCGGAAACGCGACGCCGAATCGCCGGCTGATGATCTGTTTGCCGATGCGATTCGCGAGAAAACCGGCGCCGACGTCGCGCTCCTGCCCGGTGTCGGCTACGGCGTTGCGATACCGCCCGGCGAGATCACTGCCGACCAGCTACGCAATCTGGTGCCGCACGATGCGACCGTGTGGGTTATGCGGCTTACCGGCGAACAAATTAAAGCAGTGCTCGAACAGGCGATAGAGAATGTATTTACCAACAATAGCAGCGACAAAGTCGGCGGGATGATACAGGTTTCGGGTTTGCGCTTTCGCTACGACAGCCAAGAGCGGCGCGGCTCGCGGGTAACGGAAATGACCATTGGTTTGCAGCCATTATCTCCGGACCGGAACTATACCGTTGCTACTAACGCGCTGCTTGCGCAGGGCGGCCACAATTACCGGGCGTTTGCCCGCGGCACAAACAGGCGCCAGGCCGGTAAACAATATGACCTCATCCAGGCGTGGATGGGGGAACAAGATAAAGTAACGGCGCCGACGACCGATCGGATCAGGAAGCATGAGTAGCAAGTGCTCGTGCGTGAACAAAATCGCTTGGGGCCGCTCGCTCACGATGATTGTTTTTATGGTCGGGGTGAGAGGATTCGAACCTCCGGCCTCTACGTCCCGAACGTAGCTAACACATCCAGTTGTCTCAACCAGTTACAAACTAAATCAAAGGCTTGGCGACTTGCGATCTGTCGCGATATGTCGCATAATTCTCGAAAGTGCTGTTACCCAGTTGTTACGGAGCGTCAATGAGTGTTGTTAACAAAATGGTGCCTGAGGCTCGGGCAACAAAGTCAGCGGCGCACCGCGTCAACCTAACCGACCAAGTCATCCGTCGCTCGCCCGCACTGGACAAGCCGTACCGCATTTGGGACATCAAAGTTCCGGGTCTGTTCGTTCGTATCCAGCCGTCTGGCATCCGGACCTTCAACGTGCAGTGGTCCCGTACGCGATCTGCATCTATAGGCAAGTTCCCGCACCGCACGTTGGAGTACGCGCGTAACAAAGCGCACAAGGTAATGGCGGACGCGCAGGATCATGGCGTGCCGGAGGTCGCTCACGCAAAGTCTCGGCCGTCGACTTTTACCAGTTTTATAACCGACCACTATGAGCCGTGGGTCACCGCGGAGCGTAAGGCCGGCAAAGCGACCGTAGCCAATATCAACGCGCAGTTTGGACCGCTCTTCGACAAGAAGCCGCTGACCGATATCACCGCTTTGGCCGTTGAGAAGTTTAAGGCTACGCGGTTGCGGGCAGGTATCAAACCGACGACAGTGAATCGCGACCTGGACCGCCTCCGCGCCTGTCTGACGAAAGCGGTCGAGTGGAAGATGTTGCCGGCCAATCCAATCTCTACCGTAAAGCGTTCGAAGGGAGGCGCGTCTAGTCGTGTTCGATATCTAAGTGCAGACGAAGAAAAACGGCTACGTTCCGCTCTTGCAGCGCGCGAAGAGGTGCGTCGTGGACACCGCAGCAACGGTAACGCGTGGGCCAAAGCGCGTGGACGCGAGCCCCGCCACGAATGGGCGCCAGACGAATACACCGATCATCTTGCGCCCCTTGTACTTTTGGCGATCAATACCGGCCTGCGGCGGGGGGAGCTCTTCGGGTTGACTTGGAAATCGATCGATATCGAGCGTCGTCAATGCAAGGTATCCGCGGCCACCGCCAAGTCTGGCCGAGACCGTTATATTCCGCTCAACACCGAAGCCCTTGCCGTCATCAAGCGGCTCAATCTGCGCGCGGACGCCGATGGCCTCGTGTTCCCTGGTACAGCGGGAGCGGCTTTGACGCATATCAATCGCTCGTGGGCACGTTTGGTAAAGGATGCGAGGCTCGACGACTTTCACTTTCACGACTGTCGCCACCATTTCGCCTCCCGTTTGGTAATGAGTGGGGTGGATTTATATGTCGTCAAAGAGCTGCTAGGTCACAGTGACTTTGCGATGACACAGCGGTATGCGCACCTTTCGCCGGAGCACAAAGCGGCAGCGGTCGAAAGGCTGGTGGCTGCCAGGTGAAGGCAAAGCTGTTCAAGGGCGCGTCAGTACCGAATCTTGCGGGTAAGGGGCCGCACGATACGATCACGCGGCGTGAGATGGTGGCGCTGATCGAGAAGTATGTACCCCACAAAAGTTACGATGATGAAACGACGGTGCGCAACCGAATCTCATCGAGAGTCACTTACGCCGTAAGGGTCGGGCAGTTATCCCCTGAGTTTTTGTGGGGTGAGGGTCTCGAATGGGCACACAAGACGTGGCCCGGCTGTTTCCACCAGTTGCCGGTATTTCCCAAGCAAGTCTCTGAGACTTTAGTGTCAACGGCCCACGCAACGGACTCGGTTCACGATCTTATAGTGCCAGGCGACCTAACGCGATGCCAAGCACTCATCGGGGCGAAGGATACGGAAATTTGTGAGCTCAAAAAGGAGCTCGCTGGGGCACGGGAAAGCTTGGAGTTGGTGGCGCCGAAAGCGGGGATGTGGGATAACTGGAACGCCACGAAAGGACGAGGACGCAAATAGCTCCTGGGGTCTGTTCATCTCATAGAAGCAAAAAGTTGTTTGATGTCCTAGAATCTGCAACCGCTAATAGGTCCATGGAAGCCGCGACATTTCGCGGCGCCTCTTCGGAGACACCATGGATCAGTTGAAAATTGCACTTGCAGCCATCCCTCGCCTTACTGGTGAGTGCCTGGCTGTCATTCACGACGCCGTAAATGTTGGCCACCTGCAGACGTTTCTGGTGGGCCGCCGTCGCTTCGCGCGACCAGAGGCAATTCGCGCTTGGGTAGATTTTCTCGAGGCGGAGAGCAACGCCGGTAGGGCCGTCACCTATCGGCCGCGCAGCGGTGAGCGGCCTGCGCGGACTCCCCCAGTCCCAATGAACGGTAGGGGTTCGTCATGAGCGGCGTCGAGGTCACGCCCGCGCGTTTGGGCGACGGCCCCGATGCACAGAACAGCACTATCCTGAAATCGCCAAACGGCTTGGCGACCCAGCGGATCATTGCGGGCCCCGATGTATTGACCGCCGCGCTGGAATACGCACGGCAGGGTATCGCGGTGTTCCCGCTCCACAATCCGACCGCAGACCGAAGCTGTAGCTGTGGGAAAGCGGACTGCAAAAGTCGGGGCAAACACCCGCGCACGGCAAACGGAGTTAAAGCGGCGACCATCAGCGAAGAACAAATCCGAGCATGGTGGACCCAGTGGCCGGACGCGAACATTGGTATCGCCACCGGGGCGGTCCGCGGGGTCATGATCGTTGACGTCGATGGATCAGAGGGCGAGAAATCGCTGCGCCGGATGACGGAGCAGCACGGCGCACTGCCGGCGACGAGGACGGTGAAGACTGGACACGGCCGGCACCACTACTTCAAGTACCCGGGCGGCAAGGTTAAGTCGAAGGCCCCGCTGTGCGCCAGGTACCCGCACGTCGATAGCCGTGGCGAGGGCGGCTACGTCGTCGCCCCCCCGAGCCTGCACGCCAGCGGCGCGCGGTACGTGGCGGACACGACTATGCCGTCCGAACTAGCCGAACCCCCGGCGTGGCTGATTAAACTCATTAGCGAAGAGAGGCCCGCCCCGAGCGCCGCTAAAAGTTCCCATCTTTCTATTGCCGCCAATGACTCGATTGCCGAGGGCTCGCGGAACGACACGCTGGCCAGTCTGGCGGGCTCGATGCGGTGTCGCGGAATGACCCAGGAGGCAATCGAGGCGGCGCTCCTCACGACCAACGCGCAGAAGTGTGACCCCCCTTTACCGGATGCCGAGGTACACGCGATCGCACGCAGCATCGCGAACTACGCACCCGGCACGGCGCACGAGGTGCTGCGCACTTTGCACGACGCTGGGAATGCGACGCGCTTTGCGAACCAGTGGGGCGAAGACGTTCGCTACGTGCCGGAGCTCCGCCAATGGCTGGTGTGGAACGACCGCTACTGGCAGCTCGACGCCGTCGGCGCGGTTATGGAGATGGCGAAGAAGACTGCGTTCGAGATTTACGCTGAAGGCAACCAGGTGAGTGACACCCAGGTTCGCGACCAGATCGTGCGCCATTCGAAGGCAAGCCAACACGCAGCTCGGCTCAGCGCCATGCTCACATTAGCAGCGAGCATCCCCGCGCTCGTCGTACCGATCGCTGCGCTTGACGCCAACCCATGGCTGCTCGGATTGGAGAATGGGACGCTGGACTTGCGAGAGGGGACGTTGACCCCGCCCAGGCGAGACCAGTACATCACCAAAATCAGCCCGGTGGCGTTCGCCGCGGAGGCCGAATGCCCTGCCTTCTGCGAGTTCCTTACTGTGATCATGGACGGTGATCAAGAACTGGTGGCGTATCTGCAGCGTGTGCTCGGCTATATGCTCACCGGCGACACTCGCGAGCAACGCTTGTTCTTCCTGTACGGTAAGGGCGCCAACGGCAAGAGTACCTTGCTCAACGTTTGTAAGGGTCTCCTGGGCGCAGAGCTGTGCCGACAGATGCCCGTCGAGACGATCATGGCCCGCTCGAACAGATCGTCGGGTGCAACGCCCGAGCTCGCCTGCTTGAAGAGCGCGCGGGCGGTGATGACCACCGAGGTCGACGAAGGCAGTTTTTTAAGTGAATCGCTCGTGAAGCAGATGACGGGCGGAGACCCGGTGGCGGCGCGACCACTGTACGGAGCGCCATTTGAGTTCGTCCCATGGTTCAAGTTGTTTGTTGCTGGTAATCACAAGCCGGTCATTCGCGGCGGAGATGAGGGCATCTGGCGCCGCATCGACCTGATCCCGTTCGAGGTCACGATCGCACCGGAGCAACGGGACTTATGCCTCGGGGAGAAGCTACGCGCGGAGCTGCCTGGCATCCTGAACTGGGCCCTTGCCGGCTGCCGTACGTGGCTTGCGCGGGGCCTCGCTCCCCCGCCAGCCGTCACGGATGCGGTCGCAGAATACAAGGAGGATATGGACCTCCTGGGCAAGTGGATATCCGAGTGTTGCGACGTGGGGCCGGACCTCGTGCTTCCCGCCAGAGGCGCGTTCTTGAAGTACCGTTCCTGGGCCGACGACGACATGGGACTCAAGCCCTGGAGCCACGTGGTCTTCGGGCGCAAGCTCAAAGAGCGCTTTAAGTCTGTGCGGAAACCAACCGGCATGGTCTATCAGGGCGTCGGGATAAGGGCGACTCAGGCTACCGGGATAAAGGCGGCTCAGGCCACCGGGGACTTTGCTCCGATCGCGAGGGCCAAGTTTCCATGTAGGGTTGTGTAGGGTTTTGAGGCCTTTTCACAAACTCTCTCTTATCTATCTCTCATGAAGAGAGTTTAGGGAAAAGCCCTTTAACCCTACATACCCTACATATCCCGCCGCGAAGAAGGCCCCACCTGGTCCGCAGCGCGTAGTACTTAGTGCTTCGCGCCGCTGCCCTGGCTCTCAGCTCTCATCACGAACCGCTGAGCTGATACTCGGCGTGCCCCATGATGGCGCCTCTATCGCAGTTCGTCGTACGCAGCACGCGGTACGCAGACCAGGTACTAGCCTCGTCGTACGCAGCACCTAGTCCTGCGCACGCAGCACACCCGTCAGTGCTCAGTTCGTCGTACGCAGTACGAGCTGCTGCGCACCGGGTGCGTCGGCGTGCTCTCCTCCGATGATCGTGAGGAGCTCGGCGTCGGACAGGCGCTCCAGCTCGCTCTGCCACGCCCGGGCATCAGCGCTGAGCCGCACCTCGTGGCGCTCAGGCGCGTAGAACCCGCACATTTTGGCAATCTCGCGCCAGCCAGCGATCATCGCGCTGGGGTCCGCGCGTAGCCGTGCCATTTCAATCGCCTCCTGCAAGCCCGCCAGCACGTCCTGCCGCGTTAACTTCGCCTCTGCGGCGATCAGGGCCTCCCCCTCCTGCACCGCGGCTGCGATCTCAGGTTTCTTTAAGAGCTCGTGCGCGATCTGGCCGGCGGTACGGCGGGAGTAGCCAGCGCGTACGGCCGCTGCCGAGCCGTTGCGATCGACGAGAAACTCGTGCACAAAGCGAGTCTGTTTTTCGTTCATAATCATTTGATTATAAACGAAATACGTCGTACTGAGTACTTAGTGCTGAGCACTTAGTTCTGCGTACTGCGTACGTCGCCCTCGTTCGAAGCCAAGGACCAGGTACGCCGCAGGTACGCGTGGAAAAGGTAGCCCGGTGTCCATAAGGTGTGAAAACTTGAGAGAGAGACCGGACTTACACTGTCCGGTCAAATCGCATTTGCTAGCCTAGCCGACGGCTCTCGACCCAAAGCTGAAGTTCGGGTTGAACGAAAGCGGACGCCCGCGCGAGGGTCAAACACTCGACAGAAACGGCTCTCGCCGCGAGCCGTGGCGGTCACCGCAACGCGCAGCGGTGAATTCGGCGCCAGCAAGCCGAAGTAGCGATGCCGATGGACGCGCGGCGGCGGAACGAGAGCGGCGAGGCGGTCGATGAGTTGCAGCGGGGTCAGGAGCTGCGGGCCGCACGAAGCTGCGCAGCAGGCGGCGGCGCACCTCGCCGGGCACCGCGGAGATTGCCGGCGCGCCGCGCCCGGTGGCCGGGTGGAAGACGACGCCCCCGGTGCGGAATCGAACACCCCATCGAGCACCACGCAATGGAAAGGCAGGTGGGGATTGAGCGCGGAGCCGAAGCGGTGGATGAAGGCCACCGCGCCGATCCGCGCCGCAGGACCGGCGCCCGGACTGTGCGCGCGCAGGGTCTGCTCCACCGCGCGCAGGAACAGGCGCAACGCCGCGCCCTGCAACTCGGGGTTGCGCTGCAGGAAGTAACGCAGGCGCTTCGCACCGCCAACACCCACTGGCGCAGCGGCAGGCGCGGGAAGACGTGATCGGCGAGATGCGCTGCCGTCGCGACCATGCGC
>JBBJMT010000025.1:0-13609 GCA_037719965.1 Casimicrobiaceae bacterium | reverse complement strand
TTCCGGGCCGTGGTCGTGATGGCCTGCGACGACGAGATTATTCCCTTGCAGGAGCGCATTGAGACGGTCGGCGACGACGCCGATCTGCAAGAAGTGTATGACACTGAGCGCCACCTGCTCTACGTTGCCTGCACGCGGGCAAGAGACTATTTGCTCGTTACGAGTGTCCAGCCCGCGTCGGAATTTCTCGACGACATGCAGGTGTAATTGGGCCAACCGCGCCTTCCTGCAGAAACACCGCGTCAAGACAAACACCGAGAACTCACCAAGTTCTCCGCACGTAGCGTTTTTCCTTGCCACTTGAAGCGTGGGCGGCGCACCTCACAAGAAACGGAGCCGGCGGGTGTAGAGGGACAGGCTGGTTTTGTCTGCTGCGATTTTTCCTGCAAATTTTTTGCGCAATTTTTTTCCAAGTAGAACACAGACGCAGGCGCGTGACTGGTCCTCATCCCCGGGTTAGCACCAGACCCACCCCCACTTCGGATTCGCCAGCGTGAGCTGGGAAAGGGGACCCTTAAGTCCCGAGCACTGCGTCCTGGGTACTGCATCCTGCGCACTGCGGACTGAGTACTGCGTGCTGCGCACGCGGCAAGTCGCGTTGGGTGTAGTCAATTTCGGCTACAGCACCCGGAGGCTCCCACCATGAACACCCTCTTCGCAGCGGCAGGCCGCGCCACCGCCAACGTCATCGACGGCGCGATTAACGTCACCCAAGACGCGTATGACGGGACCGCCCAGGCGGCGGTCAGCTTCGCCGCCGGCTGGAAAACGCAGCGCAGGCGCAACGCCCTGCAGCGGCGCGGCGTCGCGATCATCCGGCTCAAGCCGATCCGCGCGTAATTCCTCGAATAGAGCGGCTTGTGGGGCGCGGCGCGCCCTGCAGGCCATGTCTGGTGTAGCCGCTTTTGGCTATTCACTGGAGATTGGCATGAGGCTCGTCGCTCTTCTCACCAGCAGCACCCTCGGACTGATCGGTAACTTCGCGCTGATCTACGCCGCGCTGGAGATGTTCGGTCCGCTCAACGTCGCGTTGTATAGCACCGCCAGCGTTCTCACCCTCGTCCTCTGGTTGAGATCATGATCACCTGGGGCTTGATCGTCTTCGCCGGCCTGTGGCTGATCCTAGCCGACATCAACCGCGTCACCCAAGCCAAGCTGCTGGGCAAGCCGCTCCTCATCCACGTGATCGTCATCGGCTCCGGCTTAGCCATTCACGGCGGCTCGGCGGAGGGCGCCATGGCGGCGATCGTCAGCGGCTGCTGCAGCGCGCTCTATGTGCGCTGGCAGCAACACCTGCGTGGCTACATTCGGCATGGCATCTGGTATCCCGGCGTCCTGCGCGCCCGCGATCCGCGCTTGGGAGCTGCGTCATGAACCGGACTGCGACCGTCGTACCGCACGATCTCTACGCCAGCGTCACCGCGCGCATCGTCAACGCGTTGGCCGCCGGCAGCGCACCCTGGGTGCGGCCGTGGTCGCAGGATGTCGACAGCTGCGCCATGAATGCCGGCACGCGCCGCCCGTACCGCGGCATCAATGCGCTGTTACTGAGCCTCGCCGCCACGAGCCAGGGCTATCCGCTCAACCGCTGGCTCACCTACCGCCAAGCCGCCGAGCTGGGCGCGCAGGTGCGCCGGGGTGAGCGCGGCACCACCGTCGTCCTCTGGCGCTTACGCACGCTCGCGGCGACGGCCGACGCCTATCCCGCGCCCCATGAACCGGATGTGCCGGAGCGCGTGATCCCACTCCTGCGCGCGTTCACCGTGTTCAACCTGGCGCAAGTGGACGGGGTGCCGGCAACCCTGCAGGCGACGCAACCCTGCACCTGGGAGCCGGAAGCGCGGGCTGAGGAGCTCCTGCTCCGCTCAGGCGCCACCCTCCGTCACGGCGGCTCGCGCGCGTTCTATCGCCCGGGTGATGATGCCATTCACCTGCCGCCCAAGCGGGCGTTCCCGGCCGCCGATCGCTACTACGCGACGGCGTTGCATGAGCTCACGCATTGGAGCGCACATGCCTCTCGCTGTAACCGGCAGCTTGGCCAGCGCTTTGGGGACGACGCGTACGCAGCGGAGGAGCTGATCGCCGAGATGGGTGCGGCGTTCCTCTGTGCGCATTGCCGGATCGACGGCGAACTGCACCACGCCGACTACGTGGCGTCCTGGCTCAAGGTACTGCGCCATGACCAGCGGGCGGTCTTCATCGCGGCGTCCCGCGCGCAACAGGCGGCTGACTACCTGCTCAAGTTGGCGCAACCGCCGGAGGCAGAGGAGCTTGAGCTCGCGGCTTGACACCGTTCCCAGTTCCCGCACAAGGCCACGGCTTAACCCCGTGGCCTTTTGCCTTTCCACTCAAAGAGAAAGAGACCCATGACGCAAGACCAAACCATCCAGCGCGCGCTCAAGATCCTCGCTGCGCGCATGCGCACCGCCCCCGTCCTGTCCGCACCGGGCGCGGTGCGCGACTATCTCCGGCTACTGCTGCATGAGCGGGGCCACGAAGTCTTCGTGTGCGTCTTCCTCGACGGGCAGCATCGGGTGCTCGCGTGCGAGGAGCTCTTCCGCGGCCTTGATGCAGACGAGCGTCTATCCGCGCGAGGTGGTCAAGGCGGCCTTAGCGCACAACGCCGCCGCGGTGATCTTCGCCCACAACCACCCCTCCGGGGTAGCGGAGCCCAGCCGGGCGGATGAGCTCTTAACGCAAGCGCTCAAGCAGGCGTTGGCGCTGCTCGATATCCGCACGCTCGACCATTTCGTGATTGCCGGCAGTCAGCTCGTGTCGTTTGCCGAGCGCGGATTGCTGTAGCCAGTCGGCGGCTCGCGACGTCCGCCACTCAATCCCACGTCCTTCCCCCGCAGCGCCCGGCTGGCCGCCGTACCTCGGAAGGTCCCGGGCGCTGTGCATTTCACTTCATCTAAAGGAGTAATACCAATGGAGAACTACTTTGCCCGCTTAAATCAGATCAATGTCTCCGCACACCTGGAGAAGAAGGGCGAGTTCAGCTACTTGAGCTGGCCTTACGCCGTGGCGCAGCTGCGCTTGGCCGATCCCACTGCGTTCTGGGAAGTGCGTCGCTTCGATGGACTTCCCTATTTGAAGACCGCGACCGGCACCTTCGTCGAGGTCGCCGTCACCGTGCAGGGCGTGACGCTGGCGCAGATTCACCCGGTGCTGGACGGCAAGAACCGGCCGCTGGCCGAGCCCACCGCCTTTGACATCAACACCAGCATCCAGCGCTGCCTGGTGAAGGCCATTGCGCTCCATGGCTTGGGCCTCTACGTCTATGCCGGCGAGGATTTGCCGGACGCACCAGCACCCGCCGCGCCCAAGGTCACGGCGATCGCGAGCACGCGCACCATAACCATCGGCCAGCAGCGCTTCCTGGAGCGGCTGATCGCCGAAGCCGGCTGGACCGAAGCGCGCTTCTTAGATTACTTCGGCCTCCAAACAACCGCCGAGCTGCCGATGGCCGAGTTCGAGCGCGCTATGAAGGGTCTGCAGCAAGCCAAGCGGCGGGCCGCATGAGCACCATCGTCAATCTGGTGCAGGGCAGCGCCGAATGGCAGGAACATCGGCGCAAGCACCGCAACGCCAGTGAAACGCCCGTCGTATTGGGCGTTTCTCCCTGGACCACACCGTACCAGTTGTGGCAGCAGAAGCTCGGACTCGTTAAGCCATCGGTCAACGCTGCGATGCTACGGGGCAGCGAACTGGAGCCGGCAGCACGGGCGGCGTACGAGCGGCACACCGGGCTGGTGATGAAACCGCTGGTGCTGGTCGACGGCGCGTATTCGGCCAGCCTCGATGGTTACACCTTGGCGGGCGATCGCATTGTTGAAATCAAGTGCCCGCGGCAGGGTCGCGCGTCGAGCCTGTGGCAGTCCGTGCAGGGACGCTGCCTACCGGAACACTATCAGTGGCAGGTTCAGCATCAGCTGATGGTGACCAAGGCCGATATCGCCGATGTACTCGTGTTCGACGGAGCGGAGGGCATTGTATTTCCGGTCGCGCCGGATCCAAGCAGCTGGCCAAGGATCTGCGCGGCGTGGGATGAGTTCGCGCGCTACATCGCCGAGACTCAGCCTCCGCCGCTGACCGATCGCGATGCCCGAATTCGCAACGATCCAGAGTGGCTCAAGGCTGCGGCCGAGTATGTGGAACTGCGTACTGCGTACGACGAGCTGAGCACAAAGCTCGATGATGCAAAGGAACGTCTCATTGAACTCACGTCACACCCGAGGGAGCAAGGAGGGCGAGTGTCGGTTTCCCGGTTTTGGAAACACGGAAACATCAACTACAAGTTGGTGCCGGAACTTGCGGAGCTCGACCTTAGCAAGTACCGGGGCAATGGTCGCGAGGAAATTAGAGTTCTGATCGATCGCTAATGATCCGCGAAACGGGGCGCGCTGGTGCCGTCCCGTCCATTGCGTCTGCGGGCGGTTGCTGCGAGATATTGCTGTTACGGCGCTGTTACCCGTCCGATGGGGTAGAGGTATCTCTTGTCTAACTCACTGTTTCTATGGTCGGGGTGAGAGGATTCGAACCTCCGGCCTCTACGTCCCGAACGTAGCGCTCTACCAGGCTAAGCTACACCCCGAGGTGCTTTTTTGCCTTCTCGTCCGCGGCGGGAAGATATTGCGATTCCGCGAATCTCGCGCGCGTTTGAGGCGCGGGTTATTCAGTACGTCCGCTGCGTCGCGAAGAGAGCTAATTCTAGCAGACTGCGAAGGTGCGGCGTGTCGGGGAATCCGGTCAGACACGCGGCGGCGCGCTCTCCTTCGCGCACCGCCTGCTCCCTCGCGTAGGAAAGCGAGTCGTTGCGAGTCAACGCGGACAACACCGGCGTGAAATCGGTCAGTCCGCCGCCGGCCACCGCATGGCGAATGACCTCCACTTCCTCAGCGGTGCCCGTCGCAAGCGCGCGTATGAGCGGCAACGTCATCTTGCCCTCGGCCAAGTCGGCGCCCAGGTTCTTGCCGATCGTCGCGGAACTGCCAGAATAATCGAGCACATCGTCGATTAGTTGGAACGCGGTGCCGACGTGCATTCCATAGCGGGCGAAAGAGTCCTCGCGTGCATGGTCGGAATCGCCCAGCACCGCACCCAGGCGCGCTGCCGCCTCGAAGAGCTTCGCGGTTTTGCGTTGGATTACCTGAAGATAGGACGCTTCATTGAGATCGGCGTTGCCGGCATGCATGAGTTGCAGTACTTCGCCCTCGGCGATTACGTTCGTCGCGTCAGCGAGAATCTGCAACACGCGCACCCTGTTGATGCCGACCATCATTTGAAAGGCTCGCGAGTACAGGAAATCGCCCACCAAGACTGAGGCGGCGTTGCCGAACTCGGCGTTGGCGGTCGCGTGTCCCCGCCGCAGTTGCGAGTCGTCGACGACATCGTCGTGCAACAGCGTCGCGGTGTGGATCATCTCGACGACTGCTGCGAGCACGTGATGGTCGCGGCCACGGTATCCGGCAGCACCTGCGGTGAGCAAGAGCACGGCCGGCCGCAAGCGTTTACCGCCACCACCGATGATGTAGTCGGCGATCTGGCGGATCAGTGCCACTTCCGAAGCCAATGATTCGCGCAATACCGAATCGACCGCGGCCAAGTCAGCGCCGATCACCGGCTTCAAGAATTCAATGGTCGCGGAAGGACGAGCGTCGCTGAATAAGTCGTCGGCGGGCCGGCGCAAAAGAGTGGATTCCATTGTGAGGCTAATCGTTATGGTCTGGCGGCGTCCATGTGATTTTCGACTAGTGCGACTTATCCTCGGCGTATCGGGCCGAATGATTCTACGCGATTGACGTGACGTTACTTTTGGCCCGGCAACGCTGTCGCCTCGCCTGCGTAAAGATGACGTCAGTTTGATGCTTCTTGCTTACGACCGCTTCTGTGTCCCTGGTAGCGCTCCCGCCCGGGTCTTAGCGGCTGGGCGAGGGCGCATAGGCAAAGTCGTCGAATGCAGTGAAGCTGTCTGCCTTGGTCCAAAGGCCGACCGCGCCGGATCCGCTGATGTGATCGTCCGTCTGCTCGATGTACGCCTTTCCATCTAGCAAGACCTTGACCCGACTACCAGTGAATTCCACTCGCAGGCTGTGCCAGACGTTTCTTGCGACCGGCGCGTCGACGTACTTAATGGTGATTCGGCGCCCGGCCTCGGTGTAGTAGAGCGAGACGTTATTCTCCAGCGCATTGGCTCGGGCGACGTAGTAGTTCTCGCCATTTTTCCAGCGCCACACCAGCCCACCTGCCTGGTCTTCCTTGCCCGAGATCGACTTGAACTTGACCTCGACGTAGCCGTCGGTGATTGCCACGTCTTTCTTCACGCACCATGGGAAGGTGCCCTGTCCGGATTGCTTCAGCACGTTTGGCTTGCTGGGAGCGGTCGGATCTTCCTCGATGGTCCACTTAGGTAAGCCTTTTCCGGTCACGCCTGCTGTCCAGCCGGCTGGAAGCGTGCCTGCCTTGTCTTGATCGAAGCTGATTGTTTCAGCGATTGCACTGCTCATGGCGCACATCATCGCGACGATGAGGAACGGATTTGCAAGCTGATTCATGACAGAGCTCCATGCTTGAGATCTCGTTGGCGTCGCGTCACTTCGGCGCGGCGGCTTGTGCATCGAGAGTGGCTTTGAGGCCGCGCGCTAGATCTAAAGCTTTGCCTTTCCCCCAGTAATGTAGAAAAAGGTAGCGCGGCTGCTCCTGGCTCATGTGCTGGTGGATGGCGACGATGTTGATCCCAGCTTTTCGCATCGCACGCAGCACCGGTTGCAGCTCGCTCTCAAGCATCGCGAAGTCTCCATCCACCACTGCTTGCTCATCGGTGCCGGCGAACCCCGCCCAGGTATTCACGCCCATCTGATTGCCGATCCTCATCCCGTGCATCTTGCCGGAGCGCCCGATCACGATCTTGAACATGCCGTTGTTGCTCTCCCCTTTCCTGCCGAGAATTGTTTCCATTGGCTGAGCGGCAATGCTGCTCTGCGGCGCTATATCACCTGGAAATTGCCGCGCCGGCTGAGGCTGAGCAGCTCGGATTTCGGTTACCGTGTCGAAGAGCTTCTTGACGCCGGTTGCAAGCTGATCCACGCTTCCCATGCCGCCGATGTGCATGAAGTAGACCTTGGGCTCGTCGAAAAAGAAATGGTTGTGCAAGGCGGTCACCTCGAGTCCGGAATCGAGTGCCGCGCTCATTACCGGATTGACTTCGTCCTCGAACAACACGAGGTCGCCCATCACCATCACTCGTGAGGGCGACATGGGCGTGAATGCCGCCCAGGAGGTGAGTCCCATGAAGGGTGGCATCGACAAGCGGTCGACTAAAACCTTGACGTCATCGCGCGGCTTGCTCAAGCGGAAGACGTTCTCATCCTTGTGGAACGTGCCCTTCAATCCGGACAAGCTCTCGATTCGGGCGGTATCCATAGAAGGGCCCTGCGCTTGCGGCTTCTGCAACGGAACTATGAAAGCAAAAGCGACAAGCGCGGCTCGCGCCGTCCTGCGGATTTTAGACGTCATCATTTGCATCTCCTTGCGAACGCAGTTATTCGACGTTCGTTTCAGTGGTCTTACCGCTGTGTTGGATTCCGTCAATTCAGCCGGATAGCCATCATCGCGAGTTAGGCGATCATGTCGTTTGTGCCGAGTACCGGCCGCATGGACCGAAATACAAAGCGTGACAGCAAGTCCCGCAAGCATATATAATAAAAGGCTTTTCCGCGCGTCGCGGAGAATTCGTTTGAGGGTTCCAACATGTACGCGGTCGTCAAGACAGGTGGCAAGCAATACAAGGTTGCCGCCGGTGAAAAGCTTAAAGTAGAGCAGCTGCCAGCGGACGTCGGCGCGGCAGTCACGCTCGATTGCGTGCTGATGGTGGGCGACGGCGATACTGTGCGCGTGGGGCAGCCGACTATCGCAGGCGCGTCGGTACAGGCGACAGTTGTCGCCCACGGGCGCGGCAGAAAAGTAAAGATCTTCAAAATGCGCCGGCGCAAGCACTACCAGAAACATCAGGGGCATCGTCAGAACTACACCGAACTCTCAATCGACGCGATCGTCGGGTAGCGCGAGAGGAGGAAGCAGGCATGGCACACAAAAAAGCCGGTGGGAGCTCGCGCAACGGGCGCGACTCGCAGTCGAAACGTCTGGGCGTAAAGGTATACGGCGGCGAAGTCATTCGCGCCGGTGGCATCATCACGCGCCAGCGAGGTACGAGGATTCATCCGGGCGTGAACGTGGGTATGGGCAAAGACCATACGCTGTTCGCTTTGGTCGACGGAAACGTCGAGTTCCGCACCAAAGGACCCAGGCAGGACAAGTACGCGAACGTTGTGGCAAATGAAGCGGCTGCCGCGTAAACCAGGCCAACCTGCCGTTAACGCCGCTCGATGTACCAGAGCATCGCAACGGCAACGCCGGTAAAGACAACCAAAGGAAACACCGCGGAAAACAGCGCTGGCCAGTTGTTGAGGACGCCCAGATGCGAAAAAAGCCGGCCCAGCAGAAAAAACGCCAGCCCCAGCATGGTCCCCGCAAAGAGACGAAGGCCAACGCCTCCCTGACGAAGCTGGAACTGCGCGAACGGCATCGCAAGGACCATCATCACCAGGACGGCAGCAGGATAGAAGACTTTTGTCCAGAATGCGATCTCGAACCGGGACGTCTTTTGCGCGTTGCTGCCGAGAATGCGGATGTTGTCGTGCAGCGCGCTCAATGCGAGTCGCTCCGGTGCTACCTGATACACGGTCAGAATCGACGGACGCAGCACCGTGTGCCACAGCCACGTCGGCGTGTTGGAGACACGCGCGGCGTCTCCTGCAAGTTCAGTAACGCTGACTTTTTCCAGATTCCAGCGGCCTTCGCCGGCAAAAGTCCCGGTTTCCGCACTACGCACCGTCGTCAACTTCAAATCGCGGTCGAATTCATAGATGCGTACTCCGACCAAGGTCATATCGGCGAGCACCGAGCGGATGTTGACGAAGGTCAAGTCCTGCTTAAACCAAAACCCGGAGTCGAACTGCTGCGCGACGACGCCGGTTGCCTCGCCTTTCGCGGCGGCCCGCAATGTTTGCGCGAGTCGCTCGGCCGGCGGCGACACGTATTCCCCGGCAAGAAAAGTCGCAACCGCGAGCGGGATGCCGACGCGCACGATCGCCCATCCCAGTTGCAACAGCGATGCGCCGGAAGCGCGCATCACCGTGTACTCGGAATTGGACACGAGTTGCGCGACGGCGAAGAGCGTCCCCAGCAACGCCGCCACCGGGAACAGTTCGTAGAGCCGGGCGGGGAGATGCAGCGCGACGAACAAGAGCGCGTTCGCCAGCGTGTAACTGCCTTTACCCACATCACGCAACTCGTTGATCAAGTCAAAAAACGCGAACAGCATCAACAACGCGGTGAAGATCAGCAGCGTCGAAAACAGCACCTCCCGGCCGACGTAGCGGGTTAGTGTGCGCATGCCCGTTTAGGTTTTGGCAGGAACGGGCCTTGGCCCGCGGCCGAATAATCCGGTAATCGACAACTGGTGTTGGAACAGCAGCAATACGATAAGCAGCGCAATTGCGTGCGGCAGAATGAGGCCGGCCCACAATTCGAGTTTTTCCTGCGCGATCATGCTTTGCACGATATTCAGGCAATTGCTGTAGACGAGATACAGGAATGCGGCGGCGATCAGATTGAATGAACGCCCCATCCGCGGATTCACGTACGCCAGCGGTATCGCCAGTATGGTGAGCACAAGCGCGGCAATGGGAACGGACAACCGCCAGAATAGCTCCGCACGTTCGCGTGGACCATCGGCCAGAAAAAGCGCAGGCGTGGGAATCGCGCGCGTCGACGCGGGCAACGCGCGCAGTTCCGCCGGCTCGATCCGACGGCCAAGTTTCTCGAACTCCACGATCCGGTAATCGGCCGAGCCGGGCGTGCCTTCGTAGCGACGGCCGTCCTCGAGCACTACAAATCGATCGCCATTCTCGCTTTCCTGCAGCCGGGCGAGACGCGCGACCGTCGTCGAGGTTTTTTTATCGTCGACGGAATGGATAAAGACGTTGCGGATGCGCCCGTCCAATGGATTGACCGTATCCACGTAGACGACGAGGCCTGCCCGCCGGAATTCCTTGAACAGCCCGGGCGCGAGAACGGCGAATTCGTCACGCGATTCCATTTGCCGTTCGAATTCCAGCTTTCGCTGCTCGGCCCACGGCGAAAGAAAGAGCGACAACAACAGAATTGCGATCAGAAACGGCAACGCGAACCACAGGATCGGCTTCAAGCAGGAGACGAGCGATTGCCCCGACGTAAACCAGACGACCATCTCGCTGTCACGATACCAGCGCGACAGGGTGAGCAATACCGTGAGGAAAAGCGCGACCGACAACAAGAGGTTCAGATAGAACATCGCGTTGAAGCCGATCAACGCAAGCACGCCCTCGGGTGCGATGGAGCCACCGGCCGCGCGCCCCAGGATTCTAATTACCGTGTTGGTGAACAGGATGCCCAATAGGATGAGGAATAGTCCGATCGCAGTTGCGGTCAGTTCGCGCACCAGGCTACGGCGAAAAATCATGACGGCGGGAAAAGTTTTGACTTTTTGGACATATATTGCCGATAATGCGCAAGAGTTCGCGTAACGGCAACAAAACACCGGGCTGGGAGACGAGGGATCACAATGGAATTTACCATAAAAAGCGGCAGTCCCGAGAAGCAGCGCAGCGCGTGCGTTGTCGTCGGAGTTTTCGACAATCGAAAGCTCTCGCTCTCGGCGGAATTGGTTGACCGCGCGTCGAATGGCTACGTCAGCGAAATCATCCGGCGCGGCGACATGGAGGGAAAACTTGGCGCGACGCTGCTGCTGCACAATGTGCGCGGCACGCTGGCCGACAGGGTCTTATTGGTCGGCTTGGGCAAGGAGCGTGATTTCCGGGATCGCGAATTCCGGACGGGGATCCGCACGGCCGTCAAATTGTTGAATGAGACGGGTTCGTACGAAGCGGTCTTGTATCTGACCGAAGAGAAGGTCAAGCGCCGGGAGGTGGCATGGCGGGTTGAACATGCCGTCGTGGTTGCCATGGAATCCGTGTATCGCTTCGAACAGATGAAAAGCCAGCCGACCGAAGTACGGCGGCCGCTGCGCAAGCTCACGCTTTCCGTGCCGCAACGCTCCGACCTGACTTCGGGGGAGCAAGCCGCGGCGCGGGGCCTCGCCATCGCTCACGGCACTGAGCTCGCCCGCGATTTGGGAAATCTGCCGCCGAATATATGCACACCCACATATCTTGCTGAGCGCGCGCAGCAATTGGGTGTGGACTATCCCGATATCGCCGTGCGTGTGCTCGAGCGCAACGAGTGCGAGGAGCTGGGCATGGGGTCGTTCCTGTCGGTAACCAACGGCAGCGAGCAACCACCGCGATTCATCGTCCTCGAATACATGCAGGCGGCGAAAAAACAGGCAAAGCCCATCGTCTTGGTCGGCAAAGGGATCACCTTCGATACCGGAGGTATTTCGCTGAAGCCCGGCCTGGACATGGATCAGATGAAGTTCGACATGTGCGGCGCGGCATCGGTGCTGGGCACGTTTCGCGCGATCGCGGAGATCAAGGTCCAAATGAACCTGGTTGGGCTCATTGCTGCCTGCGAAAACATGCCGTCTGGACGCGCAACCAAGCCGGGAGACGTCATAACGAGTATGTCCGGGCAAACGATCGAAGTGCTCAATACCGATGCCGAAGGCCGCTTGATTCTGGCGGACGCGCTTACTTACGCCGAGCGCTATGATCCGGAAGCCGTCGTCGATATCGCCACGCTTACCGGCGCAATGGTGATTGCGCTGGGCCATGTGGCAAGCGGCGTATTCAGCAATAGCGAGACGCTTGCGCGGGCGCTCATTGCCGCCGGTGACGACGCGCACGATCGCGGCTGGCAACTCCCGCTGTGGGAGGATTATCAAGAGGGCCTTGCTTCGAACTTTGCCGATTTCGCGAACATTGCTGGGCGCGCCGGTGGCAGCATCACGGCGGCGTGTTTTCTGTCGCGCTTCACCAAGAAATACGATTGGGCGCATCTCGACATCGCCGGGACTGCCTGGAAGGAAGGCAAGGAAAAAGGCGCCACCGGTCGCCCGGTGCCGATGCTCGCGACATGGTTGCTGGCGCAGGAGCATGCAGCGACGTGACCGATCGGCGCCCGTGAGCAAGTGTTTGCTTATCGCGCATGCAATTGCGTGCAGCGAGTCTGCGGCATGACGATGATCGATTTTTACACGCACGTCGCTGATCGCCTCGGTGTGACAGCCAGGCTCGTGACGAAAGCGTTTGCGGGCCACGGCAGCGTTCGCGTGCTGACCCCGGACGCGACCACCACCGACGCGCTTGATCGTCTGCTGTGGATTGCCCCGGCGACCGGCTTCGTGCCGCATTGCCGAATGGGGAGCCCGCTCGCGGCGCAGACGCCGGTGTGGATCGACCATGCGCTGGAGCACAACGGTCCCGCAGAGGTGCTGATCAACCTGCACTCGGCTCCGCCGCCGTTTTTCAGTCGCTTCGAACGGCTCGCCGAGATTGTGCCCAATACTGAATCCGATGCGCAGTCGGGCCGCGAACGTTACCGGTTCTACCGCGAGCGCGGGTACGAACTGCGCGTGCATAACCTCTCCGATCGAGGTTAAACGCGGATGCCCACCGCGCGCGAACTGCTCGACCAGGCGGACGCGCTGATGCGCCGTAATCGCTCGCCGGTGCGCGATGACATTCCCGTACTGACCGAAGCGGTGCCGCCGGAGACTGCGGCGCAGATGACGCAAAGCGGTCACCTCACCGACGGTCTTGGCGAGGCTCGCCGGCGATTCGAAGCGCCGCTAACAGTGCGCGACGAGTGGGACGATGTGCCGGTCCTGACCGATGTGGTCTCTGCAGAGATCCACGTGCCGTTGGCCTCGATCGACGCGGTCGAAGAGATCGATGTGCCGTCGGTCTTCGACCCGAGCGAACCGGGAGGCGAGCCCTCGGCATGGCTCGATTTCGACGACGATGGCGCGCGTTCCGTTATCGACGCCGCCGCCGATTCGATCGTTGTCGTGCCGGACATTGAAGCGCCGGGACCCGGACGCGGAGAGTCCGGTGTCGAGCGTGACTTCGATTGGGAGTTGCAGTCGGCGGGGCGCGACGAGGGCGCGTACATCGAACCACAGCCGGCGCAATCGGAGGATGGCGCGGTCTGCACAGCGGGAATCGCGGCCCAACCAGAGGAGGCTGTCTTCTTCGAGAAAGCGGCGGAATCTGATGAGGCGATTGCGGTCACAGACCTAAGCATGCGCCATGATGCGACAGGCGAAGAACCAACGGGGTTCCATGACGGAGGTATCAATGAATTGACGATACCCGAGCATGACGCAGTCGATGAACCGACGTCGCTCTATGCCGAGGCGGGCGTCCGCGAGGAAACCGCGGCGCAAGCTGATGAGCTAGTCGTCATCCACGCATTCGCGCCGCAACCGGATGAGCCAGTCGTCATCCACGAATTCGCGGCGCAACCGGACGCGTCAGTCGTCAGCGAAGAATTTGCGGCGCAACCGGATGAGTCAGTCGTCATCCACGCATTCGCGCCGCAACCGGATGAG
>JBBJMT010000007.1:0-180056 GCA_037719965.1 Casimicrobiaceae bacterium | reverse complement strand
ATGGCGCTGCCACAGGTTGCATGGCGCTGCCACAGGTTGCATGGCGCTGCCACAGGTTGCATGGCGCTGCCACAGATTGCATGGCGTCGCCGAAGCGTGTTGCATAATTCGCGAGGTTCTGCGGTGAAAGCGGCAGCCCGGCGCCTTTTCGCAAGTCGCTTCCCCTAGTCACAACTTGAGCGCAAATGGAATCCATTTATTACGTAATGGCATGGGCTTGTCATCGCAAGTGCAAGCACTGTTACGAGGCGCGTTTCCGCCCGTACGTCAGGAATGAACTCGAGGCAGTCGTGCAGGAGGCGGAGCGTAACTTTCCGCGGATTATCGACAATTTCCCCGGAAGCTTTACTTACCAGGACCTGGATGATCCGCGGCCCGACGGAACGTTTCCGGAAAAAACGGGGCGCGTAATTTTGTCCGGTGGTGAGTCGCTGCTCGAAGCTACGCGCGAGCGCGTGACGTATCCCGTCATCGAGAGATTGCGTGACAAGTATGCCCAGCAGGGCGGTATCAAGATCGTCGTGCAGACGACGGGAGATATCCTTACCGAGCGCATTCTTGACGATCTGCTGCAACGTGGCGTGTGGATGATCTCAGTCGCGAGCGTGGACGATTTCCATGTAGGCCTCGAGGGTCCCGCGAAGCAGCAGGCGTTCATGGACAAGCTCTCCGCGTTGTTTGAGCGCCACGGCATGCGGAAGTCGGGGCTCTCCGCCACCACCCGCAACTGGCACGAAGAGCCGGGGCCGGTGTACAGCTTTTTCGGCGCGACACCCGATTCGTGGATCGGCAAGCTCTGGCCGCGCGGCCGCGCTTGGCAGAACAATCTGTCGAGCGCGACGCTCGCCGACAACTTTTGCAATCGCTGGTCGGGTGGTCTTAATTTCCTACGGCATCAATACAACGGCTCGGAAGTCTCGATCGAGCCTGACGGTGCCGTGTATCCGTGCTGCGTCAAGACCAAGCTGCCGATCGGCAGTCTGCTCGAGGACAACCTGCTCGATATTTTGGAATCGTTGGTCGGCGAGCCGGCGTACGAGGCGATCACCATGGGTCATCCGGAGCGGATGGGGCTGGCACACGGTTGGAGCGAGGCGAAATTTCTCGCTCAGTCGCGCACGGCAACTCCCAACGGCAAGGCGTATCAAAATCTGTGCATCGGCTGCGACCGCTTCCACGAGCAATTGCTGGGACCCGTGCTCGAAGCGGCGCGACTGCGCCGGCGCGCCGCCAAGGGTATCGTGGAAACGCCGTCAAAACCGCGCAAGACGTTTGCCCTGACACAGCAAGGTGCTTGACGTGTCATTGCACGCCTTAAGAATCGTTTTGCTTGCGCTCGCCGCCGTCTGGCTGAACCCTATCGCTAATGCGCAGGAGCTTAAATGGGCTGACGTACTCACCAAAGCCAAAGGGCAGACGGTGTATTGGAACGCATGGGCCGGCGACGAGAAGACCAACGCTTTTATTGCCTGGGCCGGCGACGAAGTGAATAAGCGCTACGGCGTCAAGATCCAGCACGTGCGGTTGAAGGACACGGCGGAAGCGGTGACCCGAGTCGTCGCCGAAAAAGCCGCGGGACGCAACAGCGCAGGCACCGTCGACCTGATGTGGATCAACGGTCCCAATTTTCTGGCGATGAAGCAGCAGAACTTGTTGTTCGGACCGTTCACGCAGGTGATGCCCAACTGGCAATTCGTCGACACGGTGAACAAGCGCTCCAATGTGATCGACTTCACGATTCCGGTGGAAGGTTTGGAATCGCCGTGGCGGCTGGCCCAGATCGTGTTCGTCTACGATAGCAAACGGATCAAAGAAGCGCCAAAGTCGGTGCCCGAACTGCTCGAATGGTCAAAACAGAATCCTGGCCGGCTCACGCACCCTAGCGTGCGGAATTTTCTCGGCGCGACGTTCTTGAAGCAGGCGCTCTTTGAGCTGGCGCCGGATTCACGCGTGTTGCAAAGCGCCGCAACCGATGTGAATTTTCCAACGGTAACGGCCCCGATGTGGGCATGGTACGACCAGTTGCGGCCGAACCTGTGGCGCCAGGGTGCGCAGTTTCCTGAGAACGGCCCGGCCCAGCGGCAATTGTTGAACGACGGCGAAATCGACATGATGGTTTCGTTCAATCCATCGGAAGCGGCGGTGTCGATCGCAGCGGGTTTGTTGCCGGATTCGGTGCGCACATTCGTCTTTGCGAAGGGCACGATCGGCAACACGAGCTTTGTCGCCATTCCGTACAACGCGGCGCACAAGGAAGGCGCGATGGTCGTCGCCAATTTTCTGCTCGAGCCGGCGACGCAGGCGTACGCGCAGGACTATCGGCAAATGGGCAACTTCACGGTGCTCGATCTCGCCAAGCTCTCGGCCGCGGATCGCAAGCGGTTCGACGAATTGCCCAAAAGTCCCGCGCTACCCACCAACGCTGAGCTCGGCACGACCTTGCTCGAACCGCATGCGTCCTGGATGACCCGCATCACCGCCGAATGGGAGCGCCGCTACACGAAATGACGGCGCGGCGCGAAGCGGATTGGTTACAGATGGCGCCGGCGTTTACTGCCGGCGTTTTTCTGTTGCCGATCGGCGCGGGATTGATCGGTACCGTGCTCCCGGCTTTCGGTTATCTGCCGGCGATCGGCGGCAACGAAATCAGTCTCGCGCCGTGGCGCATGCTCATCGCCTATCCCGGGTTCGCAACCAGCGTGACGCTGACGCTTATCACCGGTGTTCTGACGTCGGTGCTCGCGGTGATCCTCGCCGTTGGCTTCTGCGCCCATGCGTACGGACGACCGTGGGCGCGCCGCATTGGGACTTGGCTGGCGCCGCTTCTTTCAACCCCGCATTCGGCGCTCGCCATCGGCTTTGCGTTTCTGATTCTGCCGTCCGGTTGGATCGTGCGCGCGATCTCACCCTGGCTCACCGGGTGGACGCTGCCGCCGGACGTCGCCACCGTCGGCGATTCCTCCGGCCTGGCCCTTGTCTTCGGCCTGTTATTGAAAGAAGTGCCGTACTTGATCCTGATGATCGTCGGAGCACTGCATCAGGTGCCGGCGCGCGAGCATCTGACCATCGCGCGGGCGCTCGGCTACGCGCGCGCGGAAGCGTGGCTCAAAGCGATCCTCCCGCAGATTTATCCGCAGATTCGCTTGCCGATCTATGCGGTGATCGCGTTTTCGCTGTCGGTCGTCGATGTCGGGTTGATCCTGGGGCCGAGCAATCCGCCGACACTCTCAGTGCTCGCGGTGCGCTGGTTTTTCGACGCGGACATTCAAATGTATTTTCCGGCCGCCGCCGCGGCGTGCCTGCAATTGGTGCTGGTCGTCGCGACGATTCTGCTCTGGTTCGGCATGGAACGGATCGTAGTGATCGTCGGGCGGCGCTGGATTGCATCAGGAGGCCGTGGCGGTCTGTTGTCACGGCTGGCGTGGCCGACCGCGGTCTTGACGTGCACGCTCTTTGTGTTGTCGCTGTTCGCAATCGTCGGGATGGCGTTGTGGTCGGTCGCCGCGCAATGGCGCTACCCGGAGGCATTGCCGCAAGCGTGGACATGGACCAACTGGCTGCGTCGCGCGGACAGTTTGCCGGCGCTGTCGTGGACGACTCTAGTCATCGGTGCACTCGCGACTGCGATTGCGGTCGTGCTCGTCCTTGCTTGCCTCGAGAACGAGAGCGGCCGCGGGAAACGCGTGGGTACGGGCGCGTTGTGGGTCCTCTATCTGCCGCTCTTGTTTCCGCAGATCGCATTTTTGTTCGGTGCGCAGGTGCTGCTGGTGCGGCTCGAGCTGGATGGCACATTGCTGGCGGTCGTATGGGCGCATTTGATCTTCGTTCTGCCGTATCTATTCTTGTCGCTGGCTGATCCATGGCGCGCGTTCGACCCGCGCTATGCGCGCACTGCGGCAAGTCTGGGTGCGCCGCGTTCCCGCGTGTTCTTTCGCGTCAAGCTGCCGATCCTGTTGCGGCCACTGCTCATCGCTTGCGCGGTGGCCTTTGCGGTAAGCGTGGGCCAATATCTGGCGACGCTTTTCGCTGGGAATGGACGAGTCGCCACGCTCACGACCGAAGCCGTGACCTTAGCCGCCGGCGCCGATCGCCGGCTGATCGGCGCGTACGCGCTGGTGCAATCGCTGTTTCCATTTCTGGTCTACCTGATAGCCGCCGCGCTGCCCGCGCTGCTGTATGCAAACCGGCGCGGCTTAGCGAGGTGGTCGTGAACGCGTTGCGGCTCGACGCAGTCCGCATCGAACTCGGCGGACGCGAACTAATCGCCCCGCTCGACCTCATCGTTGCGTCCGGCGAGCAGGTGACGGTGATGGGACCATCCGGCTGCGGAAAATCCACGTTATTGGCGTATATCTCGGGCACGCTGGACCCGGTTTTCCACGCGTCCGGCCGCATCGTGATTGGCGAAATGGACGTCACCGCCTTGCCGCCGGAGCGCCGGCGCATCGGCATTCAGTTCCAGGACGATCTCTTGTTTCCACACTTGTCCGTCGGCGAAAACCTGGCATTCGCGTTGCTGTCGACAGTGCGCGGTAAAGGAAACCGCCGTGCCCGTGTGCGGCAGGCCCTTGTCGAGGCCGAACTGGACGGTTTTGTCGACCGCGATCCCGCGACGCTATCAGGCGGACAACGCGCCCGCGTAGCACTGATGCGCACACTCTTATCGGAGCCCAAGGTGCTGCTGCTCGATGAGCCATTCAACAAACTCGATGCGCAACTGCGCAACGATTTCCGAAAATTTGTGTTCGAGCATGCCGCGGCGCGCGGGCTGCCGACGTTGCTGGTCACGCACGATGCAGCCGACGCCGCGGCGGCCGGCGGAT
The DNA here is from genome assembly GCA_037719965.1 of Casimicrobiaceae bacterium. Classification (GTDB taxonomy): domain Bacteria; phylum Pseudomonadota; class Gammaproteobacteria; order Burkholderiales; family Casimicrobiaceae; genus VBCG01. The sequence continues at coordinate 175,233 of JBBJMT010000007.1, read as the reverse complement.
GTGTTATTAACTTGGCTAGCCCTTCTGTCTGATCGCGGGGTACACACCTCGCGCGCCACCGCCGAGCAATTGCGCTACGACCGCGCCAAGCCCGGCCACCGACGCGCCCACGGTGCGCGACCTCCTCACCCAACTTAAGCGAGCCCCTCACGCCACCTAGAATCGCCCGGCCGACGGGCCGGCCGCTGTGGGAAGTGGCCAATCCCGCGCTGATCGACTCGACCCCGTCTGTGGACGCGTCGGCCCAGCCAGAAGCGGTCTACGAATTCGACCAGCGCAGCGCTTACTAGCCAGACGTCCGATTGAGTAGTGGCGTCATTCGGTTGCGACGACGAGCAGCGCGAGCGCCGCCGCAACGCCCGCAGGAACACCGAAGCGCTCCAGCTTCGACACGGCCTCGCCCGCGACAATTTCGACTGGCATCGGGGCGGTCTCGATGACGCGGTGGGTGACGGAGTCTTCGAGCAGCCGGGTGAGCGAATTCTTGCGCGCCGTGCCCATCATGATTTTGGACACGCCCAGCCGCTGCGCGACTCGCGTTATCGTTTCAGCGCGCTGGCCCAATTCAACGTGATCCGTGTGCGGGACCCCGAAACGCGTGAGCAGCTCGCGCGCCGGTGCCAGCGCTTTCTCGGCGGCTTCCCGATGATAGGAGGCGCGGTTTTGCGCACTGGAGAAGCGCGCGATGTGCTGCGAGAAAGGCTGCCGCACGTGCAGCAGATGCACTTCGATGTCGCGATTCTCGAGGAACCGGTTAACCACATGCCTCGCCGCTTTCAGCGAATTGGCGGACCCGTCGACCGGCAGCAGTATTTTCATCATGGCAGTTGCTCCTCTCTTGGTTGCCGCGGCGGCGGATGCCGCTGCGGGAATGGGGGAAACGTGGACGAGGTGCGCGGCGATCTGCTTCCGCACCTCGCGGTGGTTCACCAGGAAAGCGGTGATCAGCACGCCGCCGATGACCAGTGCATAGGCGAGCGTCACCAGCACCGGGTATTCCGCGATGAAAGTCTCGAAGAGCGGCTCGCTCGTCATCATCTTCACTGCAGTCCAGGCGAGGACGCCCGAGCCGACATAGACGATTACCGGGTAGCGTTCGACGAACTTCAGAATCAGTTGGCTGCCCCAGATCACGATCGGAATGCTCACGAGCAGACCGACGACGACGAGCATGAAGCTGCCCTGCGCCGCGCCGGCGACGGCCAGTACGTTGTCGAGGCCCATCAGCGCATCGGCGACGATGATCGTGTTCATCGCCGCCCAGAAGCTGGCGCCGGGCTTCAGCTTGTGCTTTTCGTCGCCTTCGTTATCGATGATGAGCTTGTAGGCGATCCAGATAAGAAGCACGCCGCCCACCGCGAGCAAGCCCGGTACCTTCAGCAGCCACACGACGATGAGTGTCATGGCAGTGCGCACGGCGATCGCGCCGAAAGCGCCCCATATGATCGCGCGCCTGCGCAGATGCGCGGGCAGGGATCGCGCAGCGAGCGCGATCACGATCGCGTTGTCGCCGGCGAGAACGAGATCGATGATGATGATGGCGACGAGCGCCGAGAGGAAGTCAGTCGAGAATAGCTCCATATATGCTCCCGTTCCGTGTCCGAATAACCCCGCGTTTCAGGACAGGACGGATGCGAAGACCCGCCATGTCCGGCGAGGTCTCGCTTGCGAGGAAGAATCCCCGCCGGGCAACCGGGGCTCGAAGGCCCGGACTGACGGCTGCGCCACGGGCAGCCTGAAGGCTGCCGAAGCTACTCCCCTCTACGAAGAAGCTCCCGCGGAGCATTGTCTTGCGCCGCGAGTCTCGTAAGAGACGATGCAAGTATGGCGATGCGCTGCATGGAAGTGAAATGAAGAGTCGTGATGGTTTCCATCATCGAACGTGAACTCCCTTGCGGATTACGATGATTGCCATTGCAAAACGCAATGAACTGCCGCAACCGTTGTGATCTAATACTAAAGTGCCTCCCTGAGGGGGCGCTCCCTGCAAGGGGGAGTAGCTTAAGCGGTGCGTCAGCACCGTTTCGGTGCAGTCGTCATTACGGGGCCTTGGCGGTCTCCGGCTGCGTCGGCAACTCAAGCGTTGTAAGCGAGACCTTTGCCCAAAACGGGCAAGGTGTCGATTGAGCTCTATTCGGCGGCCTTTGCCTGTTGGGGTAAAGGCCGCTTTGCTTTGGACGCCTATCCGCGCCCGGCAGCGGGTTCTCAAGGTTGCAGTCGACGTGAGGCACCCATGCTCAACGGCAAAATCCAACGCTACTTCCGACACGGAACGCTCACCCGGTTGCGGGTATTCGAGGCCGTGGTCCGCCATGGCAACAGTACGCGGGCGGCTGAGGCGCTGCATATGGCCCAGCCCAGTATCCGTACACCTGCGCAAGCTAACCGATACGATCGGCGTGACGCTCCTCGAGCACGTTGGCAAAAAGGTGCGCCTCACTGCGGCGGGCGAGGAGGTCTACGCGGCGTGCCAGCGCCTGTTCCAGACTCTCAGCGAGCTCGATGAAGCGATCGCCGATATCCGCGGCCTCAAAGCAGGCAAGCTGCGCATTGCAACGACGACAGCGGGCGAGTATCTGCTGCCGCCGCTTCTGGCGGAGTTCTTGAAACGCCACCCGGCAATCGAAGTGTCTCTCCACGTGACCACGCGCGAGGCGGTGCTCGAGCGGCTCTCTCGAGACACGGACGATGTGTACCTGCTCACAAACGCACCGGAAAACAATGCGATCGCCGCGCACGCGATATTGCCGAACCCACTTATCGCGCTTGCGCCTGCGGGTCACCCACTAGGGAAGCTCTGATCTAGCGCGAAATTGTTGCCGATTGTGGCTCAAGGGGCGTTCTGCTTTGAATTCGGATTTGAAAGGTGGCGGGGTGCACCTTCGAAACGCCAAGAATCGCTCGTTCGCGCCGGTTTACCGCCGAATTTGGCGTTTGCCGGACGCACGTTTCCTATGATGACAATAATTGAGGTCGTGCCTGATACAAATTGGCTAACGCAAACAGGATTTGGAGCTGCGCGGTATTTTTCGCCAGCCCGCGATAGCGCACCATGGCATGCCCCCACTGGCGCTTGACCACCCGGAACGGGAACTCAACGATAGCGCGCAACGAGGCGATGACTTTGTTCTCCAGTTCCTGCTGGAACGTCAGTTCCTTGCCGCGGGTCGTGCGATGCGCGGTGCGCAACGCGATCCCGGCCTCCCGGGCGAGCGCGCGATCGGCTTTGCTGCCGTAACCGCGGTCGCCCAAGACCTCGTTCTCCGCGCCATGCAACAACTGCGGCAACACGTTCTGATCCGATTCCCGCGCCGTGGTCGTCACCAGGGTATGCATCAGCCCGCTGTCTAGGTCGACACCGACATGCGCTTTCATGCCGAAGTGCCAGTTGTTGCCCTTCTTCACCTGGCTCATGTCCGGATCGCGCGCCCGCTCCCGGTTCTTGGTCGACGGCGGGGCGCTGATGATGGTGGCGTCGACAATCGTGCCCTTGTGCAACAGCAGACCGCGCTCCGTCAACAGCAGGCCCACCTCGCGAAACAAGCGCTCGGTCAATTCGTGCTTCTCCAACAGGTGCCGGAACTTCAGGATCGTGGTCTCGTCCGGCACCGGATCATCCATCAGATTGATCCCGGTAAAGCGGCGCATCGATTCCGAGTCGATCAGCATCTCCTCCATCGCCGGGTCGGACAGGTTAAACCACTGCTGCAACAGATAGATCCTCAGCATCCGCTCCAGCGGCATCGGCCGCCGTCCCAGACCCGCCTTGGGGTAATGCGGTTCGATCAGCGCCAACCATCGCGCCCAGGGCACCACCCGATCCATCTCGCCAAGAAACTTCTCGCGCTTGGTGCGCTTCTTCTTGGCGTCGTATTCGAGATCGGCAAACGTGCTCTGCTTCATCATTCATTCCCCAAGTTCGGTGGCGTTACTATGCCATTGACCATCGGGTCTTAATCAGAGTTTCCCTAGGCGATGAGAAGAACATCCCTTTCGAACGTTTTGCGAAAGAGCCTTTGCTCGTTCGGGACCAGGGCTCAGGCACGCGGCTCGCGGTCGACCGCTTGTTTGCCGAGCACGAGCTCCAGCCGCTTGTGCGCATGGAGCTCGGCAGCAACGAAGCGATCAAGGAAGCGATCATCGCCGGATTGGGCGTTTCACTCATGTATCGGTACGCGTGCGGCTTCGACATCGACAACGGCCTCGCATTGCTCGACGTGCGCGGCCTGCCGCGCGACGGAAGCTGGCAGTTCGTGCAGCCGGTTGCGAAACGGCTCTCATTCGTCGCGCAAACCTTCCTCGAGTTCGCGCGCAAGGAAGCGAGGCGGATATTCGCAGCGCGCGCGGCGCAGTAAGGCGACCAAAAGGCCAACCAGCCGGACTCACTGGCGCGCTGCGGAGTTTCAAGATGACACAGAGTTAAATTGCGCTGTGCAACTTTAATAGCGCCGCGCAATTCGGGCGCAAGCAACTCGCCTTAAGCGACCTTCTTTATCCGCTTTGCCGCCTTGGGCATATCCACCATGATCGGCGCCCCCGGAACCGTGCAGCCCTGCGCGCAGCATTTGCCCGGCTGCTTGTTGCGGCCTATCGCTCGATCCGGTTCCGTCGTGAGCCCGCGCGCGAGCAACCGTTCCACCAATTCCACTTTGTTCCCGATCGGATAGTTGCGATAGATCTCCTGCTTCATCGCTGCCGGAGAGCCGCCGCCGTGCAGACTGATGAGCGAATACCAGCCCCCTTGGTACGACGCCGTCAAATCTTCGAGAAACCGCGCGGTCTCGATGCGCTTGTCGTAGGGAACATCCGGATTCGCGCGCAGCACGTCGGCGAGCTTCGCGGCAGTCGCCGGGTTATGGTCCTCGTCCGGCCCCGGCAGAGCGACGATCAGTCCGCCGGAGACGTAATGCGCGATGCGTTGCATGTCGTAGATCTGTGTTGCGAGCAAGAGCTTGCCGATGTTTGAATACACGGGGTCGGGCATGAAGCTTTTGCTGTGCGGATCCTCCGCCGCGTAGACCGATGCGGCAACTCCACAGGCGAAAAAGCCTTCGGTGATCTTGATCAGTTCGACCATTTGCTCGCGCAAATGCGTCTCGCTGCCCGGGTCGAAGCCGTTTGCCTCGCACATTAGCGCGCCGGCGCCAATCAGGAGATCGCCGAAGCCTGCGCGCGCCCCAATGCATGTATGTCGATGGTGCGTCGCGTAGTTGTGCGTGAGAAACGCTGAATGCTCCCACTCGCCGGCGTAGAACACGCGATCCCACGGCACGAACACTTTCTCGAACATCACCACAGCCGTGGACTGCCCGTATTTGTTGGAGAAGAGCGCCGACTTTTCACCAGGGCGACCGGCGGGCCGAGCAATGATAGTGACACCCGACGCATCGACGGGTAACGCGCAGCAGACGGCGAAGTCGGCATCTTCCTCGGTCATGTTGCGACAGGGCATGATCAGGAGCTCGTGCACGTACGGCGCGCTGGTCACGATCGCCTTGGTTCCGGAGATCACGATACCTTGCGCGTTGCGTTCGACGATATGCACGTAAGTATCCGCATTGCCCTGTTCATGCGGCCGCTTGCTGCGATCACCCTTGGCGTCGGTCATCGCGATACCGAGCGTCAGATCGCGGTCCTCCACTTCGCGCAGGTAGGCGAAAAAGCGCTGCGTATGTTCTTTCGTGCCATTCGCGTCATCGATGCGCGCGGCCACCTGGAAGATTGCGTTGAGCGCGTCGTGCGTCAGATAGCGTTGCGCGCAACCGGTTTCTTGACAGACTAGGCGCACGGCTTCGAGCTTGTTCAAGAGATCGCCGCTGCTCATGTTGATGTGCAGGAAGCGATTCACTTGCCGGCCGGACGCGTGCTGGCGCGCGGTCATGATCGGTGCCAATTCCTCGCGCAACGCATAATCGTAGGTCAGGCCGATGGCGTTGACGCCGGGCGCGAACGCCGGTTCGTCGGCGACGGAAGCAACCTTGCGGCCGTCTACGTAAACGACGGGACTGTAGCGGCGCAACGACTCGCGATAGTGGGCTGCGGACATGAACATGGCTGTCTCGCTTCGTGGGAAAAGGAAAGGGGATAATTTAGCAGTTTCGCGGAAACAACGTCGTACTAAGGAGGAGAAAAGGAAATGGCGGTTGCCGTGGAAGATTCCGTGGTCGTGCTCGTCGACTTGCAGACCAAGTTGATGCCTGCGATCCACGATGGCGCGAAGGTAATCGCGCAGGCGGTGCGCCTGGCGACGATTGCGAAGCTCCTGGACGTGCCAATCCTAGGCACCGAGCAAAACCCTGCCGGACTTGGGGAGAACGTCGACGAGGTCAAGCGCCTGTGCGACATCACCATCGCAAAAATCCATTTCGATGGTTGCCTCGATGGGTTGCTGGAAGCGCTTCCGCGAGGACGCCGCACCGCGGTCGTCGCCGGGTGCGAAGCCCATGTGTGCATGATGCAGACGGCGCTGGGTCTGCTCGAGCATGGCTGCGACGTGCGCGTCGTCCAGGATGCGATCGGCTCGCGCAAGCCACTCGACCGGGATGCAGCGCTGGCGCGCCTGAAGGATGCTGGGGCGAGCCTCGTGACGACCGAAATGATCGCATTCGAATGGCTGCGCCACAGCAATCATCCGCAGTTTCGCTCGGTGCTGAGTTTGGTCAAATGAGCAGATAAAGTACGATAAGCCCACCTCGAAGGAAGCTCGAATACCGCGCTAAGCTTCGCTGAGCTCGCACTGGCCAGCGTCACCCGTTGGCGCGTGCTCGCCAGTTTCGTGAAAGCCAGGGCGACAATGCAGACACAACACCGCACGCGTACGCCAACAAACAAGTCTGGGCCGTGCTGTAGCGACGGCTCCGTTCCGGCGACACGCGATTCGACCTCAACGCCGCGACCGTCGACGAACTGCAGCGTGCCGCGGCCGCGGCGCTGGTCGAGGACTCGCAACGACGCGAAGCGAAGCCGTCAGCTATTGACCCGGGTCGCGCAAGCTCGCGAAGAACGGTTCGGCGATTGCCAAGAAACGCTCGGGTGATTCCAGCAGTACGAGGCTGCCGTATCCGGTGATATGCTCGTGCCGGCTGGTGGAGAGTTGTTGTGCCAGCGCGCGCGCCATCGCCACCGTAGGTCCGGCATGCCAGCGGTCGTCGTGGGAGACGATGAGCACCGGAGAGCGCACGCGCGCAAGCTCCTCGTTGCTGACCCACGATTCGCGCAGCGCATGCATCCAGCGCATCGCACGATCGACGTCTACGGATAAAAAAGTATCCGCCGCGACTCGTTGTCGTAGCCAGCCCTCAACGCGATCGTACTGAGTCGCAAGAAATTCCGTCGACAGCCCGCTCGCAAACCAGTACGCAGCGTAGAGCTGTGGATCGCGCCGCTCGAGCAATGTTCGCAGGACCTTAAGCCCGAGCTCGACAGCGCGCATATCGGGAAGCCTTGTGAACGGCCCGAGCAGGACGCAGGAGAGAATGCGCGTGGAGGAGTCGACCGCGCACCGCAACGCCACGTGCGTGCCGCCGTTCCAGCCGAACACATGGAAGCGCTCATGCCCAAGCGCTTGGGCGATGTCAGCGCATTGGGCGGCGAACCGCCGAAAGACCTGTGCCGGATTTTCGAGCTCGTCCACGGCAGGCATGGTGAGGTCGAACTGAGCGACCTCGAAGCGAGCGGCCAGCGCCGGCCACACCGCGTCCCAGACGCCCGCACCGCGGGACGCCATCCGCAACAGTAATAAGAGAGGGGCGCCTGGTCGCGGCGTGATTGCGACGTCGACCCCCGCCGCGCGCACGAACGTCACGGGCTTCATATGGGGTTTATAGCGGTGGGGCCAACAAGCGTTCGCGCCGCAGGCAAACGTTGCCCGCTGCCGTGATTGCACCGAGGTCTTTCGCGTCAAGGCGCACGTCTCTGACCGTTGCTGATGGCCACCTCGCGCGGTGCGCCGTAAACTTGCTGTTCTCACCAGACTTGCTCAGGTCCGGACAACTCGTCCGCTTGCTGAGCGAATGGCAGTGGCCAGGCGGACCCAAGCTATCGTTGCTGTACCGCCGACTTCCTCGTCAGCCGCGGCGTGTCTCGGCCTTCATCGAGTTCGCATGAATGCGGTCGCTGTGTTCGATCCCGCAGAAATTACCATCGAACATCGAATCCGTCGGCCCGCGCCCGTGGAGGGAGCTCGATGCCCAGCAAACAACCTTACCGCTAAGCCACAGGGCCCATTGCTCGAGTTTCGGCTTCCATTGCGCGTTAAAGATTTCGACTACAGCGGCCGCGATCGTGCGCGGCAATTCGCCGTGCTCGCCGCTGCGCGACACCAGGGTTAGTGAGCGGGTGAATCCTGCGCGCGCCGCCGCGCAGGCGCAATGCAGCGCCGGCTGCAGTCCGCGCCAGCGGCGGCCGCTCACGATCGATCAATACCGCGCCAACGCTTTCTTCGAGCTGGCATATCGCCTGTGAAACCGCGGATTGCGAGAGCCCTAGCGCTTGGCACCTGCCTTAGTGATAGTCGTCTTCTCGCTGATGGCGTACTGCCAGGATAGTGACGGTTTTGTCGTCGTCGATCTCAAACAACGCAACGTATCCGGCGGCGCCAAAAGGGATTACCAGCTCGCGCAAGAACGGATCGCCCCGAGTTGCCTTGCGGTGGCTGAATGGCGAAAGCTTCAGGCTCCTGACCGCATTTCTGATTGCTTCAAGTGCCCGTTCCGCCACCGTCCAGTCCGTTTCGTCCCTCTCCAGGATGAACTCGTATAAACGAACCAAGTCGGCTTCGGCGTCGTGCGTGAAGCGAACCCGAAAGCTCACTTACGTTTCTTCGCTGCAGCCTTTGCGCGAGCCAGCATCTTGTCAAGGCACCCGATGACGGTGTCGGACGTCAAGTACTTACCCGTGCGACGTGCATCCTCGCGTGAACGCAAACCTCGCGCAATGAACTCGTGCTGTGCCTGTCTTTTCTCGACGCTCTCCCGAATCGACTGCTCGACAAAACTCGAAAGGCTCTCGCCATCTTGCAAAACCCGTTCGGCCGCCCGCCGAAGTCCGGGCTCGACGCGCAGCGATGGAAACGTAGCGCTCTTCATAGCAGTTCCTCTGCATTGCAAATGCAATGCATTCTGCCTGACTGCTCGGCTGCGTGCAATGTCGAAGCTAACTCCAGGGAAATGGGCTGTTGCTCGTCGGATGCAACCTGCCAGCGGCGTAGCGCGAAAAGCCAAACGGTTCGAGCAACGCACTCGATTGGCCGAGCAGATCATCGGCCACGAGCTTGCCGACGCCGATCATCTTGTAGCCGTGATTCGAATCGGCGATCACGCACACGTTTTCACGAAAGCGATCGAACACAGTCCTCAGGGATTCCGCCCCTGAGCAGGTCTAAAGAGAAAGGGACGCGCACGGTCAGTTTCCGAAGGTTCCGGGTTGCGTCACCGAGGGAAGGACTGCCGTGCGCATCGGCACCGTATTCCGACGCCTGCTCGGCGTCATCGCGATGTGCGTCGACGACGTTGGGCGCAAAGGGGAAGTGTTGGTGCTGGACGTGACGCCTCGCTGGCGTCGGCCGCGCTGCACACGGCGCATGGAAGAGCTGGTCGCGTACCTCGCGCAGCAGATGAGTAAGACGGCAGTGTGCAAGCGGGCAGGCATCGACTGGCGCACCGTGGGGTCCATCGTCGAGCGCAGCATCGGCGAGAAGCTGGACCCGGCTCGACGACCTGACGGTCGTCGGCGTCGATGAGCGCTCGTTCCGAAGGCGCCACAACTATGTCACGGTGGTCGTCGACCCTGTGCGACAGCGCATCGTCTGGGTCGGCGCGGGCAAGTCCTCCGACACGCTGGGGGAGCTCTTCAAGGCACTCGGCCCCGAGCGCGCGAAGCTGCTGACGCACGTGACGATGGAGCTCTCCGCTGCCTACCGCTCGTCGGTCAGCGAGCACGCGCCTCAGGCCGAGTTGGTGTTCGACAGGTTCCACATCCAGCGGCTCGCTTCCGACGCCGTCGATGCCGTGCGCCGCGGCGAGGTGCGCAGCCGCGGACGCCGAGACCGCCCGGTCGCTCAAAGGAACGCGCTGGGCGCTGCTCAAGAGCCCGTGGAACCTGAACGCAGTCGAGGCGGCGAAGCTCGAGGACCTTCAGCGCGCAAACCGGCGCATCTTCCCGGCCTGGTTGCTCAAGGAGCTCGTCGACATCCTTCGGCGCAGGCAGCCCGGCGTCGCGGCTAGAGCTCGAACAGTGGACTGGCTTGGCGACGCGGAGCAGGCTCAGGCCCTTCGTGAAGCTCGCTCGCACCATCAAGCAGTTCGCCGCCGGCATCATTGCCTATGTGCGCACCGGCCTGAGCAACGGGCCCCCGAGGGCCTCAACAACAAGGCGCGTCTCATCACGCGACGCGCGTACGGCTACCACTCGGCGCCTGCCCTCATCGCGATGATCTTCCTTTGCTGCAGCGGCATCACGCTCTCGCCCCCGCTCCCGCCACCCACAGGAAGTCCATGAGGTCGAGAATTTTTCACCGGGCAAGAGACTGATTGAGGCATGGCGATGTGCTCGATTGGGCGATGCTGGTGGCAGGCCGGCTCGGGACTGTGAGCCGGTTGCGTCGAATCCGGCAGACCTGCGTAGCGGCGAGGCTCGTGCGGAAGCGCAGTTCCCGCAAGCGTTCCCGCGTTGGCACGACGGCCCCTATCGCATGCTCAACCCGCACGGTCGAACTTGTCGAGCAGTGCCAGAGCGCGCTTAGGGTTACCGCGCGCCGCGCGAAGCTCGAAGCGCACCCTGGCGTCGTAGTTGGCCAGCGCCACCGTGGCAAGTTCATCCATCAACTTGTTGATGCTGATCGAGTTGGCGCGAGCAAGGGCTTTCAAGCGCTCATGCTTGTCTTCGGGCAAACGGATCGTCAACGTGGACATGGGAATATCTCCAAGCATTGCTCAGGCGTCAGCACCCTGAGCGAAGGAAACTTCAATTCTCCGCGTGACATGTCGCGCAGGTTTCGCGTCGCGATCGCATCGGCTTGGGAGGCCACTGCAAGTTCGATCAGATGGTTGTCGGCTTCGTCTGGCAAATTCGGCCGCCACGCATAGAACACCTCCACCCAGCGGCACCGATTCAGAAAACCATCGAACACTTCGTTGCGTTCCCTCACAGATAGGATGGAGCTTGCAAAAAGATCGACGCGGCCCAGCACATCTTCGTATTCTGCAAGGAGCGCCGGCCCAAGTACAGGCTGGTACTGCCTGTTCAAGCACGCACGAAGCACCGCACGCGCGCTACCGCCGCCCCGCAACAGCGAAGCGACCAAAATGTTGGTATCCAGCACCACGGTAGGCATTGCTGATAATGATAGCACATATGCTATCATACCAGGACGGCGATTGTTATTCTTGCTGCAGAAAAATGGAACGATGTGGTTGCAGATCATGCAACTAAATCGTTCCCGGCCGCACCTGAGAAGAGTGGTGGAGACGAGGAGGATCGAACTCCCGACCTTCGCATTGCGAACGCGACGCTCTCCCAGCTGAGCTACGTCCCCACGAGGCAGCAAAGTATAGCGAGTTGCGTTTGGGTCGTAAACTGAACGTCGTGGCGCCTGACTAAGACGAGCACAGGTGCCCGCCGCATGAAAGCACGCCGCCGCATTCAACCAAGTACCGGAGATATTCGCCGCATGAACACCAGTTTGCTTGGAGTCAACCCCGCAAGTGTTGCCGTCGGAGCCGCCGTGCTGATGGGTTGCGTCGACCCGGCGCTAGCGCGGGTCACCATCCCGATCTACGACGAGCCCGCGCTCAAAGCCGCCTGCGATGCTGCGCTAAGCCGCGGCCGGAGCGATTTGCGGCGGCTCGAGGCAACTCCCCTCGCCAAGGTTTCCGTCGCCAACATGCTCAATGCGTGGAACGCGATGCAGATGCGGATCGAAGACGTCTTGGGACCAGCCTCGCTGCTCGCCAACGTGAGCCCTGACGAAAAAGTACGCACGGCCGGCGACGAATGCCTGCTCAAATTCACGACGTTCAATACCGAGGTTTTCCAAAGCGAAAAGCTGTATCAGCGCTTGAAGGCGCTCAAAACCGCGACGCCGCACCAGAAGCAGTTGCGGATTGACTTGCTCGAAGAGTTCGAAGATACGGGGGTGGCGCTGCCAGTGGAGCAGCGTGCACGCGTCAAAACCATCCTCGACCGGTTGGAAGCGCTACGCCAGGAATACGCAAAGAACGTGCGGGAGGACCGCACCAAACTGGTCTTCACGCCCCAGGACATGCAGGGCTTGCCGCAGGCGTATCTCGACAAGTCGAGTAAGGATGCCCAGGGCAACTATCTGCTCGGGTTTGACACACCCGAGTTCATGCCCTTCATGACCAACGCCGACTTCGAAGCCGCTCGCAGGCGCTATTACGTCGCGTATACCAACCGCGGCGGCGCACAAAACATCGAGATCATGAAGGAGGTGATGCAGCTTCGCCGGGAAATGGCCGCGTTCTACGGACTGCCAAGCTACGCCGACTTCGTGCTGCGCCGGCGCATGGCTGAGAATCCCGCGAATGTGACCAAGTTCTTGAACGAGGTGCGGGCGGCAATCGCGGAAGCGGAAAAAAGAGAGCTGGCCGACATGCGCGACCTGAAGGCGGCCACACTCGGCCTGACGCCCGAGGCAACCACGATCCATCAATGGGACAAGTTCTATTTTCCCGAGAGAATTCGCAAGGCGCGCTTTGCTGTCGACCAGGAAGCGATCCGCAAATATTTCCCGATGCCCGCGACGCTCGATTGGGCGATGCTCGTGGCGAGCCGGCTGTACGGGATCAAGTTCCAACGCGTTGAAGTTCCGGTATGGCATCCCGACGTGCAGTACTACGACGTACTCGACGCTAAGACCGGCAAGTTCCTATCCGGGATTTATCTCGACCTTTATCCGCGCGATGGCAAATACAAGCACGCCGCGGCGTTCGGCGTGCGGTCGGTTAGCCGAATCGGCAAACGGACACCGGTTTCGGTATTGGTGACCAACTTCAATCGGCAAGGGTTGGATCAGGACGAAGTGAATACGCTGTTCCACGAATACGGTCATGTGCTGCACGGTGTGCTCTCGCAAACCGATTACCAGCAGCACGGGGGCACCAGCGTGAAACGTGACTTCGTCGAAGCGCCGTCGCAGATGTTCGAGGAATGGATGCGCAAGGCCGAATCACTTAAGCTCTTGCGTGAAGTGTGTCCTTCGTGCCCGGCCATGGATCAATCGCTGATCGATCGTCTCGAGCAAGCGCGCGTGTTTGATCGCGGCACGTTCTTTTCGCGCCAGCACCTGTATGCCGATTTCGATATGGCGATGACCGGCGCGAATCCGGGCGATCCGGTCAGCGTGTGGAACGCGATGGAAGCGGCACGGCCGCTGGGGCACGTGGATGGTACCGAGTTTCCGCGCAACTTTTCTCACATCGTCGGTGGGTATGCGGCTGGCTATTATGGCTACATGTGGTCGCAGGTGCTCGCCCTTGACATGCTCTCCGCCTTCGGTGAAAACATCATGAACCCCGCCGTGGGCCGCCGGTTTCGCGAAACGATCCTCGCCAACGGCGGCCAAGTGCCGGCGAAGGACTTGGTGCGCGAATTCCTCGGCCGAGAGCCGAACAGCAAGGCGTTCTATGACGAGCTTGCGGGGAAACGGTAGCGCCTGCCCGCATGTCGCATGTCATCGACCTCATTCAGCACTACGGATTGGCGTTCGTTTTCGTCAACGTGCTCGCGTTACAGGCGGGTCTGCCGATCCCTGCGTATCCGACGCTCATTGTCACCGGCGCACTAGCGGCGGGCGGTAGCTATTCACCGGCCGCCTTGCTCGGCACCGCAGTTGTGGCGTCGCTCATCGCGGACCTTGGTTGGTACGCGGCGGGACGGCGCTTCGGCAGCTCCATATTGAAGACCTTGTGCCGTGTGTCGTTGTCGCCGGATTCGTGCGTTCGGCAGACCGAAACAGTGTTCACGCGCTGGGGCGCGCCGTCGCTCACCGTGGCCAAGTTCGTACCGGGATTCGCCTCGGTTGCTACCGCGATGGCAGGCGCGATGCGTGTATCGCTGCCGCGCTTTGTTCTCTTCGACGCCATCGGCGCCATGCTCTGGGCGGGCGTGGCCATTGCCTTGGGCATGCTGTTTCACGAAGCGATCGCGAATGTGCTGGCCGTGCTCGAAGCAATGGGAAGGATCGGCCTTGTTCTGATCGTCTTCGTCTTCATCGTGTATGTCACTGTGAAGTGGTGGCAGCGGCAGCGATTCTTGAAGCAATTGCGAATGGATCGCGTGACCATCAACGAATTGCATGATTTGATGTCGCAAAAGCGCGTCGGCAAGATCATCGATGTGCGCTCGCCGACGTCGCAGACACTTACCGGTCGAATCCCCGGCGCGGTAACGGTCGATTTCGACAATCTGCGGAGCGACTTGCTCGCCGTCGAACCGGAAGGCGAGGTCATCGTCTATTGCGCGTGCCCCAACGAGGCGACTGCCGCGAGAGTCGCCAAGGCGCTCTTGCAACGCGGATTCAAACGTGTGCGGCCGCTCGCCGGCGGCATCGACGCCTGGATTGCGTCGGGAATGCCAGTCGAGCGGTGAATGCGGATGCGAATGCTACAGTTACCAAAAAGGGGGGCGAGATGATCAAACAGGTGATTAATTCCCTCGATGCTCCGGCTGCGCTGGGGCCATACTCACAGGGGATACGCGCCGGCCAAACCGTATATTTGTCCGGCCAACTCGGGCTCGATCCAAAAACGGGGAATCTGGCCGACGGCATCGAAGCGCAAACGCATCAGGTTTTTCAGAATCTGCGCGCGGTCGCGCTTGCTGCCGGCGGCAAACTCGACGACATGGTCAAGCTCACGATTCTGATGGCGAATCTTGGCGATTTCGCGCAGGTCAACGAGATCATGAAAGGCTATTTCACCGAACCCTATCCAGCTCGCGCGACGTATCAGGTCGCCGCGCTCCCTAAAGCGGCGCTGATCGAAATCGAAGGGGTGCTCGAACTTGCCCTGGCACCGGCCGATCCGCCAACCGGATCGCGCGAGGCGGTCGATCAGATGAAAGGGGAGTAGCGGGGTGCGCAAGGCCGGCCGATGAGGTCGCGTCGGCGCCGTTCGAGGACGTATCATGGAGACTTGGCATGTGTAGGAATATCAAGACTCTTTTCAACTTTGAACCGCTCGTCACGGAAGAAGAGATTCGTGCGGCCTCGCTGCAATTCGTGCGCAAGGTAAGCGGCTTCAACTCGCCATCGAAGGCCAACGAAGCAGCGTTTCTCGCGGCCGTCGATCAGGTAGCAGCCATCTCCAGGAAGCTTTTGATCTCGCTAGAGACGAGCGCACCGCCACGGAATCGGGAGGACGAGGCTGCGAAGGCACGAGCGCGCGCTGCTCAGCGATTTCCCGCGACCCACTCGGCCTAGGCGCCAGCGCTCACCCTGTCGATGGGATCCCTTCTTCAAGAAGGTGTCGAGTCGCGGCGTGCGTTCGCGAACGTCCTCGTGCCCTATGTGCGCGAGACCTCCAAGCTCTCGACGCTGATCAGTGGTGCGGCGTAGGTCGAAAACGATAACTTAATCACTAACGCCGCGCATCAATCAAATCGTCGGCGACACTGCGATAGGCTTCTTGGTCGCGCGCTTCGACCTGCGGCTCTCCCTTCGACGCCTACAATCCTCTTTGGTTAGCAGCAAAATGCCGATACGGCCTTCGTTTGAAATCGAATCCGCGCCGTGATGGCGGGCCGGTCGACCGTCGGGTGATACGGTGACTAAATCGGCCCCAGTTGAGAAACTCGCAGTAGCTGCCGCGAAGAAAACTTCCAGCCGCTCGCTCGCGGATCAACTCGCCAAACTGGGCATCACGCGCGACGCCGACTTGATCCTGCATCTACCGCTGCGCTACGAGGACCACACGCGCCTCGTGCCTCTGGCGCGGGTGATACCCGGATCGTCGGTTCATGCCGAAGGCACGGTCATCAAGACCGATGTCCAGTACCGGCCGCGCCGGCAACTCGTCTCCCTAATCGGAGACCCGGAGCGGAATGGCGCGCAATTGGTGCTGCGCTTCTTCACCTTCTATCCGAACCATCAGAAAACGTTGGCAGCGGGCACTCGCGTGCGAGTCTTCGGCGACGTGCGCCCGGGACATTTCGGACTGGAGATCGTGCATCCGCAGTTCAAGGTCGTGGATCAAGGTGCGCCGCTTCCCGATCGGTTGACACCGGTATACCCGACGACCGCTGGACTAGGGCAGGAAACATTGCGCAAAGCCGTGGCCCGCACGCTGCACGCAGATCCTTCGTCGACGGCTGAAACGTTGCCGGAACGGTTGGTAGCGCGTCGCCGGCTGTGGAAATTCAGTGACGCGATCCGCTTTTTGCACACGCCGCCGCCGCGCTTGAACGAGCTCACGCAACGCGCGCTGGACGCGCGGACCCACCCGGCGTGGACACGGCTCAAATTCGATGAGTTGCTCGCGCAGCAGTTATCGCTCAAAGCGCATCGGCAGGCGCGTTCGCTGCGCCGCGCGCCGGTGCTGACGGGTTCGGGAGTCCTGACCGGGCAGCTGCTCGAACGTGTTCCTTTTTCGTTGACCGCAGCACAACAACGCGTGTGGCGCGAGATCGCGCACGACCTCAAACGGGCATCGCCGATGCAGCGGTTGCTGCAAGGCGACGTCGGTTCCGGCAAGACGATCATCGCGGCATTAGCCGCACTGCAGGCGATCGAGTCCGGCAAGCAGGTGGCCTTCATGGCGCCGACGGAGATATTGGCCGAGCAACACTATCGCAAGCTCGCAGCATGGCTCGCCGGACTCGACGTCGACCTCGCGTGGCTGTCCGGTTCACTGCCAAGTAAGGCACGCAAGCAGGCGATCGCGGCGCTGGCCAGTGGCAAGACGCCATTCGCAGTCGGCACGCACGCGTTGTTCCAGGAGGGCGTCGAGTTGCCCAATCTCGGACTCGCAATCGTCGATGAGCAGCATCGCTTTGGCGTTGCGCAGCGGTTGGCGCTACGCGGCAAAGGACTGGCCGAAGCCCACCAGCTGATGATGAGCGCCACACCCATTCCACGGACATTGGCGATGACGTTCTACGCCGATCTCGATGTGTCGGCGCTCGACGAGCTGCCGCCGGGCCGAACCCCGGTCAGCACGCGACTCGTCAGCCAGAAGCGGCGCGCTGAGATCGTTGCGTGGGTCGGCAAGGCGGGCGGGGAAGGGCGACAGGTCTATTGGGTATGCCCGCTAATCGAGGAATCCGAGAAGCTCGAGCTCCAGACTGCCGTTGCGTTGCACGCGGAACTGACGTCGTCCTTACCGGCGATGCGGGTAGGGCTTTTGCATGGCCGTATGAAGTCCGTGGACAAAGCAGCGACGATGGAGGCTTTCGTGCGCGGTGAGCTGAACGTTCTGGTTGCCACCACTGTCATCGAAGTCGGCGTCGACGTGCCCAACGCTTCGATCATGGTGATCGAGCACGCGGAGCGGTTCGGGCTGTCGCAACTGCACCAGTTGCGTGGTCGCGTGGGCCGCGGCGCGACCGAGTCCACATGCGTTCTGCTCTTCGAGGAGCCATTGAGCGAGACCGCGAAGGCGCGGCTCAAGGCCATCTACGAATATCACGACGGTTTCGAAATCGCGCGGCAGGATCTGTCGATCCGGGGCCCGGGCGAATTCCTGGGGGCGCGGCAATCGGGCGTACCGCTGTTACGTTTCGCCGATCTGGAACGCGACGTTGCACTGATCGAACAAGCGCGCGATGCGGCCGAGGAACTACTGCGCGACGATCCGACCGCGGCGCAAGCGCACCTCAACCGCTGGTTGGGCGGGAAGGCGGAATTCATCAAAGCTTGACGCGCGAGGCTGACACGCGACCAGCGCATCGCACCACCGTACAAGGAGACCGAGGCGGCCAAAAGCGTCGACTCAGTTGGCTTAACGGAATCCAAAGAGCCGCGCCGGGGTGTCCCACAGTACGCAGCGGCGCTCGCGCTCGTCCGGCAGCCAACGGGTCAGGTAATCCAAGACGGGGCCATAGTCAATCCGCGCCGGAATGCGCAGGAACGGCCAGTCCGAGCCCCACACGCACCGCTCCGGCGTAAATGCATCGATCAGCGCTGCGATGTAAGGATCGACATCGCGATAGGGCGGTCCCGTGCGTGAAAAGCGGAAAGGACCCGAGAGCTTGATCGCTCCGCGTCCGGTGCGACCGAAGGCAAGCAAGGCCTGGAATCCCGGTTGCGCGAGGCCTTGGGTTAAGTCGGGGCGTCCGCAGTGGTCGACGATGACCGACGCTCCGCTGGCATCGAGCACGCTTTTAATTTTCGCGAACTGGTCACCTTCACACTGCACCTCTGCGATCCAGCCGAGTGCGCCGATCCGCTGTAAGAGCTTGGTCGCGATTGGATCGAGCAGTGCCGCCAGGCCATCGCCAATCAAATCGAAACGCGCGCCGACAATGCCGCCGGCGGCAAGATCAGCAAGCTCGCTCGCGGAGACGTCCGGACGCAATTTGGCAATCCCCTTCAACCGGCCGTTCGAATGCGCAATCGCATCCAGCATGCAGCGATTGTCGGTGCCGTAGCCGCTGGTGGGATTAACGAGCAGACCGTGGGAAAGACCGTGTGTGTCGAGCACGGCGAGAAAATCCTCTGCCGTGCCGATTTCGTGCGCCACAGGGATGTATGCAGAGTTTTCAGCGAAAGGGAAGCCCGTCGGATCGAACACATGCGCGTGGCAATCGATGGCAGTCATTGCGGGCTCACTCATCGCATCGCGCGAATCAGACTATGCGCTCAAGGTTGGCGGCGACGGCCTCACCGAATGCCGCCGTCCCGAGCGGACCGCCCAGATCGCGCGTGCGGCGCGCAGGATCGGCGAGTGTTGCATCGACCGCTTGCTCGAGTGCGCGTGCGGCCTGTGCGAAATGCGGCTGTCCACGATGCTCGGCCAGCCAATCGAGCAGCATGCCCGCCGACAGGATCAACGACGTGGGATTGGCGATGTCCCGTCCGGCGATGTCAGGCGCCGAGCCATGTTGCGCCTGGGCTGCCGCCAGCGACTCTCCCGCGTTGATAGCGCCGGCGAGCCCCAAGCTTCCCGAAAGCTCGGAAGCGAGATCGGACAGGATGTCGGCGTAGAAGTTGGTCGCGCAGATCACGTCGAATTGCGCGGGACTGCGCACCAGGCGGGCCGCCATCGCGTCGATGATGATCTCGTCGAGCACGACTTCCGGAAACTCTTTCTGCAACCTTGCGGACTTCGCGCAGGAACAGCCCGTCGGTGAGGATGAAATTGTTGGCCTTGTGCACGGCGGTGACTCGCTTGCGCCGGCGCATCGCCAGCTCAAACGACCGGCGGGCGATCCGTTCGCAGGCGAACGCGGTGATCTTGCGCACCGATAACGCGAGATCGGGCGTCGGCATGAATTCTCCGTTGCCAACGGCCATATTACGGTCAGGATAGAAGCCCTCGGTGCATTCGCGCATGATGACAAGGTCCATCGACTCGTGCGTGCGGCCGATGCCGGGCGCGTGCGCGCAGGTCTCACGTTGGCATAGAGATCGAGCTTCACGCGAAAGGCGGCGGAAACGTTGACTCCGCCCTGGTCCCGCGGCGGGTAGTCGAGGTGCGAAATGGGGCCGAGCAATATGCCGTCCGACTGCGCCGCGCGATCGAGGACGGTGTCGGGAAGCGTGGTGCCGGTTTTGGCGAGCGCCGCAAACCCGATTTCATCGTGTTCGAGTACGAGACCAAGCGCGAACAGACCGTCGAGTTTTTCCAGAACATGCAGCGTTGCGGCCGTGATCTCGGGGCCGATGCCATCGCCAGGCAATACAAGAATTTTCACGAACCGATCCGGAAGGATTCTGGGGCCTTCATCACTTCCTCCCTACAAGAGTCGCTGATGCTAGAGTATGACCTCTGCGGTGCCCTGACTGCGCTTCGGGCCATAGGGAAGGTCTGAAGTGACGGTGCCGAGAACGAATGCGGAAGCGTGATTTGCTGAGTTCGGGCGCGGTTCGCTGGGGCGTTCCTTCTCGGAGGCCGCGATGAGGCCGATCGAAGAGCTGCACGCGCCGCCCATGACTCCCCGCGCCTCCCGCTCTGCGAATGGCCCCGAGCGACCCAATGGCACGCAGCCGCGCAACGACTAGCCCGGGCGATCTTTCCTCTGAGGGCGACGTCAACCTCTCCTCGCGCAGGAAGCGCTGGGAGGCGGGGCACCTCGGCCCGGAAACGCAAAGGCTACTCGCCGAGGATGCGAAGCATTTCCTGCACCAGTCGCTCTCCACGCCCTGCTTCAACGCGCTCCGGTCCGCCTCGGGGATCTGGCTGGAGGACTTGGAGGGCCGGCGCATCATGGACTTCCACGGCAACAGCGTGCACCAGGTCGGCCACGGCCATCCGCGCGTCGTCGCCGCGGTGAAACGCGCGCTCGACACGCTGCCTTTTTCGCCGCGCCGCTTTACCAATGAGTACGCCGTGCGTCTCGCCGCGAAGCTCGTCTCACTCGCGCCGGGCAACCTGGAGAAGGTGCTCTTCGCCCCCGGCGGCACCGAGGCGGTCGGCATTGCGCTCAAGCTCGCCCGCATCGCAACCGGGCGGCACAAGACCGTGTCGATGTGGGACTCGTTTCACGGCGCCTCGCTCGATGCGATTTCGGTGGGTGGCGAGGCGTTGTTTCGCCGCGGCGTTGGCCCGCTCTTGCCCGGCGCCGAGCACGCGCCGCCGTGCGATCCGCGTGGCTGCCGCTTCGGCTGCGGCGGCAGCTGCAATGCTAGCTGCGCCGAGTACGTCGAGTATGTGCTCGCGAAGGAGGAGGACGTCGCCGCGGTCGTCGTGGAGACGGTGCGCTCGACCGACGTCCAGGCGCCGCCGCGCACGTACTACGAGACCCTGCGCCGCGCTTGCGATCGGCACGGCGCGCTCCTCATCCTCGACGAGATCCCGATCTGCCTCGGCCGCACCGGGACGATGTTCGCCTGCGAGCGCTATGGCATCGTCCCGGACATGGTGGTACTCGGCAAGGGCCTGGGCGGTGGGATCTTCCCCATGGCGGCGCTCGTAGCCCGCGCGGAGCTCGACGTGGCCGCCGACCGCGCGCTCGGCCACTACACCCACGAGAAGAGCTCCGTGGGCTGTGCCGCGGCTCTCGCGACGATCGAGGTGATCGAAACCGAGGGGCTTTTAAAGCGCGCGGTATGGCTGGGCGAGCGTGCCCTGGAACGCCTTCGGGTCATGGAGGCTCACCTGCCTGCGATCGTGGAGGTGCGCGGTGTGGGTCTGCTGCTCGCGATCGAGCTCGCCGATGCGGGGATCGCCGAGGAGACGATGTACCGGTGCCTCGCGCGCGGGCTTTCGTTCAAGGTCGGGCAGGGAAACGTGATCGTGCTCGCGCCGCCCCTGGTCATCGAGGAATCCGACCTTGAACGCGCGCTTGGAATCGTGGAGGAAGAGATAGCGAAGGCCGCGGCGTGCTGATCGTCGTGCTGAAGGCCCGTCGCTAAAGGGGCCGTGGCCGCGATCGTCCGCACCGACCGCGAGCTGGAACTCCCGCGCGTACCCCGCGGCGCTGCGCGCCGCGGGGTACGGCTCAAGCTGCTGCCCGACGGCGTGTCCGAAGGCGAGCTCGGGCATGCGCTGCGCGAGGCCAAGCTCCTGCTCATGTGCTACACCCCGGTCACTGCGCGCGTCATCCAATCTGCGTCGCGGCTCAAGGGCATCGTCAAGTACGGCATAGGCATCGACGCGATCGACATCGAGGCGAACGGCACCGGCCAGCGCGCCAGCGCCGGACTGGTCGCACCTAAGCCACGCGTCTTCCTCCTGTTCGAGTCGAGCCATCCTGACAGGATCGGCAATGGCACGTCAAAGCGAACCGACCGTGGCTACGCCAGCGCCCGCTTTGCACGGTCGGCAACAAATACAGGGACACGGCCCGCTGACGTAGGGAGACGATGGTCACGCCGCTTCCTTCAAGGGTTTCGCCCTCTCGATCCGCTCGCGTTGGCGCGGGCTGTGCATCGCCTCCCAAAGGTCGTTGCGCCGCTGCACATTGAGCCAGAAGTCCGGGCTGTTGCCGAACACGCGGGAGAGGATGAGGGCGGTCGCGGCGGTCACGTTGCGGCGGTCGTTGCACAGCTCGTTGACGTGCTTGCGCTGTACACCCATCGCTTCGGCGAGCGCCAATTGGGTCAGCCCCATCGGCGTCATGAACTCTTCGGTCAGTATCTCGCCCACGCTCACCGGCTTGCGTTTGGTCATCAACATGGTTCACCTCAATCGTAGCTGTGATTGTCCAAATACAGATCGCTCGCTTCGCCCTTGCCGCCGTCCCACCGGAATATCAGCCGCCATTGCTTGTTAACGCGGATCGAGTGGAACGCTTCAAGTTGGCCGCGCAACTTCTCGAAATGATTGCTGGTTGGCACACGCAAATCCTGATCCGTCGTTGCATCGTCGATCATCTGGAGCTTGCGGAACACCCGGCTTTCAAGATCGGACGGGATTTTTCGGGACCGGGTGTCATCGACGAAGAAGTCCCGCAACCAGCCATCCCGAAAACTCACGATCATTCCATGACTCCAGTAAGGTATAATGTACCACTCTATAGGACATAAAGCCAGTGTTCCATCCAGGCGACAGAGCGCCAATGGCTTCCTCTACGCCTAGGCAAAGCCGGGGCCATCTTCGTTTTTTACTCTTCGCAAAGGATAGGAACTCCAACCGCACGAACGGGAGTATCTCGGGCTGGGTGGGACCTGGTCAGCTGGCGAGTCGCCGCGGAAGACTCCCTGTCCCACCCCATTCCATGGGAGGAGTCCGACCTTGAGCATGCGCTCGGAATCGTCGCGGACGAGATAGTGGAGGCGGCAGCGTGCTGATCGTTCTGTCAAAGACGCATCGCTAAAGGGGCACCGTGGCCGCGATCGTCCGCACCGACCGCGAGCTGGAAGTCCCGCGCGTGGATGCGGCGCTGCGCAACGCGGGTCACGCGCTCACACTGCTGCCCGACGGCGTGTCCGAAGGCGAGCTCGTGCGCGCGCTGCGCGAGGCCGAGCTCCTGCTCATGTGTTACACGCCGGTTACGGCGCGCGTCATCGAATCGGCGCCGCGGCTTAAAGGCATCGTCAAATACGGCGTGGGCATCGACGCGATCGACATCGAGGCGGCAAAGGTGCGCGGCATCCCCGTGGTCAATGTACCCGAGTACGCCGAGGAGACGGTAGCCGAAGGCGCTATGGCGTTGATGCTCGCGCTCGCGAAGAAGCAGAAGTCGATCCAACGCGCGATGGACGAGCAGGGCTGGGTCTGGCCGGCGGCGCAGTGGATGGGGCTCGATCTGGCGGGTAAGACGCTCGGCTTGGTAGGCATCGGTCGCATCGGTTCCAAGGTGGCGCGCATGGCGGGCCTGGGCTTTTGCATGCGCGTGCTCGGCTTCGATCCGCACGTCGATGCGGCGCGCTTCGCGGAAGCCGGCGTGAAACGCCGCACCGAGCTGCGCGCGCTCCTCGCCGAGAGTGATTTCGTCTCTGTGCACTGCGTGCTGAATGCCGAAACGCGCGGCCTCATCGGGGCGCGCGAGCTCGCGGCGATGAGGCCCTCGGCGTTTCTCGTGAACGTCTCGCGCGGCGCCATCGTGGACGAGGCGGCGCTCCTGCGCGCGTTGCAAGAGCGGCGGATCGCGGGGGCGGCGCTCGACGTCTATTCGCAGGAGCCGCTGGCGAAAGAGGGTCACCGCTTAAGCGCGCTCTACGCCATGGACAACGCGATCGTCTTTCCCCACCTCACGTTCTTCACGCGCGAGGCGATGCAGCGGCTGGAGGAGGAGACGCTCGAACGGTGCTTCGAGATCCTCGCGGGACGGCCGACGCAGGTGAAGTCGCGCGATCCGCGCCTGCGCGCGCAGCGGCAGGGGGTGCGCTTCGATGACTGAGCAGCCCAAAGCGGCGAGGCCCCGGCTTGCCGGGCGGCGAGCGATCGCGAATCGCTGCTAGAGGCCGACACGTGACGATGACTTCCCGCAATTCGATAAAGAGGCCAGCAGCGTGAGCGGCGAGGCCCGGCTTGCCGGGCGGCGAGCGATCGCGAATCGCTGCTAGAGGCCGACACGTGACGATGACTTCCCGCAATTCGATAAAGAGGCCGATGCAGTGAACCCAATGCGCATTGCGCTCATCCATGCAGTGCAGGTCGCGATGCCGCCGGTGGCGCTGGCGTTTGCCCACCATTGGCCCGAGGCTGAGCTCGTCAACCTTCTCGACGATGCGCTCTCGGTGGACCGCGAGCGCGCGGCTGACCTCACGCCGGAGCTGGCGCAGCGCGTGGATGCGCTGGCTGGCTATGCGCAGAGCCTGGGCGCAGCCGGAATCCTTTTCACATGCTCGGCGTTTAGGCCCGCAATCGAAGCGACGCGGACCCGGCGCGGTCTCGTGGTCTTGAAGCCCAACGAAGCGATGTTCGAGCACGCGCTGGCACAGGGTTCTCGCCTTGGTCTGCTCGCCACGTTTCCTCCGAGTATGGCTTCGATGGAAGACGAACTGCGCGAAGCGGCAGTGCAAAACGGCCACCGCTACACGCTGCGGACGGTGCGCGTTCCCGAAGCACTGCGAGCGTTGAAGGCCGGCGATGCACGCCGTCACGACGAGCTGGTCGCCACCGCGGCCACCGAGTTCGACGACGTGGATACCCTGATGCTTGCGCATTTTTCGACGTCGCGCGCGCGCCTCGCTGTCGAAGCCGTAGTGACCGCGCGTGTCGTAACCAGTCCCGACAGCGCGGTCATTGCGCTGCGCAAGCGCTTGCTGCGAGGTTAGTCGAGATCCGCCGGACGTTGCTCCAAAACGGTTGTCAATTTTCGTGATTGCGCGCCTCCGCTGTCTGCCTATGCTCGCGGTTTCTCGTCAACCGCCAGCGTTTTTACGCGGCGGGTGGTGTTGGTCAAATCGAGCTTGATCTGCCCGATTATTACGTATACATTAAGCGATACGTAGATCGAGCAATGTGAGCGGCCGTGTGAGCGCGAGCAGGGGCCCCGCTTGCGGGGATGCGAGCAATGGCGAATCACGGCCCAAGGCCGAAACGCCAGCATTACGGCCTCGCACAGGATCAATTGAGGCCGAGCGAGGCCCGGGCTCGCCGGGCGGCGACCAATGGCGAATCGCCGCTTCTAGGCCGACACGCGACGATTATTTCCCGCAACCCGAGATAGAGGCCGTTTCTTCGCCGCATGATCGCCGCCGATCCCACTGAACTAGCGCGACCGTCTGTCATTGACCTTGCCGCGCTATCGTTTATCGGCGCCGGCCTTGTGCGCCCCGAATGCGTGCTGGCCACTCGCGCCGGTGCGCTGTACACGGCGGATTGGCGCGGGGGAGTCGCGCACACCGCGACTGACGCAACGCACACGTTATACCGAGGTGCGGGACCGGGGTCGCGGCCCCTGCGCCCGAACGGCATTGCGCTGCGCAGCGATGGCAGTTTTTTGCTCGCGAATCTGGGCGAGACCGCCGGCGGCGTATTCGAATTGACGCGCAGCGGAGACGTGCGTCCATTCCTCGAAAGAGTGGACGGAATCGACCTGCCGCCGACCAATTTCGTGTTCGAGGACGGGCACGCGCGCGTCTGGATCACGGTGAGCACACGGCAGGTACCGCGCGCGGCAGCGTACCGCGCCGATGTCGCCGACGGCTTCATCGTACTTGTCGACGCGCGCGGCGCGCGCATCGTCGCCGGCGGGTTGGGGTACACGAACGAGGCGATGCTGTCGCCGGACGGCCAATGGCTTTACGTGAACGAGACATTCGCGCGGCGGCTGTCGCGGTTTCCAGTTGCGGCTGATGGGTCGCTCGGGACGAAGCAAATCGTCGCGACGTTCGGCCACGGGACCTATCCGGACGGGCTTGCGTTCGACGTCGAAGGTCATGTGTGGATCACCAGCATTGTCAGCAACCGGGTGCTGCGCGTCGGGCCTGACGGCGCCGCAACCGTCATTCTCGAAGATGCGGATCCTACTCACGTCCAGTGGTGCGAGGACGCGTATCGCGCGGGAACGATGGGCCGACCGCACCTTGATCGTACCGCGGGTCGCGTGCTGAAGAACATTTCGAGCCTCGCGTTTGGAGGACCCGATCTGCGTACCGCCTACCTGGGCTGCCTGCTCGGAGATGCGATCGCCTGCTTCTTGGCTCCGGTGGCCGGCCATCCACCCTTTCACTGGCGCTTCTAGACTTTCCGGAGGAACTGAAAAATGAAGATTCGAAGGCTCTTTGGTTGGTTGCTCCTACCGGCCATGCTGATCGCGTTTGCGCTGCCGGCCACCGCCGAGCAGGGCGAGCTACGCATTGCCAAGCAATATGGCTTGGGCTACCTGACCTTGATGATGATGGAGGACCGACAGCTCGTCGAAAAGCAGGCAAAAACCGCGGGCATCGCTGATCTCAAGGTGAACTGGAGCACGTTTCGCTCGAGCGATGTGATGAACGATGCGCTGCTTTCGAGCAGTGTCGACTTTGTATGCCTGGGGATCACCGGTATCGCCACGGTTTGGGCCAAGACCCGCGGCAATGTCGATGTGCGCGCGGTCAGCGGACTCAACTTCATGCCATTGCAGCTCAACACGCGCAGCCCGCACATCAAGGGGATCGCGGATTTCACCGACAAGGACAAGATCGCCTTGCCCGCGGTGAAGGTGTCGATGCAGGCGACGCTGCTGCAGATGTGGGCGGAGAAGGAGTTGGGCGAGGCGAATCGGGCCAAGCTCGACCCGTTGACCGTGTCGATGACGCATCCCGACGGCATGGCCGCGCTGGTTTCCGGCGGCGGCGAGGTCAACAACCACTTCACGTCGCCACCCTTTATCCAGATGGAGCTCGACAAACCGGGAATCCACAAAGTCGTGAGCTCAACCGAGATCCTCGGCGCGCCGATCTCGTTCAATGTCATCGCCACAACCGGGAAGTTCTACCAGGAAAATCCGAAGCTCACCGCCGTCTTCATGAAGGCGCTGCAGGAGGCGACCGACATCATCAACCAGGACAAGCGCGGCGCGGCCGAGACGTACCTGCGCATGACCAAGGGTAAGCAAACGGTCGACGAGATTTTGAAAATCATCTCCGACCCCAGCATCGAGTATTCGCTGGTGCCGCGCAACCTCCGGCTGTTCATCGACTTCATGTACAAGACCGGGGCGATCAAGGTGAAACCCGAATCCTGGAAGGACCTCTTCTTCCCCATTGCCCACGGCATGCAGGGCAGCTGATCAGCAGCGATGCGCACTGCTGTCGTTGCGAAGATAGGGTGCACCGGCGACGCTACGGCTAGCCGCGCGTTGGGTCGGCGCGCGGCGATGGTGCGCCCGTCAGCGGCCGCGCCGAGCGTTTCCCGCACTTCACTCGTCGATGTCGCGTACCAGGCGATCCGCCGCCGCATTCTCGACAATGTCTATCCGCCGGGCCTGCAGGCGCTGGAGCAGACGCTGGCGACGGAGCTCGGGATCAGCCGCACGCCGTTGCGCGAGGCGTTGACCCGTCTGCAGGAGGAAGGTCTGGTCGAGATGATTCCGCGCCACGGCATGCGGGTGCTGCCGGTCTCGCCCACCGACATGCGCGAGATCTATGTCGTGCTGACCGCGCTCGAATCGGCGGCAGCGGAACTCCTTGCGCAACGCCGCCCTTCCGACGCCGAGTTGAAGCCGTTGGTCGAGGCGTCGCGCGACATGGCGCGGGCGCTTAGAGTTGACGATCTCGACGCGTGGGCCGCGGCGGACGAGCGCTTCCATCAAGGACTCCTCGAGCTCACGGGCAACCAGACGCTGATCAACGCAGTCGGGCTATTGAGCGACCGCGCGCATCGGGCGCGGATGTTCTCCCTGCGGCTGCGGCCGAAGCCGGTCAACTCGACCCAGGAACACATGGCGCTGCTCGAACGGATCCGGGCGGGCGACGCCAAAGGCGCGGTCGATGTCAACCGTGCGCATCGGGAGCGCGCGAGCCGCGAGCTGCTCGCCATCTTCGAACGCTACCGTCTGCATCAGATGTGACTCACAGGAATCGCGTTTTGATGACCCGAACGACCTATAACATAGCGGTACTCCCGGGTGATGGCATCGGGAGAGAGGTGATCGAGGCGACCTTGCCGCTGCTCGACAAGCTGCAGCATGGTGCAAACTTCGCGTTCCGGTTCGCGACCCATCCCGCGGGCGCGCTGCACTACCAGGCGACCGGCGACGCGCTTCCGGTGGCGACACTCGCCGCAGCACGCGACGCCGATGCCATCCTGTTCGGCGCAATGGGCTGGCCGGAGATCCGCTATCCGGATGGCACGGAGATCGCACCGCAGCTCGATTTGCGCGTCGAGCTCGAGCTCTATGCCGGCGTGCGGCCCGCGCGCGCGATTCCGGGAATCAGGCTGCCGCTCGCCGATCCGCGCGCCCGCGAGATCGATCTGGTCGTCGTCCGCGAGTCGACCGAAGGGCTATTCGCGTCGCGCGGCAAGGGGACAATCGAGAACGACGACGAAGCGCGCGACACGATGATCATCACGCGACGGGGCTCCGAGCGCGTCCACGACTTCGCGTTTCGTCTGGCGCAGCGCCGCAAAAGCCGCGGCCGCCCCGGCCGGGTGACCTGTGTCGACAAGGCCAACGTCTTCAGGTCGATGGCGTTCTTTCGCAAGATCTTCGATGAACGCGCGCGCAACTTTCCCGACATCGAAGCCCGGCACCACTACATCGACGCGACGGCGCTCGATCTCATTCGCAAACCGTGGGACTTCGACGTAATCGTCACCGAAAACATGTTCGGCGATATCCTGTCCGATCAGACCGCGGCGCTCATCGGCGGCATGGGAATGGCGCCGTCGGGGGATATTGGCGACGAGCACGCGTTGTTTCAACCGTGCCACGGTTCCGCGCCCGACATCGCCGGCCAGGGCAAGGCCAATCCCACCGCGACCATTCTGTCGGCGGCGCTGATGCTCGATTGGCTCGCGGTGAAGAGCGCTGACGCCGCGCTCGCACACGCGGCGCAACGCATCGAACAAGCGGTCGACGAGGTGTTCGCGTCCGGCCAGATCATCCCCTTCGAGTTTGGCGGCCGCGACGGCACGGGTGCGATCGCCGACGCGGTAGCATTGAATCTCTGATGACACGGCTACGCATCGCAGGCATCGGTGCCGGCTATTTCAGCCGCTTCCACCTCGAGGGCTGGCGGAGCGTACCCGAAGCCGAAGTCGTGGCTTGGTGCGATGCGGAGCCGGGCAAGGCCGAGGCTGCGACGCAGGACTTCGGTGCCATGCGTACTTATATCGACGCGACAACGATGCTCGACGCGATTAAGCCGGACTTGGTCGATATCGTGACACCGCCCGAATCGCATGCGGCGCTGGTCGCGCTGGCGCACGCACGCGGCATTCCGGTGATCTGCCAGAAGCCATTGACCCCGAGTTGGGATGAATCGGTCGCCTTGGTCGAAGCCGCTGAACGCGCACGCGTTGCGCTCATCGTGCATGAGAATTTCCGCTTCCAGCCCTGGTATCGCGAAGCGAAGCGCCTGCTCGATTCCGGATTTCTCGGAACACCCCACGCGATCGCGTTCCGCTTACGTCCCGGCGACGGCCAGGGTCCGCGCGCCTACCTCGATCGGCAACCCTATTTCCAGAAGATGCCGCGGCTCTTGATCGTCGAGACCGCGATTCATTTCATCGACACGTTCCGATTCCTTTTGGGCGAGGTGGAAGCGATTACCGCCCGACTGCGCCGGATGAATCCGGTGATTGCGGGCGAAGATGCCGGCTATCTGATCTTCGAATTCGCGGACGGCACCACCGGTCTTTTCGATGGCAATCGCCTGAACGATCACGTCGCGGAGAATCCGCGCCGCACGATGGGTGAGATGTGGCTCGAAGGCTCCGCCGGGGTGTTGCGTCTCGATGGCGAGGCGCGTTTGTGGTGGAAGCCGCACCAGCGCGACGAGGCCGAGCATATCTACGAGCGTGGACCCCAAGACGTTTTTGGCGGCGGCGCCTGCGGGCATCTACAGCGCCACGTGGTACGGCATCTAAGCACAGGCGCGCCGGCCGAAAATAACGGCCGCGAGTACCTCGCCAACCTGCGCGTCCAGGAAGCGGCCTATCGGTCGCACGCCGAAGGTCGCAGGATGGTCATCGGATGACCGACATCGCGCCGTCCCAAGGAGTTTGCCGCTTTTCATCGATGCCGACATCCGCAAATGGAACAAGGTCGTCAAGGATGCGGGCGCCCGGATCGACTAGGGCGTTTCGCGAGGTTGAGAACGTAAACGCTGCCCCGCGCGGGGCGCGCTCACCGAGGAGGTAACCATGCAACGTCGCAACCTCATAAAACAAGCTGCCGTCGTGTTCGCTGTCGCTGCGCTGTGGGCGGGTAGTGTCGCCGCGCAGACGATCCTCAAGTTCAGTCACACCGATCAGCCCGGCGGCGCGCGGCAGAAAGCCGCCGAACTGTTCGCGCAGAAAGTGGAGCAGTACACGCAAGGCCGGTACAAGGTGCAGATCTTTCCCGCGGGCCAGCTCGCGAATGATCCCAAGAGTGTCGAGCAGATGCAATTGGGCGGCATCGACTTTGCGGTCACCGGCACCGGTACGTATGCGACGCACATTCCCTCGCTCAACCTGACCGTACTGCCGTTCCTCGTCGACAGCTACCAGCAGGGCTGGAAGCTCTACGACGAATCGAAGTGGATGCAGGCACAGTTTGCGAAGGGGCCGGAAAAAGGCTTCCGTTTTCTGTCGACTTTCGAAGCGGGCTTCCGGAGCATGACCACCAAAGACCCGCTGCGAACGCCCGCCGATGCCAAGGGGAAGAAGCTGCGCAGCTTCCCCAACGAGATGATGCGTTGGCAGCTCGAGGAGATGGGCTTCAGCGTCCAGATCATGCCGCTGCCGGAGGTCTATCTCGCGATCCAGCAGGGCGTCGTCGCCGGGCAAGAGAACCCGATTGACACGATCCATGCGAACAAATTCTACGAGGTGGCTCCCAACGTAACGCTGACCCAGCACGTGTACAGCCCGATTCCTCTTACCATCTCGGAGAAGACCTGGCAAAAGCTCTCACCCGCGGATCGCGACGCGGTGACGAAGGCGGCGAAGGAAGCCGCGGACTGGAGCCGAAACGAAGTGAGCAGCAACGACGATCGCCAGCTGAAGGACATGGAAAGCAAGGGCGCCAAGGTCGCGCGGCCCGACATCGCACCATGGCGCGCGGCCGTTAAACCGGTCTACGTCAAGGCGAAAGAAAAGTACGGCGCGGAAGTCGACGCGATCCTGGCTGAAGCCGATGCGATCCGCAAGGCGGTGCCGACGAAATAGTGACGAGCGTCCGGTCGCGGCCGCTCTTTTAGTCCAGGGCGGCCGCCGAAACGATCCGGTAAACGCACGACAGTCGCCCAACCTTCGCGGCGCTCCAGCTAACTCGCATCATTCCACAGCACGTTCGTCGCGGACAGCCATGCCCCTGCTGCCACCTGGTCCTCCCGCGCCGGCGCCGATCCGCGCGCTGGGCGCCGCGGTCGATTGGGCGATCGTTGCCATTGGCGCCGTGATGATCATTCTTGTGTTCGTCAATGTCCTGTTCCACATCGGCGGTGGCGACATCGCCTGGACGACGGAGTTCAGCGAGCTGTTGATGGTTTGGGTCACGTTCCTCGGCGGGGCTGCGGCAACGCGGCGCGGCCTGCACATGTCGATTACCGAGTTTGTAGACAAGCTCGGTCCTGCCGGCCGGCAGTGGGCGGATGGTGCTATCGCATGCTTAAGTCTCGCTGTCCTCGCATTGCTCGCGTGGTATGGCATGGGCATCGTCAACGCGAGTTGGGGCAACGAGCTCACGGTGCTGCGCGTCCCAATGGCTACGCAATATTTGGCGCTGCCAATCGGCGCCGCCACGATGGCCGTGTTCACGTGCTGGGACATTGTGCAAATTATGCGCGGCCGCACGTACGAGCAACGCTACGGGTCGGCCTGATGTTCGCCCTGTCGCTGTTCGCCGTTTTCTTCGTCATCGCGCTAGCCGGCGTGCCGTTGATGTTCGCGCTCTTAACGACGACGATCGGCATGATCGTGGCGAAGGGTCTCACGCATCCGCTGGAAACGATTTTCTTGTCGTTCATCGGTGGCGTTGAGCCGTTCATTTTGATCGCGGTGCCCCTGTTCATCTTTGCCGGCGAATTGCTGTCGCACGGTGGCGTAGGCAAGCGCATCGTCGAATTCGCACGCGCACTGTTCGGGTTTCTGCCGGGCGGCCTGGGCGTGGTCACGGTGGCGTCGTGCCTCATGTTCGGCGGCGTCTCCGGTTCCGCGATCGCGGATACGGCAGCGATCGGCTCGCTTGTGATTCCGACGATGGTCCAGCGCGGCTATTCGCGCGCCTTCGCGGCGGCGCTGCTTGCGGTCGCGGGGACGCTTGCGCTACTGATGCCGCTGTCGATCCCGTTCTTGGTCTACGCGTTCATCGCCGGCGTCTCGATGCGGCAGCTATCGATGGCGGGTGTGGTGCCGGCGCTCATCACCGCGCTGGCGTTGATCGCCGTCTGTGTGTGGTACGGACGCAAGACGGGCTGTGACAGCGGTGACGTGCGCTCGTCGCCCGGCGAGATCTGGCAGGCATTCAAGGCAGCCGGCCCGGCGCTGGTGATGCCGCTGATCATCGTTGGCGGCATCTGGTCAGGTGTGTTCACGCCGACGGAATCGGCGTCCGTGGCCGTCGTGTACGGTCTCGCCGTGTCATTGTTCTTGTACCATGACATCACGTGGCGCGACCTCCCGCGGCTTTTGCTCAACGCCTTTCAGACCAGCGCCGTCGTCATGCTCGTTCTCGGAGCGACTGGCGCTCTCGCGTGGCTGCTCACCGTTGAGCAGGTTGCCGCGCAACTTGCGCAATGGGTCCAAGTCGTCGCGCACCAACCCTGGGTATTCCTGCTACTCGTCAACGTCTCGTTATTGCTGCTCGGCATTTTCATCGAGCCGCTGCCGGCGCTGCTGTTGACTGCGCCGCTCTTCCTGCCGCTCGCGCAAGTATTCAAGGTTGACCTCGTGCACCTGGGAGTGGTGATGACGGCGAACCTTGCGATCGCTCTGTACACGCCGCCGGTGGGCGGCACACTATTCGTGGCGGCCAAGCTCGCCAACGCAGGAATTGGCGCCATCTCCCGCGCGCTGATACCCTTGATGGCGGCGAGCGTGACCGTGCTTTTCCTCGTAACGTATTGGCCCGGACTCACGCGGTGGCTTCCCGCGCTCCTCTACTAGAGCAAGCTCACGCAATAGCACCCGCGTAAGCGAATATTTCTTGTGTCGAGCCAATGGCGATCAAGAACGACGTTTTGCTGGGTTGCATCGCCGACGACTTGACCGGTGCCACGGACCTGGCGTCGGTGCTCGTCC
Organism: Casimicrobiaceae bacterium; assembly: GCA_037719965.1. Taxonomy (GTDB): domain Bacteria; phylum Pseudomonadota; class Gammaproteobacteria; order Burkholderiales; family Casimicrobiaceae; genus VBCG01. Next base: position 141,793 of record JBBJMT010000007.1, on the reverse strand, counting down.
GCAACGGATGTTCGACCTTGCTCTTAAACGGAGTGCCGCCGCCATCACTTGTGGTTCCGGAGTCGGGTGCACTCATAGTCGCGCTAAAGTCACGAACCATCGCGGCGGGCGATGCGGTCGCGCAATCGCTTGCCGCACTCCGCTGGCTCTCAAAACAGGGCACGCGCAGATTCTTTTTCAAATATTGTTCGACCTTCGACTCCACACCGGCGGGAAACATTGGACCGGTCGCCGACGCGCTGCTCGATGCATTGCACGCCGATTTCACGATCGCGTGTCCTGCGTATCCGGCCAACGGACGCAGTGTGTATCACGGCCATCTGTTCGTAGGCGATGCGCTGCTTTCCGAGACAAGCATGCGGCATCATCCGTTGACTCCCATGAGTGACGCCTACCTGGTTCGCGTGCTCGGGAAGCAAACGCCGCACGCCGTCGGCTTGATATCGATTGCGACCGTAGAACAGGGAGAAGCCGCGATTCGCGACCATTACGCGAAGCTCGCTCGTACCGGCGTCCGGCACGCGATCGTCGACGCATACGCAGATCGTCATCTGCATGCGATCGCTGCCGCGAGTGCGGACTTGCCATTGGTGACCGGTGGCGCTGGCGTCGCGATGGGCTTTCCCGATTGCTGGCGCGCTTCGGGTCTCTTGCGCGAATGGCACGTGCCGCGGCCGTTGCCGCTCAACCAGGGACGCGCCGCGATCTTGAGCGGCAGTTGTTCCGCGGCGACATTGGCACAAGTGGAACGCTGGCAACGCGATGGCCACGCAGCGTTCCCCCTCGATCCGGTTGCACTGGTGCAATCGCCTATGGCTAGGTGCAATGCCATTGCCTGGGTGCGCGAACAGCCGCGAGGTGCCCCCGTATTGGTCTACGCTTCAGCGCCGCCAGAGGAAGTTGCGCAAGCGCAGGCGAAATTGGGCGCGGGCAACGCGGCAGCGGTGATCGAAGAAGCTTTTCGCGACATCGCGGTTGCGTTGGCGGAAGACGGGATCGAGCGCTTGATCGTCGCGGGCGGCGAAACGGCCGGCGCGGTGGTCGCCGCACTCGGCGTTCAATCGTTGGCGATCGGCGAGGAGATCTGTCCGGGAGTTCCGTGGACGTTGGCGACTTGCGCTTCGGGTAAGCACTCCTTGCACCTCGCGCTGAAATCCGGCAATTTCGGCGGCCCTGATTTTTTTGCGCAGGCATTGGCGGCATGAGCGCAGAAGCGCAAACGCGGGAAGAAATCGTCGACTTCGGGCGCATGCTCTATCAGCGCGGTCTCGCGCACGGTTCGAGCGGCAACTTGAGTGCGCGGGTGCCCGGCGGTTTTCTGGTGACGCCGACCAACACTTGCCTCGGGCGTCTCGATCCGGCGCGTCTTACGAAGCTCGACGCGGCAGGGCGGGTTGTAAGTGGCGATCCACCTTCCAAGGAATCGCTGCTGCATCTCGCGTTGTACCGAGCGCGGGAGGGCAGCGCGGGAATCGTCCATCTGCATTGCACGCATTGCGTCGCACTTTCGTGTCGTGCCGACTTGCCGCCCGATGACGTGTTGCCGCCCGTGACGGCGTATCACGTGATGCGGATTGGCCAATTGCCGCGGTTGTCGTTCTATCGACCTGGCGATCCAGCGCTCGCCGCAGCGGTTGGCGCCGCGGCAACCGGGCATCACGCTGTGCTCCTCGCCAATCATGGCCCGGTCGTCGCGGGTCGCACATTGGCCGAAGCGGTTTACAACGCCGAGGAGCTCGAAGAGAGTGCAAGGATCTTTTTGTTGCTCGAAGGGCAGGCAACGCGTTACTTGACGCCGGAGCAAGTCGCAGAAGTCTCGGCCGCGTTTCCGAACTAAGGACGTGGATCGTCAGAGACGTGCGGCAGGGGGTTCGCGCCGGTTGCAGCAGCGCGACTCGCTCCCTTCTCAAGTGCCTAGCGCGCCATCGCGCTGGAGTAAAATGCGGCGACCCTTAAGTTCTTAGGACCCTGCTCGAATGTCGCTCTACGCGTTAGGCTTGAATCACACGACCGCACCGCTCGACCTAAGGGAACGCGTGGTGTTCACGCCGGACGCGTTGGGGGATGCGTTGCGCGATCTCATCGGCGCGCGGCGGGTCAAAGAGGCGGCGATCCTGTCGACGTGCAACCGCACCGAAGTCTATTTCCACGGCCCTGATCCCGCGCCCGTTGCAAACTGGCTTGCGGGCTTTCACAGCCTCCCTGACAACGCGCTAACGCCATACGTCTACACGTTGCCGCACGAGCGTGCCGCGGTGCATGCGTTTCGCGTGGCGAGCGGCCTCGACTCGCAGGTGCTGGGCGAGCCGCAGATTTTGGGACAGATGAAGCACGCCGTGCGTTGCGCCGAAGCGGCCGGTTCGATCGGACTCGTGCTCAATCGCCTGTTCCAGCGCACGTTTGCCGTGGCCAAGGACGTGCGCACGCAAACGGATATCGGCAGCGCGTCCATCTCGATGGCCGCGGCAGCGGTGAAGCTCGCCGGGCGGATTTTCGCGTCGCTTACGGAGCAACGGTTGCTGTTGATCGGCGCCGGCGAAATGATCGAGCTCGCGGCCACGCACTTTGCTGCAAAGTCGCCGCGCTCGATCACGGTGGCGAATCGCACGTTGACCCGCGGCAGCCAGCTCGCAGGCCGCTTTGGCGCCGACGCGATCACGCTCAACGAGTTGCCGGAACGTCTGCCGCAGTTCGACATTGTCGTGACGTGCACGGCGAGCACCTTGCCGATTCTGGGCAAGGGCTTGCTCGAGCGCGTAATCAAACAGCGCAGGCATGCGCCAGTGTTCATCGTCGATCTCGGCGTTCCCCGCGATGTCGAACCAGAGGCCGGCAAGCTCGACGACGTGTTCTTGTACTGCATCGACGACCTGGCCGAAATCGTGAAGGACAATCTGCAGATTCGCCGCGAGTCGATTGTGCAGGCGGAAGAGATGATTGCCGAGCAAGCGAGCCATTTCCTGCGGTGGCTCGATGGCCGTACGGTGGTCCCGACGATCGCGGCGCTCTCTGGCCACCACGACGAACTGCGCGCGGCGGAACTATCCCGCGCCCGCCGGATGCTTGCTGGCGGCGCTGCGCCCGAACAGGTGCTCGAAGCGCTGGCGCGTGGGCTTACCAACAAGTTTTTGCATGCCCCGTTATCGGCGCTGACCGCGGCGGGTGACGCCGAGCGCGCGGAACTGGTTGCGCTCTTCGAAAGAGTTTATCGGCTTCCTACTCCGCCTGGCGACGGGCATTAGTGCGTACGCTGCTGCTTCAAGCCCGTCTTCGTTGCCGCCCGCTCGCCCGCCAAACTTATTCGTCAACAGCGTCGCGCACCTCGCTTGCTTAAGCGAGCAAAGCGTTCGCATGCGGGTGCACGCTGGCGAGATTCCGTTTGTTCCTGATCATAACGTAATGCTACCGCTCGCCTCATTTTGTTTCGTGGGCGTATCGAAATGAAGCCTTCGCTCCGATCCAAACTCGAACAACTCACGTCACGCCTCGAGGAACTGGATGGGCTCCTCGCCGCGGAGGACGTGACGTCTGATCTCGACCGGTTTCGCGCACTCTCCAAAGAGAACTCGGACTTGGCACCGGTGGTTGCACGTTTTCGCGAGTACGCACAGGCGGAAGCCGATCTCGCCGCGGCATTGGGCATGGCGGACGATCCGGGGCTGCGCGAGTTCGCGGGCGAAGAACGCGTTGCCGCGCAGGCCCGCATAGCAGGGCTGGAACGTGAGCTCGAAACCGCGCTGCTGCCGAAGGACCCGAGTGACGATCGCAACGTGTTCGTCGAGATTCGTGCCGGAACCGGGGGTGATGAATCGACGCTTTTCGCCGCGAGCCTGTTTCGCATGTATGTCCGTTATGCGGAACGGCAACGTTGGCAGACGGAAATCGTTTCGGAATCGGTCAGCGAGCTCGGCGGCTACAAGGAGGTGATCGTTCGCATTGCGGGCCCGCGTGTATACGCGAAGCTCAAGTTCGAATCGGGCGGTCACCGCGTCCAGCGCGTGCCAGAGACCGAAGCGCAGGGGCGTATCCACACATCCGCGTGCACGGTTGCCGTGATGCCCGAAGCAGACCCGGTCGTCGACATCGTGATCAATCCCACCGACCTGCGCATCGACACGTTCCGCGCATCGGGGGCAGGCGGGCAGCACGTCAACAAGACCGATTCGGCGGTCCGCATCACGCATTTGCCGACGGGGCTCATCGTCGAGTGCCAGGACGATCGCTCGCAGCATCGCAACCGCGCGCAGGCAATGGCGGTGCTCGCCTCGCGCCTGCTCGACCGCGACCGCCGCGAGCGCGCCCAGAAAGAAGCCGCGCAACGGAAGTCGCTGATCGGCTCCGGCGATCGCAGCGAACGCATCCGCACCTACAATTTTCCGCAAGGCCGCGTCACCGACCATCGCATCAATCTCACGTTGTACAAGATCGAGGCGATCATGGAGGGGGACTTGGACGAGCTGACGACCGCACTCGCGCAGGAATTCCAGGCCGAGCAACTCGCGGCACTTGCCGGCGACGAACGGTGACGAAGCCACCCAAACCCTGGCTCCAAACGCTGCGCCTCGAGCTGCGCGAATTCGTTCCCGCTGATGTCGACGATCTGTATCGGCTCGACAGCGATCCGCGAGTCGTCAAATACTTGGGCGGCGAGCCATTGTCGCGCGAGGAAGTCGAGGCCAACCTCCGCCGTATCCGAATAGGTTATCGAGCGAATCACGGCCTCGGCATCTGGCGTGCCGCGCGCCGCGATTCCGGTGCGTTCATCGGTTGGTTCTGCCTCAAGTACATGCCGAAATCCACCGACGTTGAGGTTGGCTATCGCTTGGTGCCGGAAGCGTGGGGAAAGGGTTTCGCCACCGAAGGCGCCCAGGCGCTCGTCGCCTACGGCTTCGACGATCTCGGCCTCTATAAAATTGTCGGCGTCACACATCGCGACAATCGTGCGTCGCAACGAGTCCTCGTGAAGGCGGGGCTTAACTCACGCGGCTGGAGTCGCTACTACGCTCGTCGCGTACGGCTGTTTGTCGCCGAACGCGATCCCGCATGACGCCGACCGTGGCGCAAGCGCTGGCGCAATGCGGACTCGTGCCAAGCGACGCACGAGCGATCCTGGCGCATGCGGTCGGAAAAAACCGCGCCTGGCTTGCGGCGCATCCGGAAGAGCGACTCACGCGATCGCAGGCGGAGTCGTTTTTCGCGTTCGCCAAGCGGCGGCGAGGCGGCGAACCGGTCGCCTATCTCACCGGAACGCGGGAATTCTGGGGACTCAGCCTCGCCGTTACGGCGGCTGTCCTGATTCCGCGTCCGGAAACCGAAGCGCTGGTCGAATTCGCGCTGAGCGTGCTTCCGGAAGATCGCACAACGCGCGTGCTCGACTTGGGCACCGGCTCGGGCGCGATCGCGTTGGCGCTGGCGCACGAACGTCCGCGGGCGCAGGTGCTGGCGACCGATTATTCGCGCGCCGCGCTGGAAGTCGCGCAGGAGAACGCGCAGCGGCTCGCGTTTAGTAACGTGTGCTTCCTCGTGTCGGATTGGTATACCTGCGTTCCGGGAGGGGCGTGGGATCTCATCGTGAGCAATCCGCCCTATGTCGCGCCTGGTGATCCGCATCTGTCCGAAGGAGATTTGCCCTTCGAGCCGGCGATCGCGCTCACGGCGGACGACGCCGGCCTCGCGGCGCTGCGTGCGATCGTGACGGGTGCGTATCCGCGGCTCGCCCTGGGAGGCTGGCTTATCGTCGAACATGGATTCGACCAGTCCGTTGCGGTGCAAGCGCTGTTTCAAAGCACCGGATTTGAGAAGCTCACTCCACTTCGGGATCTCGCCGGCATTCCGCGAATCGTGGCCGGTCGAGCCGGTGCTCCATCCGGCCATGCGGTATAGCGACGTTCACTCAACAACAGCGACCGGCTGCTAGCAAGAAAAACGCGTTTCGATGGACTCCCGCCTTGTCATCCTTAATGCCACGCTGTTCGACAGCGTTAACGGTGCGTTGCGGCCTGGCGCGTGCGTGACCATCGACCAGGACCGGATCGCCGACGTCAGCTTTACCTCCGCGGGAGCAGGCGACTGGCGCGTTGTCGATCTGGCGGGCCGAACCTTGCTACCGGGCCTGATCGACGCCCACGTGCACGTCACCGCGACGATCCCTGACCTTTTTCGCCTCAGCATGTTGCCGCAGTCGTTGATCACCGCGCAGCCGCTCGAGGGCACGCAATATTCGGTGGAAGAAATGACTGCAATCGTCGAGGAAGCGCGAGCGGCCCGCACCTATGTCATGGCGCATGCCTACTCACCCGAGGCGATCACGCGTGCGGTGTGCTGCGGCGTGCGCACGATCGAGCATGGCAACCTCCTCGACGAAGAGACGGCGAAGGTGATGGCCGAGTACGGCGCCTATCTGGTGCCCACACTTGCGACTTACGATTCTCTCTCGCGTGGCAGTACGAATCTGGGCTGGAACGCGGACATGCTGGCCAAGCTCGAGAAAGTCAGCCGGCAGGGCATCGACGCGATACGCATTGCACGATCGGCCGGAGTCAAGATCGGCTTCGGCACGGACCTGCTGGGCGAGATGCACGCCGACCAATCGAATGAGTTCACCCTTCAGGCCAAGGCGATGCCCGCGGCGGAAGTGCTGCGCAGCGCGACCTTCATCAATGCCGAAATGATGGGTCAGGCAGGTAAGCTCGGTGTGATCGCACCCGGCGCTTGCGCGGACTTGGTCGTTGTCGACGGCAACCCGCTCGAAGACCTGACCTTGCTGCAACACCAGGGCAAACATCTGCCCTTGATCATGAAGGCGGGGGTTCTGCTCAAGAACGAGCTCGCGGTTCGATGAGAGTTCCGGGCGGCAGCACTCCGGAGTCGGTCAGGGAATGAGGGCAACGAGCGGCGTCAGAGCACCCGGGAGCGCGGGCAGGCCGCTGGTCGTGATCTGGAAGATGTTCGAGCTTCCGCTTTCCACATTCCGGCGGTTCTCGGCGCGCACGGCGAAGTAATACGTCGTGCCCGACAACAGACCGGTGATGCGCGCGCGAGGCTCGCCGGTGGTGCCTGCCCGTGCATACGAACCTTCGGGCGAGGTGGCGTAGTAGACGTTATAGGTCGCCAGTCGGGGCCCGCGACTCGGCATCCACTGCAGCGAGAGTTCGTGGTCGGATGGCGCCGTTGCCGCCAGGCTGGCGGGCGCCTGTGGCGGTGCAGCGTTGTAGCCCGCCGCCACGCGGTCGATCATCGTCTTGACCGCGCGCATCTGCCGCCCGCTCTGCTTCGCGTAGTTTGGATCGTCGTATCCCCACCAGTCCCAGCAGCCCCGGGGGTTGTAGACCGGCGGCAGATCGCTGTTGATCGTCTGCGGGTACAGCACGATGATTTTATTGGTGTCGGCCCATTTGTTGTACCCGGCGTGCCGATAGAACTTATCGCCGATGCGCGCAGGCTGCTGCCGACAGCCATGGAAGGCGACGTGCACGCGACACACGGCGCCGTCGTCGCAGGCAGCAGGAACGTACGCATAGCCGGTCACGTTCATACTATGGCTCACCGGGTCGGGCAAGAACTCCGCCTGGTCGAATTCCACGACCGTGCCCGTCAACGTGCTCGCCGGCGCGCGCAACCGCCCGTATAGGTGCTCGAGCAACTTGCCGGCGGCGCTGTAGTCGCAATCGTTTATGAAGACGTCGTCGGGATTGTTGCCATCCCCGGCGTGATCGCAAGCATGTCCGTAATCGTCGGTCACCATCGAGTGCGCCGCCGGCACCGTGTTCACATAGGTGATGTTGGCGTAGTTGACGTAATTTCGGTAGTACTCATACAGGCGGTCGACGACGACGGGATATACCGTGACGTCCTTGGTTCCGGAGAAGATCCACACACGCGAGTCGTACAGGTAGCTGGGACGATCGATTTCGGCGCGGGCCGCGTAGTCGTCGGTGACGCGTATGGAATATCCAACGTCCGGCGTGTTCAATGCGGTGGGCGTGGTGCAGTCCGTGAGCGCCGTCGCCACATTACCTTTAGCGCAATAAAACGGGCCTGCCGCCAGAATGCCGGCGCCGCGCACGACGCTCGAGAAGGCCACGTGGAACTGGTTGGCCATGTACCCGCCCGAGGAAATACCGGATACCGTGGTACCGCCCGGAGCCACGTTGAACGAATCGAGCGAGATAGGCGCCGCGTAGCCGGCCGGCGGTGACGTCACGAGCACCGCCGCCAGCGCGCCGAGCAAGCCGGTTAAGGTGCGGCTTAGCATAGGAGCCTCCTCCTTGAAATGTTGTGAACGAGAAGAGCCACAAATGACCATCAGATTAGGCGTCATGTGGCCAGCACTATAACCCCCACCCTCTCTGTTCAACGTGCCGCCCGCCCCTCGTGGTTCGAGGCGGCCATGTACGACGCCATTGCGCCGCGTTGCGTTGGATGGGCACGCGTTGACAACGATTCGGAGCTTGTTTATGGTCGGCTAAAGTATCCATCCACCCGATGTCCGCCCCATGAAGCCGCAGATTGCACCGCGACTAAAATCGTCGCGTCGCGACCGGCAGGGTCGGGAGCGCGCGCCGGGAGCGCGCTAAAACGTGGGTTACGACGACCTAGTGCGCGCCATTTTTCGGTAAACGATTCTCTCGCTGGCCTGACCTCAACTGGAACTCCCCAATGTCCACCAACCTGCACGACAACCTCATCGTCTTCGACGGTCTGGTCATATCGAATTTCAGCCGCGCCGTATTCGAGGACATGCGGCTCGGCGGGCTCACGGCGGCGAACTGCACCTGCTGCATCTGGGAAGGCTTTCGCGACACCATGAACAATGTCGCGCGTTGGAAGCGCTGGTTTCGCGAGCATTTCGATCTGATTACGCAGGTTCATACGACGGCTGATATCGCACGCGCCAAGCGCGAGGGCAAGACCGGCATCGTGCTCGGCTGGCAGAACTTGAGCGGCATCGAGGACCAGCTCGGTTATCTCGAGCTCTTCAAGGAGCTTGGGGTGGGCATCATGCAAGTCGCGTACAACACGCAGAATCTGGTCGGCACCGGCTGCTACGAAAGCCGCGACAGCGGCCTTTCCGATTTCGGGCACGAGGTGATCGCGGAAATGAACCGGCTCGGCATCCTGTGCGACTTGTCGCACGTTGGTTCCAAGACCAGCGACGACGTGATCAAGGCGTCGCAAAAGCCGTGCGCGTATACGCACTGTGCGCCGGCCGCGTTGAAGGCGCATCCGCGCAACAAGAGCGACGAGCAGTTGCGCTTCATCGTCGAGCGTGGCGGCTTCGTCGGCGTCACCATGTTCCCGCCATTCCTGAAGCGGGGCACCGCTGCGACCGTCGACGACTACGTCGAAGCGATGGAATACGTCATCAATCTGTGCGGCGAGGACCACGTCGGCTTCGGCACCGATTTCACGCAAGGTTACGGCCGCGAGTTCTTCGACTGGATTACGCAGGACAAGGGCTACGCGCGCAAGCTCACCGAGTTCGGCGACATCATCAATCCCGCTGGCATGCGCGAGATCAAGGATTACCCGAACCTCCCCGCGACGATGGAAACGCGTGGCTGGAAGGAAGCGCGCATCCGCAAGGTAATGGGCGAGAACTGGGTGCGCGTGCTGAAGGAAGTGTGGGGCGCGTGATAACGCGGACAGGATTGAAATAGGCGCGAGACTATGGGCCAACCTCGAGTGTCAATCGAAGTCGACGACACGACCGGCGTGTGGAGCGTTAATGGCATCCCGATGATCCTGGTGCCCCGGCATTTCTTCGTCAACAACCACATTGCGATCGAATCCGCGCTCGGTGAAGAGCGCTACGCGCAGCAGCTATTCGAGGCCGGCCACAAGTCGGCCTATGTCTGGTGCGAGAAAGAAGCGCGCACGCACGGCATCCAGGGGGTGGCGGTCTTTCACCACTACATGAAGCGGCTGTCGCAGCGCGGTTGGGGACAATTCGTGGTGGAGACAATCGATGCCGAGAGCGGGCATGCGCGCGTTCGCGTCGATCACTCGGTGTTCGTGCTCGAGCACAAAGGTGGCGGATCGCGCAAGACCTGCTACATGTTTCGTGGCTGGTTTCCCGGCTCGCTTGAATTCGTGGGCACATTGCTCGGAAAGCGATTGCAGCTTACGTCAACCGAAATTCAATGCGCGGCTGAAGGCCACCGCGATCACTGTGTCTTCGAGATTGTTCCAGTCGGCAACTAGCGATCTCGTCCCCAACCACCGCCGCCCGGCGTCTCCACCACGACCACTTCGCCATTCGTAAGCGTCAGCGTCGCTTTGCCGGGGTAGGATTTTTCCTGGCCGTCGCGCCCGATCACGAAATTGCGGCCGCGGCTGCCGTCGCCGCCGCCATGCAGGCCATAGGGGCTGAACTTGCGGCGATCCGATTGCAGCGATACCCGCGTATCGTGATCGAGCACACGCAACGCGCGGACCACACCGTCACCGCCGCGGTGATGGCCGGCGCCGCCCGAACCGTCGCATAGCTCGTAGCGCTCGACGCGCAGCGGATAGCTGATTTCGAGCGCCTCGATTGGCGTGTTCATCGTGTTGGTCATATTGCACTGGACGCCGTCCATGCCGGGACCCATCGGACGACCGCCCTGGCCGCCGGCGACGGTCTCGACATAGGTGTAGGCGCGGCCGTTGCGCGGGTCGCGACCGCCGACGCTGATCAGATTCATCGTGCCCTGGCTTGCGGCCGGGATGCGTTCCGGCGCGAACTGCGCGAACACCTTGAGCACCGCATCGACCACACGCTGCGTGGTTTCGGTGTTGCCGGCGCACACCGCGGCGGGGCGCTGCGCGTTGAGGAAGCACCCCTGCGGGATGCGGATCTCGACCGGACGGAAAGTGCCGGCGTTGGTCGGGATCGACGGATCGGTCAGAATCTTGACCGCAAAGAACACCGCCGAGTGCGTCATGGGCGCAACCGCGTTGATGTTGCCACGGCGCTGTAGCGCGGAACCCGCGAAGTCGAGCACCATCTGGTCATCCCTAACGATGACTTTGACGCGCACCAGAACCGGCTCGTCGGTGGTGCCGTCGTCGTCGAGCTGGTCCTCGCCGCTGTATTCGCCCGTAGGCAGTTCGGCGATTTGCTTGCGCATGCGCCGCTCGGCGTACGCCAATATCGCTTCGAAACCGGCGGCGAGACGCACGTTGCCGTAGCGCTCGGCTAGCTCTTTGATCCGTCGCTCGCCGATTTTGATGGCTGCGAGTTGGGCGTTGAAGTCGCCGCGTCGCTCCTCGGGTGTGCGCACATTGGCGAGCACCAGATTCAACACATCGTGCTGCAGAACGCCGGCGCGGTAGAGCTTGACCGGCGGAATGATGATGCCTTCCTGGTAGATTTCCTGCGAGTTGCCGGGCATCGATCCCGGTTCCATGCCGCCGATGTCGGCCTGGTGCGCGCGCGTCGCGGCAAAGCCGATGAGCGCGCCATCACCGAAGACCGGTGCGATGACCATCACGTCGGGCAAATGCGAGCCGCCGATAAATGGGTCATTGACCAGGATCACGTCGCCTTCCGCCAGCGAGTCGACGGCGGCGACCGTGGTGCTTACCGCGCGCAGCATGGAGCCTAAGTGCACCGGCACATGCTCGGCTTGCGCGACGAGCTGTGCGTTGGCGTCGAAGATCGCGCACGACGCATCCATGCGCTCCTTGATATTGGGCGAGAACGCGGTGAGCTTCAACACCGCGCCCATTTCCTGCGCTGTCGCCTCGAGCGCGTTGCGCAGCACTTCCAACGTGATCGGATCGAAGGAGGTGCTGGTGGTTGAATTCATCTCAGGTCAGCGAATGTGTTGAATGCGGTCATGATTGCATGCAAGCATCAATTATCAACGGAAAATCGACCTCAGTTGATATTTCGATTGGTCGAACGGAGAAATGCAGCGAGCTATCAAAATCGTTGACAAGTGACAATGGTCTGTTTACAATTAACCTATGACCGTCGACTGCGGGGCCGGTTCCGTTGATCCGAAGTTTCAGGCACAAAGGGTTGGAGCGGTTTTACAAGAAGGCCGAGCGGAGGGGACTGCAGGCGTCAATGACAGACAAGATCGCGCGGATTCTGGCGCGGCTGGATGTCATAGTAATGCCCGCGCAAATGGATCTGCCGGGGTGGAGGCTGCATCCTCTGAATGGCGCGCAAAAAGGCTTCTGGTCCGTTTGGGTCACGGGAACTGGCGGATTATTTTTCGGTTCGAGGGCAGGATGCGGTCGATGTTGACTTTGTGGATTACCACTTAGCGTTAAGGAGGTTCAACCATGGCGATGAAAGAGCCGCCTCATCCGGGCCTGTCTGTGCGCTATGACTGTTTGGACGCTCTTGGAATTTCCGTGACCGAAGGAGCGAAGATCCTGGGAGTGACGCGCCAGGCGTTGAACAATTTGGTCAATGGGAAGGCAGGGATTTCGCCGGAAATGGCAATCCGTCTCGACAAGGCGTTCGGGGGAACGGCCGAGACGTGGCTCGCCCTGCAAACAGCATTCGATCTGGCGCAAGCCCGCAAAGGCGAGCGCTCGATCGTCGTCAAGCGCGTCGTCGCGAAGAAGCAACACGGGGATCCGCGAATGCAGTAGGCCCTTTCAACCAACATTCACGAGCATGCTGCCGTAGCGGTCAACGCGCGCGACGTCACCTGGGTAGAGCACGTTGGTCGCGGAGATCTCCTCGATCACCGCCGGGCCGTGTACGACGTTGCCGGCGAGCAGTTCTTCGCGCCGGTAGATTTGCGCTTCGAGCCGCTGTCCCGCTTGACCGGGGTCGTCTGCCTCATAAAAAATGCGGCGGGTGCCGGTAAACGCGGCAGCAACCGGTCGCTCGCCGCCTTGCGCAATCTGCGGCAGCTCGGGCGCATCGATCATTCCTATCGCGGTGACGCCGAAATTGACGATCTCGACCGGCGACGCTGGATCGTGGTGGCCAAAGCGCGCCTGATGCGTTTCGTGAAACATCTGCGGCAGCACCTGCCAATGTGCCACATCAGCGAGCGGCAAGGTCAATTCGTAGCTTTGCCCGGCGTAGCGCGCATCGACGCGGGTTTCGATGCGGCGTTGATCGATCGGCACAACGTCGGCCGCGAGTAACTCGTTGCCGTGTGCGCGTAGCCGCGTGATGATGCCGTGGACGGCAGCAAGGGGGAACGCCGCGTGCGGACCGATGTGGGTTTCGATCAAGTCGTGGCGTAGATCGGAAATGAGTTGCCCCAATGCGCACAGGATGCCCGGAGTCGGCGGAATCAACAGCCGCGGGATGCGCAACTCCTTCGCCACCGGCGTCCCATGCATCGGGCCCGCGCCGCCGAACGGGACCAACGCGAAGTCGCGCGGATCGTGGCCGCGTTCGATTGAAACCACGCGAATGCCGCGCACGATGTTCGCATGCGTGACGCGCAGGATGCCGGCGGCGGCTTGAATCACATCCATGCCGAGTGGCCGCGCGATCGCATCGTGAATCGCGCGGTGCGCAGCGTCGGCGTCGAGCGTCATCTTGCCGCCGAGCCGGGTATCCGGACCGAACCTGCCGAGCACGACGTTGGCATCGGTCGTTGTCGGGCGCGTGCCGCCGCGGCGGTAGCACGCTGGGCCCGGTACCGCTTCGGCGCTGATGGGTCCCACACGCAGCGCGCCGCCGTCGTCGATCCAGGCAATTGAGCCGCCGCCGGCGCCGATTGCGTTGATGTCGATCACCGGCAACCGCACCGGGATATTTTCGAGCTTCGCCTCGCGCGTGATCGCCGGGACGCCGTTGCGGATAACGCTGATGTCGGTACTGGTGCCGCCGATGTCCATGGTGATGATGTGCGCGATGCCCGCGAGCTGCGCGACGTGGGCGCTGGCGACGACTCCGCCGGCCGGCCCCGACAACACGGTGTGCACCGGCTTCTTGCGCGCCGAGGCAATGGTCATCAAGCCGCCGGAAGCTTCCATCACCATCACCGGCGTGCCGTCGGCGATGCCGAGGCCGCGGTCGCGATCACCTAGCAACGCGGTAAGCGAGCCAAGATACCGGCTCATCACTGGCATCAAGAACGCATTCAAGACGCAAGTGCTGGCGCGCTCGTATTCGCGAAATTCGGCCATCGTGTCGGTCGACGCGCACACCACGACGTTTTTCAGGCGCTGTTCGAGGAATTTCTGAGTCGCCCGCTCGTGCGCGGGATTGGCGTAAGAGTGCAAAAAACAGATCGCGACCGCCTCGATCGCAGCACCCTCAATCGCACGCGCGGCGTCTTCCAGGTCGTCCATCGCGAGCGGCTCGACTTCGCGCCCGGCGGCGTCGATCCGGCCGCGCACCGTCAAGCAATGCTCGCGCGCAACCAGCGGCGGCGGCCGCGTCACGCGAATATCGTAGAGGCTCGGCCGCTCCTGCCGGCCGATTAGCAGCAGGTCACGGAAACCGGCGTTGGTGATGAACGCGGTGCGCGCGCCCTGGCGCTGGATCACCGCGTTGGTCGCAGTGGTCATGCCGTGGCCCACGTACTTGACGTCGGCGCCCGTTTTGCCTTGCAGCGCGAGCGCGTTTTTTAGGCCCGCAATGGTGCCAAGCGCACGATTGTCGGGTGTGGTCGACACTTTGGCGACGGTGACGGTGCGCGTCGCCTCGTCGTAGGCGATGTTGTCGGTGAAGGTGCCGCCGACATCGGAGGCAACCCTGACGCTGCCGCGGATCGATATCGTCATGCGCGGCGCAGCGCATACGTTGCCGAATTGAACCAGGCGTCACTGTGTGCAGCTCGGCAGACGAGAGCGGATTCCATGCGGCGTTAATTCCTTAACTATTCTGCGGGTGAAGGCAACGCGTCGCAAACGGAGTTATTGACAACCCGACGTGGCGTGGCTAAGGTGAGTTTGGTCAACTAACGATTCCAAAGAAGGAGATCTCGATGCGCATCATCAAGCTCTGCGTTGCATTATCTGCGCTGCTGGCAAGCGCCGCGTTCGCCCAGACCAAATGGGACATGCCCACGCCGTATTCCGACGGGACGTTCCACACTAAGGGCGTGCGCCAGTTCGCCGACGAGATCGCCAAGGACGGCAAACTTCAGATCACCGTGCACAGCAATGCGTCGCTGATCAAGCACCCGGAGATCAAGCGCGCGGTGCAGACCGGGCAGGTCCCGATCGGCGAAATCCTCATTTCCGTGCTAGCCAATGAGAGCCCGTTGTTCGCTTTCGACTCGAACCCGTTCTTGGCCGACGGCTACGACAAGGAGAGGAAGCTGTGGAACATCGCCAAGCCGTACATCGAGAAACGCCTCGACGCCCAAGGCATCAAGCTCCTCTACTCGGTGCCATGGCCGCCGCAAGCGCTATGGGCAAAGAAGGAAATCCAGTCGACCGGCGACATGAAAGGCATGAAGTTTCGCACGTACAGTCCGACCACTTCGCGCCTTGCCGAATTGGTGGGTGCCGTGCCGACAACCGTGCAGTTACCGGAAGTCCCGCAGGCATTTCGCACCGGTGTTGTCGACCTCATGATCACCTCCTCCTCGGGCGGTGTTGACTCCCAGGCCTGGGACTACCTGAGCCACTTCTACGACACCCAGGCGTTTCTGCCGCAGAACATCGTGTTCGTCAACAAAGCGGCATTCGAGAAGCTCGATGCGGCGACGCAAAAAACGGTACTCGAAGCGGCGGCGCGCGCCGAACAACGGGGTTGGGAAGCGAGCCAGCAGGACAACGAGCGCGCGATCAAGCTACTCGCCGAGAAAGGGATCAAGGTCGGCAAGCCGAACGCCAAGCTCGCCACCGAGTTCGGCGCAATCGGCAAGACAATCGCCGAGGAATGGGCGAAAAAAGCGGGGCCGGAGGGCGAGGCAATCCTCAATGCCTACAGCAAGTGAGCCGTGGCGGACTTGGCCCGAAGACTTCCTACGCAACCTTCCATCACCGGCATGACCACGACGCACGGCGGAGTCCGAAAATGGAAGCGCGCCATCCTCGTCAATTTGGGCACGTGACATCGCGCATATCCTGATGCGCACCGCACTGAACCGGCTGTATCGCGCTTCCGGCGTGCTGGCCGGTTTTTTTTTGGTCTGTATCGCCGCGATGACGTTCGCGCAGATCATCGGGCGGCTGCTTGGCATTGCCGCGCGCTCGTTCGACGATTTCGCGGGCTTCTCGATGGCGACCTCGTTCTTCCTCGGACTCGCATGGACGATGCGTTGCGGCGAGCACATCCGGGTGAGCCTCGTGCTCCAGCATGTGCAGGGCGGCGCGCGGCGCGCGCTCGAAATCCTCTGTCTGGCGGTAAGCCTGTTCCTCTGCGGCTACTTCGCCTACTACACAATCGACATGACAGTTACTTCCTACCAGTTGAACGATGTCTCGCAAGGGCTCGTGGCGGTGCCGCTATGGATTCCGCAGCTTGGCATGGCGCTGGGACTGGTCGTGTTGACAATCGCGCTTGCCGATGACCTCCTAGTCTCGCTCAGCGGTGGCATCCCGTCGTACGAGGTGGCGGAAGCAACCAAGGCGAGTGCAATGCCGTCGTTCGAACGTTAAGTCCGGCGCGCATGGACCAGCTCTGGATCTCGCTCATTCTGCTCGCCGCGCTCGCGGTGATGCTTGCGGGCGGCGTGTGGATCGCCATCGCGCTGCTCGGCATGGGCTTCATCGGCATGGTGTTTTTCACGAATTCGCCGGCTGGACAGCTCATGGCAACGACCATCTGGGGTTCGAGCACGAGCTGGGCGTTGACCGCGCTGCCGCTGTTCATTTGGATGGGCGAAATCCTGTTCCGAAGCCGCATCTCCGAGGACATGTTCAAGGGGCTCTCACCGTGGATGGATGCGCTCCCCGGGCGGCTTATGCACTGTAACGTGATCGGCTGCGGCATTTTCGCCGCCATCTCGGGTTCGTCGGCGGCCACCGCCGCCACGATCGGCAAGATCACCGTGCCGGAACTGCGCAAGCGCAACTACGATGAGAGCATGGTCGTGGGTTCGCTCGCCGGCGCGGGGACCCTAGGGCTGCTGATTCCGCCCTCGATCATCATGATCGTCTATGGCGTGGCGGCCGATGTCTCGATCGCGCGACTGTTCGTGGCCGGCGTACTGCCCGGCATGATGCTGATGCTCTTATTTTCCGGCTACATCGCTGGCTGGGCGCTGCTCAATCCGCACCGGACGCCACCGCGCACAATCCGTATGAGCTTGCGGCAGAAGCTATGGGAGGGGCGCTATCTGATCCCGACGGTGCTGCTGATCGCCTCGGTGATCGGCTCGATCTACGCCGGCATCGCTTCGCCCACTGAGTCGGCAGTGCTCGGCGTGGTCGGCGCGCTGATCCTGTCCGCCGTCTCTCGTACGCTCGACTGGAAAACCTTCTCGGAGAGCGTAATGGGTGCGATGCGTACGTCGTGCATGATCGCCTTCATTTTAACCGGCGCTGCGTTCCTGACGGTGGCCATGGGTTTCACCGGTGTGCCGCGTGCGATAGCCGAATGGATCACGCAGATGGGCCTCACGCCCGCGCAACTGATCGCGGTGCTCACGTTGTTGTTCATCGTGCTGGGCTGCTTCCTCGACGGCATCTCCATGGTCGTGCTGACGGCGGCAGTGATCCTGCCTTCGGTCCGGGCGGCTGGAATCGACCTCTTATGGTTCGGCATTTTCATAGTGCTGGTGGTGGAAATGGCGCAAGTCACACCGCCCGTTGGCTTCAACCTCTACGTATTGCAGGCGCTCACCGGCAGGAATATGTTCTACGTCGCGCGCGCCTCGATGCCGTTCTTTTTCCTGATGGCAGTGGCAGTGGCGCTCATCTGGATCTTTCCCGGAATCGTCACTTACCTGCCGTCCAAGATGTTCCAATTGAACTAGCCGCAGGCACGCGCCGTGGGTCATTGCTACTCGCGTTCCTGCAATCGCAATTGCCGCGCGGCTTCCTCGAGCCGCGCGGCGTCGATCTCGCGCATGACGCTGTCCAGATCGACTGTCGTTTCGTCGCGCTCGAATCGTCCGGTAAGCTCGACTTCTGGGTGCAGTGCACCCGACTCGTAGAGCGCCCAAATCTCCCTGCCGTAGTCGGTGGCGAGAAGCTCGGGTGCAGATCGTCCGAAGAACCGTCGCAGGTTGTCCACGTCGCGAACCAGCATGCGCTGCGCATGGTTGTTGCCCGCCGCGTCGACCGCCTGGGGCAGATCGATGATCACAGGGCCCCCAGCGCCTAGCAGGATGTTGAATTCGCTCAGGTCGCCGTGCACGACGCCGGCACGCAGCATGCGAACGACTTCGCGGATGAGACGGCGATGCAGGTCGATCGCGATCTTCGGCGTGAACTCCAGGTCGTTCAGGCGCGGAGCCGCGGTGCCCTCGTCGTTGGTGACGAGCTCCATCAACAACACGCCGGCGTGGAAGTTGTAGGGCCGGGGCACGCGCACGCCAGCCGCGGCAAGGCGAAAGAGGGCGTCCACTTCCGCGCTTTGCCACGCCTTCTCCTGCGCCTCGCGCCCGAAGCGCGTGCGCTTGGCCATGGCGCGCGCCTGGCGGCTATTCTTCGTCTTGCGGTTCTCAGTGTAATCGACGGCCTGGCGGAAGCTGCGCTTGTCGGCTTCCTTGTAGATCTTGGCGCAGCGCGACTCCGCGCCGCATCGCACCACGAAGACCATCGCTTCCTTGCCGCTCATGAGCTGGCGCACGACCGAGTCGATCAAGCCGTCGTCGACCAGCGGCTGCAGCCGCTTCGGGATTTTCATGCGCCTCAATATACCCCACAGGTATCAGAGACGCGCGCCGGACTGTCGCCGATGACTTTAGCCAAGCCGGCCAGCGCGTGATCAACGGATCGGTGTAGCGAATTTATTGCAGAGCAGCGTCAGCGGCGCACCGGTCGTGGTGAGAATAACCGCGGTAAGGGCATCGTTATTTGCCGTACATGAGATTGGGCAACCACACCGAAAGCTGTGGAAAGAGCGTCAGCAACACGAGGGCGCCCATCATCGCGCCCAGAAATGGCATCACCTCGACCGTGTAGCGGTTCATCGGCACTTTGAGTACCTGCGAGCTGATGAACATCAACTGACCCACCGGGGGCGTCACGCCAGCGATAGTCAGGTTCGTCACGAGCACGATGCCGAAGTGGACCGGATCGATGCCGACCTTCAGGATCACCGGAATGAGGATCGGCGTCAGGATGATCAGCGCGGACGTTCCCTCGACCGCGGTGCCGAGGACGATTAGCATTACGTTCAGCAATAACAGCAGCGCCGTGGGATCGGTGGTGAGCGTTACCAGCCAGGCCGCGAGCTTCGGCGGCAGGCGCTCCCATGCAAGGTAGAAGCCGAATGCGCTGGCGGCGCAGATCATGAGCATCACCGACGCCGTATCGAGGGCCGTTTCGCGCAAGATTCCCGGCACGTCGGAAAGGCGCAGCGTGCGATACGCGTACAGCCCGACCAGCAACGTGTAGAGCACGGTAATCGCACCCGCCTCGGTGGGCGTGAAAATGCCATAGCGGATGCCCACGATGATGAATACCGGGATCGACAGCGCCCACAACGCCTCGACGAACGCCCGGCCGAGTGTGGGCATACCCGCGAACTCCCGGCGCAAGGGCCGATAACCACGCCGGCGCGCGATGAAGTACGTAGTGACCATCAGCGAGGCGCCGATCAGCAGCCCCGGGATCACGCCGGCGACGAACAGGCGGCCCACGGAAGTATCGGAAATGTAGCCGTAGATGATGAGGCCGATCGATGGCGGGATCAACGAGGCGATGATGGCCGAGCACGACGTGATGACCGCCGCGAACGCTGGCGAGTAGCCGGCCTTGGTCATCTCGGGGCCAAAGGTCTTCGCGAGCATCGCGGCGTCGGCGCTCGACGACGCGGTAAGTCCTCCCAGCAACGTCGCCAGGATCGTGCACATCTGCGCGAGCGCGCCGGTAAGGTGTCCGGCGAGCGCGTCGGCGAGGCCGAGCAGCTTGCGTGTGATCCCCGCGGCGTTCATGATCGCGCCCGCCAATACGAAGAACGGCACGGCGAGCAGCGGGTACGAATCGGTGGCCGTCACCATCTTCTGCACGAAGATGTTGAGCGGGATTGATCCGTCGAGCAGGAAGAACGAGAGCGACGCGATCGCGATGGCGAATGCGATCGGCGTGTTGATCGCGAACAGCACGCACATCAGGATGGCCGGCAGCCAGTCTTCAAGCATCGCCGGGACCCGTTGGCGCTGACCCCGGCCCGGCCAGCACCACGTACTGAAGGTAGCGGATCAGCATCAGCGCGAACGCCACCGTCACCGGACCGTAGAGCACGGTCATCGGCGCGCGTAGCACCGCGGACGGATTGGTCCACGCATCGATCGCGAAGCGGGTGCCAAACCAGACCATGAACGCGAAGAAGCTAAGTAGCAGCGCGTGGTTGAACCACACGAGCCCCCTGCGCAGTACGCCTGGCAGCCGATTCAAGGGGACGTCGACCGCCGGGTGCAGCCGGTATTTGATGCACGCAACCGATCCGAAGAACACGACCCAGGCGAAGCCGATGGTCGACACTTCCGCGGCCCAGGCCGCCGGCTGCGCGGTAATGTAACGCGTGATCACGCCCCAGCTTGTCGCGAGCACCACCACGACCAGCGCCAGCGACGCCACGATTTCCTCGAAATGGTCGGTCCACCAGCGCAGCGAGCGGAAGTGCAGCGCGCGGCCTTTGCTCATAGCATCCACGCGACGCGTTGGGCAGGGTGGACGCGGTCGCATCCGCCCCGTAGATCCCGCGCGTGCACCGGAACGCCGCCGCGGGCGCTGGCGGCGCGCCGCATCAGCGCTGGGCGACGATCTTCGTGACCTGGCTATGCAGCCCCGGCGACCATTTCGGGAACGCGGCGTAGACACCCGCGGTGGCCTTCTGGAATGCCGGTAGGTCGACGTCCGTGACGAACGTCACGCCCGCGGCCTTGAATTTGTTCATGTAGTCCTGCTGTTGCTCGAGCGTGAGCTTGGTCATGTAGTCGCCGGCTTTCTTCCCCTCCTCGAGCAGCACCTGCTGCACGTCCGGTGGCAGCTTGGCGAAGTAGCCGGCGTTGATCGGCCACATGACAAACGCGGTGAAATGGCCAGTCAGCGAGATCACCTTGCGCTGTTCGTGCAACTTCACGCCCCACAGCGAGCCGAGCGGCGCTTCTGCCGCCTGCACCACGTTCTGCTGAAGCGCGTTGTACACCTCGGACCACTGGACCGTGGTCGGGCGCGCGCCCATCGCCTTGAACGTCTCGATCCACATCGTGTTGGGCGGCACGCGCACGGTCATGCCCGCCGCATCTTCGGGCTTGCGGATAGGCTTGTCGGCGATCATGTGCCGCTGGCCGAAGAAACCGTTGGCCATGATGAGCTTGAAGCCCGCCTGGTTGAGCTTCTGCTCGACACCCTTATACCAATCGGACGCGAGCAGCTTCTCGTAGTCCTTGGGGTCCTGGATCAGATAGGGACCGTTCAGTACACCGATGTCCGGCACAAAGTCGGACAGGTAGCCCGGATCCGTGATGTTCATCACGTTGGCCCCTTGGCGGATCATCTCGTTGACTTCCCTACCCGGCCCGAGCTGCTCGCCGGGAAACACCTGGATCTGCACGCGCCCGTTGGTGCGCGCCGCCACGTTCTTGGCGAAATATTCGGCCGCCTGGTGCGCGGGCTCGGTTGTCGACAGCGAATGCGCAAAGCGGATCTTGATCTCCTGCGCCGTCGCTACAGTGCTCGCCGCGAACAACGCGGTGGCCAGCCATGCTGTCATGTGCCTCACGATGCCTCCTTTTCGATTGCGTGGATTTTGTCTTGGTTATGGTGGGAATGCGTTAAACGCGCTTTAGCGGCGGACCGCCGATGCGCGTTTCGGGTTGAGCTTGCCGCGGGCCTGTGCGCCTGCATAGAGAATTTGCAACTGGCGATCGATGATCGCACCATGGCGCGCGATGGCATCCGGGTGCATATCGGCTTCGGGCGGCAGCTCGGCGTCAAAATATCCATACTCATCGCGGCCACGAACCAGCGTCGCGCTCTCACGAATCGGCGACAACTGCCGGACATGCGTTGGAATATAGCGGATCGCAAACCCCACGCGCGCATGCGCGGCACGGTTGGGCTGCGAGCCGTGGAACAGCAACACGTGATGCAGCGACATTTCGCCGGGCTGCAACTCCACGTCGATCACGGCGGCCGGATCGACGCTGACCGCGATCTCCTGCCCGCGGGATAGCAGGTTCGATTCGTCGAATGTGTCGTCGTGCCGGACTTGCGCGTGATGCGTCCCCGCGACCACTTGCATGCAGCCGGCTTCGCGCGTGCTCGGCGTGAGCGCCACCCACGCCGTTGCCACCTCGGGCGACGACAGGCCCCAATAGGTCGCGTCCTGGTGCCAGCTCACATAGGCGACGTCACCGGCGAGCTTGGCGAAGAACTGGGCGCTCCAGCACCACAGATTGGGCCCGAGCAGGCTCTCGACAGGATCGAGAATGCGTGGATCGCGCACCAGGGCGTTGAGCCACGTGAAAAGCAGATGCGGCTTTTGGTTATTGCGGCCGCGGATCAGTGCCGCATTGCCGAGATAGCGCGCGCCCAACGCGTCGGCTTCGGCGGCGGGCAATGCACGATACGGAAAATGGATACCCCGCTCCCGATAGGCAGCGATTTCCGCGGGGGATAGCGCACTGGCCATAACCTCACTCCTTGCGATGAGAGGAGGCCGCTTTCGCGGGCAACCTTCATTGATGAAAGCTAGATTCGCATATAAAATGCACCCATGTCAACGTCCCACGTTCGCCAGGCACTTCCGGCAGTGCCCGGCGCCGGTTCCAACGAGACCGCGTACACGGCACCCGCGCTCGAAAAGGGCCTCGACATTCTCGAGCTCCTGGCGGGGGAGGACGACGGCTTCACCCAGGTCGTGATCGCCCAACGACTGCAACGCTCGCCCAACGAGATCTTCCGGATGCTCGCCGTGCTGGAACGCCGTGGCTATCTGCTGCGTCGCGCGGACGGAACCTATCGGGCATCGCTGCGCATGTTCGAACTCGCGCACCGGCATCCGCCGCTCAAGCGCTTGCTCACCGTCGCACTCCCCGCCATGCAGGAACTCGCGCAAACTACGCGGCAGTCGACCCATCTCGTCATTCACTATGCGCAGCGCGTCCTGGTCGTGGCGCAGGTCGAGAGTCCCGAGCCGATGGGCTTCAGCGTGCGGCTGGGCGCGCACTTCCCCTTTCGCCCCGACCGCGCATCGTCGCGCGTGCTGTCGGCGTTCCAGCCGCCCGCTGTGCAGGACGAACTGATCGCGGAACTGATCGCCAACGGCAGCACGCGCATTTCCGCTGCGAGGGTGCGGGCCGAATTGACGACGATCGCGCGCAAGGGCTTTTACATGAACGCGAGCGACACTACCGCAGGCGTGACTGACCTTTGCGCGCCTATCTTCGATCACAGCGAAGGCGCGGTCGCCGCGTTGACGCTGCCCCATTTGCGGCAGCGCGACGTCAGCGTGACGATTCCAGTGGCACGCGAGGCATTGCTCGCTACGACGCGGCGGATATCGGCGGGATTGGGAGCGACGACCGACGGCACCCGGGCGGCCAAGCCCCCATCGCGCGCCTGATGTCGCCAGGCACGACCAGGGCGTCGCTTGCGTGCTTCTCTTTCCTCGAGTAGGTTGGCTTCGGCCTAGCCACACGCCTTGTTGCGTTCGAACGCGAGATGCGACAGGAAGAAGCTGGCCTGTGACCCCCGGCGGCTCACCACATGCCGCTGTCGCGCTTCAGTGTGGTCGACGTGACATGGTCTAGCATCGGGATCGGCACAGGTACCGAGGCATCCGCGACGATTTGCCCGCCCTCCTCGCTCACACTCAGTCCAGTCGTCCGTTACCTCCAACGCCGCGGCATTGCCGCATGGATTCACCGCGCTCATGCTGGTTGCGGCGATCATCGCGATCATCGCGGCGGAATATTCTTCTTGAGCGGGCCGGTGTCGCACTGGCTGACATCGTGCCCGAGACTCAGTCACCGGAACCAAACTCCGTGATTAGATCAACCGCGCCGCCTCGTCTTCGGTCGGCAGCCGGCCCTCCGGCGTAAATTTGTCCACCGCTGCGGGTAATTCCCGTGTCAGCCTGGACAGCAACTCTTCCCGCGAGAGCCCGGTTTGCTGCGAAAGCGTGTTCAGCACATCGGGGCCGATCGCTTGCTCGAGCTGATCCGGGCCGAGCTGTTGATTGGGACCTGTCTTGACCCAGGAATCCGCCGCCTGGCCTTGGCCGTTCTGCTTGAAGCGCTCGACCAGGTCGCCCAGCCCGCCGCTCAGCACACTCCCCGCACTCGCACCGCTGAGGAGCCCGCCCAGTTTGCCGAGCACGCCCCCCTGACCGCCCTGCTGGTCGTTCTGGCCGGGTCCGCTACCCGGCTCTTGCTTCCGCCCGCCAAGCACTTCGGCGATTTTGTCCCGGTTCTGATAACCCGCAACAGCGAGAAGTCCCAAAAGTGCAATCATGGACGGCATTCCGCGGCTCATTTCATTCTCCTCTATGTCCTAAGTGGAACACATCGGCGCCGTCGAAACAACCTCCGGCACCAGTGTGCTATGTCCCTGCAACGACTGTCGGGGTGTATCGTCATGTGACTCGGGGTGTATCGTCATGTGACAGCTCGGCCATCACCGAGCTCCTCATAGGAGCAGGCCATGGGTATCATCTGGACAATCGTCATTGGGTTTGTCGCCGGCGTGATCGCTAAGTTCATCATGCCGGGCAGCAACGAGCCCTCGGGTTTCGTGTTGACGACGATCCTCGGCATCGTGGGAGCCATCGTTGCGAGCTATCTCGGGCAAGCGCTTGGATGGTATGCGCCCGGCGAGGGTGCCGGGCTCATCGGCGCCGTCGTCGGCGCCATTGTCGTTCTCTTTGTCTGGGGAGTCATCGCCAAGCGGCGCATGTAGGAGACTCAAAGGCATCCCGGATTTCGGTGGGGCGGCCACACGTTATACGTCGACGATCCGAATTGGCCTCAAGAATGATGTTGGAACGGCTGCGAGAACTCGATGACGAAAACAGCTTCGCTACGATACCACCAACGCCCGGTCCGGGCGTCGTCGTTCATCCGCTGATGCGTGAGCGTGTCGAGAACAGCTGCGACATCGGTCGTTCGCCGCAGGCACTCGCCGTCGACTTTCCGTCACTGGACCTCGGACATCTCGACGACATCTGGTGGCATGCGGACGGCACGCCCGGCGCGCGGGGCATCTGCGTCGAGCCCGTCGCGTCCGTCGGTACGCGTGCTGCGCAGTTCAAAGCCTATCTTCGCGCAAGACCCGAGCGATATATCGCGGTGGTCGGTCACGGCACGTTCTTCTTCCATCTGACGAGCCGTACGCTAGCCAACTGCGAAATTGCCGAGCTCGATTTGTACTCGGGCGATTGGATCAACAGCCGGTAGGCAAAGATGGCGCTTGAGCGCCAGCGCCAGTTGGTTGCCGCAAGGCGGTGGTCATGATGAGCAGCAAATTGGCTGCGGTGATGAAACGCGTCTTGATGCGGGCCAACAGCACGGCCCACGCGTAGCGGGCAGCGCGTCGGTGGAATGGTTCATCGGCGGGTGGCGCCGGGTTGGTGGGTGGCACGGCCGCAGCGGGCGTCGCCGTCGGCCAAGCCTTTGGGGCCGGGCAGTTCGTCGGTTCGGCGCAGCGGTGGGCCCGATGCTGCAACGGCATGACCCTGCACAAGTATTGGACTTCCGCCTGCCCGAAGTGCCCGATCAAAGCACAATGCACGACCAGCCAATACCGACGCATTACGCGCTGGGAGCATGAGCAGGTGTTAGAGGCGATGCAGGATCGCTTGGACCGAACGCCAGAGGCGTCCCGCCTGCGCCGACAAACCGTCGAGCATCCCTTCGGCACCCTCAAAGCGTGGATGGGTTCGACGCATTTCCTCACCAAAACACTGCCGCGCGTCAGCACCGAAATGAGCCTGCATGTGCTCGCTTACAACCTGAAACGGGCGATGCAAATTCTCGGCATCCTGCCGCTAATGCAAGCGATGAGGGCGTAACTGCCTTTTCGTCATCGCAATAAGCGCGTTACCGCCGCTCGACGGCGTCCAACAGCTGCTTTGAGAATTGAACTGATCAAGCCGACCACGCGCGCTACGAAATCCGGTCCCACCCTCGGCCTTGCCGAACCAGCATCGACACGATTCATTGCCGCTCCAACACAACTTTTGGGTTTTCACACGGCCTCGACCCACTGCAGACATGACTGACCACCCGAAGCGGTCGCAGGAAATCGAGAAAGCAGACGCTTAACGGTGGCGCGGCCGCAGCGGGCATCGCCGCCGGCATGGTCATCGCGGCCACCGCGGGGCGCAACGGTGAGTTCGGCGCCAGCACGCCGAAGTAACGGTGGCGGCACCAGCGCGGCGAGGCGGTCGAGCAGTTCTAAGCGGCGTCAGGAGCAGTGGGCCGCTGGCACCCGGACCAGGCTTGGTGCCCTCGTAGAGCAGGCGCTCGGAGCCGAGTTCGCGTAGCCGTTCCAGAGCGAAGGGTGGGCGGGCGCAGTAACGCAGTAGGCGCTCGCGCCCCGCGCGGTCAGCGGCCTCGATGCGCACCGACGCGTCGACGCAAAAGCCACCGCCGTGTTCGCATTGCCCCATCGCCCGTGCGTCATCGCCTAGCAGCAGGCCGCGCCGCACGAAGCTGCGCAGCAAGCGCCGGCGTACGCATTCCTGCACTTGGGCGAAAAGCGTTCGCATCGAGCCCGGTCGCGGCACGGAAGATGACACTGCCCGCCGGATCGGGTTCGAACACCCCCTCGAACAAGGATTTCAGGAAGATCAAGGTGACCTCGTCGAAGGACGTGCACCTGCACTACCCCGCCGGGTACGACGTTCGATGATCGGCCAGGAGCCCCCTGAAGGCGACCCTGGGTGCGCGCGCTCAGATCGATGATTTGTGCGCGGTAGGCTCAGAACGCCTCCACAGCGCACGCCCGCGGCCTCCGTGACCTCCCGGAGCCAAGATGGAGTGCGCCGCCACGCGGTGATTGATGGAATTTAATGTGAGGATGCCTTGGCGCGGCCCGGCATCGGGTCGTGCCGGGTTCGGCCAACGCGCTAGCCACCCAGAGTGACGTCCTGCTCCTGATACCAGGCGAGCGCACCACGGAACTCGTCGATCCGCATGTCCGGCCACAGCGAATCGATGATGTAGAAGTCGGCGTAGGCCGATTGCAGCGGGAGGAAGCCGGACAGACGCCGGCGGCCGCCCCATCGGATCACCAGATCGATCCGCGAGACGTCGCGGGAGGCGAGCGCGCCGAACATCGTGGCCGGCCTTACCGGCGTCCTGGCTTGGCGAGCCCGGGCTGAGTGCAGATCCCAGTGCCACCCGTAATTGGCGAGCAGGTTGACTCGCACGTCGCCGGGGCTGCGCGCGTCTGTCCAGGGCCGCAGCTCTTCGGGGAATATCTTCGACGCGGCGTCCCCCACGACCAGCAGCGCCGCGCCTTGCTCCAGCGCCCCCTTCGCGAAACTCACGCAAGCCCTGCGGAATGCCTCGACCTGTCCAGCAGGCCGCCGGGTGTTCTCTTTAGTGAACCCGTAAATCGAAACCTCTTCGATCCCCAGTTGCCGGCAGACCTGCAGCAACCGCAGTCCGGGCCCGATTCCCGCCTCGTATCCGGCGCCCCGACGCAGTCCGCGGGCGGCCGCCCAGCGTCGGTTGCCGTCGGGAATGAGCCCCACGTGCCGGGGAGTGCGAGACAAGGGTTCGCCTGGTTGTGGCAGGTCAGAAGCGTCCATACTCATGTGCGGCGGTGCAGGAGAACGGGGACGTTTCCCCCGTCAGTCGGATAATCCGAGAGCGTGCCTGCCGCGCGCCGACATAGCTTTACCACCCGGCCTCGACCTCGGCGGGGCGTCTCCGGCATGTCGGCACGGAGGCGCCCGAGCGTGGTAATCCTGTTGCAGCCGGGGCTGCGCACCAGCACCATCAGGGCTGCGGCGACACACGTACCTGCAGCACGACCCATCAGGCGAGAAGCCTCCACCAAGGCCCCGAGAACCCCGGGCATTCTTACGACAATACAACACGCGGACGCACTAAGGAAGCTCTGATCTAGCGCGAAATTGTTGCCGATTGTGGCTCAAGGGGCGTTCTGCTTTGAATTCGGATTTGAAAGGTGGCGGGGTGCACCTTCGAAACGCCAAGAATCGCTCGTTCGCGCCGGTTTACCGCCGAATTTGGCGTTTGCCGGACGCACGTTTCCTATGATGACAATAATTGAGGTCGTGCCTGATACAAATTGGCTAACGCAAACAGGATTTGGAGCTGCGCGGTATTTTTCGCCAGCCCGCGATAGCGCACCATGGCATGCCCCCACTGGCGCTTGACCACCCGGAACGGGAACTCAACGATAGCGCGCAACGAGGCGATGACTTTGTTCTCCAGTTCCTGCTGGAACGTCAGTTCCTTGCCGCGGGTCGTGCGATGCGCGGTGCGCAACGCGATCCCGGCCTCCCGGGCGAGCGCGCGATCGGCTTTGCTGCCGTAACCGCGGTCGCCCAAGACCTCGTTCTCCGCGCCATGCAACAACTGCGGCAACACGTTCTGATCCGATTCCCGCGCCGTGGTCGTCACCAGGGTATGCATCAGCCCGCTGTCTAGGTCGACACCGACATGCGCTTTCATGCCGAAGTGCCAGTTGTTGCCCTTCTTCACCTGGCTCATGTCCGGATCGCGCGCCCGCTCCCGGTTCTTGGTCGACGGCGGGGCGCTGATGATGGTGGCGTCGACAATCGTGCCCTTGTGCAACAGCAGACCGCGCTCCGTCAACAGCAGGCCCACCTCGCGAAACAAGCGCTCGGTCAATTCGTGCTTCTCCAACAGGTGCCGGAACTTCAGGATCGTGGTCTCGTCCGGCACCGGATCATCCATCAGATTGATCCCGGTAAAGCGGCGCATCGATTCCGAGTCGATCAGCATCTCCTCCATCGCCGGGTCGGACAGGTTAAACCACTGCTGCAACAGATAGATCCTCAGCATCCGCTCCAGCGGCATCGGCCGCCGTCCCAGACCCGCCTTGGGGTAATGCGGTTCGATCAGCGCCAACCATCGCGCCCAGGGCACCACCCGATCCATCTCGCCAAGAAACTTCTCGCGCTTGGTGCGCTTCTTCTTGGCGTCGTATTCGAGATCGGCAAACGTGCTCTGCTTCATCATTCATTCCCCAAGTTCGGTGGCGTTACTATGCCATTGACCATCGGGTCTTAATCAGAGTTTCCCTAAGGATTAAATTTCTCTTCATGCCTTCGGACGCCGAAGCAGAGTACATGGCCGCCATCGCTAAGTCGCCCGTTTCGTTTTAGGTCAGTGGCAGACACGGGGCTCGCAATGGGCGGCCCGCAAGAGGTCCTTCGCAGCCCAGCCGGCCGGCACCGCTAATGCGTGGACCATATCAAAATAGAAGCGCCAATGATGCCTTAGGTTGTCGGCAGAGTCAGCGAGATGCATCGAGAAGTGGGTCGCGTTGTCACGCCCGAAACCAGATGCTCATGACCGTCCGCTTCTGGCCTATTCTGTTGAAAAACTCCGTTTCCGGAGTCGCTCGAAAAATTGTAGGCCGTCAGCGGCGTCGTCTCTTCTAGGACGTGGGGGGATACGCGTTCCGATCTTCCGCGGCACCACGAGTCCTCTCAGCGAACCTCACGCGAATGCTCTGGGAGTTGTCGATTGCACTGCGTCCTCGCAAGAAATCGGGGGCAGCGCAATTTCGAGTTTTTCAACAGAATAGGCCGATTTCGGCCGGTCGAGCTCCTACGATCTGACACTGGCTGCCAGATCAAGTCTTGGTTCCCGTCGCGTTCAGGTCGTCGTATCTGCCGACGGCGTCCAGGCGGGAAAACGTGTCCGGATATATTCCCGAACACTGTCGGCTGGCAATTTGACCGTCCCTGGTCCGCTTCGCACGAATAAATCGCCCTGCGGCCCTGCTTCCATTCCCTTCCACTTCAGGAACACCGGTTCCGGACTGCGCTGGCAGCTCACGATACAAACGGTCGTTCCCTCGACGATCTGCGTCTTGGGATCGATGCAAGTGCCCGAACGGTCGCCGAGCCCGTTGCGCACAACTTGCGCGAGGTGACGCATGAACTTGTCGTCGTTGTCGAGCTGGTCGCGCTCGATGCCGCAGACTGACCCGTCGTCGGCGACGCCGATCAGAAGGTCGCCACCCTCGGTGTTAAGAAACGCAGCGATGGTCTTGAGAACGGCATGCGTCACGCCCTTGTCGTCCTGCCGATCCTCTTTGATGTTCCAGCGCAGTGTGGACTTGAACTCCAGCGTTTTCGACTCGCCTTGCTTGATGAGCTCCTCGGCCTGGCGATGCGTGCGAAGGTACAGATCGAAGAGAACGTTCTTGATTGCCTCGCCGAAGGCGCGATCGTCGGTGATCCGCCTGTAGAGGTCGAAGTTCGAGTCGACGATTTCCTGG
Source organism: Casimicrobiaceae bacterium (assembly GCA_037719965.1). GTDB lineage: Bacteria > Pseudomonadota > Gammaproteobacteria > Burkholderiales > Casimicrobiaceae > VBCG01. The sequence goes on along the minus strand of JBBJMT010000007.1, from coordinate 111,307 downwards.
ATGACGTGCTCGACTTTCTGATCGAACGTCAGTCGGACGTTCTCGCGCGTGTTCACGCGCGCGCTGGCGTCGAGGCCGGGGTCGGCGTCCAGCTTCTCCATCATCTGCGCTAGGGTCACCCGGTGTTCCGGTCCGAGGTTGAGCCCAAAGCGGTCGTTCAGCTCGGCGATAATGCGGGAAAGGGTTTCCATCTCTTCTTCTGCCGCGCCGTGGCTGTCCTTCGCACCGGCTGGGTCGAGCACGCCGGGCTTTCGGGAAAGAGCGATCGTTCCGGCACCCGTCTGCTGTAGTCGGTACGACTCCATGTCGATATTTTGCTGCACCTCCGTTGGCAACTCGGCGCGGTCCGCGGGAAGCAATCGGCGAAGGTGGCGTGCGAAGACGTAGAGCTTCTCGAGGTCAGAGTCGGCGAACGTCAGGATCTGCGCGAGAAACGCGTAAAGACGCACATAATCGGTAAGCTCACTGCGGAACTCGTGCTGCTCGTTCTCGGAAATCTCCCTGAAGCGGTCGACGATCGGTGCAAGCACCGCATAAAGCTGGTCCTGCGTCGCCTTGGCGTCAAAGTAGAATTTCGCGAAGCCATGCACGTCGGCGTCGGTGTAGACCGGGAAGGCGGCCAACTGGCTCTGGAGCTCGTAGAGTAGGTTCGGGTCTGTCGCCTCCGACAGAAGCGTCGTCTCGTAGTACGGCTCGAAGGCGGCTTTGATCTCGTCTGCCTCGTTGGCGAAGTCGAGTACCAGCGTGCCCTTCTTCCCGGGCGGATGCGTGCGGTTGAGCCGCGACAGCGTCTGCACCGCGTTCACGCCGCCGAGCTTCTTGTCCACGTACATCGTATGCAGCAGCGGCTGGTCGAAGCCCGTCTGAAACTTGTTGGCGACGATGAGAAAGCGGTACTCCGGCCGCTCGAACGCTTTGGCGGTCTGCTTTTCCGGGAAGCCGTTCATCCCCGGCTCGGTGTACGCCCGGCCGCCGTCGTCAACACGTCCCGAAAACGCGACGAGCGCTTTGAAGGAATAGCCGCGCTCCGCTATATAGCTTTCCACCTCGAGTTTGTAGCGCACGGCGTGGAGGCGGGAGCGCGTGACGATCATCGCCTTGGCATTGCCGCCGATTTCGCCCTGCACCTGCGCGGCGAAGTGGTCCACCATGATCCGCACCTTTTCGCCAATCGCGTGCGGGTGCAGCTCAACAAATGACTTGAGCAGGTACTCGGCCTTCTTCTTGTCGTAGTGCGGATCACCTTCGACCTTCTTGAGCAGCCGCCAGTAGGCCGTGTAAGTGGTGTAGCTCGCGAGCACGTCGAGGATGAAGCCCTCGTCGATCGCCTGCCGCATGCTGTAGAGATGAAAGGGCTCGAACTTCCCGTCCGCGCGGCGCATGCCGAAGAGCTCGAGCGTCTTGGACTTGGGTGTGGCGGTGAAGGCGAAGGTAGAGAGGTTGGGCAGCGGTCCGCGCTTTTCCATCTCGGCCAGAATCGTGTTCTCCAGCTCCTCCTCGGGTGTCTCCGCTCCGGCCTCCTCGCGCTCCGCCTCGTCGAGCGAACCGGATGCGAGAACAGCCTTCAGACTCTTCGTGCTCTCCCCCGACTGCGAGGAGTGCGCCTCGTCCACGATCATCGCGAAGCGCTTGCCCGGTAGCTCGCCGATCTCCTTCGCGATCACGGGGAACTTCTGGAGCGTGGTGACGATGATCGTCTTCCCGGCTTCGAGCGCCTCCTTGAGCTGACGCGACGTGGTGTCGATGTTCTCCACCACACCGAGCGTCTGCTCGAACTGGCGCATGGTGGTCTGGAGCTGGCGGTCGAGGATGCGCCGGTCGGTGATCACTACGATCGAGTCGAAGACGCGCCGGTCGGCTGCGTCGTGGAGCGTGGCGAGCTGGTGGGCAAGCCAGGCGATGGTGAAACTTTTGCCGCTGCCTGCCGAGTGCTGTACGAGGTAGCGTTGGCCCGCGCCCACGGCGCGCGCATCCATCACGAGCTTGCGGACGGCGTCGAGCTGCTGATAGCGCGGGAAGATGAGGAAGCGCTTGCCGGTCTTGCGACCCTTCTCGTCCTCCTCCTCGACCTCGTGGATAAACTGGCGCACGAGGTCGAGCACGCTGTCGCGCGCCCACGTCTCGTCCCACAGATAGCCTGTCGCATACCCCTTCTGCGTGGGTGGCACGGGCGGGTTGCCGGCGCCGCCGAACTTCCCTTTGTTGAAAGGCAGGAAGCGCGTCTTCGGGCCGGCGAGGTGGGTGGTGACGTACACAAAATCCGGGTCCACCGCGAAGTGCGCGAGGCAGCGGCCGTAACTGAACAGCGGCTCGCGCGGATCGCGATCCGCCTTGTACTGCCGGATCGCGTCTTCGACTTTTTGTCCGTTGAGTGGGTTTTTCAGCTCAGCGGTGAAGATCGGAATGCCATTCAGGAAGAGCATGAGATCGAGGCAGTTCTCGTTCTTCGTGCTGTAGCAGAGCTGGCGCACCACGGCGAAGAGGTTCGCCGCGTGCAGACGTTTTGTTTCTTCATTGAGTCCGCTCGCGGGCCGGAAATAGGCGAGCCGGAACTTGCAGCCGGAGTCCTTGATCCCCTGCCGCAGCACGTCGAGCGCGCCGCGCCGCTCGATCTCGGTAGCGAGGCGCTTAAGGAACTGCTCCTTCACTACGGCGCCGTGGTGCTGCGCAAGCTTCTTCCATTCCTTGGGCTGCGTCGCGAGGACGAAGTCCACCACCTCGCGCGGCAGGAGGCAGAGCGCGCGATCGTAGTCCGCGGTTTCGCGCTTGCGGTAGCCCCCCGGCACTCGCTCGCCATAAGGCGGTGGCTCTTGCTTTGCCACATTCACATCCCCGGGGCACGCATCGGGACCGAACATGAGCAACCCGCACTCGATCGTCGCTTCGAAGCTGCGCTCTGAAACTTCGACAGTCATTCGACTTCCTCCCGGACGTCGATCTTGCCCGTCACCGCGGCCGAGATGAGGGCAGTGCGAAGCTCCTTGAGACGGTCAATGGCGCCGCGGATGCGCCTCATGAGCGCCTGGAAACTCTCCCCATTTCGATCGAGCAGTTCGACAATTGCACGCTGCTCAATGCAGGGAGGGACAGCGACCTTTCGTCCTGCCGTAGCGGTGAGATTCATCCTCGACCTTGTTGCCCCAGTCGAAAGCGCGCCCGCGGTGGCCGAGGCCGTGGCTGACAACAGATACGCGGCAAATCGCGGAAGTATTCGCCTCTGATCGAGTCGAAACCGGAAGCAGTCCGCCTTCACCATCGCCGGCTCGATACCTTCCGGTGCGACGCACGCTCGTCCAACAGGATGTCCTTCATCTCCAAGGCCGGCAATCAAAAGATCTCCAGCAATCACGCTGTGGTCTCCGAGTTGCTTTGCATACGTTTCGTCGATGAACGCTTTATCCAGGTCGGAGAACTCTGACCAGTCGATGTTCTGGAGGCGGACAACCCGAACTCCTGCGGCAGCGTAGTGCTCCGACTTAAGGCCGCTCCCGAAGGGCCCGTCACAACGAGACAGAGTCACGCGCGCGATTGCAAAGCACTCCCAATGCGCGGGAATCTCGCCCAGCCACTCGACGCCGGAGTCCTTCATGGGAGCATTCACGTCGAGACCCTTGGTGACGGCGCGGGTGATGATGGCGGTCCGCTCCTCCTGGAGCAACCCGATCAGCCGCTCCTTCTTCGCCACCAGCGCATCGATTTTCGCCGTCTCGCAGTCGAGGAAAGCGGCGATGGCGCGTTGCTCCTTTGCGTCAGGGAGTCCTGTCGCTTCGCTCAGGTAGCTTGTGCTGTCGAGATTCTGGATTCCTGTACTCTGCTTGATGTGGCGTGTGTTGACGCGCAACGCGTATAGCGTAGCGTGCAGATAGGTGAGAAAGCGCGGGGAGTAGCCATCCGCAACGGCCAACCGCGCGACAAAGTTCGAGCATACCGCTGCAATGTCCTGGCCATAGAGGACCACGGCGCCGACTGGCTGCCTCTCTCCGCCACCAGACTTCTCGAGCAGGAGATCTCCAGAGCGTAGCCGACGGGCGCTCATGACCCGTGGCTCGATGGATCGCAGAGTGGGGTCTCCCATGTTGACTCGGAAGCCGACGCGGTCGAAGTCAGCGACACGAACGCACGGAATGTCATGTATGCCATCGGGCTCGTCGCCCCAGACACCATTCTGGCAGCTGGTCACCGTGGAACGAAGTCTGCGGACGTTCCAATGCGCCGGAATCTCCCCCAGCCACTCGACTCGGGAGTCCTTGTATTCCGGGTACCGCTTGAATCGGCGCGGACCCGCCACCTACTCCTCCATCGTTGCTGCGCTCAAGACCCACCCCTCCATGGCCCGCCGGGCGGCCACGCTGATTCGAGGGCGTTGCCGGCTGCGAGCGCGTTCCAGATTGGTGCGAGGAAAGCTCGGAGCAACTCGCCTGCGGCGCTGAAGTCCGCGGGGGCGCCTGGCAAACGATCACGCGCGAGGTAGGTACGCCATTGCGCGGCGCGGGGCTCGTCGCTGAAAAAACGTGGCGTAAGCGCGACCGGAAGAGCTTCCTCGATGTTCGTTCGTCGCCGCTCGAACGTGGCGCCGAACGCCTGCGCAAGACGCTGGCCGTCGAAGGAGAACTGACGGGCAAGAACGTGGAGATCGTAGAAGTCCTTGTAACGGCTGTTGCGCTCGCCAAGTACCACCATGGCGTGAAACTTTTCCGCAATCACGGCTTCCAGCGGATAGGCCTTGATCCGTGGCGGTGGATCGTCGAGGAGTGTCGGATAGATGGTTATCTGCGGCGGGGGGTCGATCGCATTTCCGAATCCGATGTCGATTTGCACCGGAATGCGGGATTCACCCAGCCTTCCTTGCAACCGGATGCGAAGCCCTTGATACTCACTGTCATCCCGAATCGGTTCCGAAGTCAGGGTTGCGGCATCGAAGACCAACTCATCGTGGGGACTCGGGCTCTCGCATACTTCGCGAAGTGCGGCGAGAACCGACGCTTCGTCGGGGTTACCGTAGCCGGTAAAGTCAATGTCGCGTGTCGCCCGGTATGCCGCCCCGCCCCAGAGCGCGAAGAGTGCGGCGCCCTTGAGAATGAACCGGTCGCGGTGCGCCGACTCGCCGAGCCTGTAGAGGAATCTCTCGACTGTGTAGCGCTGCAATCCGAACTGCACGTCCTCGCCACGCTCCCGCAGGCGATTTCGGAGGCGCTTTCGAATCGACTCCGCGCGATCCGGGCCGGGCGAGCTCATATCGACATTGCTTCCAGGTGCGGCCTCATTACGGTGCGGATGCGGCAGACATCCGCCGCGCGCGAGATTTCGTCCACTGTCGTTGTTCTGGTTCGAACCGCGTCGCGTAGCGCCTCCATTGCAACGTCAATCCCGACCTTGTTCCGGTAGCGAAAGCAGTCGACGACCGTGCGCGCGGGAGACGTAATCGAAACGGGAACCCCGAGCATCGAGCGCTTAAGTACGCCGTAAGTCAGCATTGCCCCGGAAAAGCGCACGATGCGCAGTTTGGTCGGCACGCGCGTAGGCTTGCGGCTCTTGCGGTCAAGCGCGATCCAGACCTCGTGGGGAGACTGGGTCCCGATTTCGTGGACCCGCAATGCGGTCAGTAGGCAGATGATCGCGTTTGGCGCTGCGGAAGCCACCATTGCAATCGTTTCGACCTCCGTCGTTTCGACCTCCGACAGGCGATAGAGGCCGTCCCCTAGCTTTTCGACCGCGCCCTCGGAAACGAGCTTTTGGAGTTGCCGGAACGACACCCCCAGCGGCTCGATGTCGCGCGGCCGGAAGAAGGCACCGACGCCAACCGACTCCAAGCGAGCCATACTAAGAAGTTGTGCCATGCCGGCATGGTAGCAAATGTCGGCACTTACGCGCAAGTGCCGACGTTCAGTTCCACCTGCCAGCCCCTTCCAGGAAGCGAATGTCGGCACTTGCACGCAAGTGCCGACAGTCTGCACCTACTTCACCGGTCCAGCCCCCGTCACCTCGGCCAGCATCCTCAGAATGTCCCGCTCGATCCCGCGGATGTCGGCCTCGATCTCCTCCAGCGGGCGCGGCGGTGTGTAGCGGTAGAAGTAACGGTTGAAGTTGATCTCGTAGCCGACAAGCCCGACCTGGCCGTCTTTCGGATCGCGCTTGTCCGTGTCGACCCAGGCGTCGGACACATGGGGTTTCACCTCGCGCTCGAAGAAGGTCTCGATGCGCTCGGCCAGTGGCACGCTTTCGGTGTCACGCAGTTCCGGATCGGGCTCGGGATTGCCTTGATTGTCGTGGCAGATGGAGGCACTCTCGTCGCGCTCGGAGAGAGCGGAGAGGATCGCCTTGCTGACGGGAGCGGACAGCTTCACAGCCGCCTTCCGTGCGGCGGTCTCGAGCACACCCTCAAACTTCTGCCGGTCCTTGAACAGCGTGTCGGGGAGCGCGTGGACCAGCTTGCGAACCGCCTCCTGCTGGGCCCGTCCTTCGACTTGCTCCTTCGCGCCTGCGGCGCCTTTTTTCTTCGACTGCGCGAGCGCCTGAAAGCTCCGCTCCTCTTCGAGACGCGCGATGCGCTCTGGGCTGGCGTGGAAGTTCAATCGGAGCGGGCGCTCAACGGTGATCTTGCGAAAGCCGAAGTGCGTCGTGGGAAAGATCTTGCTGACGACGAGCGCGTCTTTCTTGCCGTCCTTGGGGATCGTGCGCGTATCGCCGTCGTTGAAGTCGGCGAGAATCTTCACGATGTCCTGCGCACTTTCGAGCGGGATCTCGCGGCGCTTGTCGCCGAGGCTCTTGCGCATCGGCACCCAGAACGACGTAGCATCGATGAGCTGCACCTTGCCGCGGCGCGCTACTGACTTGCGATTGGTCACTACCCACACGTACGTGGCGATACCGGTGTTGTAGAAGAGCTGCTCGGGCAGCGCGACTAGCGCCTCCAGGAAATCGTTCTCGAAGATGAAGCGGCGGATCTCACTCTCGCCGCTGCCGGCATCGCCGGTGAAGAGCGGCGAGCCGTTCATGATGATCGCGATGCGCGAGCCGCCTTCCTTCGGGTCCTTGACGTGCGTCAGCATGTGCAGGAGGAAGAGGAGTTGGCCGTCGCTGATACGCGGAAGCCCCGGCGCGAAGCGCCCCGCCGAGCCCCGTTCGTGCTCGGCGCGCACGGCGTCTTCGTCGCGCTTCCAGTCCTTGCCGTAGGGCGGATTGGCGATTAGGTAGTCGAAGTTGCTACCTGCATGGCGGTCCTTCGCGAGGGTGCTTCCGAACGCGATGTTGTCCGCGTCGCGGCCCGTCGGGTCTTTCATGAAGACATCGGACTTCGAGACCGCCCACGTCTCGGGGTTCACCTCCTGGCCGAAGAGATGGATCTCTGCCTCGGGGTTGATCGGTGGACGGATGATGTCTCCGTTCTTTTGGAGGCCGACCGTGATGTGATCCTTCGTGATCATGAGCATTCCGCCGGAGCCGCAGCACGGGTCGTATACCGAACGCGTCGGACGTCCTCGGCGCAACGGGGCTTCGTCGCCGGCCAGCATGAGATCGACCATCAGATGCACGACATCGCGCGGTGTGAAGTGCTCGCCGGGGTTCTCGTTCAGAGCTTCGTTGAACTTGCGCAGCAGTTCCTCGAAGATCGTGCCCATGGTTGGGTTGTCGATCCTCTCCGGGTGCAGGTCGACCTTCTTGAAGCGCTCCAGCACCTGAAACAGCAGCCCAGCCTCATCGAGCTTGCTGATGGTGTTATCGAAGTCGAACTTCTCCAGCACCTCGCGCATGTTTGCGCTGAAGCCAGCTATGTAGTTGCGCAAGTTCGCCGCGAGGTGCGGCGCGTCGGCCAAGAGCTTCTCGAAGTCGTAGCGGGAGGTGTTGTAGAACGCAAAGCCCGAGACTTTACGCAGCTGCGGGTCGAGATTCTCGAGTTTCCTACCCCGCAGCTCGGCCTGCTTGCCGAGCACCTTCTCCTTGGTGCGAGCCAGAACGCAATCAAGCCGCCGCAGAACGGTGAGCGGCAGAATCACGTCTTGGTACTTGCCCCGCTTGAAGGTGTCGCGGATGAGATCTGCGACGCCCCAGAGCCAACTTACGATTTCGCTGTGATTCATACGCTCACGTCCGTTTGCGGCAGCCGCGTGTAATTGCCACGGCTATGAGACCAATCTGTAACCTGCGACTGCGAAGTGGTGATCGAAGGTAAACGCGAGACGTATGCGTGCACGCTTCATGATCACAAAGCTGGCGGCATCGACGGCCGAGAGCTTGTGCAAATCCGCGCGTTTAAAATATTCCCAGGACTGCTCGAGATCGCGTAGGTCGCACGGCAGGATCTTCACAGTTCCCCGTTCGTAGATAGAAGCCTTCCAAGTAAGTGCCACATCCCGAGTGGCATTGCGTTCAAGAAAGGTGAATGTCTCGATTACGACTGGAATGGAAGTGTGAAGCTTCGCGCCCTCTGCCTGCAGCATGTCCCACTGTTCGCGAGCCGAAGCATGTAGCGGATCGCGGGAGAGCGCGAGCGCGATCCAGGCCCCACTGTCAACGAAGGCGGCTTCCCCTTGCCGCATCAAGGCTCGTCGTGGACGCTGTCGTGGTCAATCGACGAGCGCTTTGGTTCCCCGTCCCAGATTGCAACCGGGCCCGTGACTTCCGGCTTTAATACCACTTTGCGGATGGCCTCGCGGACTAGCTCCGCGACGCTGCGTCCGGATCGTGCCGCAGCCTTGCGTAATGCGGCAAGCTCCTCTTTGCGCAAATATACTTGCGTTTTTTCCATGTATGTCACTTTAGTACCTCAAGTGACATACGTCAAGGTCGACGGAGTAATTGCGCAACAGGTTCGCCCGGCGAATGTCTGCCGTTCCTGGGTTTGTCGCGAGATTCTTGCCGATCTCTTCGCTGATTTTCCTTTCAATCAAATGGCGTGCGCCATTCTCGCGTTACCACGCAGAGGACACGCAATGATCACTTCGTGTGCTTGACGATCAGCTCCTTTGCGGTCTCGTGCAACATTTTGCCGTCCAGGTTTTTTGCGGCCATCTCTTTGTACCAGTCATCGGCCACCACCTGCGACGCCCTGCGCCAGTTTTCCATTTCGGCGGCAGGAATGGTGTACAAAACATTCTTCTGCGCATCCGCCGCCTTGCGCCCCGGCGGGTCTCCGGCCTGTTGCGTACGCCCGAGAAACGCTGACGTCTCCGGGCCGCTGTTCGCATCGATGACTTTTTTCAAGTCCGGCGGCAGGGCGTCGTACTTGGCCTTGTTCATCGCCAGTACGAAAACCGCGGTGTAAAGCGCCGGAAACTTGGCGTCGGTCTCGCTATGGAACTTGACCAATTCCTGCAGTTTGATCGAAGTAATCACCTCCCATGGCAACATCGCGCCCTCGATCACGCCCTTGCTGATCGCATCGGAAATCTGCGGCAGTGGCATGCCGACGGGTGATGCGCCAACCGCCGCGAGCATCTTGTTGGTAAGACGGGTTGGCGCGCGAAACTTCATGCCCTTGATGTCGGCGAGCACCTTCACCTGCTTGTCGCGCGTGTGGAGCACGCCAGGCCCGTGCGAGTGCGCGGCGATCACGTGCACGTCCTTGAAGTCGCCCTTGCCCGGACCTTGCACGTACTCCCAGAGTGCGCGGCTGACCGCATCGGCGTTGTTGAACATGAACGGCAGCTCGAACACTTCGACCGCCGGAAAACGGCCGGCCGTATAGCCAGGCAGCGTCCAAACGACATCGGCGACGCCATCTTTTGCTTGATCGTAGAGCTGCGGCGGAGCGCCGCCGAGCTGCATCGAGGGAAACGCCTGGAAGGTGATCTTGCCGCCCGACTCTTTCGTAACCTTGTCCATCCACGGCACCAGCATGTTGAGCCAGACGTTCGATGTCGGCGACATGAACGTATGCAATTTGAGCGTCGTCTCCTGTGCTCCGGCGATACCCACCCAGCCCGCTGCGGCCGCGACAATGGCGCTGCAAAAGAGGTGCCTTATCTTCATCGCTACTCCTTTGATGTGTAGTCAAAATAAATCGAAGTATTCCCGATGCTCCCATTCGGTCACTTCGGCCTTGAAGCGCGCGAGTTCGGCTTCCTTGATGCGCACGTAGTAGTCGACGAATTCGCTGCCGAAGCCGTCGCGCATGCAGGCATTGTCCCGCAACGCCTTTATCGCATCGGCCAGTGTTGTCGGCAGTAACGGCGCAGTTGTTTCGTATGGACTATCCGCCCGAGGTCCGGGATCGAGCTCTCGCGCCAAGCCGTCGAGACCGGCGAATATTTGCGAGGCCATATAGAGATAGGGATTGGCCGCCGGCTCGCCGATGCGGTTCTCGATATGCGCGTCTGTTTCGCCCGCCCCACCGGTTACGCGGAGCATCGCAGCACGGTTATCAACTCCCCACGTGGCGCGATCGGGCGCGAGCGAGTTCGGGCGATAGCGCCGATAGCCGTTCACGGTGGGTGTGGCGAAAACCGTCGCACCTTGCGCGTTGGCTAACAATCCGGCGAGAAAGCGGCATCCGGTGGGCGACAGATAGTTTCCCGCGGAATCGGCGTTGCCTGCCGCCGACGCGCACGTGAACGCGTTAGCGCCACTGGTTCGTGCCCGCAGCGATTGATGCAGATGCCAGCCCGAGGACATCACGTTCGGAATCCGCGGGCGACACATGAAGCTTGCGTGCAGTCCATGCCGCCGCATGATCTGCTTCGCAGCGTTGCGGAATAGGATCATCGTGTCCGCGGAGTCGATGCCGATCCCGACGTCGAATACGAATTCGCATTGGCTTGGGCCAAACTCGACTTCGACCGAACGCAGCGGCATGCCCATCGCGAGAACCTCACGCCGCAGGATCGCTAGCGCAGGCTCGAGCTGATCGAAGCGCTGCTCGCTGAGCAACTGGTAGCCCGTATTGAAGAGGCTCACCTGCGGCGGCTCTCCCGGCCAACCGCTCTCGGCGAGTGTGGTCCGCTGGCTCTCGAGCCGAAACACGTAGAACTCGACTTCCAGTCCGCTGACGTAATCGAACCCCTGCTTCGCGAGTGACGCCAAGGCTCGGCGCAGGATGCCGCGCGTATCGAACGGTACCGCGCGGCCGTCGGGAAAGTAGGCGTCGCACAAGACCCAGCCGGTATTCTCCGCCCATGGAAGTATTCGAAACGTAGTCGGATCGGCGATCAGAACTACGTCTGCCGCCCCTTCGAAGTCGCGGGTTTCGAAGCCCCCGCCTTTGGAAAATACTGGCCACGCGGTGCGATTGGAAGTGTCCTTGAGCAGGATGGAGCTCACCATTTTGACCCCGGCCACCATCGCGTTCGCCGCTTCGCCTGCAATGATCGACTTGCTCCGGACCAAGCCGTGCTGGTCAGCGAATGCGAATCGCACCAGCTCGATGCCGCGCTCGCCGATTGTCTTCTCGGCCTCGCGCGCAGCCGCGACCTGCACGTCGCTCCACAGGTTATGACGTTCGACGAACCTCATATTTCCGACTTCACCGCTTTTCATGCCGCCTTGGGCGCCGCCCACGGCGCATTGCTACGCCGCCGCTCGTCAACTTCGGGCCAGTAGCCTTCCCAGCCGGAACTTGGGCCCAGGCCATCGAGCGTTGCCGGGCCGCGCAAAGCACGCGCGGCCCTCTCGTCCAGGCACATGAGCGGCTTGCCGCCACTTTGTACGGTCGCAATTGCCTCCAGCAGCATGCGGCGATAGGTCGCGATGCCGCGATCCGACGTGCCCAGATGCTCGCGCGTGCGATCCTGGATCGGACCTTGGCTCTCGCATGCCCACTGGTCATGGATGTTGATGTCCGTGCCCATGCCGGTGTAGGTCTGTGAGCGCTGCTCCTCGAGGTTGAAGCCGTAGCGGTTTCGCTTATTGAAAATCGGACGGTAATCCGGCGCCGGATAGGTCTTCAGCCGGATTTCGCGAAATCGCTGCTTATCGATCGGCGCGCCGAAGCTCGTGAAGATCGTGTACCAGCAGGTGTTCTCATCGTCGATGGGCACATGCCACTGCGAGATCGTGATCTCGTCGGACATCGGGATCAAAAAAGCCTGCGGGAAAATCGTGTTGGTGACGCGCACATGCGTATGCTGTTCGTTGATTTTGCGCAGCGTGATCAGGCGCTGGCCCCAGTCGGTCTTTTCAACGCGGATCTCCGGCCGGTCATGCTCGCGCAACACTTTGGTCATCGGCATGTTCGTGTCGCTGGACGAGCTACGGAACTGCCGTCCATAGCTGTCTTTTGGGTCCTCGTCCTCAAAGTAGCGATGCAGATAAGACGCGTGCGCGGGATCGATGCCTACCTCGAGCGCCTGCAGCCAATTGCATTCCCACCAGCCCTTGAAGGCGAACACATGGCTGTCAGGCGCGACGAAGCAGTCGAAATCGGGAAACGCGGGCGGCTCGCCCTCGCCTAAGTACGCCCACAGGATGCCGCTTTTCTGAATCACCGGATAAGCCTGCTGGCGCACGCGCTTGCACATCGGGCTGCCTTCAGGCTCGGCAGGCGTTTCGAGGCACTTGCCGTCGACGTCGAACAGCCAGCCGTGAAACAAGCAGCGCAACCCGCCGTTCTCGAGCCGGCCGTAGGACAAGTCGGCACCGCGGTGCGGGCAGTGCCGGTCGAGCAGTCCGAAGCGACCCATTTCATCGCGGAACAGCACCAAGTCCTGGCCAAGCAGCGTCAGCGCCTTCAGCGGCTTCGCATCTGCGAATTCATCCATCAGCGCGGCCGGCTGCCAGTACTTGCGCAACAGCATGCCCGCGGGTCGGTCAGCGCTGATGCGCGTCATTAGCTCGTTTTGTTCGTGGGACATCATCGCCGTGACTCCTTCGGGTTCATCCTTGCACATCGCAAGAATACCGCGTCGGGCGATGGCGGGACCGCGCGCCCGCCGACTGCGGGCCGGCTGACAACGAGCTCGCGAAAGATGTAGCGGCGAAAAGCCGCGGTGGCCGGCGACCGTGGGCTGGCTAGATGCGCGAGATGCGCGGGGATGAGCGGTGGCCGACGAATGTGGACTAGCGGCTCGAATGCGAGAGACGCAGCGGCTGCGGATGGCGGGCTGGGCTAGATGCGAAAGATGCAGCGGCGAACTGTGGCGGCCGACGAACGCGGGCTGGGCTAGACGCGCGAGATGCAGCCGTGATGCGCGATGGCGGACGACCGTTTGTTGCGCGACCTCGCGGCATCAGGTGCTCATCGGCTTCGCCGGGTTCAGCACGTTGCGCGGGGGAAAGTTGCCGATGCCGGGAAGCTTGACCGCGGGCGGTCGGAAGTCGAGGCCGAGGACAAGCCCAAGAACGTTGAGCTCGATGCCTTCCTCCACACCGACGAGCCCGCCCAAGAGCCCATAGAGCGAGAGCTGAAAGCCGGTGCCGCTTGGCACGCGCGCAATCGCTTGGGACAGCGGCAGATAGTCCTTGCCGATAGCGGTCGCGGGCATTGCGAGCCGCAATTCGGGGATCTCGCGGCCGAGATGCGCGATAAACGTGTTGCTGTTCGGGCCCGGCCAGACGCTGTAGCTGTTCGCGTACGGATACGAAGCCGCCGCCCGGTCGAGCTTCGCGATGACGGCCTCGGCTTCCGCGCCGCGCACGTCACGGATCAACTCAGGCGCGGTGCCGTACCACTCGGCGTCCGGGGCACGCGTATCGGACACCGAAAGCGCGGATCGGCCGCCGCGTGCGTACCAGCCGATCACCTCGTAACGCGTGTAACGGCTGGCGCCGGCGGGCTTCGCGGCAAGCCACGTGTGCACGGCGAACGCGCCGCGCCATCCGAATGTGCGGCCGCCGTAGACTTGCACGACCGCTTCGCGATGGGTCGCGGGGTCGGGGGCGAGACCCGATGCCCTATGAGTCGCCTTCGACCAGTCGCCCCGGATCCCCACTTTGCCGGAAGCGATCGTGATCACCGGCCCGGCGACCAGCAACGCGAAGAACAGCAGCAGCCAAACGCCAGGATGCAGCAACGTCGCCCTCTTTTTCATGTGAAGAATGCCGCCCGCGCCAACGGTCGGCCCGGACCGCGAGGATCACAGCAGGCCAGGGGCATATGCGGGTTGGAAGAATGGATTGCAAGCGGGACACCCACGACGTTGCGACTGCGCGATACGTGGCGTTGGAAATAACGAACACCGGCTTCGCGTTTGAGTGAATTCCACTTGCCCAAGCGACCTCTTTTAGCGTTACTTCTCTCCATGCCCGCGTAGCTCGTCCGTGTCAACGCAATCATGCCCGCCGGTCGTTCTGCACCGATAGGCGTGGCGATTCCTTCTGTTCGCGCCTCTCCATCTTCGTCATCCCCTCATTCAGTTCTGTACGGTCCAAGAAATCCGTATCGGCGAGGTCGGCGGCACGCCCAGTCCGCCATATTCCTGCGTCGCACTCTCGAGCCATTGCCACCGATAATCGGCAAAGCTTCGCGGCAGGATAACCTCGACGCCATTCACAACGGGCCGCAGCAAAACCGGCGCTTTGGCGAGATGCTTGCGCGACTCAAGCGCCGGAAACTCGTGAACGGTGCTGCCGCATCGCTGGTCAAGGTCAAAGTAGGGACGTGGCACGAGCCGGGCAATCTGAAGTAATCCATCTCGACACCCACGTCGTCTGCTGCTTGTACGAGGGCAGAATCTGCCGGTCACCGGAGCTCACGCGGTCCGGGTAAAAACGCTTCCTTGGCACCACCGCGATCCTTTGACCGGCTCTTGGTCGCACATGCCCTCGTAGCCGTTAATACTGCTAACTGCGGAGGCGACGTTGGCGGTTTACGGCGACGGGGTGCGGGTTGTGTGAAGCCAAAAGTCGGAAACGAAGCGATCGTCAACTTAGTTAACTCGTTCTGGCGCGACGACCGTAAATTTCTCCGCCCACGGCTGCAGCGCCGGCATGATCGACGGATGCAAGACGACGCCATTCGCGCGCTGGTCGCGGTAGCGCTGCAAGCCGTGCTCTCCGGGTAGACGAGGTGGCGTGCCGGCTGCTCGCGGCGTCGCCTCATGGCACGCCGCGACGAGCCAATCGGTCTGTCGCTTGAATGCATCGGTACCGCCGAACGCTGCCGGGTCCAATGCTTGGACATAGACGGTCGCTCCCCAACCTTCCGCCGGATCGGCGCGACCGAAGCCCGCGAGACCGCCGGTCAGCGCTTCGACCAGCAATGCGAGTGCGTACCCTTTGTGCCCGGCTTCAAGTCCACCCAACGGCAGAAGCGTTCCTTGGGGCTCGTTGAACAGCACGGCGGGATCGTTGGTCGCGTTCCCTTGCGCGTCCTGCAGCCACGCGTGTGGCAGCTTGGCGCCGGCTTTGAAGAGCCGGTTCGTCAGGCCGTTGGTCGTGAGACTCGCGGAAACGTCGAGAAGAATCGGATCTCGGGACGTCGGAATGCCGGCGGCGAGCGGATTCGGCGTAAAGACCGGCGATACGCCACCGAACGGCGCGACACTCGCCGTACTCGGATCGGAGCAGTAGATGAGCGCCAGCAAGCCGCGGTCCGTGGCGCGCTTCAAATACGCGGCAAGGCAGGCAATATGATGCGCGCGCCGAATCACCACGGTGCCGGTCCCGAAATCCTGCGCCATCGTCATCGCCGCATCGAGTGCGCGTAGCGTAAGCCACGGCCCGGGTAGACGCTGGCCGTCCCAGAGTTGCGCCGCCGGACGCGCGCTGACGATAATGGGCGCGCCGCTCTTGGCCAACCCGCCATTCGCGATTTCAGCGAGATAGGGGGCAAGCAATGCGAGGCCGTGTGTCGTGTGGCCCAGCAGATCGCCTTCCACCAGCACCAGCGCGACGTCGCGTGCGATGTCTTCGCGCAGCCCCGCCTTGACGAGCAGCGCATGGGCAAAAGCCTCTACGGCATCGGAGGCGAAGCGCGCGTCAGCGGTCATCGCGCCGTCCATCCGAATCTGCGATAGAGGTCGAGCCCGGTCTTGGCACTCTGACCGGCGAGCCATGTGTCGACCCCCCACAACAAGACGTTGACGCCGAGCGACGTCAGCCGCTGAGTTTGAGCTTCGGACATTGCCGTGGTGGCGACAGCCTTGCCCGCAGCGCGCGCGATTCTTGCGGCGCGTTCGACGAACGCCTGCACGCGCGGATCGTCGACCTGGCCGGGAATGCCCAGCGCGACGGAATAGTCGAAGACACCGAGATACACGAGATCGAGCGCGGCAATCGCGACGATGCGCTCGAGTTGCTCGGCGGCTGTCGGCGATTCGACCAGTACGCCGGTGAGCGGATAGCCGCTGGCAAGCTTGGGTTGCGGCGGCGTGCCGTAGTTGCCGCCGCGCGTGAAGGGGTTGTAACCGCGTGTGCCTTCCGGAGCGAAATGCGCCATCTTGACGGCGCTGTGGGCAGTCAGTGCATCGGCAATCTGCGGCACCAATACGCCGTCGGCGCCCAGGTCGAGCACGCGCTGAATGAAGAAAGCATCCGCACCCGGCGAGCGTACGAGCGGTGATGCCCCGCTTGCTTCGCACGCGGTAATCGCAGCCTCGAGGGTCGCGAAATCGTAGCCGCCGTGCTCGCAGTCGAGAATCAGAAAATCGAATCCGGACGCCGCCAGCGCGCCCACGAGCTGCGCCGAGGGGATCACCGACCAGACGCCGGCCAGCGGGCGACCCGCGGCGAGCTTCGCGCGCAGCGGGTTTATTGCCGTAGAGACCTGCGTCCCGGATTCTCGTTGAATCACGGTCGGGCAGTTGAGAACATTGTGATGCGCGAGTTGACGTTTACCGGCGATTCCCACACGATTCTAGCGTACCGGGTCAGCGCGGGCGGCGTCATGTTGGTGACAAGAGCACATGCGTGTCCTCCCTCTAAGATTTTCCCATAGCCTCGCGTGCTCCCTTCCTCGTTGCAGATCAGTGTCGTGACGTTTCGTCCCGACCTGCGGCTGCTCGAACGCTGTCTACGCAAACTGGCACTGGCGATCGACGCCGGGCGCGAAGACGGCGCGGTGCGCACCGTGCACCTCGCGCTGATCGACAACAGCGAAGACCGCGCAATCGCCGACCGCGTCATTGCGCTGGGCAAGAACCGGTTTCTCGATACCAGCGTCCACGTCACTTATCTGCACGGACATGCCAACATTGGCTACGGTGCCGCGCACAATCTCGTGCTGCATGGCACCGGGTCGGACTATCACCTGGTGTTGAACCCGGACGTCGAGGTTGCGCCGGACGCGATCGCCAACGGCGTGCGCTGGCTCGACGAGCATCCCGGCGTCGGCGCGTTGGCGCCATCGACGATCGGCGCCGATGGAGAGCGTGAATATTTGTGCAAGCGCTATCCGGCGGTATTCGATCTTCTGCTGCGTGGCTTCGCGCCGCGCGTGCTGCGGTCGGCGTTTCGCCGGCGGCTTTCGCGGTACGAAATGCGCGATGTCATCGGCGTCGTCCCTCCCCGCGACGTCGTCGGCATTCCGGCGCTCTCCGGCGCGTTCATGCTGGTCAAGCGCGACGCGATCGATCGTACCGGCGGCTTTGATCCCAGGTACTTTCTGTATTTCGAGGATTTCGACTGGAGCGTGCGCTTGAACCGTGTCACCAAGACCGCATACGTACCTGCGGTGGAAATCGGCCATCATGGCGGCGGTGCGGCTGACAAGGGGATCACGCATATCTGGCTGTTCGTGAAAAGCGGCTGGCGCTTTTATTCCAAGCACGGATGGAAGTGGTTTTGAGAGCGGGCCGGTTGCAGGGATGAGCGAGAGAGCTCCTATCGTCGTGACCGGCGCCGACGGATTCGCCGGCCGCGCGTTGTGCGCGTACCTGCGGGGACGCGGGATGCAGGTGCGCGAGCTGGTGCGCGGGTTGGATGGCAAGGCGCACGCGCGCGAAGACGACAACGTTGCGACGGGTGATCTTGCCGCGAGCGATGAGCACGCGCTGGCCACGGCAATCCGCGGCGCGCATGCCGTCGTCCATCTGGCCGGCCGCGCGCATATCGCCCGTGAAATGGCGCCTGCTGCTGAACATGCGTATCAATTGGCGAACTGCGTCGGTTCGCAGCGGTTGGCGCGCGCGGCCGTTGCCTGCGGGATCGCTCAATTCATTTTTGCCAGCACGGTGAAGGTCAACGGCGAAGCGACATTGCCGGAGCACCCTTTTGTCGAAAGCGACGCCGCGAATCCTCGCGATGCGTACGCTAGGAGCAAATGGGCAGCCGAGCAGGCACTGCGGGAGATCGCGCGCGACACCGATCTCGAGGTTACAGTTCTGCGCTTGCCGCTGATGTACGGACCCGGCGTGAAAGGCAACTTCGCCAAGTTGGTCAACGCGGTTGTACGCGGGGTTCCGTTGCCTCTGGGTGCCGTCGCGAACCGGCGCAGTCTCTTGTCCGTCCACAATTTTGCAAGCGCGATCGAAGCGCTGCTCGCATCGCACACGCCGGCGACGCAACATCGCCCCGCGACCTATTTCGTCGCCGATGCGGAAGCACCCTCAACTCCGGCGTTGATCCGGGCTGTTGCCAACGCGCTTGGCGTTTCGGCGCGGCTGGTATCTGTGCCGCTGCCATTGTTGCGTCTGGCCGGAGCGTGCATCAATCAGTCTGCGGCGATTGCGCGGCTAACGAATTCGCTGGAAGTCGATACGGCGGCGTTTCGCGGTGCGACCGGCTGGCGTCCGCCGTTCACGCTGGAGGAGGGACTGCGCGGCGTGACGTCGAACGCAGGTTGATCGTCGCTGGTCGTTATACTCGCTGTTTATCGTTCGGATGCTTCCATGCCTTCCCGGTCCGGCGGAAGACTCGCTGATGAGCTGCGCGCGGTGCGCTTGACGCGCCATTACACCAAGTACGCCGAAGGTTCTGTTCTGATCGAAATGGGCGACACGCGCGTGCTGTGCACGGCCAGCGTCGAAGATGGCGTTCCCGCGTTCCTCAAGGGCAAGGGCCGCGGCTGGCTCACGGCCGAGTACGGCATGCTGCCGCGCGCGACCAACACGCGCATGCGCCGCGAAGCCGCTGAGGGCCGGCAGTCCGGTCGTACGCAGGAGATCCAGCGGCTGATCGGCCGCAGTTTGCGTGCGGTGACCGACCTGTCCGCACTCGGCGAGCAGACGCTGAAGATTGATTGTGATGTGTTGCAGGCCGATGGCGGCACGCGCTGCGCATCGATTACCGGCGCGTGCGTCGCCGTGGCCGATGCGCTTGCGTGGTGCAAAGTCCAACGCGGCATAACCCGCGAGCCGTTGTCCGATTTTGTCGCGGCGGTCTCCGTCGGCGTCATCGACGGGTCCGCTCTGCTCGACCTTGACTATGGCGAAGATGCGAGTTGTGACACCGACATGAACGTCGTGATGACCGGCGCCGGGGGATTCGTCGAGGTGCAGGGAACGGCGGAAGGGGCGCCGTTCACCCACGCAGAAATGGACGTGCTCATTGGCTTGGCGCAAAGCGGCATAGGGCGCTTGATCGAGGCGCAGAAGGCAGCGCTTGGACGCTGAGGCGCGCGCTTGGGCGCTAAAGGGTTGCGTGACTTCATCGCAGTCTGCCTCGCCCAGCGGGCAAGCAACAGTGTTTTCCCGACTCGTTCTCGCCTCAGCCAATCCCGGCAAAGTGCGGGAATTCCGCCGTTTGCTCTCACCGCTCTTAATCGACGTGATAACGCAAGCGGATTTGGGCATTGCCGAAGTGCCCGAGCCGCACGTAACGTTCATCGAGAATGCGCTCGCCAAGGCCCGCCACGCGAGCGCGTACGCGGAGTTGCCGGCGTTGGCCGACGATTCGGGAATTTGCGTGGCCGCATTGAACGGCGCGCCGGGCGTGCACTCCGCCCGCTACGCGGGTGAGCCCGCGTCCGATAGTCGCAACAACGAAAAGCTGGTCGCGGCAATGCGCTCCGTCACCGATCGCCGAGCGCATTACTACTGCGTGCTGGTGCTTGTTCGACGTGCGCACGACTCGGAGCCGATCGTTGCCGAAGGCGCTTGGCACGGCACCATCGTTGAAAACCCGCGCGGCGGCGGCGGGTTTGGCTACGATCCTTATTTTCAGGATAACGAGACCGGTTTGACGGGCGCTGAGCTGCCGCTGACCAAGAAAAACGAGATTTCTCACCGCGGCCGCGCGATGCGCGCGTTGCTTGCGAAGCTCGCCCACATGAAAGGCAACGAATGATCAACGCCGCCGCGACAGTGCGGACCGGGGTCGACGTGGCCACGCTCAAGCGGCCGCATTTCGCGGTGCTGCCGCCGCTCGCGCTTTACGTGCACATTCCGTGGTGTCTCAAGAAATGCCCGTACTGCGATTTCAACTCGCACGAAGCGCGCGGGCCGGTGCCGGAGGAAGCTTACGTCGCTGCGCTCATTGCCGATCTTGAAAGCGCGCTGCCGCTGATCTGGGGGCGCAAGATCGTGTCCGTGTTCATCGGCGGCGGAACGCCAAGCCTTTTCTCTGTTGGCGCGATCGATCGGCTGCTCGCCGGCGTTCGTGCGCGCGTGCCGCTGCAGCCCGCCGCCGAAGTAACGCTCGAAGCCAATCCCGGGACGTTTGAACGACAGAAGTTCGCCGGTTTTTTTGGCGCGGGTGTCAACCGGCTTTCGCTTGGCGTGCAGAGCTTCGATACGCAGATGTTGCAGGCGTTGGGACGAGTGCACGATGCCGACGAGGCACGGCGCGCGGCGGAAGCGGCGCTGATGATCTTTGGCAACGTGAACTTCGATTTGATGTATGCGCTGCCGCGGCAGACCATCGCGCAGGCTCGCGCCGACGCCGCGGCGGCGCTGGCGTTCAGGCCGTCGCACCTGTCGTTCTATCACCTAACGCTCGAGCCGAACACGCTGTTCCATCGCTACCCACCGCCGTTGCCGGATGACGATACCGCAGCCGACATCGACGATAACGTCCACGCGATGCTTGGCGACGCCGGCTACCATCATTACGAGACGTCGGCCTATGCGAAGGCCGGCTGCGAATCGGTGCACAACACGAATTACTGGCGTTTCGGCGACTATCTGGGCATCGGCGCCGGCGCGCACTCCAAGCTCTCGTTCGCCGACCGCATCGTGCGGCAGGTCCGCTGGAAGCAACCAGCGCAATATCTGGAACGCGTTGGCGCCGGCACGCCGCTGATGGAGGAAACCGAGGTCGCGCGCTCCGACGTCGGTTTCGAATTCATGTTGAACGCGCTGCGGCTTGTCGATGGTGTGCCGGTGGCGCTGTTCGCCGACCGCACCGGGTATTCGCTTGCCCAGATCGCGCGAACTATCGCGGAGGCGACGAACAAGGGCTTGCTCGAACCCGACCCGACGAAGCTGAAAGCCACCGAACTGGGACGACGATTCTTGAACGATCTGCAGGCGCTATTTCTGACCGCGCCCCGTACGAGCACGAGCGACGCGCGGCCGCTGGTGCGGATTGACACTCCTTAGGGTTCAAGTAATGACGCAAACCATCGCGCGTTACGCGTTAACGCTCACCGAGGCTGTCGAAGCGATCGCCGACGGGCAACTGACCGCCCGCTCGCTCGCGGAGGCGCAACTCGCGCGGATTGCGGGAACGGAAGCCGCGATCGGCGCGTGGGCCACTCTCGACCCGGGATACGTGCGCAGGTCCGCGGATCGGTCCGACGCCGCGGCCTCCGCGCTTGCCGGAGCCGGTATCGGCGTCAAAGACATCATCGCCACCGCCGACCTGCCGACGGAAATGGGCTCGCCGATCTTCGCGGGTCATCGTCCAGCGCGCGATGCCGCGTGCATCGAACGCTTGAAGGCAGCCGGTGCCTACGTGTTCGGCAAGACAGTGACCACACCCTTTGCGTTCATGGACCCCGCGAAGACGCGCAATCCATGGGATCCGGCACACACGCCCGGCGGGTCGTCGTCGGGATCGGCTGCCGCGGTGGCGGCCGGGCACGTGGCTGGTGCGCTCGGCACGCAGACCAACGGTTCGGTGATCCGCCCGGCGGCGTATTGCGGCATCGTCGGATTCAAGCCAACGGTGAACACAATCCCGTTCGCCGGCACGCACCAGTTCAGCGAGACGCTCGATACCATCGGCACGTTTGCACGGACCGTCGAAGACGCAGCGCTCCTCGCTAGCGCGGCGACGGATCACGGACGCCTGGCGGGGGCGATCACGCCATTGGCGAAGCCGCCGCGCTTGGCGTATCTCGGCGCATTTCCTTGGACGCAGCTCGATTGCGACGCCGACGATGTCGTTGAAGCCGCCGTGACGCAACTGCGGACTCGGGCCGAAGTGGTTGCCGTCGAGTTTCCACCGGCGTACCGGGATGCCAACGTCGTCTTTCGCATGATCATGTTGCACGAGGCCGCCCGCCACTTGGGCGTGCTGCAGGCGCGCGAACGTGCCCGGTTTTCGCCGCACCTCAACGCGGCGCTCGACGAAGGCCGTAGCGTTAGCGATACCGCATACGAATCCGCGCTCGCGACACGCGAGCGCGCCATTGCCGATTTCACCGAGTGGCTCGACGGTTTCGATGCGGTACTCACGCCGTCCGCACCCGGGCCGGCGCCTTGGAGCCTTGCCACGACCGGCGACCCTTCGTGCTGCACGCTGTGGTCGTTCACGGGATATCCTGCTATATCGATTCCCGTGGGCCACGCGCATGCGTTGCCGATTGGATTGCAGCTGGCCGCGCCGCAAGGTCGCGACGATCTCCTGTTAGCCGTGGCCGCGTGGTGCGAGGCGCGACTGCCGTTCCGCGGGCTCGTGTAGGCGCCGCGCCTTGATCGCGCGTTGTCTAAAGCTACCGTGCACGATCAGGCTTACCGAAGATGAAACGGGCGAAACGGCATCCGCCGGTGCGCGCGCCCAAGGTGCGCAATCCCGTCGCGCGCTCGCCGCTACTCGGCAAGGGAGGGCCGCATGGCAAGACCACGGCCGCGAAGCGCCGGCAAGCCAAGATTGAACTCGCCAAGTCATCCCGTGACCAGAATTCCCACGAGTGACCCGACGACGCTGTGCCGCCGCGACTTGGAGTCCGGCCGCATGCGGGAGCTGTATATCGCAGCGACCGGCGGGCCAGGTCATGCGCTCGACGACGAGCAGCTGTCGGCGTCGTTGACCACGGCGCTCGCGGCGAAACCCAAGGGCGCGGGCTGGTGGGTATTCGCGTACGGGTCGCTGTTGTGGAATCCACTCTTTCCCATTGCCGAAGCACGGCCCGGGCGCGTGCACGGACTGCACCGCCGCTTTTGCCTGTACTCGATGGCCTCGCGCGGGACGCCAACGTCTCCGGGACTCGTGCTCGCGCTGGATCGCGGCGGGACTTGCACCGGTGTCGCCTATCGGTTGCCGGCGCCGCTGGCGCTCGACGAGTTGCACCTCTTGTGGCGGCGCGAGATGGTCGTCGGGTCGTATCGCCCGCGCTGGGTGCGCGTGCAGTCAGGTGACCGTGCGCTCACCGCGCTCACCTTTACTGTTCGGCACGATCATCCGCAGTATGCCGGCAAGCTTTCGCTTGACGATCAGGCCACGGTCATCGCCACCGCGTGCGGGGTGTTCGGCTCGACGCTCGACTATCTGGAGCGCACGCGGGTCGCCCTCGTCACTCACGGCATCGTCGATACTTACCTCGAGCGAATTGCGCGCAAAGTTGCGGAAACGCGAGGATCGGCTTTCTCGCCGGGACCGTTGCGAGTCGCCGGCACCGGCGAGGGTGCTAACTGAGTGCTAAATGACGATGTGGCGTCCACCGTCGACGTTGATCATCTCGCCGGTGACGTAGTCGGCCTGAGTCAACAGGAACAGCACCGCGCGTGCGATATCGTCCGGCGCGCCTTCGCGCTTAAGTGGTGTTTGCGAAATGATGCGCTGGCGCGACAGCTCGTCGAAGGAATCGTCGTCCGGCCACAGGATTGGACCGGGCGCAACGGCATTGACCCGCACCTCCGGCGCAAGCTCGCGCGCGAGCGAGCGCGTCAGTCCGACAAGTCCCGCCTTGGCCACTGAATATGCGATGTAGTTCTTGAGCGGCCGTTCGGCATGAATGTCGGTAATATTGACGATCGCGCCTTGCGTTTTTTTGAGCGCCGGCGCGGCCGCCTGCGCCAGAAATAACGGCGCTTGGAGATTGGTGCCGATGAGATCGCTCCAATCATCCGGCGTAATTTCGCCCAGCGGTGTCTGAAAATACGACGACGCATTGTTCACCAGCGCATCGAGGCGGCCGTACGTCTGCACCGTCTGTTCGACCAGCGACGGCAGTTTGCCGATGTCGAGCAGATCCGCCTGGATTAGCGCGACGGAATTGGGCCGCGTATGGTTCAACTCGGCGGACAAGAGCCGCGCTTCACCCGCGGACGCGCGATAGTGCAGCATCAGATTCGCGCCGGCGGCGTGCAACCCTCGACAAATCGCTGCGCCCACGCGCTTGGCGCCGCCGGTGATCAGAACAGTCTTTCCTTGCACGCCGTGCTCCGCTTCGTCGTTTCGTCCGCTAAACTTGGCGACACTAGCATATCGACTCCGAGCGTGCGACCACGCTTTTCCCGTGTGCGGAGCGTTCCCCTTGCGGTCCCCTTCGCCTGCCTCAATGCTCGAGCCGGAGCCCCGCGCACGCGAGCATAGCGCGCGCGTGGTCCGGGCGATTCGCGCCGAAATCGAACGCGCGGACGGCTTCGTCACATTTGCCCGCTACATGCAGCTGGCCCTCTACGCGCCGGCCCTGGGTTATTACGTCGCGGGTAGGCGCAAGTTCGGCGCGTCCGGGGATTTTGTCACGGCACCGGAGCTGACGCCGCTCTTCGCACAAGCGCTTGCCGCACAGGTCGAGCATATCCTGTCGGCGAGCGTCGAACGCGAAATCCTCGAGCTCGGCGCCGGCAGTGGCGCGCTTGCCGTCGATTTATTGGAAGCGCTGGCGGCGCGCGGCGCGCGACCTGCGCGCTATAGAATTCTGGAGGTCAGCCCGGAATTGCGCGAACGTCAGCGGGCAAGCATCGCGCAACGTGCAGCAGCGCACCTACCGCGAGTCGAATGGCTGGTCGAACTGCCGGCAGAGATCGACGGGGTCGTGCTTCTGAACGAAGTGCTGGACGCGGTGCCACCGCATCTGATTGCGCGGCGCAGCGATAGATGGTACGAGCGCGGTGTCACGTGGGCGGGCGACCGCTTTGCGTGGAGTGAACGGCCGCTACGCGACGCGCGGCTGCGCACCCTCGCCGCTGCGCGTTTTCCGGACGTGGGCGATTTCGTCAGCGAATTGAATCACGCCGCGGAAAGCCTGGTCGAAGAACTCGGGCGAAAACTCGGCGCAGGGTCGCTCATCATCAGCGATTACGGCTTTCCGCAGCATGAGTTCTATCACGCGCAACGCAGCGAGGGCACCTTGCTCGGCCACTACCGCCACCATGTGCACGCCGATCCGTTTCTCTGGCCAGGACTGTCCGACCTGACCGCGCACGTGGATTTCACCGCCATCGCGGCTGCTGGCGAGCGCGTGGGACTTAACGTTACCGGTTACACGTCGCAGGCTGCGTTTCTGTTGGGCTGCGGCATCCTGGATCGTCTGCATGAAACGGGCGACCCGACGTCGATCGCGTATTTGCGCGCGGCGGCGGCGGTACAAATACTCTTGTCTCCGGCGGAGATGGGCGAGCTGTGCAAGGTACTGGTGCTTGCGCGTGAGAACGAAAAGAAGGACCAAAATAAGGATGGAAAAAAAGACAATGAGAGAAACCGCGATGGCACCCTTGCCGGGCCCGGCTTTGCGCTGGGCGACCGTTCCCACCGGCTATAGGACAACGTCGAGATGGCAGTGCTTGAAGTTTTGCGAACGGCGAATGTTGCGCGTAGAGCGCATCAATCCGTTCTGATCACGGTCTTCGGCGGCCCTTTGCCGGAGGAAATAATGGTGGATTGCCCGATTCCCAGCTGAAAGACTTCCGCAGCGAGCCCGGCGGGAGTCGCATCAAGCGTGATTTCCGTTCGATCTGCGCCTGGGACGCTCATCATCATCGGACTCTGGAGCCAGTCGCCCGCCCTCGGTTCAGATGAGTTGCGTCTCGCGTGCCGTCGCTCGTGCCAAGTCAGCATCAGCGCGCTGGCTGCGATGACGATCATGCCGGCGAGCACCCAGCCGTCCGGGAACGCGCCGAACGCCAGCCACCCGGCGAGCGTTGCCCATACGAGCTGCATGTAGGTAAAAGGAGCGATGGTTGAAGCCGTCGCTCGCTGGAACGCCTGGATGTAGAGGAAATGGCCGAGCAAGCCGATAATTCCGATCGTGATGAATAGCAGCGCGTCTAGCGACGTTAGATACGAGAATTCGTCGTAAAAGAACGGAACGGCAAGCGACATGAGCACCGCGCCCACCAGGCTCGGGTAGAAAATCAATGCCATTAAGTCCTCGCGGGCAAGCTTGCGCGTGAGAATCTGGAACGTCGCATTGAGCGCCGCGGCGCCCAGCGCGAAAAGTGAGGCTGCTTGCAGCATTGCGCTTCCGGGTCGCACGATCAGCAACATCCCAACGAAGCCGACCAGCACAAATAGCCAGCGCGGCCACGTAATCCGCTCGCGTAAAAACCAGCCGGCCATCAACATGACCAGGATCGGTGTGGAGTAGTTGAGTCCGGTCGCGTCGGCCAGTGGCAAGACCTTGAGCGCCGAGAAGAAGCATAGCGACGAGACCATCAGTACCGCGCCGCGGACGACGTGAAGCTTGAGATTAGGTGTGCGCAGCAGACCCAAACACAGCTTTGGCCCAAGTAGCGCGACAACGAGAACCGCCGGCACGCCCCAGCGTGCCCAGACGAGCAGCGGCGCCGAGTAGCGCAGCCCCAGGTACTTGACGATGGCATCGATCGCAGTAAAGCATGCGGCTGAAGCGACGATCAGCCCGATAGCAGCCAGCGACACATGGGTGGGCTGGCGGGTCATACGCGACCCCGGATGTGCCACGTATCGCAATGGCTGCTTGTCGGGCGCAGGCGCGGACGAACCATATAGGTATTCTTAAGACGTCGTTCGCCGCGTGCAGCACGCGAAATCGGCGAAGGTCTCGTCATGCGACTTGGGGCGGACACTGCACCGCCCGGCGGGCAAGCGCTGTTAGTGCGGGGGAAGCTTCGGTCTGCTTCCTGGCCGGGGTCCCGACGACAACGCGCGAGGATGCACGTGCGGGAGCCTCAACTGGAACCAGTCATGATCGAAACGCCCGGTAAAGGGGTAGAAGGCCTGAAAGCTGTTCCACCTGTGGACATGTTCCCAGGACGTCCAATTGGACCACTCACCTTGCCAAGGGGTGGTGGTTTGCCCGAACGCCGGAGTCGGGGCATCACTACTGCCATCTTGTGCCATCCACGCGCCAGAAGCATAAAGCTTACGCTGCTCAGCAAAACTCTCGAGTCCCTGCATGGGCTTTTCGCACAGCGAGTCGGTAAAACCAAACCGTGCCGCTTGGTCACACATGAATGCATCCGCCGCTGCGGCAAAAGACGCGCAACACGAGCTCCCGACGATCAGCACCAAATGGACGTAGATGCGTTTAGTCATCTTGAAATACCTCCCTTCGGCCCGCTGGAAACTCTTAACAATTGTTCAAGTGTACTACCTGCGGAGGCGGGAAGAATATATTGGCGCTCGGAAAGGTAGCCGTCCGTCGGCCCATCTATGCGTCCCGAGCTGGGCTGGCTCGGCCGTTGCAGGAATCCTGCGCAGCCGCCTCGTGAGGCTCTTTGCCGCCCGCGAAGATAGCGTCGCCTGCACAACATCGGCAATCGCGCTCGCTCTTGACCAAGGAGGGTTAGGGGCAGCACAATGCATCCTGCAATATCATGCGATATGGGAACCCATATGAAAACTACCGTAGAGATTGCAGCTGCGCTTATCGATGAGGCTCGAAAGGTCGCTGCACGGGATGGAACCACGATCAGGAACCTTATTGAAGAAGGCTTGCGGCACGCGATCGCAGAACGCAGGCGCCGCGGCCGGTTCACCTTACGTAAGGCGACTTTCAAGGGTAAAGGCTTGAGCGCGGAAGCCGCGGCGGCCGGCTGGGACAGGCTACGCGAGTCGACGTATGAAGGGCGCGGCGGGTGATCGCCGTCGATACCAATATTCTGGTCTATGCGCACCGTGAAGACGCTGAGTGGCACTCGACCGCTTTCGAAAAATTGCGGAACTTAGCCGAGGGCAACGCGGCGTGGGCCATTCCGTGGCCATGCATTCACGAATTCCTCGCGATCGTAACCCACCCTCGGATATACAAACCTCCAAGCTCACTCGCCGCGGCAATCGATCAGGTGGAAGCTTGGCTGGAGTCGCAAACCGTCGTGTTGCTGGCGGAATCGAATGTGCATTGGCAGCAACTTAAGGAGCTTCTGCTAAGTGGAAAAGCGGCCGGGACGAAGGTTCACGATGCACGCATAGCGGCTTTGTGTCTGCAGCATGGCGTGAGCGAGCTGTGGTCCGCCGATCGCGATTTCGGGCGTTTTCCCAACGTGCCGGTCGTCAATCCACTAATTAAATAGATAAGCCGTTTCTGGCCGAAGCACAGACGTGATCGACTGATTTCGTCTCCCCGTTTGGTCGACACGTTGTGCCCACTCACCGGCTGCATGCAGAAGTGCGGGAAGGCCCGGCGGCTACGCGATTCCTGCCCGGGCGATGATGCGTTGCATAGCGCCTTCATCACAATCGAGCGTGCCGAACGTGCCGCTCCATGGGTCCGCCAGCCGCGAGTTGACAAAAGCGTCTGCCACGTCCGAAGTCGAGTGCCGAATCAATTGATTGGCTTGCAGGGCTAGGGCGATGTGCTCGGTGAACCGCCGGGCGCTCTTTTCGGCGTTGCCCCTCTCCGTAAGCTTGCGCTCCAGGTTGTCAACGAACGCCTTGTAACGGTTGTTCTGCGACTGCGCGAGTCGTAGCTCGGTCATCAGCGCGTCAACCGAGGCGGGTTCGCGCTGCATCGCCCTTTGCACATCCAGGCACATCATGTTGCTCGTACCTTCCCAGATCGAGTTGAGCGGTGCCTCGCGATAAAGACGCGCCATGACACCTTCTTCGATATAGCCATTGCCGCCGTGACACTCCAGCGCCTCGACGACGACCCATGGCGCGCGCTTGCAGTTCCAGAACTTCGCTACCGGCGTCCCGATGCGCGCAATCAATCGTTCGGTGTCGCTGCCGGCGGACTCATCCTGCGCCTGGGCCATGCGCAGCGCCAACAACGTGGCGCCTTCGACTTCGATCGCCAAGTCGGCCAGCACGTTCGCCAGCAGAGGACGCTGCGTCAACGGTGTGGCGAATGCGCAGCGACGCTCCGTATGCCAAAGCGCTTGCGTCAACGCTTGCCGCATGAGCCCAGCGGAACCGATCGCGAAATCCTGACGGCACAGATGCCCCATCTCGAGGATCGCGCGAATCCCATGCCCCTCTTCGCTGAGCATGATCGCCCACGCATCGAGGAGCTCGATTTCGCTCGACGCATTGGATTTGTTGCCGCATTTATCCTTGAGCCGCTGGATATGCACGCGGTTGCGGGTGCCGTCAGGAAGCCAACGCGGAAAGAAGAAACACGACACACCGCTGCCCGTCTGCGCCAAGGTCAGGAAAGCGTCACTCATCGGGACCGACGTGAACCACTTGTGGCCGGTGATCAAGTACTCTGATCCCGGACCGGTTGCCGCACCGATGGGTCGAGCGCGTGTCTGAGTTTGGCGCAAATCGGAACCAGCTTGTTTCTCCGTCATCGCCATGCCTAAGGTAACGCCATTTTTCTGATGCATAGGAAGCGGTCGCGGATCGTACTGATTCGACAAGATTTTCGCTTCCCATTGCTGCGCGAGTTGCGGCAGACTGCGAATAGCTGGCACGCCGGCAAACGTCATTCCCATCGGGCAGCACACCCCTTGCTCGTCCTGGTTCGCGAGGTAAGAGAGAATTCCGCGCGCCACAGCGCTCGTCCTTCCACGCTAGCGAGTGCACGTCATGCCCGAAGATGAGCGCCATGCACTCGTGATATGCGGGGTGAAAATCGACTTCATCGATGCGATTGCCGAAGCGGTCGAAGGTCTTGAGCTCAGGCAGGTTGCGATTCGCCTGGCGCGCAAGCAGCGCCATGCGCTCGCTGCCGATGATGGTCCCGTAGGCAGATAGTCGATCGCGGGCCCAGCTCGCGCCGCCGCGCTCCGTCGCGGCCTGGAGGACGGGGTCTCGGTCGAACGCGTTGTACTCCGCGATTGGACCGCTCTGGTTGATGACTTCGTGCGTTGCGTACGACGCAGGCGCGCCGGCTTCAGTGCCCAGCGCGCGCTCCCATTCAATCACCGGATTGTTCATGCGGCACCTCCAGCTGCAAGGACTTTTTTCAAGCGAGAAGCAGCTCGATCCGCGAGCGCAGCACGGGTATCAGTTGCTGTTCGAACCAGCCATGACGCTTGAACCAAGGCTGATTGCGCGGGGAAGGATGCGGCAACGGGAGGTATTGCGGAGAATATTCCGGCCAAGCCCGCGCGGTTTCGGCCAGCGATCGCTTGCGGCGGCGCCCGAGAAATTGACGCTGCGCATGGTGGCCGATCAGTAGAGTCAATGCGAGCCGCGGCAGCTTGGCCAGCAAACGGTCGAGCCACAACTCCGCGCACTCACGGCGCGGTGGCTTATCACCGCCATTCCCTCGCCCTGGATAACAGTAGCCGATAGGAATGATTGCGATGCGCGATTCATCGTAGAAGACATCCTTGTCGACACCCATCCACGCCCGCAGGCGCTTGCCGCTCAAGTCATCCCACGGAATGCCGCTCGTGTGCACATGCAGGCCTGGCGCTTGCCCCACCACAAGGATCCGGGCCGTTTCCGCGGCGCGCAGCACCGGACGCGGGCCGAGCGGCAGATGCCGCTCGCACACACGGCAGCCGCGCACCGCCGAGAGCAATGCGTCGAGCGTGCGATAGTTTGTTTCGGACACGACGACCCTGTCGAGCTTGTGACGAAATTCGACTCTACCTAAACCGATACCGTTCGCAGCCGCAGCGCGTTGCCGATCACCGATACCGAGCTCAAACTCATGGCGGCGCTGGCGATCATGGGACTCAACAAAATACCGAAGAACGGATAGAGCACTCCCGCGGCAATGGGGACGCCGAGGAAGTTGTAGACAAAGGCGAAGAACAGATTCTGACGAATGTTCTTCATCGTGCTTTGACTTAAAGTGCGCGCTTTGGCGATGCCGCGCAGGTCGCCTTTGACGAGAACCACGCGCGCGCTATTCATCGCCGCATCGGTGCCGGTACCCATCGCGATGCCAACGTTGGCCGCGGCGAGCGCGGGTGCGTCGTTGACGCCATCGCCAGCCATGGCCACGATCCGGCCTTGCTTCTGCAGTGCTTGCACCTCCCGGTATTTATCCTCCGGCATGACCTCGGCCTTGACTTCATCCAATCCAAGCTGTTTGGCCACTGCTCTCGCTGTCGCGGCGTTATCCCCGGTCAGGACGACGATACGCACGCCGGATGCATGCAGTTGACCGATTGCCTCCAAGGTCGTGGATTTGATCGGATCGGCGACGCTGATGAGGCCGGCGAGTCGCTTATCGATACCCAGAAACATGACGGTTTGGCCGAGCTCGCGCAGGCGTTGCGCCGCAGCCTCGAGGGGGACAACGTCTATTCCCGCTTCCTCCATCAGGCGACGGTTGCCCAGGAATGCCGGTTGGCCGGCGATTCGGCCGCGTACGCCTTTGCCCGTCACCGACTCGAAATGCTCAACCGGCGGTAGCACCGCTTTTTTTTCTTGCGCATGATCGATGATGGCTTGCGCCAATGGATGCTCGCTCCTTTTCTCCAGCGCAGCCGCACGGGCGAGTACGTCGACCTCACTGAAGTCCGCGGCCGCGACCACGTTCTGCACTTTCGGCGCTCCTTCGGTCAGAGTGCCGGTCTTGTCCACGACGAGAGTGTCGACCTTCTCCATCAGTTCCAGCGCTTCCGCGTCCTTGATCAACACGCCTTCCCGAGCACCGCGGCCGATGCCGACCATGATCGAGATCGGAGTGGCGAGCCCCAGCGCACACGGGCAGGCAATGATCAGAATCGAAACCGCCACCACCAGCGCATTGGCCAATGCCGGTGTTGGTCCTGCTAACGCCCACACCGCAAATGCAAGGACCGCTGCCGCGATCACTCCAGGAACGAACCAACCGGATACCCGATCAGCCAGTTTTTGAATGGGCGCGCGGGAACGACTGGCCTCGTTGACCATGTGGACGATCTGCGCCAGCAGGGTTTGCGCACCGACCTTCTCGGCTCGTAGCAGGAACGATCCGGTCTGGTTGACCGTGGCGGCCGTTACCTTGCTACCCGGACGCTTCTCAACCGGTATGGGCTCACCGGTAATCATCGATTCATCGATGTTGGACCGGCCGTCGGTGACTTCGCCATCCACCGGCACCTTGGTGCCCGGCTTGACGCGCAGGATATCGCCGACGTGAACGTGATCCAAGTGAACTTCTTCTTCCCCGCCATCTGGCTTCACGCGCACGGCGGTATTGGGAGCCAACGCGAGCAGCGACTTGATGGCGCTGTTGGTTTGTGAGCGCGCACGCAGCTCGAGCACTTGCCCCATCAATACGAGCGTGACAATGACGGCCGCCGCCTCGAAATACAGCGGGAGCATCCCGTCCATCTTGAATGCTTCGGGCAGCAGATGCGGGAACAGCAAGGCCGCCAGGCTGAACAGGTACGCGGCCGCCGTGCCCAGCCCGATCAGGCTGAACATGTTGAGGTTCCAGGTCGTAAACGATGCCCAGGCGCGCACGAAGAATGGCCAACCGCCCCACAGAACGACCGGCGTCGCCAACAGGACCTGCAGCCAGTTGAACGCGTCGGCGCTTGAGCTGAGATCCAGGTCGAGCCCGGGGATGAATTCGCCCATGGTAAGCACGAGTAGCGGTAACGTAAGAACAGCGCTGACCCAGAAGCGCCGCGTCATGTCCCGCAGTTCGGATGTGTCTTCCTCCGCGGTCGCAAGCAGCGGCTCGAGCGCCATCCCGCACTTGGGACAGGTGCCTGGACCCACCTGGCGTACTTCCGGATGCATCGGGCAGGTATAAACAGAGTCCTTGGCCACGAGCGGTCTGCCGGTGGCGGCTTGCGCGGCCTGGGTCGACGCGTGCTTATGCAAATACTGAGAGGGGTTGGCGCTAAACTTTTCCACGCATTTCGAACTGCAGAAATAATAGGTCGTGCCGTCGTGCTCGACCGCTTTCTTCGGATCGGCGGCGACCTGCATGCCACATACCGGATCGCGATGAGGCTTGTCGGCGTTAGTCAAGGTGGCGCCCGGTGCGCCCGGAGCCTGCGATGGCGCGCTGTCTTGGGGGTGGCAGCCATCGCCCGAAGGCAGCGTCTTCGCCGCTTTTGCATCCATCGGAATCATCCTTGTCATCGACTAACGCAAGTTATCTCCGGGACAGCATGCTACGCGAAGACTGACAAGACCCGGATCGAGTAACGATGCTCGAGGCTACGATTCAACACCGGCAACCCACCGAACTGCTCGGACGTCTCGATGTCGCCCGCCCCCCGGGGAGGCTTACGTCTCGATGTCGCCGGCCCCCCGGCAAGGCTTCGTAGAACGGCCAGGGTGCCTAATGTTATATTTCTTTGCTGCTCTAGTGGCGAGCTGAAAGGCGTGCTGCCTCAGACCGTGTGGCAGGAGTCCACCCACAAGCTAATGCTCGCCGAGGCAATGTCGCGCGGCTTGACAGCCGGCGGCAATCCAGCCGCGCGCCTCGCTTCACGGCCCGAAGCGATCCGCGAACTCACGCTGTACAAGGGCAAGGTGCGCGCTCTCGTCGATCTGGGATTCGGCTTCGAGGCCTGCACCCGCGATGACTTATTGAAGAGCGCCTTTGCTCTGCAGGAACAGTGCGGACTGCTCACCAATGCCGCCGTCGTGCTCGCCGTCGCGCTGCGACTGCAGGCGGATGCGCTGGTGTCAAACGACAAGGCGTTTCGCGAACTCGATAAGCCGGACATCTACTTTCCTTCCGACCTGCGCCGGTGAGCTCAATGAACGTGTCTCGGCGGTCACCGTAATTGATATCGCTCGCTCATTCGGCATCGTGAAAGATGATGCCGAGCGTATGTCGGTGGCCGGAACGCACGCGACTCACCCCATGGCGCAGGTTGACACGATAGGCCCCTCGAGTGCCTTGCACCGGCCGATGGTGAACCGGAAAGATGACGCCATTTCCCTGATCGCGCGGCACCACCTCGGCGCGCGATTGCCTGCGTGGCCGCTGTTCCGTAAGCACGAATTCGCCGCCGGTGAAGCCTTGTCGCGGCTTCGATAACAGAAACGTGACCTGCAACGGAAAAACATGCTCGCCATAGAGGTCTTGATGCAGGCAGTTGTAGTCTCCTGCGCCGTATTGCAGCATGAGCGGCGTCGGCTTGCGTTGCCCGGCGCGATGGCAACGATCCAGAAATGCTGAATGATTGTCCGGATAGCGCGTGTCGATGCCCAGGGTCTCGTGCCAACGGTTCGCGACGCCGGAGAGTCGCGGATAAAGTGAAGTGCGAAGGCCGGCGACCACGTCCGGAAGCGGATAGGCGAAATATTTGTACTCGCCCCGGCCGAAGCCGTGGCGCGCCATCACCACCCGGCTGCGGAACGACTCCTCCACCGAATAAGTGTCGACCAGCGCCTGGCATTCCTCGGGCGAAAGCAACGCGTTCACGACCGCGCAACCGTGCAGATCAAGGTCGGCACCGATGCGCGGCCAGTCGAGAGCGGTTACACGCTGGATGATTGTGGTTGGGTGTGGGGTTACGTTGCATCCATGGGCAACGTCATTCACGCCGCGCCCTCGCGTTCGAGCAACGCACGTTTGCGCGCAACACCCCAGCGGTAGCCGGAGAGCCCGCCATCGTTGCGCACGACTCGATGGCAAGGGATGGCGACGGCGATGGCATTCGATGCACAAGCCTGCGCCACGGCGCGCACGGCTTTCGGCGCGCCGATGCGCTCGGCGATATCGCTATAGCTCGCCGTCGCGCCGGCAGGAATTTCGCGTAACGCCTGCCACACCCGTTGCTGAAAGGCGGTACCGCGCACGTCAAGCGGCAGATCGAGACCGAGTGCCGGCGCTTCGACCAAGCCGACGACCTTGGATACCCATTGCTCGAACGCCTTGTCGCCGCCAATGAGCCGCGCTTGCGGGAAGCGATCCTGAAGATCACGCAATAGGGCGTCTGGCTCGTCGCCGAGGAGGATTGCGCAGACGCCCATTTCAGTGGCGGCAACAACAATCGCGCCCAACGTGCATTCGCCGACGGCAAAGCGGATCGATGCACCACTACCGCCGGCGCGAAAGTTGGCAGGGGTCATGCCGAGCACATCGGCAGACGTTGCGTAGAACCGTCCATTGGAATTGAACCCGGCGCCGTAAATTGCTTCCGTCATCGTGTCGCTTCGTGACAAACTGTCGCGCACCCGCTGCGCACGGTGCGCTACGGCATACGTTTTTGGCGTGACGCCGGTGACGGTTTTGAAGATGCGATGAAAGTGGAAACGGCTCATCCCGGCGGTAGCGGCGAGTGTCTCGAGGTCGGGTATGTCGTCCGCGGTTTCGATCAAGCGGCAAGCGTTTGCTACGGCTGCGGCGCGCTGCTCGACGAGCGCGGGCGCGTTCGGCCGGCACCGCTTGCACGGTCGGAACCCAGCCTGTTCCGCCTCCGCGCACGTCGAATGGAAGCTCACATTCTCGCGCCGCGCGAGACGGGCTGCGCACGACGGTCGACAATAAACGCCAGTCGACCGCACCGAATAGTAGAACGCGCCGTCCGCGGCGCGGTCGCGCCGGACCAGCGCTGCCCATCGCTCGTCGTCATTGGAAAGTGGTAGCACGGTTCTATCAACGCTTGTGGCCAGCGAAGTCATAATGGCGCTCCTTCAAGTTTCGACAGCCCCGAAACCGGGTGTCTTCTGAGAAGCAGTCTAGACGTTGAGTTAATCGCGAACACTCCGATCCTTGCTCTCAAATTCGCCAGACTGTGCCACGCGAAGAAAACGCAGTCGGCAACATTGACTTCTAATCGTGATCGATTTGCAGCGCTTCCACGAAGCGGGACACCATGTTGTAAGCGGCGATGGTGGCGGTAAGCTCAACGATTTCGCGCGCGTTAAGTTGTCTTCGCACGTCATCGAACAAAGGGTCCGGCACGCGCACCTCGACAGTCATCGCCCCGGCGTAAGCCAACACGGCGCGCTCCGCGTCGCTCAAGCTCTCGATTCGGCTGGCCTTCAGCGCATCGATTTGCGCCTGCGTTATTCCTTCCTTGAGAGCAAACGGAATGTGAGCCTGGAATTCATAGTCGGCGCCGTTGATCACCGCGATATGCAAGATCACGAGTTCGCGCATGCGCCCCGACAGCGTGGTGCGCTGGCGAATGGCGGTCATTAGCTCCCGCCAGCCGTCGGCTAGTGGCGGGCTGTGCAGTAGCATGCGGTAGAGATTGAGCAGCCTGCCGCCGCGCTCCTCTTGGATGCGCGCGATCAGTGCGATGAGATCGGGGTTACTTAGGTCAGGTTCCGGAAGGCGGGCCATGCTTTGGTTCCTGTGGTGGTTGGCAAATCCGTCTGCGCGCAGGGCTTAAAAGAGCGGCCGATCCTACTTCCGTGCTTATTTGCGTGCTTACGTCCCTGCCCTAACTGTTGATCCCAACCGGTTCGCTCGCTTGGGAAGCGCGAAGAGAGACAAGAAACGCTTGACCACCGACTTGTCGCCTTTGTACTTGAGTTTGCCAGCTCTCAAAGCTTCGGCGAAATCGCGGCCGTCGTAAACTAAAGCCGCTAGCGTGTTGGGATCGGTCTCGATGGTGGCGTCGGGTTCGTGCGCGCTTCCGCGGGCGAGCGAGATCTGCTGACTGGCAACCTCGGCGTGAAAAAGGTGATCGCCGAAACGCAATTCGTACGTTGCGGTGAGCCCGTCCGAGGCGCGCGTTCCGTTCGAGGTCCCCCGCGCACACGAACTCGGCGCTCGTCTATCGTCGGTGCTCGAGGTTCTCTACCTCGTGTTCAACGCTCAAGGCATATCACCTGCTGCCGTGCGTTCGCGGCGACTTCCTCAGAAAGCTCGGCCGCTTCGATGAAGCGCGTGCGGAGTTCGAGCGTGCGGCATCGCTTACGCGCCACACAAGCGAGCGCAGGCTGCTACTCGAGCGCGCGGCCGCTTGTGTGCGCGAGTCCGCACAGCGGGTATCTGTAAGTCGCGCGGCTACATAGAGGGGCGCCAATGCCCAGGTACTCTGCCATTACGCCAAGCTGATTTCCGTGATCGACGGGCATCACTCGGTCTCCGATGAGCACCCGTCGCCGTCATGGCCACCGATCACGAGGACCCGAGCCGCATCAGCGTCTGCGCATACGCCGGCGCCGTCGGCTCGTGCATGAAGTACACGTAGATCTCGCGCCACCCGGTGGCCGCGAGCCTGTCCGTCCACCGCTGGAGATCGCCGTCCGAGTAGCTTTCGAGCCGCAGCCGCACGTAGCCCGATTGAGCCGTCTCCACCAGCGGCGGCGGCGCGTTGTCTTCGCGCTCGGAGAGGCAGAGCAACGCGCCGGCGCCTCTGAGCGCGTCGTAGACGTCATCGGTAAACCAGCTGTCGTTGCGAAACTCGAACGCGGCGCGGTGTC
The DNA here is from genome assembly GCA_037719965.1 of Casimicrobiaceae bacterium. Lineage (GTDB taxonomy): Bacteria > Pseudomonadota > Gammaproteobacteria > Burkholderiales > Casimicrobiaceae > VBCG01. Next base: position 73,732 of record JBBJMT010000007.1, on the reverse strand, counting down.
CCTCGGGCAGCAGGCTGAGAAATTCGCCGAGGCGCGGCAAGTCCTTTTTCAGAAATGGAGGTAGCTGGAACAGCACCGGACCGCGCTTCACGCCGAGGGCTTCGAGGTTCCGGTATAGAAAATTGACCGAATCGGCCACCGCGTCCGCCTTGAGTCGCGCTAGATGGGTGATGCGGCGCGAAGCCTTGATCGCGAAACGGAAGCCCTCGGGGGTCGCCTTTGCCCAGTTCTCGAGCACAGTCGTCTTCGGCATCTGATAGAAAGTGTTATTGATCTCGACCGTCGGCAGGCGCTCGGCGTACCACGCCAGCATGGCATCCGGCTTGATCTTTTCGGGATAGAAGTTGCCCTTCCATTCCTTGAAGGAATAGCCGCTCGCGCCTGCCAGAAGACTTGCAGCCATCATGCGTTGCGTTTGCGCGTGCGCTCGGCCAAGTCGAGGTCGCAGTCAAAGTGGACCGCGCCGCGGTGACAGCTGCCGGAGTACGTCTTCTTCACTGATGAGTCTCCAAATGCGTGTGGCATCACCGCGCCTCAAGGCGCCGCGTTGCCGTGCGCTGAGGAACCAGCGCTGTATGGCGGAAAATAGCGTCGGGTCGGCGCCCGGGGGCAGCCGCACTCAGCCTATAAACGGGTTCTCGATCACGAGTCCCTCGACACGTTGGCCGTCGCACTTAAGCTGCGGATTGTGCGCGATCGGCTTTCCGCCAACTTTCCGCCGGAGCGGACTCGAATCCGCCTCGATAAGCACCCTTTGCTGCACTGATGCCGGCGCCATCCGCCACCTCATGGCGAAGACCTCGATTTTGATTCGCGTGCCGGGTGTAGGTCGCGATTGACGCGCACGCGTGTGCCGGCTGCGACGATGGCGACGATCGCTGCTCCATAGGTCAGCATCCGCGGATCGAGGCGCTCGCCGAGTAAGACCGCCGAAGCGGCAAGCGTCATAAACAGCTGTAACAACTGCGTCTGGCTGACGCGCGCGATGCCGCCTATGGCCAGCCCGTGGTACCAGGCGAAGAAGCCCAACAGCTGGCTGACCAGGGTGACGTACGCGAAGCCCGCCCAAGCCGACCAGGGGACGGAGGCGCGCGGCCACTCGACCAGCACAAGAGCTGCCAAAGCGAGAAACGGCAGCGACACGACCAGGGCCCAGCAGATCACCTGCCAGCCACCGAGCCGGGTCGCCAATCTCCCTCCCAATGCATAGCCGAAGGCGGCCGAGACCACGGCACCGATGAGAGCGACGTCGGCGGCGCTGACGCTGCCCTGGGCGCGGTCGAGTATGAACGCGAGAAGCACAGCAGTTCCAGCGAGGCTCACAATCCAGAATCCGGCGCTCGGCCGTTCGCCCGCAAGGGCGACGCCGGCGACGGCCGTAGATAATGGCAGGAGCCCGACGACAATGGCGCCGTGCGCGGCCGGCACGTGCACCATGGCCAGCGTCGTCAGAAACGGGAAGCCGATCACGACCCCCGCGGCAACGCCACACAAGGAGAAAAGATCGCTGCGCCGAGGCACAGGCTGCCGAGTCGTCCATAGGATCACCGCCGCCAGGAGCCCGGCGCCGAGACCGCGCCCGATGGCGACGAAACCCACGTCGAGATGAGCCACTGCCGCGCGCGTCGCGGGGAGCGTCAAGCTGAATGAGGCAACGCCGAGGGCCCCCCAGAGCACGCCGTGCCGCTCCTGCGGCGTCATCCCGGCTCCGACCCCTGGATCTGGCGAACAGCCTCGCGCACTTGCTCGGGTGAAGCGCTCTTGATGCGCGTGTTCGGCCGCGTGCCGCCGCGAAAAGTGACGGCCAGCAGGAGTTCGTCCGACTTCGGCGCACCCGCGATCGAGACGGTCATCGTGTCCATGGCGACGTAGTCCCAGGCATCAAGCAGCAACAAACCGCCAGCGGTCGAAGTACCGACCTAGATGTCCGAAGGCAAGGTCGGTGACGATGGCCAACAGGCCCACCAGCACGGCCCCTTGCAGGATATACGCGGTATTAAAGCCGCTCAAGCCGACGATGATAGGCGAGCCCAAGGTCTTGGCGCCCACGGTGGAGGCGATGGCTGCCGTACCGATGTTGATGATTACGGAGGTGCGCACTCCGGCAATGATCACGGGCAACGCCAGCGGCAGGTCGATGCGGGTGAGAATCTGGGTGGCGCTCATGCCGAGCCCCTTAGCCACTTCGCGGGCCGCGTGGGGCACCGATTCGAGACCTGCAATCGTCTGTTGCACGATGGGCAGCAAACCGTAGAGCGTCAGCGCGATCAGCGCCGGTATTTCGCCAAAGCCGATCAGCGGCACAGCGACCGCCAAGACAGCCACCGGAGGAAACGTCTGCCCCACTGCGGCGATCGACTCGATCAGTGAGCGAAATTCCGCTCCGGCGGAACGGGTGACGAAGATGCCCGCCGCGACCCCCACCAAGATCGCGACGCTGCTCGACACGGCGACGATCTCTGAATGGGCGATCACGAGCGCGAGAAAGCTGTCCTGTTCGTATACCGGACGCTCGAGTGCAGGGAACGCGGCCGCGAACAGCGGCTTCAAGCTCTCCATGCCTAAAGTGAGCAGCACCAGCGCGGTCAGCGTCCACACCAGTGGGTCGCGCACGAGCAAAGTAAGCAGAGCCAACGGACGGTGCGTGCCGGTCATTCGGGTGACTTCACCAAATCGGAGAAGTGTAGGCAGCCGGCCGGGCGACCATCGCCATCGACGACGGCGAGTCGATCGACCTGCCGCGCCACGAAGACCGAGAGCGCCTCTCGCAAAGTCAGGCTCTCGGCGACCGGCGCGCCTGCGCCGTGTTCGTTGCGCCGGACCCGGCCTGCGACGGTCTCGAGACCCAGTAGCTTGATGCCGACTTCACTTCGTCCCACAAAATCCGTCACGAACTCACTCGCCGGCTGCGCGAGGATTTGCATCGGCGTTCCGGACTGCACCACTCGGCCATGGTCGAGCAGGACCACGCGGGTGGCGAGGCGCAACGCTTCGTCGATGTCGTGCGTCACCAATACGATGGTCTTGCCCGATGCCCGGTGGATACGCACAAGCTCTTTTTGCAATGCAACGCGCGTGAGCGGGTCGAGCGCGCCGAATGGTTCATCCATCAACAGCACCTCGGGGTCACCCGCTAAGGCGCGGGCCACGCCGACGCGTTGCTGCTGCCCACCCGATAGCTGATGCGGGTAGCGGCCACGATAAAGCGCGGGCTCGAGGTCGAGCAGTTCCAACAACTCGGTGACCCGGGCCCGTATGCGCGCATGAGGCCACTTCAGAAGCTCCGGCACCGTGCCGATGTTCTTCTCGACCGTCCAATGCGGGAACAAGCCGATCGACTGAATCGCATAGCCCATGCGGCGGCGAAGTTCTTCAGGCCGAAAACTGCGGATCTCATCCCCCGCGAAGAGAATGCGCCCGCTGTCATGCTCGATCAGCCGGTTCATCATCTTCAAGGTGGTCGACTTGCCGGAACCGGAGCTGCCGATCAGCACGGTGACCTCACCTTGTCTCACCGTCAGCGACAGGTCTGCAATGGCCTTGGCCGTACCAAACGCCTTGCTGACCTGCTGCAGCTCGATCATCGCTGCGATCGATCCAGCATCAGGGTCACGAACCTGAAGACGGCGTCCACCGTAACTGCCAGCGCGACCACCGGCACCACTCCGAGCAGCACGAGATCGAGCGCACTGCTTAAGAGCCCCTGAAACATGATCGACCCTAACCCTCCGGCGCCGATCAAGGCGGCGACAACAGTCAAGCCAATCGCTTGCACGGTCGTGACGCGAATGCCCGACAGCAGCAGGGGCAGCGCGATCGGTGCCTGCACCTTCCAGAAAATCTGCCGTGGGGTGAGCCCCATTCCCGCGGCCGCCTCGATGACCGGCTGCGGCACCTGACCCAAACCCGCGACCGTGCTGCGGACGATGGGTAACAGCGAGTAAAGCGTCAACGCAATGATCGCCGGCGCCAGGCCGATGCCACTGATGCCGAGCTGACCGAGCCACGGCAGCGTTGCCGCGAGCAATGCGAGCGGCGCAATGAGTAAACCGAATAGCGCAATCGAGGGCACCGTCTGGATTACATTCAGCACCGCGAAAGCCGCTGGTGCCAGCCGCTCGCTGCGAAACAAGGCCAAGCCCAGCGGCACGCCGATGACCAGCGTCGGGACCAACGTCACGCCGACGATCTGCAGGTGGCGCAGAAAAGCAGCGTGGAAAACATCCTGCCGATTGGCATATTCCTTCAGCAGCGAAAGTTGATTCAACTCGCCCAGTGCGACGACAACCATCACCGGTGCGATGACAGCGGCTCCCGCCACCGTGCGCCATGCCGCGCTCAACCCAAGGCGCTGCAGCGCGTCGACCGCCGCGAGCCAGGTCACGGCCAGCAACACCCAGAAGCCACCCCCTAGGGAAATGCGACTGATGCTCGACGTAACCTCCGCGAGGCGCGTAGCCTCATCGCCCGCAAGCCAGATCAAAGCGACCAGCAAGAGCGATGCCGCCAACGCAACGGCCGCCTGCGTACGGCGCGCCGGAGGCGTGAACACACCGAAGCAAAGAAGCAGTGCTGGCAGGAGGATTGCGCGGCGCCAGCCGTGCAGAACTTCCGCCACAGGAATGCCGGTGCCCAGCACCAGCCGGTTGGGGGCGAGGGTCAAGAATGCGAGCCCCAGTGCGGCGCCGATGCCCATGACGACGAGCGTGCCCAGCACGCGGTTCTTGATCAACCTGGACAAGCGCACCTTGACGGTCTTACTGACGAGCAGCCATCGCGGCAAGGGTAAGGGCTGCCGCTACGACTTGCGGTGGCTTCGGCTTACTTGATGAAGCCCTTCGACTTCAAATAAGTCGCAGCCACCTGTTTCGCGTCCTGCCCTTCGACGGCGATCTTGGCGTTGAGCGTCTGCAGCGTGGGACCGTCCAGGCTCTTGAAAACGGGCGCTAACGCATCCCTAATTCGGGGGTGCTTGGCAAGGACGTCCGCACGAATGATGGCAGAGGGTGCGTAGATCGGCTGAACACCTTTGGGATCATCTAAAATCACGAGCCCCAGCGCCGCCAGCGCGCCGTCGGTGCCATACGCCATGGCTGCGTTAACCCCCGACGTCTGTTCCGCCGCCGCCTTGATCGTCACGGCGGTGTCGCCGCCCGCGAGAACAAGGATCTGGTCCTGCGCGAGCTTGAAGCCGTAGGCGGTCTGGAAGGCGGGCAACGCGTCGGAGCGCTCGACAAACTCTGCCGAGGCCGCGAGCTTCAGCTTGCCGCCACGCGAGACCCATTTGCCGAAGTCTTCCAGCGACTTGAGCTTGTTTGCGGCCGCCACGTCTTTGCGAACAGCGATCGCCCACGTGTTGTTGGCCGGAGCGGGTTCCAGCCAAACGATCCGATTCTTCTCTAAGTCTAACGCCTTCACTTTGTCATACCCGGCCTTGGCATTTTTCCACGCGGGATTCTTCTCATCGGAAAAGAAGAAAGCACCGTTGCCGGTGTACTCCGGATAAATGTCGATCTCCCCGGCCGTGATGGCGCCCCGTAGGATCTTGGTCACGCCGAGCTGGACCTTGTTCTCGGTCTTGATCCCGTTCGCTTCAAGCACCTGAATGATCATGTTGCCCAGGAGCGAGCCCTCGGTATCGATCTTCGAGCCGACTCGCACCGGCGTTTGCGCGGCGGCCGATGTTGCCGAGAAAAACAGTGCGGCGACGATACCGATGAAGGTGCGATGCGAAAACGAAGGGGTCATAGGAGCTTCCCTGATGGGGTAAGGATCGAGCGTACGAATGGCTTCTCGATCACGTTGTCTGCCGAGATGATTCATCGATTTTCGCCGCTTGCGTTGCGCTCGCCAACGCTCGAGGAACTCGTGTTGAGACTCATCATATCGGTTTTTCGTATCTGCGCTCCTATTCTTACTTTAGCGCTTAGCACGCTTCAGCTAAAGTCATGCCATGTCTTCGATCATTTCCATTTCTAATTTGACCAAGACCTATGCGTCGGGTCTACAGGCGCTGAGGTCGATCGACCTGCAATTGACCAAGGGTGAGATCTTCGCCCTCCTGGGCCCCAACGGCGCGGGCAAGACCACGCTGATCAGCATCGTCTGCGGCATCGTCACTCCGACGACGGGAACCGTGACAGTGGATGGCCATGACATCGCCCGCGATTACCGTGCAACGCGATCGAAGATCGGCCTGGTGCCGCAGGAGCTGACCACCGACGCCTTCGAGGCAGTGTGGGCCACGGTCAGTTTTAGCCGAGGCTTGTTCGGGTATGCGCGGAATTCCGCGTATATCGAAAAGGTGCTGCGCGACCTGTCGCTGTGGGACAAGCGCAAGGACAAGATCATGACCTTGTCGGGCGGCATGAAGCGGCGCGTGATGATCGCGAAGGCTTTATCGCACGAGCCCGAAATCTTGTTTCTGGATGAGCCAACGGCTGGCGTCGATGTCGAGTTGCGTCGCGATATGTGGGCGCTCGTGCGCGGCTTGCGCGACCGCGGCGTGACCATCATCCTGACCACCCATTACATCGATGAGGCCGAAGAAATGGCAGACCGGATCGGCGTTATCAACAAGGGCGAGTTGATCGTGGTCGAGGACAAGGCCGAGCTTATGAAAAAGCTCGGCAAGAAACGGCTCACGCTCATTCTGCAGGAGCCGATGTCGGCAATCCCGGCCGCGTTGCGCGACTGGCGGCTCGTGTTGCAGGCCGATGGTCGCGAGTTGGAGTACACCTTCGATACGCATCAGGAAAGCACGGATATTTCATCGCTGCTGCGACGGGTGAGCGATCTAGGCATCGGGTTCAAGGACCTGAACACGCAGCAAAGCTCGCTTGAGGATATTTTCGTCGACCTTGTTAGCGAGAGATCGAACAAAGGTGAGTGATGAGCGCAACCACATTCAACGGACACGGCGTCTGGGCCATTTACCGGTTCGAAATGGCGCGAGCGCTGCGTACGGTGTGGCAAAGCCTGGTGACGCCGGTGATTACCACCTCGCTGTATTTCGTCGTCTTTGGCGCCGCGATTGGATCGCGAATGGCCGAGGTGGATGGAGTTGCTTATGGAGCGTTTATCGTGCCGGGGCTGATTATGCTGGCGCTCTTCACCGAGAGCATCTTCAATGCCTCGTTCGGTATCTATTTTCCGAAATTCACCGGGACAATTTACGAGCTGCTGTCAGCGCCGATCTCGTATCTGGAGATCGTCCTTGCCTATGTCGGTGCGGCGGCCACCAAGTCGATCATCCTCGGACTGATCATTCTCGCCACGGCTTCTCTGTTTGTGCCGATCCAGATTCTGCATCCGGTCTGGATGATCGCCTTTCTGGTGCTGACGGCGACCACCTTCAGCCTGTTCGGCTTCATCGTCGGCATCTGGGCCAAGGGCTTCGAGCAACTGCAGTTCATTCCGATGTTGATCGTGACCCCGTTGACGTTTCTGGGCGGCGCGTTTTATTCAATCGACATGCTGCCGCCGGCGTGGCGCACGCTGACGCTGTTCAATCCGGTGGTCTATCTCATCAGCGGCTTTCGATGGAGCTTTTACGGCGCTTCAGACGTCGGCGTCGGCGTTAGCCTCGCGATGACGCTGGGATTCTTCGCGATCTGTTTGGCGCTCGTTGGTTGGATCTTCAAGACCGGGTATCGGTTAAAAAACTAAAGAATCCGACGTGAAACCGGCGACGCCCGTCACGGGGCCTACGGCGGTGCGAAGATCGCGATCGGGGCGCTCAAGCCGCGCAACGGGAATGTACCGAGCGAAAGCAAGGGTTGAGCGGTGAGTTGCGCCACGGCTTCGGTCAACAGCAGCGACCGGCCGAGCGTCTTGGTTAGCGGCTCCACCCGGGCAGCGAGGTTGACTGCCGCGCCGACCACCGTGAAATCGACTCGCGCCGGCGCGCCGATGTTGCCGAAGAATACTGGACCGCGATGCAAAGCGATTCCGGTGCCCAACGGACTCCACGCGCCATCGATGGCGAGCGATTTGCCGCCGTGGCCATTGAGCTCTGCCAGCGCAGCGAGCGCGGCTCTGGCGGCCGCGAGGGCCGACTCGGCGGCGGCCTTCGGCGCAGACGGATCGACCGGAAAGATCGCCAAGAGCCCGTCACCCATGAACTTCAACACCTCGCCACCGTGTTCAAGAATCGCGTTGACCGACTGCTCGAAATAGGCATTGAGCAGCCGGATCATGTCGGTGTCGGGTAACCGATCGGAGAGACCGGTGTAATCACGCAAGTCCGAGATCCAGATCACGGCGTCGATCCGCTCACCTTGTCCGCGCAGGATCTCACCGCGCAACACGCGAGCGCCAGCGCGACGACCCACATATGCGTCGAGCACATTGCCGGCGATGCTCAGCATGATCCGCGTATCGATGTTAAGCGCCAGCATCGGCAGCGCTCGCTCGATCAGCGCCAGGTCCGCCTCACCGAACCGTTGTGGCGCATCGGTCGAATAGGTGACGGAGCTGCGTTTTCCGCTGATCGCGCCGAGTGGGCGAGCGACGTAGTCGGTGATGCCCTCCACTGCCAGATCGGCCATCAGCGGGAATTCGGCTTGAGCTTTCGGCAGCCGCGGATCGCGGCGGACCAGCGCGCCGTCTTCGATGACTAGGCGCAACGGACTGCGTTTGTAGGAGTCTGCCTCGTTAGCGGCGTGGCGGACCTCGACTTCGTCGCAGTGGCCCGTCTGCCGACTCCACACGCATCCGTAGCCCAGCAGTTGCGGGTGAACAGTGCCAATGTGGATGGTGAGACGTGCCAGCGCGACTCCGGCACGACGCAGCCGCTGTGCCAAGCCGTCGATCATCGCTGCGAGATTCGGCGCGTTCCGGGCCTCGCGCTCCAGCCAGCCCAACGGGTCGCTGGCGTGAGGCGCATCGTTCTCCAACTCGGTCGCCGGCACGCGGCGAATCAGGTCGACACCGGGCGGTAGAGCCGTGGGCGATTGCGTCATTGCGGTTCGAACTGATCCCGGCATAGATTCGTCATTGCCATACACGCGATGAGTCCGTGACGTAAAGCCTGGTGAAACGGTCGCCGGCGTCGGAGCGATTCCCGCGAATTACAATTATGGCGCACGCCGGCAAAAGGGGGACTTTGACTCGATATCCTGGCGCTGCTTCGGCGCATTCGTCATCTTGATGCTGCTCGCCCTCTTGCCTAACCGAGAAGTCCCATTCATTCGTCGAAAGCTTGGGAATTTGACTCATCTCTCGCCGCGGCTTGCGATTATTTTCGCCATCGGCATAGTGGCCGCTCTCGCCGTTGCGCTGCAGGCGCCCATCGCGCAGCCATCCGCCTATCACGCGTTCGCGGACCAGCGGCGGATCTTTGGCGTTCCGAACTTCTGGAATGTCGTCTCGAACCTGCCGTTGCTGCTTGTGGGCTGGGCGGGTGTACGAGAGATGATCAGGCGTTCGCCTCACGGCACGTTGGCGACACTCAGAGCCGCCTATTTTTGCTTCTTTCTCGGCGGCATCCTGGTTGCCTTGGGTTCGGCGTATTACCACCTTGAACCCAGTAACGACACGCTCACGTGGGACCGTCTTCCGATGACGCTAGTCTTCATGGCGTTCTTTGCGATCATTATCGGTGAGCACTTAAGTCCTTCTCTTGGTCGTCGCTTGCTTGCGCCTCTGGTCTTGCTCGGGCTGGCTTCGGTTGTCTACTGGCACTTGAGCGAGCGCGCTAACGATGGCGATCTTCGTCCTTACATACTTGTCCAGTACCTACCCGCGGCGCTGGTGCCGGCGGTGCTTTTGTTGTTTCCGTCGCGGTTGTCACGCGTAGGGTTGGTGTGGGCTGTACTGGGTATGTACGCGTTGGCCAAGCTATTCGAGGTGACGGATCGGCCGGTGTTTTCGCTCGGGCAAATCGTCAGCGGCCATACGCTCAAGCACGTCTTTGCTGCGTTGGGCATGTACATCTTCTTGGTTGCTCTAAAGCTGCGCCGTGACCTGCCCGCGCGCGCCGAGGAGAGCAACGGTCACTACTCGGGCGAATGACCTTTGACCCGGACGAGTTGACTGAGGCTGAGCTTGTCGAGATCGGTGATGCCCAGCATCGCCATGTCACGGAAGATCTCGTCGGACAAGAGGCCGATCGCATGGCCGACGCCGGGTTCTCCGCCAATGGCCGCAGCGTAAGCGAAAGGCCTGCCGACGAACACGAACTTCGCACCCAGTGCCAGCGCCTTGAGCACATCGGTGCCTCGGCGCACGCCGCTGTCCATCATGACCGGAATGTCCGGACACGTCGCCACGATCTCGGGCAGGACGCGCAGCGGCGACACCGCGCCGTCCAACTGACGGCCGCCGTGGTTCGAAACGATGATGCCGTCGGCGCCCGCGTCGCGGGCAATTCGGGCGTCATCTCGGTGGAGGATCCCTTTGATCACCAGCTGCCCGGTCCAGAGACGACGGACAAGTGCGAAGTGCTCCCAGTTCAAAGTTCCGCGGTCGGAGAACTCGCGCGCGACGCTAGCCGACAGGATCGGTGCGCCGCGCGTCGCGTAATTGTTTTCGAAGTGCGGCATGCCATGCCGCGTGAGCGTTCGCAGAAAAGTTCCGAGAAGCCACTGAGGATGCGTGACCCCGTCCCACGCCAAACGCAACGTCGGCCGGAGAGGTGTTGCGAATCCCGCCCTGAGGTTGTTCTCGCGGTTGGCCCACACCGGTACGTCGACGGTAATCACCAGCGTTCGGAAGCCGGCCCGCGCTACTCTTTCGATGAGTGCAGTGATCCGAGGCGCATCGTCGGGAAGGTAGGCCTGGAACCAGGCAGTCTGCCCTGCTTGCGCGACCTCCTCCAGACGAATCAGCGAGGAGCCGCTCAGTATCATCGGGATGTTCGCCGCGGCCGCCGCCCGCGCCAGCACGATGTCGCCGCGGTACGCGTACAGCGCGCTGATGCCGAGCGGTGCGATGCCGAACGGCACCGCGTAAATGCGCCCGAAGAGAGATGTCTGCTGCGAACGCTGTGACACATCGACGAGCACGCGCGGGATGAAACCGAATTCACCAAACGCGGCGCGGTTGTCGTCATGGGACCAGTTCGTCTCGGCCGCCCCGGCGACGTAGCCGAAGATGGGCCGCGGCAAGTGCTTGGCCGCCGCGGCCTCGAAATCGTCCAAGCTAAGGAGGCGTTGCACCCTCCTTATCGTCGGAGTCTGGGGCGGCTGTCGCCCACGGATCGTTGGCGAGCGGGCGTTTGCAGCCGATGCCGGACGAGCCTCTTGATCGGTGTTCTTGCTGGCCGTCATGCGTGTTCGTTGTCACGGCTCGCTAATCGCGATGGACTCCGCTCGGGTGCTCGGCCCAATATTGCCTGATATCTCATTTGCAAGACTCTTCCGGCGGGCGCACGGTTCGAAACGTTACGAGCAACAACAAATCGTAGACAATCTTCAACCCGCCCGCGATGAGCAGCGGCCAACCGAAGCTAGAGATTCCGAGTAAGTAGCCGGCGATAAGTGGGCTGACCGAAGACGCAAGGCTTCGTGGCACTGAGGTGATGCTGGCGGCGGCCGCTCGCTCTGCAGGAGACACGACCGCCATTACGTAGGAGCTGCGCGTGGGCACGTCCATTTGCGACAGCGCGCTACGCGCCAGCAAAATCACGATGACCCAGGTCAGATCGGGAACAAACGGCACGGCCAGCAACAGGAGGTTCGCCGGAAGATGCGTGAACACCATCGTGTTGACGAGACCGATCCGATTGGCGATGCGCACGGCAACGAGGTAGGAGAACGCCGACAGCACGCCGGTCCAGAAGAAGATCGCGCCGGCAACGGCCATGGACAACTGGAACTTCTCGAATAGCCAAAGCGCGAGCATCGATTGCACGATGAAGCCGCCACCGAACGCATCCAGGCTGAATAGCGTCGCGAGCATATACACGATCCGCTTCGATTGGCGTAGCGGCGCCGGCGCGTTGTCGGTTTCAACCGCAAGTGCAGCGGGCAATTCGCGACGGAGGACCTCTGGTCGGTCTTCGCGTCGATCATTTGACGGTATTCCCGATTGCATTCACATCGGATGCAAATCTGCCGTCCTTGCGAATTCGCGTTTTTCAACAGAATAGGTCGAACGCGGACGTTGGATCCCTTCGAAAGCAACCCAGCACACGCAGATGCCGCGCACCATCGAAGCGTCCCCCGTTCCACGGTCTACTTCGATAGCGCTTCGACGAACTGTCGGGGCGAAAGCACTGGCGATTGGCGAGGTGGATGCTCGATCAGCGCATGGTCGCCGGTCACGAGGACGCAACGCGGCTCGCTTTGAACCAGCGACCAAACGTGTTGATCGTTTGCATCCGGCGCTCCGGCTCGATGTTCGGGTTCGCGCACGATTGCATTCGCTGCGAATGCGGTGAGCAAAGAATCGAGTTCACGTTCGTTCAACCCGTGCAGCAACCGTATCTTCCTGCGCAGTAGGACTTCCCGGTACTCGGAAAGCAGTGAAGTTGAAAGGAGGAACGGAAACGCGCCGCGGCACATTCCCTCAAGAATCTTTGCCGTGGGAGAGTCAGGATCGTTTGTGAGCAGGCCAGCGACAACCACGTTGGTATCGATGACGGCGGCGACATACTTCATCGGCGCCGCACGGCGCGCGTTTCGGCCACGGCGAGGCGAACCGCGTCGGTCTCACTGAGTGAAGCACGCGCGCGTGCTTTCGCCACGAGTTGCTCGGCACTTCGCGTGGTCTTGATGCCGTAGAACTCGAGGCTTTCTTCGATCAGCTGGCCGATCGTCTTCCGACGCTTGGCGGCGGCCTCACGCAATGCTGTGTGCCGTTCGTCGCTCAACGTAATCGTCAGTCGCGGCATGTCTGGCTCCTTCGAGTCGCTAGCACCAAAGCACTATATCGCACGGATGCATCTCGTGTGCGCTACGTGTGCACTGGCAGCCGTTGGAACCGCTCTCGAGGGTCAATGGCGGCGTGGTGGTGCGCATTCGAGCGCAACATGTAGCATCTGTGACGACCGAGGAATCTCAATCGATCCAACAATCTATTGGACCGACTGAGCGTCGAAAACCCAATACGAATGGGTGACTTAACGCATCGATTATGCGTGGCGCCCATGATGGATCGGAAGGATTCAACTTCGGTATCAATCGCTTGCGAGGTGGCGTGTGCAAGTCGTGTGCACGCACCCACTTGGCTGTACTACTCCGCAGCACGTTGGACTGCGATGCCTCAGCTGCGGTAAGCAGGAAATTGTCGGCATCAAATTGCGAAAATTGTTTGAAGGGTAATCGGTTCACTCCAGCAAGAATGCATCCACGGCTTCGAGCGATGGGCTGCTGTTTTTTCTTCAGTCGGTGACGCCGTTCTCGTTGACCGCTTTCGGGCCCGGAGCGGGCATAAGCGCCCAACGAAATTTCCGCTAACGATGACTGGTCCCCGAGGTACAGCGGACGTAGCACAAGGTCGCCCTCGCGGTCACGAAATCTTCAAACCAGTCCTCGGAAGACGTGCAACGCAAGCCCGTACGCAAACCCGTCCGAATGTCTGCTGGCTACGGGATCGAAATGGTCGAATCGACCCGAAGCGGACGCGCGTTACTTGGTTCACTCCGTTGCCCGTACACTGCCGCGTTGGACTTCTCGAGTCAGCTGTTATGGCATCGCGGCCAAGGGTCGTGCTCATCGGAGGCGGCATCGGCGGATTGTTCGCCGCCAATGCGCTGATCGCGCAGGGGCTGCGCGTTTCGGTTTATGAACAGGCGCCTGCACTGGGCGAGGTCGGCGCTGGCGTCTATGTGACCCCGAATGCGGTGCGTCACCTGGAGCGTGTGGGTCTCGGGCCCGCCGTCCAGAGATGGGGCGCGCGGGTCGGTACGGGCTCCTGCTACTTTCGCCACGACGATACGCCGATCGCTCCGGTGCAGGTGACGGACGCCACCGGCTGGAACGCGACCTTCGGCATGCACCGCGCCGACTTCGTCGATTTCCTCGCCGCCAACCTGCCCGTCGGGATCGTCCACACCGGCCACCGCGCCGTCGGCTTCGAGCAGAACGACGACCTGGCCCGCGTCAAATTCGCCAACGGCGCCATTGTCGAGGCCGACGTTGTGGTTGCAGCCGACGGCATCCACTCCGAACTGCGGCCCTACGTCTTTCCGCCCTCGAAGCCCGTCTTTCACGGCACCATTTCTTACCGGGGTCTGGTCCCGCGCGAGCGCCTGCCGGACTGGCCCATGGACCGCTGGCAGATGTGGGCCGGTCCGTCCAAGCATTGCCTGGTCTTCCCTGTCCGCCACGGCACGATGGTCAACTACGTCGGCTTCGTGCCGACCGACGAGGAAATGAAGGAATCGTGGTCCGCGCCAGGCGATCCGGAGGTGCTGCGCCGCGAGTTCGAAGGCTGGGACCCGCGCGTCGGCGAGGTGCTGAAGCAGGTCGACAAGACGTTTCGCTGGGCTCTCTATGACCGTGACCCGTTGCCGACCTGGGCCAAAGGCCGGCTGACGCTGCTCGGCGACGCGGCGCATCCGATGCTCCCGCATCTCGGTCAGGGGGCCAACCAGTCGATCGAGGACGGCATGGCGCTCGCGACCATCCTGGCTCAGGTGAACACGGCGGCGGTGCCGGCGGCGCTGCTGGCCTACGAGCGGTTGCGTCGCGAGCGGGTGGCAGAAGTTCAGCTTGGCGCGCGGCAGAACGGTCTGCGTGTCGACTCCGCGGACGCCGATCTCGGCGTGCGCGACGCGGAACTCGTCGCGCACGCCGAATTCCGCAAGCAGCTCTACACCTACGACGTGGTGCCGGACGCGCGCGCCGCGGCGGCGGCGCTACTGCCATAGGTCGTTTGCAGCGCCTGCCGACCGGCGTCATTTCACCAAGCCGGTCTTCCTTGCCATCGTGCTCACCCGCCTGAACTCCTCGCGGATCTCGGCCGCCGTCTGCTCGGGCCCGGCGTAGCTCTGAAAAATGCTGAGTGGCGCAAGTCTTGCCGTGATGGCGGGCACCTTCACCGCCTGCTCGATTGCGCCGACGAGCACCTTCCTCGCATCCTCGGGGATCCCCGCAGGCGCGAGAAAGCTGAACCAGATGCCGAAGAGCTCGTCCTGATAGCCGAGCTCGCGCATCGTGGGTATGTTGGCAAACTCGGGAACCCGGTTCGACGTGACAATGCCGCGGAACGTCCCTGCCTTGATGTGAGTGCTCAGCGCACCGAGCGACGACACGATGCCTTCGATGTGTTCTCCTCGCAAGGCGGCGATGGTGGGGCCCGCGCCGGTATAGGGAACCGGCACGAGCTCGGCACCAGTGAGGGTGCTGATCAGTTGCACGCAGAAATCACCGACTGAACCCGTGCCAGGGTGACCAATGCGCACCTGGCCCGGCTTCTTCTTCGCGTATTCGATTAGCTCCGCGAACGTTTTGTACGGCGCGTCGCTGCGCACGACGAGCACGCTCGGCGTGCGCGAGGCGATGCCGAGCGGTACCAAGTCCCGGAGCGCATCGTAGGGAACCGATTGAGGGTCGAGAACGGCACGAAAGGTGAGCGCGCTGTTCTGGGCGAACAGGATGGTGTGGCCGTTTTTCGCGGACTGGACGACGCTGTACGCGCCGAGCGTTCCCCCGCCGCCCCGGCGATTGACAACGAGCACCGGCGTGTTTAGCAGCCTCGAGATCTCTTCGCCCATGGCTCGTGCGCTGATGTCCGCGGCATCGCCCGGCGCGAGCGGGACCACAATGCTGATCGGTCCGGTGGGGAAGGTCTGGGCCTGCACGCACGCCGTCGGGCAGACAAGCGCGAGGGCGAGAACAATCCACTGTGCGACGCCATTCATGGCCAAGATCTCCCTGGCGATACGCTGAATCGCCTGCCGAGTTAGCCATCGTAACAGCGAGCGGGTGCGTCGATCCGTTGGGTCGCCGAAGAGATGCGCTGCTGATCGGCCGGTGACGGCCGAGGGTGCGCTCATCAGGTCAGGTTCTGGCCGGAAGCGCCCGTTTGGGAGCGGTGCCGAAAGGTGACGCTCGGAATTCCGGCGGCGGGAGCATCGGCGGCTTTGTGGCACCGTGGGCTAACTGGAGCTAACGGCCAAGAGGTGACGGACGCGCTTGATCCTGATGCCACAAGCCTCATCAAGTGATACGCATACGCGGCAACGCGCGTCCGCCGCTTCACACAAGCAGGGCGGCGCGATTCAACGCAATAAGCCGCCCCGATTCCGGGTCGAGAAAGGCTAGGACGCGCCTTTTTTCCCCGCGCCCGCAGTGCTCTTCTTCGCGTCTTGCCTGCCAAGCTCCTCCTTGGTCAGCTTGACCTTTTTCACTTTTTCCGTCTGGACCTTTTCTTTCTTTACTTTTTCCTTCTTCACCCTTTCCTTCTTCACGGCCGGCCCCGCCAATGCCTGCTTCGCCAGCCGTTTGGCCTGCTTGGCTGCGCCATCGAGAAGTTTCCTGGTTTTTTGGTGCTGCCGTCTGGCTTTCAGCATTGACGCGTGACTCATTTTGACCTCCGAGCGGACGAAAGATTGAATTAGACTTTAGTTTGATCCGCTTTTGCGTTCTTGGCTAAGCGACCGCATCAAGCCCAGGAAATGGCCCATGCGCGGACATTCGCACCAGGCTTGCACCCCATCCAGAAGTTGTCACACCCGGTTTGTCCAAATATACGCGTTGAAATCGGTTCGGGAGGTCGATGCTTTGAAATTCGGCACATACCTGGACCAAGCGATCCGAACGGCCGCTATCGGGAATGTTGGCCGGCAGGTAACGACCCATCTCGCTCGTGGATGTTGCGGCGCCCAGTTGCCGCGACATGCGACTAAGCGCGTTTGAGCGAAGCGTGTGACTGGTCCGGGTCGGGTCTTGCCGATCGTCGCATGTGAAAGCGGCCGATCGCTTGCGATCCTGTACACATTGAGCGTCGAGAGCCGTCACTTGTGATTTTTCCGCGCCTGCACTCAGAACGCGAGAGCGGCGAACTCGTGTGCGCTACGTGTGCACTGACAAGCCGCGCAAGCAAGTTCGCGTGCTCATTTGGGTGCGTCCGGTCGTAGTCGAGCGCAAGCGCGCGCACGAACAGGGCGATAGAATGGTCAATCAATCCAACGATTTATTGGACGAATCGACCATCGGAAATGTGAGACAAATGAAAGACTTATCGCACCGGTTGTGCACGGCCCCTATGATGGATCGGCAGGATTGATGAGCAACGTCAATCGCTTGCGAGGCGGCGTGTGCAAATCGTGTGCACGCATCAACTTGGCTACGCTACTCCGTGGCGCTCTTGGCTGAGATGAACGATGCTTGCTCATGTTTCGACTGGCCGCCACGAGTCGCAGCGAGAAGCCCGCCGCTGACGGCCAGTTGCTGCCTTTGCGAATGACCGGTTTCTGGCGTGCCATCTTGTGCTAGTCGCTACCGCGGACGCTTACGTCACTCGACTTGTCGCGGAGGCTTCATCGGCCGGCCCGGGTGACAAATAATTCGCGCCGCAAGAATCCAGCGTCGACGGCCGCGATTGTGGCTTGTCGGCGCTTCATGCGCTCGGTGAACTCGTCCGAACCGATCACCTCGGTGAGTGCGCGGGCACGTGCTTGCATGCCTTCAAGTTCGGTGCGCATGGATTGCAAGAACTCCGCGGTCAAGTCCGTTCGCTCCTGCAGGCACCCTCCCGATTGATCGAGCAAGACCGCGTAGTCATCCGGGGTGTCAACAAATGTCGGGCCGGACGCTATTGCGATCCGGCGCTCGGAGTCGGCTAATGACGGTGCGGGCGCGATGACCGTGAACACCGTTCTGGCGCCATCGCGCGCGACACGGCGACAGGCCCGTAGGACGCCCAGCTTGTCAGGCATACAACACAGGACATCGGAATGGCTCAGTGCGTCGAATGAAGCGTCCTTGAAGGGCAGTGCGGCACCGTCCGCCGCAACGACCTCGCATCGCTGGGACAGGCTGTCCGCGGTGGCGCGTTCGAGCGCAATGCGAAGGGCTGCGAGAGGAAGGTCCACCACCACAACGTCGCAGCCCGTGAGCTGCGCAAGATAGAGCCCGGCCATCCCGATCCGGCGCCTACGTCAAGCAGTTTCGCGGCCGGGCGCAATTCGAGCAACTGGGCAATTCGCTCTGCTTCCCGGCGCGTTGTCCAACTGGTACTCCCATAGTCGCAGCCGCAAACGCTGCGCTCCAGGTCCCGCATTGCGACTTAAGTCACGCCAGCTTTTCGAAGCCCTTCGAGGTAGGTCTCCAGCTGATCGGAGCGCTTGAGGTAGAAGAGGTGCTCTCTTGCGAAATCGACCGAGAAGCCGGGCTTGGTCCGCAGTAGATCCCTGACCGCGCTCCTCGCCTGCGTCTGATCGCCGAGATGTCCCAGCGCCGCGACGAGATGCGCTCGCGCCCAGTAATGCGCATTGGGTGTTTGCACCGCTTTGCGTGCCCAGGCAACGGCCTCCTCGAACTCGCCGCGGAAAAGATGGGCGAGGGACCGGTAGGAATAGAACGCCCAGCGAAAGGGATCATGAGGGCTCAGTCTGATGGCGATTTCAAACTTCTCGATTGCCTCATCAAGACGGCCTTCATACGCGAGTGAATCGCCGAGGCCGCAATAGGTCACCGCAAGGCAAGGGTTGAGCTTCCGCGCATGTTCGAGCGCGTCGATTGCCAGGTCGTATTCACGCCGCGCCAGGTGAACGCGGCCGATGGTGAAGTAGCTGTTTGCATCCTCGTCATCCAATTCGATTGCACGCTTCGCCGCCGCCAGCGCTTCGCTCATCGGCGCATCGTCGGGGGCGGCGTCGAAATAGACCATGCTGAGCACGATCGCGTAGGCGAGCCTGGAATGGGCGCCGGCGAATTCCGGATCGAGTGCGATCGACCGGCGAAGCAGGTCCTGACTCTCTAGGTTGCTCGCCTGCGTGAACTTGTAGAACTCCGCCACGCCGAGTTGGTAGAGATCCCACGCGCCGAGGTTCTTGCGCGGGCGCCTCTCGGCCTTTCGCTGCTCCGTGAGGCCAAGCTCGGACTCGATGCGCGCTGCAACCAACTCCGAAATATCGTCCTGGAGGTCGAAAATGTCGGCCTTATCGCGATCGAATCTTTCGGACCAGACGCTGTGTTCGGTGTCGGCGTCAACCACTTGGGCGGTAATGCGAAAGCGTGTCCCGGCTTTTCGGACGCTTCCGGTAACGACATAGTCGGCGTTGAGCTTCTCTCCGATCGTGCGGATGCTGTCCTTCGAGTTACGAAACGCGAACGCCGGATTGCGGGCAATGACGGTCAGCCATCGGTTTTTCGACAGGGCGGTGGTGATGTCTTCCGAAATACCGTCGGCGAAATAGTCCTCGTCAGGATCACGGTTCAGGTTCGCGAACGGCAGCACGGCGATGGATGGCCGTTTGGCGATCGCCGCCAGCGCGTCGTTACCGCGGCTCTTATCATCCTTTTCGGCGGGGATCGGCGCGGCGTTTTCGACCGGTATCACGAACCGGAAGCCGCGGCCATGGACGGTTGCGATCATGCGCTGCGACGCACCGTCATCGCCCAGCGCTCGTCGCGCCGCCTTGATTTGGCTGCTGAGCGCCGCGTCCGAAACGATCCTGTCGCCCCAGATTGCCGCGAAGATCTCCTCCTTGGTCACGGTCCGCTCGTTGTTCCTGGCGAGAAACACCAGAAGGTCGAAGACTTGGGGCTCGACCGGTATGCGTTCTCCCGATTTGCGAAGCTCGAACAGAGCGGTGTCGAGCTCGAACTCGTCGAAGCGGATCACATTGGATGCCGCGGTCTCGGACGCGAAGTCAACGCGGTACGCCTGAATACGCCGGCTGATGTTTTTGACCGATTGCTCCCCGAGCGAAATGAACTGCATCGGAACGTTCGCCCCGATGTGGTCGTAGACCTGTTGCGACAGCACGACGCCCCCGGGTTGCGCAATGCCCTCGAGCCGCGCCGCTACGTTGACGCCGTCGCCGTAGATGTCGTCGCCTTCGACGATGATGTCACCGAGGTGAATGCCGATGCGCAAGTGCAATTTGTGCTTTTCGCTCAGAGAGGCGTTGCGTGCTGCAAGCTCACGCTGGATGGCCACGGCGCACTGGAGGGCGCCAACGACGCTCGAGAACTCCACAAGCGCGCCATCGCCCATTAGCTTGACAGTGCGGCCGGAGTGGCGGTCGATGGCGGGATCGACGATGCTGGAACGAATGTCCTTGAGACGATCGAGAGTACCGGTCTCGTCGCGCTCCATGAGGAGGCTGTATCCGACTACGTCCATGGAGACTATGGTGGTGAGTTTTCGTTCCATTCGTTTTCTGCACGCAACGGGTCCGCGCACCCGTCGTCATGGATCAGCTTAGTCTGTTCCGCGAGGGATGATTAAACGCTTTTCAATTCCCATCTGCGGTGGACGGTCGCTAGCTGACGGTTGGGTGACATGGCGGCAAGAGCCACGCGCGCCTCAATCATCGCTAATGCCGTCGAAGAGGACCGTGGATAGGTAACGCTCGGCGGAGTCGGGCAGAACGGTCACTACGGTGCGACCCTTCAATTCGTCGCGTCGGGCGACGCGCATGGCACAGGCAAGTGCCGCGCCCGATGAAATGCCGGCGGGAATGCCCTCCAGAACAGCCAACCTGCGCGCCGTCTCGAGCGCCTCCTCATTGCTCACGAGCAGCACCTCGTCGATGAGATCCCTATTGAGGACTTCGGGCACGAAACCCGCGCCAATGCCTTGAATCATGTGTGGCGAGTGCGTTCCGCCCGACAGCACCGGGCTCTTATCCGGTTCGACGGCGATGATCCGAATATCTGGGTTGCGGGCTTTGAGAACTTCGCCGACGCCGGTGAGCGTTCCCCCAGTGCCGACCCCAAGCACGATGGCGTCGACCACGCCGTTGGTGTCGCGCCATATCTCCTCCGCCGTGGTCCGGCGATGGATCTCGGGGTTGGCGGGATGGCCGAACTGCCAGGGCATCACGGCGTTTTCCGTCTCGGCGATGATCTCCTTCGCCTTCTCGATGGCGCCGCCGATGCCCTTCGCCCGCGGGGTGAGTGCTAGTTCGGCGCCGAGGAACTTCATCAGCTTGCGCCGCTCGATCGAAAAGCTGTCGGGCATGGTCAGGATGCATCGATAGCTCTTCGCGGCGCAGGCGAACGCGAGCCCGATTCCCGTGTTGCCGGAAGTTGGCTCGACGATGACGCTTCCGGGCCCGATTGTACCGTCGGCTTCCATCGCCTCGAGCATCGCGACCGCGATCCGGTCCTTGACGCTCGCGAGGGGATTGAAAAACTCGAGCTTGGCGAGGATCTCGGCCTCGCATCCCGCCTCATGCGCCAGCCGCCCGATTCGAACCAGCGGCGTGTTGCCGATTGTCTCAAGAATGCTGCCGTACACCCGGCCTCGCCCTGGCTTGTCAAAAACGAGGCGCGTGCTGTGCGGAACGTCCATCCTGGTCTCCTTGGTTATTGTTTGGGATTGGTCGCGCTGATCACCCAGGAGGAGCTGCCCATGACGATCCCCTCGGCCGCAATCTTCTGCCGGTTGATGGCTTCGGCCAGCGCGGCCTCGATCTGCTCGCGTTTATCCAGAGCTTCGTCGCCGGCCTCTCTGAACACCTCGCCGGCGGGACCGATGGCGAGCTGAAAGGCGATGGCGTCGGCGACGTTCGCACCGACGAGAACGGGCGCATCAACCCGTCGAAACTCGATCTCCTCGTATCCTGCAGCGCTCATCATCGCCCTGACAGTCGTCTCATCGGACATCGAGAATGGGCCGGGCCCGCAGGTCTGCGCCTCCACGCCCGGCTGCGGCAGAAACCGCAGCACGACGTCCTTGGCCATGGAGAGCCAGGGATTATCGACCCGATTGCGCCAGACGATATGCACCATGCGACCGCCCGGCCGCAACGCCTTACGCATGTTGCGCAGCCCGGCGACCGGATTGGCGAAGAACATCGTGCCGAAGCGCGCAAACACGAAGTCGTACTGGTTCGTGGGCAACGAGATCTCGGCGTCGCCGCGCACAAAGCTCACATTGGTGAGACCACGGCCCTCGACGTCCTTACGTGCATAGTCGAGAAATGCGTCGCAGCAGTCGATCCCGACCACCTCGCCCGTCGGCCCCACCAGTTCTGCGAGCTTGATCGAGGTGTCACCGAAGCCGCAGCCCACGTCGAGGACCCGGTCGCCTTGGCGAACCGGCAGAAATGGAAATATCGCTTCGCTATGCTGCGTTAGGCCATCGACCAGAATATGCTTGAAGCGGACGAACTTCGGGGCGAGCACTTCGTTCCAAAACTGAACGAAAACCGTATCGTTCATTGGCGTCGAGGTTGTTGTCGCAGTGGTGCTCATAGGATCGATCCTCTGGTGTGTGGTCTCGAGTAGAGAAATACACCCGGTGCGCGTCGGATGCTTGGCCGATTCCTGAGGGAAATGTGGAGATATCCTGAAGAGGCGCTTGAAATTTCGCGCTCGTCGGTTGGGTCGCCAATGTTCCGATCGTAAGAAACCATTGGCCTATGCTTGCGGTTGAGTGTGCGACGACCCCTTCCGTCATAGCCCAAATACTTCCAGACGAGGATGACGGTGCCGCCG
Source organism: Casimicrobiaceae bacterium (assembly GCA_037719965.1). Classification (GTDB taxonomy): domain Bacteria; phylum Pseudomonadota; class Gammaproteobacteria; order Burkholderiales; family Casimicrobiaceae; genus VBCG01. The sequence continues at coordinate 51,170 of JBBJMT010000007.1, read as the reverse complement.
AGTTGCTCGAAGGTTGCGACTTTGTCATGCTGCGCCGCTCCTGCGCCAGCGTAAGTCGCTCGATACAGTGCAAGCGTTGATCGCATTCGGGAAATCCGCATTAGCGGCGAATCCCAGGATTTGGGCCCAACCTCAGCCTTACCTTAGTTAGGCCTCACCGTCTGGGTGCGTCCCGCGGCTGCATTTGCTTTTTCCGATCTCCGTAATTGCCCCACATCTCGTGTGCGCAGCGTGTGCACTGCCGAGCCACACGGCGTGCTTCGAACCCCTGGTAACGCGCACTCAATCGCGGCCGAGCGCAGTATGTAACATTGCACTAGCACCAAAATGCTCAGTCGTTCCAATAGTTTATTGGACCGACTGAGCAGAAAAAAGACCAAACGAATGAACGGCTTGTCGCACCGTTTGTGTGTTGCACCTATGATGGACTGGACCGATCGGCATTGCCGCTATTTTCTGCGGCTCATCTCGCGCCGCGCGCGCTTGTATACGGAAATGGTGACGGCGCCGGCGCTGCTGCACGGCGATGTGCCGCGCCATCTCGACTTCGATCACGCCGAGCATCCGCTGGCGCTACAGTTGGGCGGCAGCGACCCGGCCGCGCTTGCCCACGGCGCACGGCTAGGCGAGCGGTGGGGTTACGACGAAATCAACTTCAACTGCGGTTGCCCGTCCGAACGCGTGCAGACCGGCAGTTTCGGCGCGTGCTTGATGAATGAGCCGGCTCTAGTCGCCGATTGTGTTCGTGCGATGCGAGATGCGGTGGCGCTGCCGATCACTGTCAAGCACCGCATTGGTCTTAACGACCGCGAGGATTACGGTTTCGTTCGGGACTTCGTGGGGACCATTGCGGAGGCGGGATGCGAAGTATTCATCGTTCATGCACGCAACGCGGTGCTCAAGGGACTCTCGCCCAAAGAAAACCGGGAAGTCCCACCGCTGCGCTATGAAACCGTGCACCGGCTGAAGCGGGAATTTCCCGAACTCACGATGGTCATCAACGGCGGGTTGACGTCCTGGGCCGCGATCGAGCGCGAACTTGGATTGGTCGATGGCGTCATGCTCGGTCGCGCGGCCTACCACGACCCGTATATGCTGGCAGCGGCCGATGGGCGGCTGTTCGACAGCGATACGCCGGCGCCGTCGCGGGCCGCGGTGCTGCACGCGCTGATTCCCTACGCTAACGCGCAATGTGCACGCGGGACGCCGCTGCGCGCAATCGCACGCCACGTGCTGGGCCTTTATCATGGCAGACCGGACGGACGACGCTTTCGCCAGTTGCTGTCGGACGCCGGGCGGCTCAAGGACAGTGACGCCTCACTGTTTCTCGAAGCACTGGCGGCGGTCGAAGCGAGCGACGCTACAGCGCTTGTCAAGTGATTCGATTAGTTCTTCGGCATATCGTCAGCGATGTAAGCACGCACGATCGAATCGAAATCGCGATCGGCTTGCATGCCTAAGGCGAGCCCTAGCCTTGGCGCAAAATTCGCAGGCCAGGCCGATACGATGCGATCAATCGCCGGATCGTGGTGCCATTGAATGCGTTCGGCGACGGCATCACCCGCAACGCGGCGCAACGCCGCCACCATTTCGCCTACGGTCACCGAAATACCCGGCACGTTGATCGAGCGCGTGAGTCCGAACGCCGATGCCGGTGCTTCGTGGCCGACGAGCAGATTGTCGATGACGGTGCGCGGCGCGGTTACCCACATGCGCGTCGTTGCCGCGACCGGGCAAGTCGCGTCGATGCCTGCCAGCGGCTCGCGCACGATGCCGCTCGCGAACGATGATGCGGCGCGGTTGGGCTTCCCGGGCCGTACCGTCACCGTGGGCAGGCGCAACGACCGGCCATCGACAAAGCCCTTGCGTGTCATATCGTAGACCATATACTCGCCGATCGCTTTTTGTATGCCGTATGACGCCTGTGGATTGAGGGGCGCATCGTCAGGAACTGGATCTGGCAGCGTACCGCCGAACACGGCGAGCGAACTCGCGAACACGAATTTTGGTGGCGAGGAAAGCAGCCGGCAACGTTCAAGCAGCGTGCGCGTCGCGTCGAGATTGACACGCATGCCAAGATCGAAATCGGCTTCGGCTTCGCCGCTCACCACTGCGGCCAGATGAAACACGGTGTCGGTGTCGGCGGGAACGGCTCGCTCGACGAAGCGGCGATCGGCGAGATCGCCGGTCACGTGCGTCACGCGCGCGTCGTCCAATCCTTGCGCGGCCACGACGTCGACAAGTACCAATCTGTCGATTTTTCGTGACTGGCCGCGGCTATCGGTGAGCGACCCGATCTCGAGCAGGCGTCGGGCGAGGCGCGCACCCAAAAAACCGGCGCCGCCGGTAATGATAATGCGCATGGAGGCAACGATCTCGCTATGGCTGGGGGTCGCACTCACTTCGGATCATCGAAATAATCGGGATGATGCGCCGCGATCCCGTCGATAAAACCTTCGATCAGACGGATGTGGGTTCGCAGATATTCTGCTGCCGCAGCTGCATTCCCGTTGACGATCGCCGTGGCAATTTGCTCATGCTGCTCAACGGCCGTTCTGTTGCCGTGCAGCTCGGGAATTGCGATTCGTCGAAGCCGTTCCAAGTGAGCGCGAGCCTGGCGCACCACCTCCCACGCACCGGGGTGCCCGGATAACTCGATAAGTCGCTTATGGAGCGCTTCGTCTTGTCGGAGATTCTCTTCGACGTCGCCGGCACGGATCGCCGCGCGCTGCCGTGATACGAAGATCAATAAGTGCTTGCGCTCTTTCAGCGGAGCGCGAACGGCGAGGCGCGCCGCCGCACACTCGATCGACTCGCGCAAGAACAATGCGTCTGCGATCGTGCGGCGCCGTAACTTGGAAACGAACGTGCCGACTTGGGGTGACACCTCCAGTAGCCCCTCGCCGGCAAGGCGCCGCAGCGCTTCCCTGATAGGCGTTCGGCTGACGCCCAATTGCGCGGCGAGATCCGCTTCGGAGAGCACTGCCGCCGGCCGAAGATGGCAGCGGACAATGACCTCGCGCAAACGCTCGTAAGCTTCTTCTCCAGCAGTGCCGCGCTCGGCGGCGAGCGTTCCACTCCGGCTGGAAATGGCGGCCAGGCTGACTGCGGTCGTTATGCGGTGACGTGCCATCGTTGACTAGCCGCCCTGGAAAAGCGAGATGCGCTGCAACATGAACAACCCCCCGATGTCGATTTCAGCAGAGCGCTTGCGACTCGCGCGATTGTATACTAGGATACAAGTAAGCGAAATCGTCTCGGTTCGTGTTAACCAAGGAAGAGCGATGCCTGCCAGCGTTCGACGTTTCCGTTTACTTGCCGCGTTCGCCATCATTTTATTGACGGGACTGTACGCTCCGCCGGGCCGCGCTGAAGTAACCATCACGTATTCTGACTGGCAGCTCGCGCAAGATGTGTGGGGGCGTTCACTGCGCACTGCGATTGCCGAATTCGAGAAGGAAAATCCCGATATCAAGGTCAGGCCTGACCCGGTGCCCTTGGCGCAGCGCGATGTGAAATACACCACCTCCATTCGTGCCGGTGAAGGGCCGGATGTCTTTGCGCTCGACGCCAATCCGGTTCGCCAGTACATCGCCGAAGGATGGATTCGCGATCTCTCGCCGTTCATACAGCGCGAGGGTGGGAGCAAGTTCACGTCGGACTTCTATCCGAACACGCTGTTGCCGGTAACCGTGGATAAGAAGATCTACGGCATTCCGATGAACACCGTCGCCATGGGACTCGTGTACAACAAAAAGCTCTTTGACGAAGCGGGAATCGCCGCTCCTCCCAAAACCTGGGATGAGTTCCGCGCGGTCGCAAAGAAGCTGACGCGCTCGTCCACCCCCGGGGGCCCGGTCGACCGTTGGGCCTTTACCGTGGTGATGGCTCCGGCCGGGTTTGATTTGCGCGTGTCCTCCATCATCCGCAGCTTTGGCGGCGATTTCCTGACCCCCGACTGGCAACACTCGGCGCTTAATACGCCGGAAGTCAAAGCGGCGTTCAACTACATCCTCGATCTGATCCAGGTCGACAAGACCATTCCCCCGGGTGTCACTCAAGTGGACGCCAACGGCGCTCGACGCATGCTGGCCAACCAGCAAATCGCGATGAAGATCGGCACGACATGGAGTTTTGCCGAAGTCAGCGCGATGAACCCGCAACTCGATGGATGGAACGTGCTCAAGATAGCGCCGATGCCGCGGCAGCCCGGCGCAAGCCAGCCCGTGTACACGACGCTGTATCAGAAGTCGCTCTTCATCAACAAGAACAGCAAGAACCCGGACGCGGCGTGGAAGCTGGTCAAGTTCTTGACCGACGGACCGCGCATGCAGCGCTGGTTCGACGACAACAACATGCTCTCCTCAAGGCGCAGCGTGAACGAGGGGTACGACAAGATCAAGTCGAGCGCCTCTGCTGCGCTGGTAGCCGGCGAGATTCAACATGGCGCCTTCCTCCCGCTGATCCCGCAATGGCCCCAAGTGCTGGATGCTTTTCGCCAGAACCTTCAGGCAGCGGCGGCCGGCAGCAAGACGCGGGATCAAGCGCTGGCGGACGCGCATACACAGGTAGAGGCCATTCTGCAGCGCAAGTAATCTAAGCGATTCCACGGACCTAAGCGATTCCACGGACCTAAGCGATTCCACGGACGGCAGCGGCGCTGTCATGCGCGATCGCCGCCAAGCGTTGCGCCGGAGCGGTATGCGACTCACCGACAGATTTGTCGAGCGATGATCGGAGAGCGACGCACGGCCTACTGGTTCGTGGGACCCGCGTCGCTGCTTCTATTCGTCGTGCTGGGCTTTCCGGTCGTAGCGGCGGTACTCGGCAGCGTCAATTTCACTTGGAACGGTGGTACGAGCGCGAGCTTCAAAGCCTACATGCGTCTGTGGACAGACGCCGAGTTCATGGGTGCGCTGCGCAACACGGCGATTCTCGTGGGTGGAATCGTGTCGCTGCACCTGGTGCTCGGGATGTCTGTTGCCTTGTTGCTCAACGCGGAAGTTCGGCTGCGCTGGCTCTTCCGTATGCTCGCGATCCTGCCGTGGACGATGCCGGACGTGATCGGTGGAATCATCTTCCGGTTCATCTTCGACACGCTCTACGGGGGACTGAACGCCGTTGCTTTGGCTTTCGGTTGGATCGAGCAGCCAATCGACTGGCTTGGACGCCCCGGCCTCGCGCTCTTAAGCCTCATCATGGCCGAGACCTGGCGCGGCTACCCGTATGTGATGCTGATTCTATTGGCGGGTCTGCAGGCCATTCCACGCGAGCAATACGAGGCCGCCGCGATCGATGGCGCCGGTTGGTGGCAGACCTTTCGCTACGTCACGATCCCGGGTCTGACGACGATGATCATCATCGCCGTCGTTCTCGATGCCGTGTGGCAGTGTCGTCTGTTCGGAATGGTGTTCGGCATGACGGGAGGGGGACCCGGCCAGGCGACGCAGAACCTATCACTGTTTGTGTACAAGCAATACTTTCAGTTCTTTGACACGACCTATGCGTCTTCCGCCGCGGTGGTCCTCGCCGCGCTACTCCTGGTCGCCGCGATGCCCTATCTGCGCCTGACCCTGCGGGATAAGGAGTAAACCCCGGATGCCACGCGCTCGCTTCACGTGGCTCGCCCTGTACGCGGCGCTCTTTGCCATGGCGCTCTACAACCTGCTGCCGTTCTTCTGGATGATGAGCTCTTCGCTGAAGACCGACCTTGAAGTAACTTCATTTCCCGCCACGCTGCTGCCGCGAACCTTAACGACCGACGCCTATGTCCGGATCTGGAACCAGGAGGGGTTCCCGCAATACTTCCTGAACAGCATCAAGGTTTCCGCGACGACCGCCATTCTTTCCGTGACCGCAGGTCTCTTCGCCGGTTATGGATTCTCGCGGTTCCGTTTTCGCGGGAAGAACGCGCTGCTGCTCGTCTTCCTGGCCAGCCAGATGCTGCCCGGCGTGCTGCTCGTGGGTCCGTACTTCAAGATGCTTTCTTTCGCGGGTCTCTACGATACGCATCTTGGGCTGATCCTCGCGCAGACGACGATCACGCTGCCCTTCAGCGTCTGGATGCTCAAGGGCTATATGGACACGCTGCCCATCGAAATCGACGAGGCGGCCATGATCGATGGGGCTTCCCGCACGCAGTGCCTGCTCTATTGCGTGCTGCCGAGCATCCTCCCGGGCGTCGTCGCGACCATGATCTTCGCCTTCCTGCTGGCGTGGGGAGATCTCCTATGGGCACTGTGCCTCATCAACGATCCAGCTAAGCAAACGATGACCTTGGGCATCACCAACCTCGTTGGACAGTTTCGCGTGTTGTGGTCAGACGTGATGGCAGCCACCGTCATTGGTTGCGCCATTCCGGCGCTCTTCTATCTGACGCTGCAACGCTACCTCGTGCAGGGGATGGCTGGTTCCGCGGTCAAGGGGTGAGCGTTGGATGGACTACGTGCGCATCGGCAACTCGGACGTCCGCATCTCCACCATTGTCCTCGGCGGGCACGAGTATCTGGCCGACGGCCGCTCGCGGGGGTTCAACGAGGACATGTCCAAGGCCATCACGCCGGGGTACCTCTTTCCCGATTTCGGCGGGGAACAACGCAGAGAAGTCTTGCGCAAAGCCTTCGACCTCGGGATCAACATGTTCGACGTCACGCTCGATTCCGAGAAGGAGGCGCTCGGTCGCAATTTCGCCGAGTTGCCTCCGCCGTACGAGGTCTATGTGCAGACCCGGCCGGAAGGCATGGTGTACGGCTACGACCGAGGCAACCGCAAGATGGCGGATGGCGACCTTCTACGCGCCGAGGTCCAGCGCATTCTCCGGCTGTTGCGGCGCGACCGGATCGATTTCTTGAACCTCGGCATCCTTGGCGATGCTATTGCTCTCGATCCGGATTTTCTCGCGAAGCTCGTCCACAACATCGCGACGTTGCGCACTGAAGGCCTCATCCGCTTCGCATGCGCCGACACTTTTTCAGGCGAGGGGACGTATCTCGCGCAGATCGATTCCGCCGCGTTCGCAGCCGTAAACGTGAACTTCAATATCGCGGACGACGGCGCCCTGCGCGCCGTGCTGCCCGCCGCGAAGCAAGCCGGTATGACCGTCATCGTCCGTGAGGCCTTCATGAAAGGCGCGCTCTTTCGCTTGGGAAGCGAGACCGGTATCGCGGAGCCGCGGCTGCTCGCCCGTGCCGCATTGAAGTGGGTGCTGACGCAAGCGTGTGTCGATGCGGTCATCGTCGGCGCCGGAACGGCGGAACAATTGCAAGCCAATGCCGGCGTAATGGACGATGCAATCTTGACCGATCGTGAGCGCTCGGCACTCGAACGGCTCGCTGCAAGTGAGGCGTTCAGCGCCGTGCGCACAACAAAACGAGCCGATTTCCTCGGAAAGTCGGCCGTGTCGTAACTGCCCACGACCGTCAGTCCGACAAAGTGACGAACTTTAAGAGTTCCCAAAAATCAATTGGAGAAAAGACATAAACGTAATCTGTAGAGCGCTTGGAGCCGGGATCGTGCTAGCCGTCCTGGTCACTGCGTTGCACGTTGACGCGCAGACCGCGCCTTACCCGAGCAAGCCGGTCCGAATAATCGTCCCCTACCCGCCCGGTGGCGCCTCCGATATCACTGCTCGCGTGGTCGCGGATAAGCTCACGCAGATGTGGAAGCAGTCGGTCATCGTCGACAATCGCCCCGGCGCCACGGGCATCCTTGGGACCGACCTTGTGGCCAAGGCCGCCCCTGACGGCTACACCCTCGGCTTGGTGGCGAGCAGCCAGGCGATCAATGCCGTCGTCAACACCAAGCTACCCTATGACACGCTGAAGGATTTCAGCTATATCACCGAGACGGCATCGGTGCCGCTGGTCCTGGTCGCCGCGTCCGGTTTTCCCGCAACGACCGCAACGGAACTTATAGCGTTGGCCAAAAAGGAGCCGGGGCGTATCAGCTACGCGTCGAGCGGACCCGGCGGCGCGCCGCATCTCGCTGCCGAACTCTTCAAATCGAGCACCGGAACGGACATGCTGCACGTGCCGTACAAGGGAAGCACGCAGGCGCATCCGGACCTTCTGAGCGGGCAGGTGGGAATCATGTTCGACACGATTGTCGCGGTGATGCCTCACCTCAAAAGCGGGCGATTGAAGGCGCTTGCGACAACTGGAATGACGCGCTCCACGCTACTGCCGGACGTCGCGGCTGTTGCGGAAACGGTGCCCGGATACGAAGCCAGTTCCTGGGGTGGCATCATCGGCCCCGCAGGAATTCCCGAGGAAGTGGTGCGAAAAATCAATGCCGATATTGTCGCGACGCTCAAAACGCCCGAGGTCAAGGAGCGACTTGCCCAGCTGGGCGCGGACGTGGTCGCCAACTCGCCGGCCGAGTTCGAGCAAGTGATTCGCCTGGAAATCGACAAGTGGGGCAAGGTCGTTCGCGCCGCGGGAGTGAAAGCAGAATGAGCGAGCGGTCATGAGCGATCTTTCTGCCATCACTCATGAGCGATTGCGGCACGTGAGCACCGCATCCCTGTGCACACAGATGTTCAAACGCGGATTCCGAAATGCCTATCTGCAGGACGTCTCACGCCTGACAAAGGCATCGTCCAACCTCGTAGGTCCCGCCTACACGATGCGCAATATCCCCGCACGTGAGGATCTCGATCACCTCGGCATATTCGAGAACCCGGATCATCCACAACGAAAGGCAATCGAGACCATTCCTCGAGGGCACGTCTTGGTGTTGGATTGCCGAGGAGACCGGCGCGCTGCATCGGGCGGCTTCATCTTGATCACGCGCCTGAAAATGCGCGGCGCGGCGGGGCTCGTCTCGGACGGCCCCGTTCGCGACAGCGGCGAGATCAACGGCATGGACTTCCCGGTGTATTGCGCGGGCAGCAGCGCACCGCTAAACCTGCTCTACCATCACGCGATAGACATCAACGTGCCGATCGGCTGCGGGGGAGTGGCGATTTATCCGGGTGACGTTATGGTCGGCGATTCTGATGGCGTCGTTGCGATCCCGGCGCTTCTGGCGGATGAGGTCGCTGCCGCTGCAAGCGAGCAGGAGCAGCTGGAAAAATTCATACTGGAACGGGTCCAGGCCGGGGCATCATTACCGGGGACCTATCCCCCGAATCTAGAAACACGCGCCGCGTACGAGGCGTGGCGTAAGAAACGTGAAGCGGAGGGGAGCTAAACCCGAGCACCGTTTGCGATCGTCACCCACGTAACTGTTTGACTCCTATATTGCCCAGGGTGCTGTCCTGCGCCTGTTCTTGCGTGGTGGCGCAGTGCCTGTGACGCATCGTGCGACTGCGGATCCCACGGCCCGCCTCGTGGCGGTGGCCTTCATCCCCGCTTCGGTTCCGCACGCAATCCCCACCTGCACGTCCGCTGGATTACCATTGCTTTTTACTCCGACTCGGTTAATAGTTAAAAATTTACCGCTGCTGTCAAAAATTAACGAAAGACTTTTTTACGGTTGTTATTGAGGCGGCGAAAAATGATTGAAATTGAACAAACCTTCAATTGAGGAACTGCAAGCAGTGAACCAAGAACTGCGCGAATCCGAAGAAAGCTATCGAATCGTCGCCGAAACCGCTTCGGATGCAATTATTAAAATTGACGAGGACAGCACGATTTTATTTGTCAATCATTCGGTTCAGAGAATTTTCGGCTACACGGTTGAAGAAATGCTCGGTCGTTCTTTGACGATGATTATGCCCGAAGATTTGCGGGAAAAACATCGCGTCGGCTTCCGTCGTTATCTTGAAACGGGTATTCGTTATCTGGCATGGGAAAGCATCGAACTTCCCGCACGCCACGCTGATGGTCATATTTTTCCGCTCGAAATTTCTTTCGGTGAATATAACGAAGAGGGCAAACGCTTTTTTATCGGCATAGCCCGCGACATCAGCGAACGCAAACGCGCCGAAGAAACATTATTGGAGCGTGAGCGTTTGGCACTGTTCAACTCGGATATCGGTCAAGCACTAGTCCGAAACATTTCGCTGTCAGACGTTTTACATTCCTGCACGGATTCAATCGTCAAACATCTGAATGCCGCTTTCGCCCGCATCTGGACGCTGGACAAAGATAAAAATGTCCTGGAATTGCAAGCAAGCTCGGGAATTTACAAGCATCTGGACGGCGAACACGCCCACATTCCGGTCGGTCAATTCAAAATTGGGCGAATCGCCGAAGAACGCCAGCCGCATTTGACGAATTCGGTCGTCGGTGACGAGCGTGCCAGCAATCAGGAATGGGCGGAGCGCGAAGGAATGGTTGCTTTTGCCGATTATCCGTTGATTGTCGAAGAACGGTTGGTCGGGGGCGTGGCGATGTTTGCCCGCCAACCGTTGACCGCGCAAACGCTTGAAGCCTTGGCATCGGTGGCGAACACCATCGCCTTGGGCATTGAGCGTAAACGCGCCGAAGAAGCCTTGCGCGAATCCGAAGAACGCTTTCGCACGATGGCAGACAACATCGCGCAATTTGCTTGGATGGCGGACTCGAGCGGATGGATATTTTGGTATAACCGACGCTGGTTCGATTACACGGGAACGACCCTCGAAGAAATGCAGGGCTGGGACTGGCAAACAGTTCACCATCCCGACGAAATTGAGCGCGTGGTCGAAAAATTTAAGCGACACATCGCTTCGGGCGAGGCTTGGGAAGATATGTTTCCGCTTCGTTCCAAAGACGGCGAATATCGCTGGTTTCTCTCACGCGCCTTGCCGATTCGAGACGCGGAAGGAAAAATCGAGCGCTGGTTTGGCACAAACACCGACGTTGAAGAAGTGCGCCGCGCCGACGAAAAACTGAAAGACGCGGACCGCCGCAAAGATGAATTTCTCGCAACTCTGGCGCACGAATTGAGAAACCCGCTGGCCCCGATTCGCACCGGCTTGGAAATTATGCGGTACGGCACGGACGCGGAACAAATGCGCGCGGCGCAAAGCAAAATCGAGCGGCAAATTACGCACATCGTCCGGTTGGTTGATGACCTTTTGGACGTTTCGCGCATCACGCAAGGCAAAATCGACCTACAAACAAAGCGCCTCGAACTGCGGGAGGCGATTGATTTGGCAGTAGAAACGACGCACCCGATGATTGTTGCCGCGGGACACAAACTTGAAATTAAATTGCCGGACGAGCCGGTTTATCTCGACGCGGATTTAACCCGTCTCGCGCAAATTTTTCTCAATCTGCTGTCCAACGCCGCCAAATACAGCGAGCCGAACGGCAAAATTTCCATTGTCGCCGAATACGGAGAAAATCAGGTTGTTGTTTGTGTCAGCGATACCGGACTCGGCATTACACCCGACAAATTGCCGCACATTTTCGGGATGTTCACGCAAATCGAACGCTCGGCGAAACGCGGACAAGGCGGTTTGGGAATCGGTTTGAGTTTGGTTAAAAGTTTGACCGAAATGCACGGCGGCACGGTCGAAGCCGCAAGCGCGGGCGAGGGCAAAGGTAGCTCATTCAAAGTTCGCTTGCCCCTTGCCAAAAATCAGCGGCAATCGGCAGCGGCAGTCGGCAGAAAAAAACAGGCGAAACAAAAACCCGCGAAAGAGCCAGTTTCTGCTGAGCCAAAATCTCACAAAATTCTGGTGGTTGACGACAACACAGACGCGGCGGGGCTGATGGAAGTTTTGCTGACGCTGGAAGGTAACAATGTTTTATCGGCTTATAACGGCGAAAGTGCCGTCAAAATCGCCATCGAACACCGACCCGAAGTAATTTTGCTCGACATCGGCTTGCCCGACATTGACGGCTACGAAGCGGCGCGGCGTATCCGTCAAAAGTTGCCGAAAGTGTTACTCATTGCGCTGACCGGGTGGGGACAAGATGAAGACCGCCAACGCTCACGCGAAGCCGGCTTTGACCATCATCTCGTCAAGCCGGTGGAAATAGATACTTTGAAAAATCTGATAGCTGCAATTCGTTGATAATAGTTGATGGCTAAAGGCGCGGTCCGGCGCCGGCTGGCCATCATTGCATGGCTGCTCGACAACTCGGGTTCCTCATCATGTGCCGTCGTTCAAGCGATTGCGGCGTGAGCTGAGGATCCCGATGACCGAACGCTGCACGCCGAAAAGCAGCGTACTGCTTCTAGGCGCCACCGGTTTCATCGGTAGCCGCACGCTCGCCGCGCTGCTTGATGCCGGGTACGACGTGACCTGCGGCGTGCGGGATCGGGGAACGTTCTCTCGATGCCGCGGCGTCAGCGCCGATCAACATGCGGTGAGCAGGTATCATCGATCGAAGAAACAAGCCGACGACCGGCTCGCTGCGCTGTCCATTCCCTGGGTAATCGTGCAACCGTCGCTTGTATTCGGCCAAGGCGGAGCGAGCGCAGCGCTTTTCAACCGGCTTGCCGCACTGCCCGTAGTGCCCGTGCCGGGCGACGGGAAGCAGAACATCCAGCCGATACATGTCGATGATCTGGCTGCGGCGATCGTGCGCGTGCTGGAGACGGCGAATACGACCGTCAAAGGATCGCCGCGGTCGGTCCGCGTTCGCTGAACTTACGCGGGTTCCTCGCGGCATTGCGCCTGACGATGGGCTAAGGCCACGCGCGTTTTCTGCAGGTTCCGATGGCGCTGGTGCGCGCGGCTGCCACCGTCGGAGACAAGTTACGCCGCGGACTCCTCGATCGGGAGTCGCTCGGCATGTTGATGCGCGGCAACGTCGCCTCGGCCACTGCGATAACCGCGTTGCTCGGCAGAGCGCCGCGACCCGTGGAATCATTCATCGAGCCCGCTTCGGCTCGCGCGGTCGCGAACGAAGCCCGGCTCGCTTGGCTGCTGCCGGTGCTTCGTGCAACAGTGGGTCTGGTGTGGATCGTGACGGGCATTGTCTCGCTCGGCATCTTTCCGCTGGCGGAGAGTTATGCCTTGCTCGCGCGCGTCGGCCTGACCGGCATGTTGGCATCTATCGCGCTCTACGGCGCCGCGCTGCTTGATTTCGCGTTCGGCATTGGCGTTTTCGTCATGCGGCGCAGACGCTGGTTATGGCGTGCTCAACTGCGGTTGATCGTCGCCTATATGGTGATCATCACGATCCACTTGCCGGAATTCTGGCTCCATCCGTACGGGCCGGTGCTCAAGAACCTGCCGCTGCTCGCGGCGATAATGATGCTGCACGAGTTCGAGGATAGATGGAATACCTGATCGTCAAATGGCTGCACGTCGTGTCGTCGACGCTGCTTTTTGGTACCGACCTTGGGTCCGCGTTCTACCTGTTCTTCACGAACCGCAGCGGCGATGTGCGGGCGATCGCGATCGTCTGTCGGCGCGTGTATGGGCGGATTGGCTGTTCACGACACCGACGGCGATCCTTCAGCCCGCCACAGGGCTCTATCTCATGCACGTTGCCGGTATGCCGTTCTCACTTCAATGGATAGCCCGGTCGCTCGCGCTGTTCGCGCTCGCCGGGGCGTGCTGGCTGCCCGTGGTCTGGATGCAAATCCGGATGGCGGAGATGGCGGAGCGCGCTGTGCAACAGGGAACGGCGCTGCCGGCCCTATTCTGGCGTTACCACCGGATCTGGACGGCGCTGGGTGTTCCGGCGTTCATCGCCTTTATCGCGATTTTCTACCTGATGGTGGTAAAGCCCGCGTAAGCGTGCTCGGCCCGCGAGGTCAAGAGCGAGCGCCGCGTAAACGATAAGAAGGAAGCGGTTCGAGAGATAAGCCTCGAAACCCGGTTTGAAAGGTCCGATGCGATGTGAGAGTCGGTGACGTACGCAGCGGACGCGACCGCACCTCCTACGAGCGCCGCTGAGCTGCTCCGCTCGGCGCGCCGGTGCCGGTTTGCGATCGGTCACCCACGTAACTGCTTGATTCCCGCCGTGACGGCGTTTTCGAGATATGCGGCATAGAAGTCCGGCGTCATCAAGCCGATCAGCGCGTCACCGATTTTCTGGCCGCGGCCATCGACGATCATCACGGTCGGAGTCAGCGAAACGCGATAGCGCGCGGCGAACGTGCGATGCGTCGTGCGCGTCTCGTCGAAATCGGTGAGCGGCAACTCGCGATCGACCTCGATCTGCCGGTAGATCGCTCGCTCGCGCCATTTTTCATCATGGCTCATCGGCACCAGATACTCGCGCAACGCCCGCTCGCAGTATGGACAGTCGCCACGGTCGAAAAAAAGCAGGATCGGGACGCGCTCCCGCACGCTCGAGGCAGCGTCGCGCTGCAAATCGGAGGCTGCAGGAAGATTAACAGCGTGAGCGGCGAGGCCCGGCTTGCTGGGCGGCGAGCAATCGCGAATCGCGGTTCGAGGCCGATTCCCGACGCGACACTTCTCGCAACCGTACAGAGAGGCCGAGACAGCGTGCGTGGCAGCGTGAGCGGCGAGGCCCGGCAACGCGCCGGTAGCAACAAGACCGCATGCTAGAATTTCACGCAACACACCGCGCCGCGCGCGCAATATGCTTTCACGCGCGATATACCCTGCGCTGACTCCCGCGCCGACATCATCTCCAAGTTGTGTCCGCGACATTCCCGCCTTGATATCCCATGTACCCGCACCCGGCAGGCTAACGATCGCGACGCGCGAATCCGCGCTCGCGCTGTGGCAGGCCGGACATGTTCGCGCGCGTCTGTTGCAATTGTATCCGAGCGCCGTGATCGAACTGCTCGGCGTCAAGACGACGGGAGACCGCGTTGTCGACCGGCCGCTTGCCGCGATCGGCGGCAAGGGGTTGTTCATCAAGGAATTGGAAATCGCAATGGATGAAGGCCGAGCCGATCTCGCCGTCCATTCGTTGAAGGACGTACCGATGAACATGCCGCCCGCTTTCGTTCTGGCGTGCATTGTTGTGCGCGAAGATGCGCGCGACGCGCTGGTCTCCAATCGTTATGGCGCATTGCATGAATTGCCGTCAGGCGCCATTGTCGGGACGTCGAGCCTGCGCCGAGAAGCGCAACTCCGCGAGCGCCATGAGCACCTGACGATCGAACCGCTGCGCGGCAACGTCGACACGCGTTTGCGCAAGCTCGATGAAGGTCGCTACGACGCAATGGTGCTCGCCGCCGCTGGCTTGAAGCGCCTGGGGCTCGGTACACGAATCGCGGCATTACTAGACCCGGACGAATGCCTACCCGCGCCGGGTCAGGGGGCGCTCGCGCTTGAATGCCGCGTAGAGCGCCAGGACATTTTTGCCGCGCTGGCAGCCCTCGAAGATATCGGCACGATGTTGGCGACGACAGCGGAGCGTTCGTTTTCGCGTGAGTTGGGGGGAAGCTGTCAGACGCCGCTCGCCGCGTACGCCGAATGGAGCGAGGGCACGCTACGCCTGCGCGGTCTGATCGCCTCTCGCGATGGACGCGACGTGCTGCGCGGTGAAGCGGAGGCGGTCATCGCCGACGTCGCTGAAGCCGATGCACTCGGCCAACGCTTGGCGGGAGATTTCCTGGTGCGCGGCGCGGCGCGCCTGATTGCCGGTTGAATCGATCGTCGCAGAAAGTGCGTCATGCACAGACTCGAATCGCAATCTCCCGCCGCCGGACCATTGTCGGGAGTGGGCATTGTGATCACACGTCCGGCGCGGCAGGCGGCCGGTTTGGCGCAGCAGGTCGCGGCACTCGGTGCGACACCGATTGTGTTCCCAGTCATCGTGATTCTGCCGCCCGCGGATCGCGCGGCGCTGATGCGCGTGCACGCGCAAATCGGTCATTACGACATCGCGATCTTTATCTCGGCGAACGCCGTCGAGTACGGCGCGCCCGACCCGAAGCAATGGCCGGCCCGCCTTGCAACATTCGCGCCGGGTACCGGAACCGCCGCGGCCCTCGCGAGTGCTGGAATCCACGACGTGAGAATTCCCAACACGACGTTCGACAGCGAAGGTTTGCTCGCGCTGCCGGAACTAAACGACGTTGCCGGGAAACGGGTGGCGATTTTCCGCGGCCCTGGCGGGCGCGAATTACTCAGGCAGACGCTCGAGCAGCGCGGTGCCACCGTCGATTACGTCGAATGTTACCGGCGCAGGGCTCCGCAGACCGGCACCGACGGTCTCCTCGAGGCGGTGTGGCAGCGGCGCGCGCACGCGCTTACGTTGACGTCGAACGAGGGCCTGGCGAACCTCTGGTCGCTTCTTGACGATGGAGAGCGCACGTCGCTTGTGCGGCTGCCCGCTTTTGTGCCGCACGCGCGCGTTGCCGCGCACGCGCGCAGCCTTGGCTTCGTGGTTGTTGATTGTGGCGACGGCGACGCAGGCCTCATCTCTGGATTGCTAGAGTGGTTCGCTCTCCACCCGCACTGAACTTGTTCCGACACCATGGCGGAACCAACTGGTCAACTTACGATCTTGATCTCTCGCACCTTGGAGAAATCAATATCGTGGGTCACCAGCGCGACGGATCCTGTCGCCACGGCGGTGGCAACCTGGATCGCGTCAGGGAGTCGGAGCTTGCGAATCGCTCGGATCCGCGCGGCTAGAATTGCGATCTCCTCGGTGACGGCGACGATCTCCCAGTTGCGTCAACCGCGTAGCGCTTGGTGGTATTGCGCGGGTGCGGAGTCAACGGTGACTTGCGCATTCGCGGGGAACTGCCCCAGCAGGTTTAGCGCCATTCCTCGCGCATGGATCGAAGCGTGCGTTTGACTGAACGGCCCCAAAGCCCCTTGCCGCTTCCCCGAAAGGCACGAATATCAACACCAGCCTTGCTCTGCGCCAAATAGGACGCGGGCACGAGCGCGGCGTAGGGCTTGCCGTGCTTGGTGATGATCGTGGGCTCGCCCCGCGCTGCCTGATCGACTAAGCTCGGAAAGCGCTTGCGCGCCTCTTCTGCACCTTGCCTGATGACCGGCTTCATCGCGTCAACCTATGCTATTTTTTGAGCAAGCATACTGTACAGAACGTACAGACTCGGTCAACTGACAGCGTGAGCGGCGGGCCAGCTAATTGTCGCTAGCTTGATGTCGTCTTACCTGCAGAACCCGCTGATACGCGTCAAAATCCCGATCCGTGGAGAACACAGTGGTATTGCGACGGGAGGCCACCGCGCAAATGAGGAAGTCGGTATTGGATCCTTGCACCCCTCGGGCACGGCACTGATTGAAGAACTGCGCGGCCAGTTCATAGTCGTCCGAATGCAACCGCAGGTCCGGGAATGGACGGAGCTTGTCGCGCAGTCCTTCGTACTGCTCGCGAGTACGAATCCCCGACAGCAGGTCCTGTCGGATCGGCCCAATCATGACGACGCGGTAATTGAGGATCAGGCGCTTCAGTTCATCGGCGACAACATCGTCTCGAAGCGGGAAGCGGCGCCGCAGGACAAGCGACCAGACTGACGTATCGACAAGAACTTTCACGCCACTCGGCGTTGCTTCTTATAATCGAACTTCGGGTCATAGTCGATTTTGCCAAAATCATTGACGATGGCCTGTTGCCGCAGCCATCGCACGTACTCTTCGAGCGCGCGGTTCACCGCATCCCGCTTGGTCTTGTGCCCGCCGAGTCGCCGCGCGGCGTCGATGAGCTTGTCGTCGAGATCGAGGTTCGTTGCCATCGGCCGTCTCCGCTGCGGGTGATTGCACCAACCCATTCTACACAAGACGATGTGTGGGTGCGAAAAGTTGCGAGCGAATCCTTCCGGAAGCGCGTCGGCTCCATGGCATACTTCGTCGGGTTCTCCTCATGTTTCGTCCCAACGCGCTCAAGCAACGCCTGCGGTCCGGCGGCCGGGCGCTCGGCTGCTGGACGGTCCTCGGCAGCCCGCCGGTGATCGAGCTGCTCGCCTATTGCGGCTTCGATTACCTCCTTCTCGACCAAGAGCACGGCTTCGGCGAACCCTCGGCCCTGCTCCACTCGCTGCAGGCGATGGCCGCGACACCGGCTTGCACGTCGGTCGTGCGCGTGCCCTCCAACGATGTCAATTACTTAAAGCGCGTGCTGGATGCCGGCGTCGAAGGCGTGATGGTGCCGAACATCGAGACCGCGGAGGACGCGCATGCCGTCGTCGCGGCTTGCCGCTACCCGCCGGCGGGCCGTCGCGGCACGGCGCTCGGGTCAGCGCGCGCCTCGGACTATGGGATCAATGCCCCCAGATACCGGCACGCCGCGGCCGACGAGCTTCTGATCGTCTGCCAGATCGAATCGCCGAAGGCGGTGGACAACATCGAAGCCATCGCCGCTGTCGAAGGCGTCGACGTGCTGTTCATCGGTCCGTACGATCTCTCCGGCACGGTGGGCCAGCTCGGCGATCTCAAGCACCCGGAGGTGGCGCGGCTGATCGCGCGCGCGGAGGAGGGCATCAAGCGCTGCGGCAAACCGATGGGCACCGTGCCGCACCCGGGGGCGACCTGGCGCGAGATGTTCCAGCGCGGCTATCAGATGATCAACGCGGGCAGCGATGTCAGCCGCCTGCGCGAGGGCGCGCTGGCGGACGTCAAGGAGTTTCGCACTGTTTACCCCGATGTTTACTCTTAAACCGCTTCCGCCCGGCCTCGATCGCAAGCTCATCGACAAGCTGGTGCGCGCCGAGCCGGCAACCATCGGCCATTTCCGCAATTGGGGCTTCATGGATCCGCTGCTTCGCGCGATGCTTCCCGACGTGCGCATCGCGGGGCCGGCGGTCACCGTGCGCGCCCCCGGTATGGACGGCACGATCGTCGGCTATGCGCTCGGCCACGTGCGGCCCGGCGACGTGCTGGTGATCGACCGCTGCGGCGATCATCGCCACGCCGCATTCGGCGGCCTGGTCGCCTATGCGTGCAAGGCCGCGGGCCTCGCCGGCGTCATCATCGACGGTGTGGCCACCGACATCGGCGAGGTGCGCATGTACCAAGTGCCCCTGTGGTGCCGCGGCCTGTCCGCGGTGACCACCAAGCGCATCGGGCTCGCCGGCGAATTCTGCGTGCCGGTGAGCTGCGGCGGTGTCAACGTCAACCCCGGCGACGTGATTATCGCCGACGAGTGCGGCGTCGTGGTTCTCGATCGCGCTGATGCCGAGGCGGCGGCGGAGCGCGCGATTGCTATGCAGGACGCCGAGGCGGCGTCGCGCGCGCGCCTGGACGCCGGCGAGAAGCTGCCCGACATCTCCGGAGCGACGAAAATGCTCGAGGAAGCCCTGGCGAAGCAAAAAAGCTAGCGCGCGAGATCGAGCGCCGCGCGCGCTACGACTCTGATGCCGACCGGAATCGCCAGGTCGTTGCAGTCGTAGTTGCTACGGTGGATGGCGGTGTCGAGTCCGTCGATTTTCGACCCGATACGCAAGTGCGCGGCAGGGACCTTTTCGGCGAACCAGGCGAAGTCCTCACTGCCCATGGTTGGCGCGGGCATCTCGACCACGTTCTGCGCGCCGAGCACGTCTTTCGCGCACGCCAGCACGCGGGCGAGTGTCGCCTTGTCGTTGCGCAATGCCGGCGCCATGCGCTGCCATTCCAACGAGTAATCGACGCGCATCCCCGTCTTGATGCCCTCGAGCAGGCGGCGCACGGCGGCCTCGATTGCCCCGGACAGGCCGGGCTCCATCGTGCGCACGCTGCCCTTGAGCAGCGCGGTGGGCGCAATGACGTTGCGCGCCGTGCCGCTGTGAAACTCGCCAATCGTGACCACCGCCGGCGACAACGGTGCAACCTCGCGGCTCACGATCGTTTGCAGCTGGGTGACGAAGTACGCGCCCGCCGCCATCGCGTCGACCGCAAGATGCGGGTACGCGCCATGACCGCCGCGGCCCGTAAGGGTGACGTCGAAGGCATCGGCCGAAGCCATCACTGCCTCGGGGTGGTAGCCTACGCTGCCGGCCGTTACCTGGGGCCAGTTGTGATAGCCAAGGATCATGTCCAGCGCCGGGTCCTCGAGTGCCCCGTCGGCGATCATCGCCGCGGCGCCGCTCAAAGTCTCCTCGGCGGGCTGGAAGATGAACTTGATCCTTCCGTGCAGCGCGTCGCGCATCTCGCTCAAGGCGGCGGCGACGCCGAGCGCGATCACCGTGTGCACGTCATGGCCGCAGGCGTGCATCTTGCCCGCGATCTTCGAGGCGAACGGCAGCCCGGTCTCCTCCAGGATCGGCAGCGCATCCATGTCGGCGCGGATGCCGATGGTGCGGCCGGGCGCCGATCCCTCGAGAAGCGCCACCACGCCCGTCTTGCCGATGCCGGTGCGAAATGGAATGCCGAGCCGCGACAGGAAGTCCGTCACGGCCTTCGCGGTCTCGTGCTCCTCGAAAGCCAGCTCGGGATGCTGGTGCAGCGTTTTGCGCAGCGCGATCAGCTCGGGTGTCCAGCGCTCCGTGCTCGCAGCGATGCGGCCGTTGATGTCCATGAAATTCCCCTAGAATGACCGGAATGATAATCCGCCCGCTGCACGGTGAATTCGGCGCCGAGATTATCGGCGCAGATCTGTCGCGCCCGGTGGACAACGCGACCTTCAACGAGATCGAGTCGGCATGGACCCGCCACAGCATCCTGGTGTTCCGGGATGTGCGCATGACACCGGAGCAGCACATCGCGTTCACGCGCCGCTTCGGTCGGCTGCACATCATGGAGCCGCGGCAGTACAACCTGCCCGGCCATCCCGAGATCTTCGTCGTCTCCAACGTCGAGGAAGGTGGCAAGGCGCTGGGGATGAAGCGCGCCGGCTGGGGCTGGCACTCCGACGGCGAGGACAAAGAAATTCCCAATGCAGGCTCCTTCTTATACGCGCTCGAGCTGCCGCCGGAGGGCGGCGACACGCTGTTTGCCGACATGTACGGCGCCTATGCCGCGCTTCCAGCGGACGTGCGGTGCGCGATCGCGGGACGGCGCGCCTGCTTCAGCCGCGTCAAGCTCCACCATGTGCACTACCCGCATCTGCCGCCGCTAAACCACGAGGAGAAGGCGACGCGGCCCGACGTCTGGCACCCGATTGCTCGTCGTCATCCCAAGTCGGGTTGGACGGCGCTTTATGTTGGACGCTGGGCCTGCGCGATCGAGGGCATGGCCGAGCGCGAAGGGCCAGAGCTAATCCGGCACCTGCAGGAATTCGCGGTGCGGCCCGAGTTCGTCTATCGCCACCGCTGGCAACGAGGCGACGCCGTGTTATGGGACAACCGCTGCGCGCAGCATTGCGCAACGCCCTTCGATGACGCGAAGTACCGCCGGCACATGAACCGCACGACGATCGAAGGCGAAGCGCCGCTCTTGGCTACGGAACCGGCATTCCGAAGCAGCTCTCTGCTGGCGCAGTAAACCACACCACTGACCCGGCCGCGAAGCGCGGCGCCTTGCCGTCCGCATTGCCGTCGTTCTGCGCTTCGACCAGCGCGCGCTCGCCGTTGTCGAGAGCCAGGTGGTATTCGAGCGTAGCGCCGAGATAAAGCACTTGGCGGACTGTGCCGCGCACCGCGAACCCGGTTTTCGGCAGCTCGGTCGCGAGCTTGGCCCGCTCGGGGCGAATCGCGAGGATCTGGTCGTCTCGCACAAAAAAATTCATCCGGCCGATGAATTCGGCGACGAACCGGGTCGCCGGGCGCTCGTAGATCTCGGCCGGCCGACCGACCTGTTCGATGCGGCCCGCGTTCATCACCGCAATGCGATCGGACATCACCAGTGCCTCGCCCTGGTCGTGGGTGACGAATACCGTGGTGATGCCCAAGCGCCGCTGCAACCCGGCGATCTCGACGCGCATCTCTTCGCGCAGCTTGAGGTCGAGGTTCGACAGCGGTTCGTCGAGCAGCAACACCGTTGGGCGGATGACCAGCGCGCGAGCGAGCGCCACTCGCTGGCGCTGGCCGCCCGAGAGCTCGAGCGGTCGGCGCTCGGAGAGGCCAGCGAGCTGGACCAAGTCGAGCGCCTCGCGCACGCGCTGCCCGATCTCGGCCTTCTCTAGATCGCGCATCTTGAGACCGAAGGCGACGTTCTCGCCCGCCGTCATGTGCGGGAACAACGCATAGTCCTGGAAGACCACGCCGATGTCGCGCCGGAACGGCGGCAGTTTGGCGACCGGACGTCCCTTGAGGTAGATCTCCCCGCGAGTGGGTGGAAAGAACCCGGCGATCAGGCCGAGTGTTGTCGTCTTGCCGCAGCCCGAAGGGCCGAGCAACGTTACGAACTCCCCTTCGCCCACCTCGAGGTCAACGCGGGCCACCGCGACGGTAGCGCCGTAACGCTTCTCGATGCCGGCAAGACGCAGCGCCGGCTCAGACACGCTTGCGCTCGCCGTAGATGAAATCGCCCAGCCCGCTGACCTTCTCGACAATGGCGACGAGGATGAGCGGCAGGATGAGCGTAATGACCGAAACGGCCGCGAGCGTGGGCGCGAAGCCGTATTCGAGAAAGCCCAGGATCTTGATGGTAATCGGCTGCTCGCCGGGCCGCACCAGGAATAGCGACAGATTGACATCGGTGAATGAATGCACGAAGGCAAAGACCGCGCCTGCGACGATGCCGCTCTTGATCAAGGGAAACACGACGTGCCGCAGCGTCCGCCAGCGCGAGGCGCCAAGGCTCGCGGCGGCGAGCTCGACATGCGGCGGCAGCGTGTGCAGGCTGATGGCCACCGTGCGTACCGCAAACGGCAGGCAGATCACGACGTGTCCCACGAGCAGCGCCGTGAAGCCGATGTAGTCGCGCCACCCGACGTATTGAAAGAGCTGGAGCAATCCGACGCCGGTCACGAGCGCAGGCAGCATCAGCGGTCCGAGAGTGAGCGCCATCACGGCCTCGCGGCCCTTGAAGCGATAGCGCGCGAGCGCGAAGGCGAGCGGCAGCGCGAGCAACGTGCTGAAGAGCGCGGTCAGGGAAGCGAGCTTGAAGCTGAAAACGAGCGGATCGACCCATTCCGGGGCGAGCGCGCGCTGCCACCACTGCAGCGAGAAGCCGCGTGGCGGAAACTGCGAGCGGTTCGATTCGTTGAACGATACCGCGGCCGTGATGAGAATCGGCCCCAGCATGAACAGGTAGACGAAAGCGACGACTGCACGCAGGCCTCCCCATGCAGTCATAAAGCCGCTTGCCTCGCGCCGAATCGTGCTGCCGCATAGAGCAACAGCAACGAACAGATGATTAGAATCATGGCCAGCGCCGCTCCGATCGACCAGTCGAGGAGCTGGGTCATGAAGCCGTAGATGGCGGTCGCCATCATCTGCGTCGCCGGGCCGCCGAGGATTGCCGGCGTGGCATACGCGCTAATGGCGATCGAGAAGGTCAGGATGAAGCCGCCGGCAATTCCCGGAAGGCTAAGCGGCAATACGATGTTTGCGAATGTCCGCGTGCGGCTGGCGCCGAGACTCATCGCGGCGAGCTCGAGATTCGGGTTGATGCCGTTGAGCGAGCCCATGATGGTGAGAACCGTGTAGGGGAGCAGCGCGTGCGCGAGCCCGACGACGATCGCCACCGTGCTCGGCATGAATGCGATGCGCTCCTCGATCAGGCCGAGACCCAGCAGCAGATCGTTGGCGACACCGAACCGGTTCAAGATGATGTACCAACCGTAGGTACGCACCACTACGCTCGCGAGCAGCGGCGCCAGCGCTAGTGCGATCAGCAGGCCTTTCCACCGGCTGCGCGTGCGCACCAGGAAATAGGCGAGCGGATAGCCGAGCAGCACATCGAGCAGCCCGACCGCGACGCCGACGGCGAACGTGCGGATGAAGGCGCCGATATACAGCGACCGCGAGAAGAGGAAGCCGTAGTTTTCGAGCGTCAACTCGTTGGTGAGCTGCTGTGCCTCGGATTTGAGGAAGCTCGTTGAGAGCAGCAGCGCGTTGGGCAGTGCAAAGAATACGAGCAGCACCGCCATCGGTGCCGCCACCAGTAGCCAGGGAACCGGTGCCCTGGCGGAACGCGGGCCGTTCAGGCCATGATTTCCTGCCACTTGAGCGTCCAATCGCGGCGGCGGGCGCCGATCACATCGGAATCCGGGAACTGGGTCTTGGCCATCTGTTCCTTGGTGACGATCTGGCTTGCGGTGAACTCCTTCGGCAGGTCGGTGATATCAGCGCGCGTCGGACTGGTGAAATAGGCCAGCGCCCATTCGCGCTGCACATCCTTGTCGAGCCGATAGTTCAAGAATTCGTAGGCGAGCTTCTTGTTCGTGGCTCCGACCGGCACGCAGGCGACATCGAACAATCCAATCACCCCCTCCTGGGGAATCAACATTTCGAACGGCAGGCCGCGGGAGATGTAATAGCCCGAGCGGCCGCTCCAGTAGGGCGAGATCCACACCTGTCCGTTTTCGAAGTGCGGGACCGCCTCGGCCGATCCGGTGACCACCACGCCGACGTACGGTTTCTGCGCCGTGAGCCGCGCCCACGCCGGCTCCATGTTGTCGACGCCGCCGTTGCCGAGCTGCGCGGCATGGATTAGCGCGTAAACGGAGAGCAAATTCGCTGGGTTGTAGTTGATGACGTGGCCCTTGACCTTGTCGCCGTACTTCTTGTGCGGCTCCCAGTAATCGGCCCATGACCGCGGCCGCTCGAGCTTGTCCTTGTTGTAGACCAGCGCCGCGTACTGCAGCGTATGCGGAGCGCCGGAGCCGCCTGGGATCACCGACCAGGTCTTATCCCACAGATGCCGCAGGTTCGGCACCTCGCGCTCGGAGAGCTTCTCGAGCAGGCCTTCCTTGACGCCGAGAATCACCTCGGGCGGTGTTAGCAAGCCGGCGACGTCGAAGCCGGGCGCGCCGCGCGCCGCGCGGATCTTGGCGTAGTCCTGCGACGCCGTGCCGGTCGCGTCGTGGATCACCTTGACGCCGAACTTCTTCTCGAACGGCCTGATCACCACCCGTTCGACCAGCTCCTGGTACTCGCCGCCCTGGGTGTTGATGATGAGCGTTTCCTGCGCACGGGCAGTGATCACGTAGGGCGCGGCGAGCGCGAATGCGCCGGCGCCGGCTGCCCGCTTAAGCACGGTCCGTCGGTCGATGAATTTCCTGTCTTTCGTGCTATCGCTGCGCGCCATGGCTGCCTCCTATGGCTACGGATTATGCTCTATTGATCACCCTGTCGATCCACCCCGCCAACGCATCCAACAGCTCGGCTCTGACCTGCGCATCCTTTCTTCCCGTGCGCGCGGGCACGTGGAACGAATGATCGGCATCGTCGAACAGCTTAAGTGTTGCGCGCGCGCCGAGCCGTTCGGCGAGTGCGCGTACAAGCTGCACATCCGCAAGCTGGTCGCGAGTTCCTTGCAGGAACAGCATCGGCGCCTGCACTTCGAGCAGGTGGTTTGCGCGCTCGTCCGACGGCCGCCCCGCTGGGTGAAGCGGGAACCCCAGGAATAGGAGGCCGCGGACTCCGGGCAACGGCGATGCGGCCTGCGCTTGCGAAGTCATGCGGCCGCCAAACGACTTGCCGCCGGCGAATAGAGCGAGCTCGGGGAGGAGACGCGACGCTCGAGCGATCGCCGCGCGCACGGTGGCCTGCGCAAGCTTCGGCGCATCGGGCCGCCTCGAGCCGCGTTCCATATAGGCAAACTGGTAGCGCAAGGTGGCGATGCCGCGCTCGGCAAGCCCCTGTGCAACGGCCGCCATGAACGGATGCGCCATCCCGGCCCCTGCACCATGCGCCACCACGTAGCAGGCGCGCGCTTGCGGTGGCGCCTGCAACAAAGCGGAGACGCGCTGCGCGTCGTCAACTTCTATGGTCAAAGGCCGCGGGCTCATCGGCTCGTAACAGACACGACTTTCGGGCGAGACGAACAACGAGGGCAGGTCCACTCGAAAATCGAAGGTTGTACCCATGATTGCCGGCCGCGCGATCCGTGCGACGCGTTACTTCGCGGCCGTGCGCTCGATCCACTTCGCGAACTCTTCCAGGAATTTGCCGATGAACTCGCGCGTCGCGTCGACCTGGATGCTGCCGTCGTCCGCGAAGAGCTTTCCCGCGTTGCCGACGTAGGCTTCCGGCTGCTGCAGCGGCAGGATGTCGAGGAACACGAACGACTGGCGCAGATGATGGTTGGCGCCGTATCCGCCGATTGCGCCGGGGGACACGCTGACGATTGCGCCGGGCTTGCCGCTCCATACGCTGGAGCCGTACGGACGCGAGCCGACGTCGATCGCGTTCTTGAGCCCGCCGGGCACCGACCGGTTGTATTCTGGCGTGACGAAAAGCAGCGCGTCCACCGCGGCGATGCGCTCGCGGAACACCGTCCAGGCAGAGGGCGCCTTCGCGCCCTCGAGGTCGCTGTTGTAGAGCGGCAGATCGCCGATTGGAACCTCCGCGAGCGTCATGCCCTGCGGCGCCATCGCGATCATTGCGTTCGCCATCTTGCGGTTTAACGAATCCTTGCGAAGACTGCCGATGAGCACAGCGACATTGCGGGGGGACGCCATCACGATCTCCTTGAAGTGAAAAAAAGGCCGAAATCATATCTGATCCTACAGCGCCAGCATCTTTGCGAGGAGCTTCCACGAAACGATCAAGAATCTCGGGCTGGTGTCGCGGCGAAGGGATTGCACAGTGCACGCCGCGGCGCGCGCTGCATCCGACCGAAGTGCTGGAACAACGAATCGAGGCGAAACGATGAAAACAAAATTACTCAGCAACGAGACGAAAAAAACCTGGGCGGTAATTCTGGAAACCGGAGAAGAAGTCATGGCGTGCGTGAGCGCTTTTGCCAAACAACAGAAGCTGCAAGGCAGCCGCTTGACCGGCATCGGCGCATTCGAGCGCGCAGTGCTGGGCTACTTCGTCTGGGAGAAACGCGAGTACAAACGAATTGCGATCGACGAGCAGGTCGAGTTGCTATCGCTCATCGGCGATATCGCGCTCGGCGAGAATGGTGAACCCAAGCTCCATGCTCACGTCGTGCTCGGCAGAAGCGACGGCTCGACACTGGGCGGGCACTTGCTCGAAGCGTACGTGCGTCCGACGCTCGAACTTATGATCGTCGAAGCGCCGGTGCACCTGCGGCGGCGCTTCGATCCAGATTCCGGTCTCGCGCTGATCAGTTCTTAACTTCTGGGACGGTCTCGGCGTTGCCATCTGGCTGGCCTTCGTCATACATGTGATGGCAGCCGAGCTCTGGCTGCGCTGGCGCCCATCACCCGGCGGTGCGGCTCCGGCCGTCGCCTGATCTGCCTGCGAGAGGCCCGCCTATCCCAGCAGCAAGCCTTCGACAAAGCCGATCCTGTACATCATGAAGGCGCCCACTGCGCAACTGACGCCGCCCAGGAGGGCGGTCATGCCGTTATGCAGCCAGCCGAGATGGCCGGCGGAGAGCCGCAGGGGAATCGTGATGGCAACCGACAGCAAAGCCATGCCTGCGATGGAGCCAATGCCGAACAGGGCAATGTACAAGAGCCCCATCGTCCATGACTGCACTGCTTCCAGGCTGAGCAGGATCAATGCCGCCGATCCCGCCATGCCGTGCATCATCCCCACCGCGAGGGCGCGCAACGGCAATCCCCGCACGTGGGCAGGGCGGCACTGGATTGATGCAGCAGTAGCCGTCGCGCCGTGTGCAGTCCTCGCCGGCCGCCCGCGCAGCAGCGGGCCTTGGGCATGGGCATGGGAATGGCGGTGCAGCGAAAAGCGGTGCGCGTCCTCCCCCGCGTGGCTGTGGGCGTGCATGTGCGCCATCCCCGTTTCATGGCCGTGGACATGAAAGTGAATGCGCTGTCGCAGCAGGCGGCGCAACACGTCCAAGCCAAAGCCAATGAGCATGAGCCCGACCGCCAGCTCGAGCGCCTGCTCCAGGCGCTGCGAGATCGCTTTCCCGAGAGCCAGCACGATGCCGCCGAACAGCATCAGTGTAAGCGTGTGGCCAATCCCCCACGCGACGCCCACCTTCATCGTCCGGGCGAGGGACTTTTCGTGTGTCACCAAGGTCGCCATGGCTGCAAGGTGATCGGCCTCGGTGGCGTGCTTCATGCCCAGCAGCAGGCCGAGGAACAGAATCGACAGGCTGGTCACGCGATGGCTCCGAAGTCCTCGCGGCCGGCGCTCTGGCCGCGCAACCAGCCATACCAGCCAGCCATGCCTTCCCCCGTGTCTGCCGAAACGCGGAACACCTGGAGGGCGGGGTTGACCTGCTTGGCATAGGCAATGCACTTCTCCACGTCGAATCTCAAGTGAGGCAGCAGGTCGATTTTGTTGAGGAGCATCACCTGACTTGCCTTGAACATGTGCGGGTATTTGATCGGCTTGTCCTCGCCTTCAGTCACGGACAGGATCACCACCTTGGCCCGCTCGCCCAGGTCGAACAGCGCCGGGCACACGAGATTGCCGACGTTTTCGATCATCACCACTGAGTCGGGGGACGGTTGCAAAGCTTCCAGTCCGCGCGCCAGCATGTCTGCCTCCAAATGGCAGCCGGTGCCGGTGTTGATCTGGATCACCCTGCAGCCGGTGGCGCGGATGCGCTCGGCGTCGTTCACGGTCGCCTGGTCACCCTCGATGACCTGGATCTCCAGCTGCCCCTGAAGGTCGCGGATGGTGCGCTCCAGAAGCGTGGTCTTGCCCGAACCCGGCGAACTGACCAGATTCAGGGCCAAAATCCGGCGCCCGGCGAACCAGCCGCGGTTGCGCTCGGCGAGACGCTGGTTCTTGGCCAGGATCTCCTGCTCCAGCGCAATTGTCGTCCGGTGCACGCGCGCGTGCAGCGCCACAACGCCGCTGCCGATGGGCTCGTGGGCATGCGCATGGCCATGCTCATGACCGTGCGGGTGGGTGTGGTCATGGCCGTGATCGTGGCGGTGCAGAAACCTACGCCCATGCTCGTGCATTGGCCGGTACGCGCGCGGGTGATTGTGATGGTGGTCGCCGCCGGCGTCCTCGATCGCATGCCCATGCGCCTCGGCATGCGCATGGGCATGATCGTGCTCCGCCTGGGTCACCACCTGCTTCTCGCCCGTCGCCGGGTCGGTGATGGTCACGCCGTTCGTGCCAGAGCATCCGCAGGTTGTGCACATTCCGCCACCTCCATATGCTTGATCTTGAGTTCCTGACCCGCAATCAGATCCAGATTTGCATTGCCGCATCGACAGCGGCCGAAAAGCTCGCTCAAGGCCACTTCGCCACCGCAGTCGCGGCATCGGGCACGGCCTGGTATCTCGATGATTTCCAGTTGGGCGCCTTCGACGACCGTGTCCTTGGCGCAGATCTCGAAACAAAAGCGCAGCGCGTCGGGCATTACCGCCGAGAGCTTGCCCACTTCCAGGGTCACGCGCGTAACCCGCGTGTCCATGCCTTGTTCGGCGGCCCGCTCGGCGC
The DNA here is from genome assembly GCA_037719965.1 of Casimicrobiaceae bacterium. Taxonomy (GTDB): domain Bacteria; phylum Pseudomonadota; class Gammaproteobacteria; order Burkholderiales; family Casimicrobiaceae; genus VBCG01. The sequence goes on along the minus strand of JBBJMT010000007.1, from coordinate 22,022 downwards.
AGATCGCCACCACGCTGTGGGTGATGCTCAGCTCATGCATGTCGCTAACAGATGCGCGGCAGCTGCTCACCCACCAGCATGTCGACGATGCGCTGGCCGCCGAAGCCGGTATGCAGTACGACCACGCCTGCGGGTTCCTCAGTTACTTCGCCAATAATGACTGCGCGCTCACCGGCCGGATGCGCGCGCATCGCCGTCAGCACCCGGTCAGCATCGGTGCCTGGCACCACCGCTACCAATTTGCCTTCATTGGCTAGATAAAGCGGATCAAGTCCGAGGATTTCGCAGGCGCCTTTCACTTCTTCGCGCAGCGGCAGCGCCGTTTCGCGGATGCGGATCGCGACATGCGAGCTTTGCGCGAACTCATTCAGAACGGTGGCGACTCCGCCGCGTGTCGCGTCGCGCAGGCAATGGATGTCCGGGCACACCGCCAACATCGCCGCGACGAGCCCGTCGAGCGGCTGGCAGTCACTGGCGACATCGGATTCCAGCGCGAGCTGATTGCGCGCGATCAGGATCGCCGTGCCGTGATCACCCAGATAACCGTTGACGATCACGGCATCCCCAGGGCGCGCGTTGCGCGCGGAAATCGACGCACCGCGCGGCACGATGCCGATGCCGGCGGTGTTGATGAACAGTTTATCGGCGGCGCCGCGTTCGACCACCTTCGTGTCGCCGGTAACGATGCAGACACCGGCCCGCTCGGCAGTACGCTGCATGCTCGCGACCACGCGGCGCAGCGTGTCTACTGGCAGCCCTTCTTCCAGCACGACGCCACACGACAGGAACAACGGCTTCGCGCCGCTGACCGCGAGATCGTTGACCGTGCCGGCGACCGCCAGCGTGCCGATGTCACCACCCGGAAAGAACAGCGGATCGACGACATAGGTGTCGGTGGTGAACGCGAGCCGGTCGCCCAGTGCCGCGAGTTGCGCCAGAGGGAATACGGCCTGATCTTCCAGCGCCGCGAGCGCGGGATTGTCGAATGCCCTGACGAACACGTCCTCGATCAGATCGCGCATCGCCTTGCCGCCGCTGCCGTGCGTCATGTTGATATTCGCGTCGCGCACACGGCCGCTGCGCGGACGTATGCCGCGCTCAATCGACAGCGTTTCGGTTTTCACTCTATCGTTCATGCTTCATGCTCAAAACTCATTCGTCTCGCTCGCCACTTTAGACGAGAGCCCAGTACTCCGCTCGATACTTGAACCGAGGAGCACGCTCCGACCTGCAAGGAAGACAGCTTTCATGTAACGGCCATCTGCTTACTTGCACTTGTTTTCTTGCCCTGCAAAGTCGACGTGTCGATGCGTCCGTAGCTGTAATAAGCCGCGCATGCGCCTTCGCTGGACACCATCAGCGAGCCGAGCGGCATTTCAGGCGTGCAGGCGGTGCCGAACACCTTGCATTCGTGCGGCTTGATGACGCCTTTCAGCACTTCGCCGCATTGGCACGATTTGGGATCGGCGATCTTCAAGTTGGGCACCGGGAATTTGCGCTCGGCGTCAAATTGCGCGTACGCGTTGCGGATGCGCACGCCGGAATGATCGATCGATCCCAAGCCGCGCCACTCGAAAAATTCGCGCAGCTCGAACACTTCCTGGATCGCGGACAGAGCTTTCGCGTTGCCGTGCTCGGGCACGATGCGGCCGTACTGGTTTTCCACTTCGCAGCGACCTTCGGCAATCTGTTTCAACACCATCCACATCGCGTGCAGCACATCGAGCGGCTCGAAGCCGGCAATCGTGATGGGTTTGCGGTAATGCCGGGCGATGAACTGGTACGGACTGGTGCCAATGACCATGCTCACATGCCCCGGTCCGAGAAAGCCGTCGAGGTGCAAGTCGGGGGAGTCGAGGATCGCCTTGATCGTCGGGATGATGGTGATGTGGTTGCAGAACAGCGAGAAGTTGCGTACGCCTTCCGCGTGAGCCTGAAGCACGGTCATGGCGGTGCTGGGCATGGTAGTTTCGAAACCCAGGCCGAAGAAGATCACTTCGCGCCGCGGGTTGTCGTGCGCGAGCTTCAGCGCATCGAGTGGGGAGTAGACCATGCGCACATCGGCGCCGTCCGCCTTCGCCTTGAGCAGGCTCTTCTTCGATCCGGGTACCCGCATGGCGTCGCCGAAAGTCGTAAAGATGACTTCGGGCCGTTCGGCCAGCGCTACGCAATCATCGACGCGTCCCATGGGCAGCACGCACACGGGACAGCCGGGACCATGGACGAATTCCACCGCGTCCGGCAGCAACTGCTGGATGCCATAGCGGAAGATGGAATGCGTATGGCCGCCGCATACCTCCATGATCTGCAGCGGCCGCCGTTGCGCGCGCTCGATGCGGGCAACCAGGCCGCGTATCTCTTTCGCCAATGTCCGCGCCTTTTCCGGGTCGCGGAATTCGTCCACGTATTTCATGATGGATTCCTTAACCCGCCTCTTCGATCGGCGAGTAGCGTATGAACCAGGTCCCACAGGATGTGATAAATCGCGACATGGGTTTCCTGGATGCGGTGAATGCTGTCGCTACCCACCACCAGACAATGATCGACATCCGCGCTGTGCGCCATCTTGCCGCCGTCATATCCGGAAAGCCCGATCGTCGTAACACCGATCTCCTTCGCTGTCGCGAACGCGGCAAGCAGATTCTCCGAGTTGCCGCTCGTGGAAATGCCGATCAAGCCGTCACCGCGCCGAGCTTGCGCGACGATCTGGCGCACGAAAATATGGGCGAACCCCACGTCGTTGCCGACCGCCGTCATCATCGCCGAGTCCGCCACAAGGTTCACCGCGGTCAGCGCGGGGCGGCCGGCCGTGACGGGATGCAAAAACTCGACCGCGATGTGCGCGGCGTCGCAGCTCGAACCGCCGTTGCCCATCGCAAAAAGCCGGCCGTCACGCTGGTAAACATCGGCGACGGCGTGCGCGACGGCAACCACGGCTGCGCCGTTCTGCTCGAAAAACCTGCGCTTGGTGTCGATGCTGTCCAAAGCCTTCTGCCGCACCGACTCGAGTAGCGCCTGGTCGAGCCTGCCCGCGTCCTGCTTCTCGCCGCGCAGGAACGGGTAAAGGCTCTCTAACGCGGCGTGCTCGGCCATATCGGTTCAGGCTTGCGCCGAAGTTTGCATCGCATCGAGCTCGGCTTGTACCTCGCCCATTTCCCGCAACAGGGCCAAAGTGCGCGCGGCTTCGTCTTCATCGAGACGGCTCATCGCGAAGCCGACGTGCACTAGCACCCATTCGCCGACGCACGACGGGGCGGGGTGGTCTTCATCCACGACAAACGCGATGTTCACCGTGCGTTTGACGCCGCCGACATTGACCACCGCGAGTCTGTTGTCGGCATCGGTGACTTCCACGATTTGTCCGGGAATGCCCAAGCACATGATTCCTCCTTCGTTCAGTCCGCGAGCGATCTCGCCGCCGCGACGGCGGCCTGGCCCAAGGCGAGCCCGCCGTCGTTCGTGGGTACCTGGCGATGAGCCAGCACGTGAAACCCCGCGGCCCGGACCCGCGCCGACACTTGCTCCAGCAGCACCCGGTTCTGAAACACGCCGCCGGACAATGCCACCACTCTAACCGAGTCTTTGCCGCCTTCACAACGGCCCAATTTCTCGACCATGCGCGCGATGGCAATGGCGAGCCCCTTATGGAAGCGCGCCGCGATCACCGGTGGCGGCGTGCCGAGGATCAGATCGCCGAGCAACGCCTGCCACATCGCGAGCGGTTCGATATAGGGTAGGTCGTTCGATTTGCGGCGCGCGATGGTGAACGGATAGGCGAACTTGTCTTCCTCCCCGCCCAAGGTGCGCTCGTCGATCAGCGCCTCGAGTTCGACCGCGGCCTGGCCTTCGTATTGCGCGCGCTCGCGGCAGACACCTGCGGCGGCCGCCACGGCATCGAACAGGCGGCCGCACGAGCTCGCGAGCGGACTGTTGACTTCGCGCGCGATCATCGCGTCGAGCACGACGCGTGGTTTGGCGCGGAGGTAACTATACAGCTCGAGCTCCGAATAATTCATCGCGAAACGCGCCCAGCCCATTTCGCCCACCAGATGCGCGTAGGTATTGCGCCACGGCTCGTAAATCGCCTGTTTACCGCCAAGCATGACAACCGGCTTGAGCGTGCCGAGCCGCTTAAAGTTGCGATAGTCGGCGAGCAGAAACTCGCCACCCCAGAGCGTGCCATCGCTGCCGTATCCAAGTCCGTCGAGAGCGACGCCGAGCACCGGAGCGGCATCGAGCGCGTAGCCGTTCTCGGCCATGCAGGCGGCAATATGCGCATGGTGGTGCTGCACCTGCGCGAGAGTAACGGATCGCCGCTGCGCGAGCTCGCGTCCGAGCTTGACCGACAGATATTCCGGATGCAGATCGACGGCGATGCTGCGCGGATCGTGCGCGAACAGCTGCAGATAGCGCTCGATCGACAAACGATAGTCAGCGTGGGTCAACGCATCTTCGAGATCGCCCATGTGGTGCGACACGATCGCCTGCCCGTCACGCAGCAGGCAGAAGGTGTTCTTCAGCTCACCTCCCATGGCGAGCACGGCCGGCGCGGCGGCAAACCCTTGCGGCAGCGGCATCGTTGCCGGCGCGTAGCCGCGCGCGCGCCGCAACGTGCGCGATTCGCCCGCCATGGCCCGCACCACCGAGTCGTCCACGCGCCGCGCGATATCGCGGTCGTGCAGCAGGAAATACTCGGCAATGCCGGAGAGCCGCGTGCGTGCTTCGGTGTTGGTGATGCATTGCGGTTCGTCGCTCAAGTTTCCGCTGGTCAGCACGATCGGGCGATTCATCCGCCGCAGCAGCAGGTGATGCAGCGGCGTATTGGGCAGCAAGAAGCCCAGCGTTTGCACGCCCGGGGCCACACTCGCGGCGACCCGTTCGGACCCGTTGGCATTCATGATCACGATCGGAGCGGCGGGGCTTTGCAGCAGCGCTTCTTCAATTGCAGCCACGACACAATAGCGGCGCGCGACGTCCAGGTCGCGCGCCATCAATGCAAACGGCTTGCGCTCGCGCCGTTTGAGTTGGCGCAGCCGAGCCACCGCGGTCTCATTGCCGGCGTCGCACGCGAGCTGGAATCCGCCCAGGCCCTTGATCGCGACGATATGTCCGCGCTGCAGCAGCGTGCAGGCGGCATCCACCGCGTCCAGCGCGGTCAGCGTGTCCAGCGCAATCGGCGCGCCATCCGCGCGCTCCAGCCAGCAACGCGGACCACAGGCGTGACAGGCGACCGGTTGCGCGTGGAAACGGCGATCATCCGGATTGTTGTATTCGGCGCTGCACGCGGCGCACAGCGCAAATGCGCGCATCGTCGTCGCGGCGCGGTCGTACGGAATGGCTTCGATAATCGACAAGCGCGGGCCGCAATGGGTGCAGTTGGTGAACGGATAGCGGTAACGCCGCGCGAGAGGATTGAATATTTCCGCCACGCAGTCTGGACACGTAGCCGCGTCCGGCACGACCCCGGTGTGGACGCTGGTGGCGAAGCTTTCGACGATGCGGAAGTCTTCGCCCTGCGCCAGCAACGCGGCCGGCTCGCGTTCGACTCTGTCGATGCGCGCCAGCGGCGGCGCATCCTGCTCCAGCGCACCGACAAATTGGTGCAAAGCGGCTGCAGGTCCGCAAACATGGATGTCGACGCCTTCACCGTCATTCGCGACCCAGCCGCGCAGGCCATAACGATGCGCAAGCCGCCATACCGCCGGACGAAAACCGACGCCCTGCACCAGGCCCCGCACGCGGATGCGTTCGGCGCTTTCCTGAATTTTCCGGATATCTTCGCGGATATCAGCAACGTCGTTCATCACGCCTTGTGACCCAAATGAGTTACCCCGATGAGTGACGCAAGTGAGCGTGCCAACCGCTCGACCAACTCCGGCGGAAGCGATGCAAGCGTGATCACATCCGGCGGTAAGCCGAAGTCGTTCCGCATTTTCGCCCCTAGAAGCGCTACCGCGTCGCGCACGGTGCAGCTCAAATGTGGGTCGCTACATGTTCTTTATTTTTATATAACGCCCAATGTCCTTGAGATTCGCTATGAACACAAAGACGGCGAACGGAAGCACGAAAAACCGCAAGAAATTTCTCATTTAACCCTCCTGGCTGACTACATCGACCGAATCCGCCATCCGTATAACCAGCGATTCGATCAGTTCGACCGCTTTGTCGACAGCAACCGCGACGGGCTCGCTCAGACCCATGCGTCCCTCACCTTCGAGTTCGTTGCCAAAACTCTCCGGTTCACAGCCCACCAATACGATCTCGAGCTCGCCGCCCATCATGCGCGTGAAACGCAGCACGCTGCCTGGGCTCATATCGTGCGGGGACAGCTGCTGCATTTCGGCATCGTTGGGCGCCGGCTCCGACGCAGGCTCGATCACGTACAAACTCCCGGGCGGTCCGCCGCGCTGGACGGTGTCGACGAGGATCGCGGCGGCATAACCGTCCTGCAGCGCGTAACCCAAGTCGAGCGCGCGTATCCCGAAGTCCACGACCTGCACGCCTTGCGGTAGCGCACGCTGCGACAGGCGCTGCGCGACCTCGACCCCGAACGCGTCGTCGCCGAGGAACACATTGCCCACACCTGCAACTAGGACGCGATGCGGGACTCGATTCATCCGGCGCTGCCCTGCCTCTCCAGAGGCTCGACTTCGTCCGGACCAAAAAAGAAGCGATGGCCGGGCATGCGCTCCAATCCGAAATCTTTGCCGGGATCGTCATCGATGGTCACGGCAACATGCACGCGGTTCTCAAAATCGCGCTCGATGGATTCGATGGTCGCGAGCTTGTCGGACAGCGCAATATCGAATATGTCGGCGTTCCCCCGCGGCTTCAGCCGGACCGGATCGCCAACCCGCAACTCGACGCCGTTCACACGCAGATAGGCAAGGCGCGGCACTGCGTCGAGCTCTTCCCAGGGCGCTTTGGCCTCATCTTGCTCCGGTTCGTGCGCCGGTTCCACGGGTCGCAGGTGGCGCATCGTGCCGTGCAGCTTTTGCAACTGTTCCGGCGCAAGTTGTTCCGTGCGTTCGAGCAGCGCGCGGGCGCGGTCATCGACCGCCGCCATCTCGCGCTTTTCCTCGTCCGTCATGGCCAGTATTCGCAGGGTGAGGATCTCGTCGATCTCGGTGGCGTCGAACAGGTCGCCGGGACTCTCGGGAGCGATCTGCGGATAATCGTAAAGGATGATCGGGGACGACAGCAGCGTATCGCGTTCCCCGCCTTCGCCCACCATCACCGGCCAGGTGCCGATGTTTGCGCATTCAGAAGCCGCTGCCGCGAGCGGTTGCGCAGGATCCATCAACGACACAAACTCGCCTGCGTGCACGTTCAGGATCGTGTGGCAAGACACCAGCGCGTACGGCGACGCTGCGTTACGATCCATCCCCTCGATCGCCGGCATTGGGGTGATATTCACGATCCTTATTGTCAGCCGGAACGTCGCTTCGGCGACGGGTTCGGCGCGTACCTCGATCTTGCCCTCGATCGCCTGCTGGGTACGGACCAGCACGCCGACGATTTCACCGCTCGCGGCGGTCAAAGGCTCAAGTTCGCGGTGCCCGGGAAACGCAAAGGGCACCTCGCATGCCGAAGCAGACAATGTCGCGATTGGAAGCTTGCCGATGTTCACCCGTTGCGGGGTCGCTTCCTGCCAGGTGTAATAACGCCGCTCACCGACTTCAAGCACTTCGACGTTCCGATACTTTGGTTGTTCGAGCCCCGGCCATACCCGCAGCGGCTGCTCGAGTGCTCCCACCTGGCGCTCGACCAGGTGCAAAAATCCGATGTCGACGTCGAGCTCGGTGCGTGCGTCCCCTTGCACCAGGCACTGGGTCTGCATGATCCAGGGCTCGGCGCCGTTCTGCGCGGCGCTGTATGCTTGCGGGTACACCCCGCCGAAGGTCCAGCGCTGCCGGTTCTTCACCGACGACGGACGATACGGATAGAGCATGTAACCCTCGTACAGCACGGCGTTGACGATGGCATCGACGCGCCTCATGTCACGTCCAACACTCACGGCACGGTCTCCTCGACGGCATTGAGCGCGTGTGCCAATGCCTGCTCCCAGGTCGGCAAGCTATGGCGCAGCTTGTACTGGTACAACCGGTTAAACACGTCCCGGTTCAGGCACACCCAAGCGCTGTTCGGGTAATAGTGGTCCATCATCTCCTGCCACGTCGCAACCGGTAGTCGAAAACTGGCTTCCTTGTTCCACGCAATCTGACCCACCTGCAGCGCCGCGTTCTCCTCCCGGTAGAAAACGCTCCCGCTGAACTGGAACGATAGCGGCACTTCCCCGTTTTCGAGCGCGTAGAAGTATTTGGTCGCGACCACATTGAAGTCGAAGCTGCACGGAACCGGGAGATCCACGATGCAACTGCCTCGGAAAGTCGGAATCAACACACTGGCATGGGTCCACAGCATGGTTTTCACCGTTTGGCCGAAGCGCTCGGGTTCCCCGAACAAATCCAGCAATCCTTGCTGTTCGCCAGCGACGTAACGGCGCCGTCCGGCTTCGATATAGACCTGGCAGTGCAACGCGACGTTTGCGACGTCCTCTTCGCCGGAGCTTGAGACGCGGACTTTGAACTTGAGCAAAGGCGTTGCCGCGTAACGCGCGACTTCCGCGCCTTCAATGGAAAAATCGAGTTCAGGCATCAGTGCATCCCCTGCACGTCTGCGCTTCCGTCGAGCCCGGCGAAAAATTCGTGGATGGCGTTCCAAACTAGAGAGCCGCCGGACAGGCCGCGCCAGCGGGCGCGGATCAGGCCCACGAGCGCATAACATTGGTCCAGGGGCACCCGATAGTAGTCGCGCGCACCATCCACGCGATTGACCAGCAGCGCTTCCACATCCGGCTCGAGCTGCGCTAGGACGGGGTTGTCCGCTGCGAGTTCTTCCCAGGCCGCAAGGTCCAGCAGCGACTCGGTGGCTCCCGCCGGGCTCGGGTACAAGGCGATCACTCGGGACTCCGGCGTGCTTTTGAAAAAAAACGCGATCCCGATGGGGATCAGCAAAGAGTCCCATTGCGCATCGCTGATGCGAACATCGGCTAAATGCTGGCTGGATCGTGGTACGGCGCGGTATTTACCGGCATCATGGTTGCCAAATAACAACGCGCAGGCCTGGCAACAGCACAGTAGCTTGCGCTTGGAGACTTCGACCACGTGCTGGTGATCCGGTAGGATCGTCGCGCTGCACAGTTCGCAACGCGAGATGGGCCGGGTACTGCGCGCAAACCTGCGCAATCCCGCTACCCAGCCCTCTGATGGTGACGATGCAGTGCTCACGATGCCCGCCCGAGTTCTAAGATCGGGCGTTTGGCCTACCGCGCCTCGTGATTCCAGGCGGGGCAGTAACTCCGATCCGTTCGACACTTCTGCAACTAGAACTTCCTTGCAACGGCCGGTCAAGAGCCGGACCGTGCAACATCTCCGCGCAGAACGGAAGCCGGCACGAACTTGATTTCGTGCACGTCGGGCGCGGACAATCCTTCGATCTCGATCGCGGCAATTTCCGGGGCGAACGTGAAGATCGCCTGTTCGATCTCGCCTTTGCTCACTTTCGCCTGCTTGTTGCGCAGATTTCCGGAAAGCTTGAGCCGCACAGCTTCTTCACTGGTGCTCAAGACTTCGATCTGAATTCCCTGCGCGCCCAGGAGCCCGCGCATCTTGTCCACCGCCAGGCGCACTCGCGACGCGAGATCGTGCGGGTGCATTCCGTGCAGCAACAGGATCGCACGGCATTGCTCATCCAGCGCCAGCGCTTCGATGATCGCGCGGCCTGCGTCCCCGGCATCGGCGATGATTTCCAGCAAACGCGCAAGTCCCGCGCCGTGCAGGTCCAGCACTACTTTCAATAATTCCTTCGCCTGCTCGCGCCCGCGCGGATCATCGAGCGCCTCCAGCGCCGCGATCAGCTCCTCGATGCGGCGCTCGCTGTTCTGTTGCCCGCTCTGCTGCCCATTTACCCCAGTCACGTATGCGTCCTCGGAACTCCAAAGGTGGGTGAATGCACCGTCTCGATCGTCTTGCCGTTACCCACGTACATGTGGACACCGCACGGCAGGCACGGGTCGAAGCTGCGCACCGTGCGCATGATGTCGATACCCTTGAATTTATCGGGTCCGTTCTCCTCGAAGATCGGCGTGTTCTGCACTGCGTCTTCGTATGGACCGGGCGTGCCGTAAATGTCACGCGGATTCGCGTTCCACGGGGTGGGAGGATACGGGTGATAGTTCGCGATCTTCCCGCCTTTGATCACGAGGTGATGCGACAGTGCGCCGCGCACGGCTTCGTGGAATCCGCAACCGATCGCTTCATCCGGCACCTTGAATGGCGTGAAGGTCCTGCTGCGCCCGGCGTGCAACTCCGCCATCGCTTGTTCGGCGAAGTAGAGCGCCGCCGCCGCCGCGTACGCCTGGAAGTAGGTGCGCGCGCGATCGCGTTCGATCGTGTTGCTCCACTTGGGTATTTTCCACTCGAACTCGACTTCGGGTTTGAGCGCGGTCTTCGGCAAATAAATCTTGACGCTGTGTCCGGTCGCCTTGACGTAGCCGATATCCACCAGGCCGGCCAGCGCGGTCGCCCACAGCCGCGCCATCGGACCGCCGCCGGTATCGAGCGCCAGATGCTTCTTATCGCTCGCTTCGCCTGCGTGGTACCAGCGCGGCGACATCACCCACGTGTAATTGCCGTCGAAATTGCGCTTTTGCGGCCGCGGTATCGTGGTCTGGTTCCACGGATGGTTCTGGTCCACCGGATTGCCCAGGGGATCGGTCTTGACGAAGGTCTCCCGATTCGCCCAGTCGTCGTAGTACGAGCTGCCGAGCAGGATGCGAATGTTCAGGTTGATGTCCACCAGATCGGTCGTCACCAACTGGCCGTCGATCACCACGCCCGGGGTGACGTACATCGACCGGCCCCAATCGGTCATGGTCCGATAGTCGTAGTCGCACACGTTCGGGTCCTGGAACGAACCCCAGCAGCCAAGCAGGATGCGGCGTTTGCCGACTTCCTCGTAACCGGGCAGCGCTTCGTAGAAGAAATCGAACAAATCGTCGTGCAGCGGCACGCACTTTTTCATGAACTCGACATAGCGCATCAGCCGGGTGAGGTAGTCGGTGAACAGCTGGACCGTCGGCACCGTTCCGACGCCGCCCGGGTATAGCGTCGACGGATGGACGTGGCGGCCCTCCATCAGGCAGAACATCTCGCGCGTATAGCGGCTGACGTGCAGCGTCTCGCGATAGAACTCGCCGGTAAACGGATTCAACGCCGTCATGATGTCGGCGATGGTGCGATAGCCGTGATCCTTGGCGTGAGGAGCTTGCGTGGTCTTGGCCTTTTCCCAGACGCCGGGATTGGTCTCTCTGACCATCTGCTCGCAGAAATCCACGCCGACCAGATTGTCCTGGAAGATGTTGTGGTCGAACATGTATTCGGCCGCTTCGCCGAGGTTGACGATCCATTCGGCGATCGCCGGCGGCTTCACACCGTAAGCCATGTTCTGCGCGTACACCGAGCAGGTCGCATGATTGTCGCCGCAGATTCCACAGATGCGGCTGGTGATGAAGTGCGCGTCGCGCGGATCCTTGCCTTTCATGAACACGCTGTAGCCGCGGAAGATCGACGACGTGCTGTAGCACTCGGCAACACGGCGATTCGCGAAATCGATCTTGGTGTAGATACCGAGGCTGCCGACGATGCGCGTGATCGGATCCCAGTTCATCTCGATCAGTTTGCCCGGCGCCGCTTGGGGCTTGGTTTGCGTCCGAGATGCGGGAGTAGAAGTAACGGCCATGGGTGACTCCTTCGTTCTGATAAATCCGCGAGCGACTATTTCAACCGATATCCAGTGGTAAGTTGAGACCGGTTGTGCCGCCACTTCGGCTCGTCGTTGAGCGTCTCGAGCATGAGCTTGCGCAACGGCAGAATCCACGTGCTGTAACCCTTGATGCTATTGGTCGCGAGACGGCTGCCTGGCGGTTCGTCCATGAAGGGCATGAACTTGTCGGGAAAGCCCGGCATCGTGCAACCGATGCAGATGCCGCCGACGTTCGGGCAACCACCGATGCCGGCCATCCAACCGCGCTTTGGAACATTGCACTGCACGACCGGACCGTGGCAGCCGACTTTGACGATGCAATTCGGACTGTTGTAGTCCTCGGCGAAGATGCCTTGCTCGAACGAACCGGCGCGGTCGCAGCCATCGTGGACGGTGGAGGTGAAAAGCCACTTCGGCCGCCCGAGACCATCGAGCGGAATCATCGGCGACAACCCGGCAAGCTGATAAAGAAGGTAGAGCAAGGTCTCCATGAAATTGTCCGGCTGCACCGGGCAGCCGGGCACGTTGACGATGGGTAGACCCGCCTTCGATTTCCAGCCCCAACCCAGATAGTCGGAGAGGCCCATGCAGCCGGTCGGATTGCCCTCCATCGCGTGTATGCCGCCATACGTGGCGCACGTCCCCGCGCCGACGACCGCCAGCGCGTTGGGTGCAAGGCGGTCGATCCATTCAGTGGTCTTGATGGGCTGCTTGGTGACGGGGTCTTCCCCTTGTGCCGCCCAATAACCAGACCCACTGAGGTTCTCGTTCGGGATCGAGCCCTCGACCACGAGCACGAAATTGTCGAGTTCGCCCTTGGCCGCTTGGTGAAACGGCGCCAGGAACTCGTCGCCGTTGGCATAGGCCAGCACCGGGTTGTGCAGGTGGACCTTGGGTAGGCCGGGGATCGCCCCCATGACGACGTCTTCGATGCTGGGCTGGGTGGCGGCGGTGATTGACACCGAGTCGCCGTCACAACCCAGACCGGCGGTCATCCAGAGAATGTGAACTTCTTTGAGCGCGGGCGAGTGCTGGGTCTTGCGCCCGTACGGAGCGGGGGAAGAATCGGGCAATGCATCGGGCATGACGGTATCTCCTCTGCTAATGGCTCATCTTACGACAGAGTCGGCACGACGACTGAGGACGCAGTTCGATCGGCGCGTCGGCTTTCACCGAAACACGATCTTCGCTTGACGTTCAAACTATGGTGAAGTTACCTCGCTTGACCTCTCAAAACTGGTTAAGCCACGCCGCGCAACCGGCGCACAGAGTAAGCACTAGGCGCGTTTGCGCGAGCGCGTGCGATGTCGTCATCCTGTGTTTGAGGTAGTTGCTTAGGGGCGACGGTAGTTTAACGCTAACGGCCAGAAAATACACTTCGATGGCGTGTCTCGCAATGCCGGCCGCGTTTTCGTCCCGGCAAGCTGCTCGGTCCTGGCAACCGGGCGCGCATTTCGAAAATTAACTGCGGTCAAGGCCAGCGTATGTGCGCTGCGCACATATCGAGCGAGTGAGAACGGGCGATCCCGTGCCGCGTTTGGAGCGGCCCATTTTACGTCAGTCCGAGCTGCGGAGCTGGGTCTCACTGCCGGATGTGCTGGCGGCGTCGGGCAGCAAGAACGCTCACGCGAACGAATTTTTTAACGTTGCGCCATTAAACTGATGACCGTCGTTGAACGTTTTCTGTCCGCAATAGTTACTGTAAGTTCGCCGTTCTCGCCGGATTGCTAGAATGTTCGCTGCGCCCCCATTGAAAATGTCCGACGTCATGGCCCAACCCGATCTTCTGATCATCGCCCCACTGCCGCCGTTTTTATACGATCCGTTGCGGGCCGGTTATCGTTGTCACGATTACTACCAGGCGAGTCACAAGCCGGAACTGCTGGCCGCCGAAGGTGCGCGCGTCCGTGGCGTCGTGCAGGGCGGCGGCACCCTCACGCCGTCGGTGCTGCTCGACGCATTGCCGAGCGTCGAGATTATTTCCGTGTTCGGTGTCGGGTATGACGGCGTTCCGGTCGAGTATTGCCGCCACCGTGGCATCACGGTCACGAACACGCCCGATGTGTTGACCGACGACGTCGCCGATGTGGCTGTAGGTTTGATCTTGATGACCGGCCGCGGCTTCGTGCGCGCCAACCGTTTCGTGCAAGCGGGCAAATGGGAGACGGGCGGTCCCGAGCTCACTACCAAGCTCGCCGGTCAGCGGGTTGGCATTCTGGGCTTGGGTCGCATCGGCAAAGCGATCGCGCAACGATTGGCGGCGATGGGCATGCACGTCGCATACACGGGACGCAAGCCGCAGGATGAACCCTATCGCTACTTCCCAGACCTCGCATCGCTGGCTGCTGCATCCGAGTTCCTGGTGGTGGCGTGCCCGGGTGGCGCAGCGACCAAGAACCTCGTCGATGCGGACGTGCTGGCGGCATTGGGTAGCAAAGGTACGCTCATCAATATCGCGCGCGGGTCCATCGTCGACGAACTCGCGTTGGTTGACGCACTGCAGGCGGGGACGATCAAAGCCGCTGGTCTCGACGTGTTCGCCGACGAGCCGCACATCCCGGCGCCTCTGCTCGCGATGGACAACGTCGTGCTGTTACCGCACGTCGGCAGCGCCACGCACGAAACGCGCAAAGCGATGGGCGATTTGTGCCGCGCCAACCTCGACGCTTGGTTCGCCGGCAAGCCATTGCCAACGTTGATACCGGAGTTACTGTAGTCTTACGAAAGAATTTTTCCCAACCGGAGATAACGCATGTTCGAGCGGCGAAATAACGAATTTTGGCTCGACTGGGCCCCCGTGCCGTTACGCTTGATCATCGGGTTCGGCTTCATGGTCCACGGCTGGGCGAAATTAAGCAAAGGCCCGGATAAATTTGCCGAGCTGCTGCGATGGATCGGAGTTCCGCTACCCGATTTCATGGCTTGGCTGGTAACGCTCGTAGAACTAGTGGGTGGACTGGCAATGTTTGTGGGAGCGTTTGTCACGCTGGTGAGCATTCCTATGGTGATCATCTCGCTGGTAGCGATGTTCACTGTCCATTTGCGGTACGGCTTCAGCTCCGTCAACACGATTGGATTGACGGAGAACGGCCCGCAATTCAGCCCTCCCGGTTTTGAGGTCAACCTGCTGTACATAGGGGGTCTCATCCTGCTGGCCTTGGGAACCGGAGCAGGGGCTTGGTCCGTTGATCGTTGGCGCGCCCGCAGGAGCCGTGCATCGTAGTCCAGTGTTTATGGCTCCGGCTGGGGCGCGTCCGGCACCGATTTTTTTGCCTGCGGTTGAAACAGCACGGTGAACAATGACGCGAGCACCAGCGCGAGCGCCATGAATTCGAGGGTGCCGGGCCGCTCGCCTAGGAACACCATCCCGGCGACGACGCCGACCACCGGGACCAGCAGCGTGGAAAGCGAGGACACCGCCACGGGTAGCGTTCGCGCCAAGGTGAACCACGCCCAGTGCGCGAGCGTTCCGGCAAGAAAAATGTTGTAGGCGACCGCAAACCACGCCTTCCCCGAGAGTGTCGTCAGGTACGACACCGGATGCGGGTCGAAGAACGGGGCGGCGACTACGAGCGGAAGCCAGCCAGCGAGCATCATCCAGCCGGACAACGTGTTCTGCGCGACCGGTGGCTTCCATTTGCGCAGTAGCACGGTGCCGGCGGCCCACAGTGCCGCCGCGCAGAGGATCAGCAGAGTGCCGGTCGGAGCCGAGCGGATATTGCGCAAATCATCGCCCAAGAGCACGGCCATGCCCGACATACCGAGTAGCAGCCCGACGATCTTACGTCGCGACAGTGGTTCGTGCAGGACGGCCATCGCGATCAGCGTCGCCCAGATCGGCATCGTGAACGCGAGAATCGCGCTGCGACCTGCCGGCAACTGTTGCACGCCAAACAGCACGAAGCCATTCCAGCCCGCGATATTGAAAAGCGCGAGAATAGCGACTCTTCCCCACCATTCGCGCGGCAGACGAATGCTGTCGCCGCTCAAGCGCGCTGCCAAGAACATGCCAAGCGCCGCGAATGGCAAGGTCAATGCGCGAAACGTTAGCGGCGCAAGTTCGCTCACGCCGATCTTGAGCACGGGCCAGTTGCACCCCCAGACGAGAGTCAGGATGGCGATGGGCACGATCGCGTGCGCCATCGGGTGCGTGGCGGCCGGCGCGTTCTGCGCGCTCATCTAGGGGCTTTCGATCTCAAGTAACGCTACGCATCAGGGACCCGTGGGCGCTTCGGGCGGTCACTCACGGACGTTCGCCCTCCACCTTAGGGGGCGCGATCTGTTGCGTTGAGTTGTCGGGCTCTGCTCGGTCGCGCGGCGACGCGCCCTCCATGTTTGGTTGGCGCTATGCGTAGCGTCGAGCGTCGGCCGCCGGCTCGATCGCGCGCCCTCCGGGCCTTGCCTCGGACTGGCGGCCTCGGCCGCCGCGCTCACTCGCGCCCTCCGAGGCTTGCGTCGGCCTGACGGCCTTGGCCGCCGCGCTCACTCGCGCCGTATTTGTATTGATGGAGCGCGCGCGCCTGCTTGACCCATTCATCGCGGCGAATGCGACCGGGGAACTCGGGTAGTCTGCCGTCGAGCGCATCGATATCGCGATCGTTCATGCGCGCGATTTGCCCGTACGTGCTGATGCCGAGCTGAAACAACATCCGCTCCAGGACTGGGCCGATGCCGACAATGAGTTTGAGATCGTCCGGAGTATTGGGACCGGTCAGAAGCGGCGGCGGTGTGTTGTTCTCCAAGTCGACGACGAGCGTGCGAAAGCGGGCTGTTTCGCCACGGGCTAGCGCCAGTTCCCGGTGCAGGGTCCTGCGATCTTCCGCGAACGCCGCAAGTTGCACGTGCTCCGCTGCCATGGTCGATGCGTTGCTGCGTAATGCGGCCTTTTCTGCGCGCAGACTCGCGATGACGCCGGGTGGTTCGGAGGCGATGCCCTCGCCCGCGGGCATACCATTTGCCGGCGACGGCGTCCGGGCGGGCGATGCTGGGTCGGCCGGTGTCCGCGGGGCGCTTGCCCGCTGCGGTCGCGGGGGTTCGTAGCGAATCACATTTCTGCCGCGCGCGACGCCGGCACGAAAGGCGACGATCAAGCCGGCCGCGGCGGCGATCAGCACAAGCAGGGTCAGGCCATTCACGTGTCGAGAGAATCGAGGACGAAAGACGCGGACAGACAACGGCAAACCATAACTGACAATTGTAAGCGAGCGCTCAAGTGGCGAGGGAAGCTTGAGACGTGCCTGGCTGCTAGAATCGACATTCGACGCGAAATGGCTAGCATGGACGAGACGCAGCGCGCAACGGGCAGTGCATCTCCGACGCCGGACACAGTCGCCGCGCCGTCGCATGAAGCGCCGCCGCGATTTTCTCCCACGCCGTCTCTCGCGCCGCCGCAGGCGCATCCGCCTACGGCGCCTTTGGCGCACCCAGTATCGCGCGGTCTGTTGTTGACGGTCGTCGTCGTATTCGCGCTAGCTTTGGTTCTTGCCTGGCTCGACGGCCGCAATACCCAACAAAGCTTGCGCGAGGATGTTGCCAGACGGTTGACCGATGCCGACGCCGCGCTCGCGCAGTCGAAGGCGCGCGATTTCGATGCCGCGAACGAGTTGCGTGAAGCGCAAGCGAAGCTCGCCTTGCTCGAAACCCGGCTCACCGAATCGCAATCGCAGCAGGCCTCGCTCGAAGCGCTATATCGCGAGCTCGCGCCGTCGCGCGACGAGCTCGCCCTTAGTGAAATCGAGCAGGTGTTGCTGCTCGCGGGCCAGCAACTCGCCCTCGCCGGCAACGTGCAGGCGGCAGTGGCGGCATTGCAGCTCGCCGATGCGAAACTCGCCCGCATCGACCGCACGCAGCTGACGCCGCTGCGCCGCGCCCTCGCCCGCGACCTGGATCGCTTGAAGGCGGTCCCGTTCGTCGATATCGCTGGCATGGCGCTCAAGCTCGATCAGGTGCTGGCGACAATCGATATGCTCCCTCTCGCCAAAGACGAGCGCCTGCCTGAGCCCACTCCGTTGCCCCCGCCCAAGGACGAGCCGTCGTGGCGAGCGTGGTGGCGCGAGACATGGGCCGAGTTGCGTTCGCTGGTGCGCATCGAGGTCTCAGATCGGCCGCAGGCGCCGCTGGTGATGCCGGCGCAGCAGTACTTCCTGCGCGAAAATCTGCGCTTGAAACTTCTTGCGGCGCGGATTGCGCTGCTGGCACGCGAGGCGGACTTCAAGACGAACGTAACGTCGGCGAATGTTTGGTTGAAGCAATACTTTGATACTAGGGCGAAATCCGTGCAGACGGTTGTCGCCACGTTGACTCAGCTGGCCGCAACACCGATGCCCGCGGAGCTGCCCGATGTTTCGCGGAGTCTCGACGCGGTGCGAGCGTACAAATCCGTGCGCGAGCGCGGAGATGCGGCATTTCCGCGTCCGCCGGACAAGAGCGCGCCCCGGCCGCCGGACACGAATGTTCCGCGGCAGCCGGCGCTGCGCTGATCGGAGACGCCGCACGTGCGCTTTCTGTTTGCGTTCCTGTTGCTCGCCGCGACGGCAGTGCTCCTTGCGCTGCTGTTCAAGCTCAACGCCGGCTACGCGCTGTTCGTCGCGCCGCCCTATCGCGTTGAATTGTCGCTCAATACATTCCTCTTGCTCGCGGTATTCGGCTTTGTCGCGTTCTATTGGCTGTTGCGCTTTGCGGCCAGGATCGCGTATCTGCCGCAGGAAGTGCGCGAGGCGCGCCACCGCCGCACGGTTGAACGCGCACGCGCCAAGCACGATTCAGCCGTCGTTGCGCTGCTCGAAGGCCGCTTCGGCAAAGCGCAGCAGTGTGCGCACGAGGCGCTCGCGATTCCGGGAGCGTCGGGACTGGCCGCGCTGGTTGGCGTCCGTGCAGCGTTGGAGACACGCGAATTCGCGTCCGCCGAAACCTTTCTCGGCCGGCAAGACGTCAATGTCGGAAGCTTGACCGTGCCCCGGCTGATGCTCGAGGCCGAGCTCGCGCTGGAGCAAGGGCAAGCGGGGCAGGCGCTCACCAAGTTGGCCGAGTTGAAGCGCGAGGCGGGCCTGCATACGGCAGCGTTGCGGCTCGAGCTGCGGGCGCTGAATGCAGCGGGACGGCAGACCGAAGTTCCGGCGCTCATCGATCAACTGGTCAAGCGCAAAGTCTACGATGCCGCGCAAGGCGAGCTGCTCCGGGCGAGCGCGCATGCGGAAGCGCTCGCTTCACTGCGCTACGACATAACCAGTTTGCGCGGCTATTGGAATCGGTTGCCCGAGGGCGACAAGGTGAATCCCAAGGTTGCCCGCGCCGGCGCCACTAGTTTTCTCGCTCTGGGCGGTGACCGCGATGCGCTCGAGATCATCATCAAGTCTCTCGAGCGCGGATGGGAGTCCGAATTGGTCGCACTCTATGCGCGTTGTCATTCGCCGGACCCGACGCGGCAGCTCGAAGTCGCTGAACGTTGGCTCTTGCAACATAACCGCGATGCGACGCTCTTGTATGCATTGGGCAAATTGTGCGAGCGGGCACGGCTCTGGGGCAAAGCGCAGACATATTTCGAAGCAAGCTTAGCACTCGATGAGCATTGGCGAACGCAGGTGGCATTGGGTGAGCTGCAGGCAAACATGGGACGCCCCGAGCTCGCCAACACGCACCTCGCGTCCGCGCTGAAGCTGGCGCTCGCCGAGCTCGAGCGACCTTGAAGGAACTACCAAAGCTTGCCCAAGCGGTTTATTGCGCGACGGCCCGGGCATTCGCCGGACGCAGGTCGAATACGACTAGCGAGCCGTCGCGAAAGACCGGATCGCCGTAACGCTGCGCAATCAAGGGGAGACACGCCGCGACGTCCGGCCACTCGACCTCGGAGGAGGGCGGCGTCTTCCACGGACGCAAGTGCACGACCAGATACGCCGCGCCATACGTTTCGCCGCGCAACACCGCGCTCAAATGCGCGAGTTTCCGCATACGCATGCCGGGAGGGCCTTCCGGATACTCGCCGAACGAGCGTGTGCCGCAGACCGGCGTCACAAAACCGATCAACACCTTTTGGCGATGAATTTGCTGGTACCACGGGAGCGGATTGAAATGTGACTCGAGCCGCCACGGCGCTTCGATCAATGTCAGCGATCCGGGCGTGAGCATACCCAACTGCCGGTAGAAATCGGAGACCGGCTCGCGTGGGATCTGCGTGACATAGGGGTTGTGCACCGGATCGTAGTCGAATTGGAAGCGCAGATGGCCCATGAACTGATTGGGGAAATAGAAGTAGCCGGGAAGCGGACCCAGCGCCATCAACCCCGCCATCATGCTCGCGACAACGGCCACCTCAAGCGCCGGACGCTTGACCGCCGCGAGCGCTTTGATCATCCCCTCGGCAACGAACAGCAGCAACAGCGGAACGATGGGCTGCACGTAGCGCGCAAGCACGAGCGGATGCTGGATCCAGCTTGGGCGCATCAGTGCGACCGCAGCGGAACCCCCGACGATGATCGCCACCCAATAATAGAGTTGCGAGCGATCGCGGCGGACGAATTCCCGGATGCCAAGCGCGCCAAAGACGGTAAGTGTCGCCAAAAGAACCCCATCGCGCACGCCACCTAGCATCAGCGCGGACCGGTAAAGGCTCGCGAGCGTCACCGCATCGGTACCGGTTTTGGCCTGGAGCAGATGCCAGTCGTTGATAATCGGCGGCAGCAGTGCGATCACGAGTGCCATCGCGACGAGCGCGCCCAACGTGCAAAGCCGCAGGAGCGCAGCGATGCCGACACGCCGCGTCGCCGGTCGCGTCAGGTGCATCAAAGCGATCGCGCCGAAATAAGCGAATGGAAGCAGCGTGAACAGCAGCGTGACCGGATGCAGATAGCCGGACGCGAAGGTGGCGCCGAAGTAGCCTGTGGCCCAGCTCGGCGTGCGCGGCGTACGTTGCCACCACCGGAAAAACGCGACGATTGCGACCAAGGTCAAAAGACTCGTGAATGCGTAGGGACGCGCGGTCTTGCTGTGATAGACGAGCAGCGGGGATACGGCGAGCAGCGCAACCCAGACGGCTCGCACCGGTAGCGACGTGACGGAGCGAAGCAGCCACGGTGCGGTGATCAGCAACGCAAATCCCGCCGCGAGTGCGGGCACGTGCATACGCCATTCGGAGAGATGGCTCGTCGTTTGCAGCCAGTAGTAGTAGAGCGTCAGCGGGATGCTGTGATCGGCGAAGCCCAGGTGCGACAGAACTCCGACGGCATCCGACGCCAGGAGTTTGTGGACGGCGTGCCATTCGTCATCGACGATGATCTGCGTCGGAAGTTGATACCAGCGCAACCAGGCGCCAACAGCGAGCGCGGCAACGAGCAGCGCCGTCCAGGCCGTCGCGTGTGTGGACGTTGCGAAACGCAGATGCCGCGAGCTCACGCGCGCAGTTCGAACGCGCTGGGATCGGGAATGGCGAAGGGAAGCCGCAACGCGGGATTGGCCGAAAAAATGGCGGGACGCAGTAACTTCCAGCGCCATAGCCGATACTGCGCGCTGGTCCACACAACGCCCAGTCCATACTTGACCGAGTTCGCGAAGCTGATCTGGCTCGCGTTGGGGAAATACTTGGTCGGGCAGGAAATTTCGCCGATGCGCATATCGAGCGCCAATGCCTGCAAGAGCATCTGATTGTCGAAAATGAATCCTTCGGCGTTGGCCGCGAGCGGCAAGGTCTCGAGGACCCGGCGCGAGAACGCGCGATACCCGCTGTGGAATTCCGAGAGCTTGGTATCGACGAGGAGGTTTTGCAGCGCGGTCAGCAGCCGATTGGCCACGTATTTCCAAAGCGGCATGCCGCCTGGGGGCGCGGTCGTACCCAGGATGCGCGAACCGATGACAACGTCGTAGACCCTTGACGCGACCATCGCCGCCATCGCGGTGATGAGCTTGGGCTCGTACTGGTAATCCGGATGCAGCATCACGACGATGTCCGCGTTCTCGGCGAGCGCCGCCGCGTAGCACGTCTTCTGATTGGCCCCGTAACCGCGATTGACCGGGTGGCGGTGCACTTTGATGCCGATTCTTTGTGCGATCGCAACCGTACGATCATCGCTCGCATCGTCGACGAGTAGCACGGCATCGACAATGTCGTGTGGAATGGCGCGAAAACATTCCTCCAGCGTCTTCTCGGCGCGGTAGGCGGGCATGACGACGACGATTTTGAGATCGTGCAGCATTAACTGCTCCGG
>JBBJMT010000024.1:0-15281 GCA_037719965.1 Casimicrobiaceae bacterium | reverse complement strand
TCGCACAAACGCGCGGGCGTGACCTCGACGCCGCTCATGACGAACCCCTACCGTTGCTTGGGACTGGGGGAGTCCGCGCAGGCCGCTCACCACTGCGCGCTCGAAATGGAGGCGAGTTGGCGCTCGCGTTCGCCAATTGCTCCGGCGTCTTCTGGTTGTCCGCGGTCGTTGCTGACCCCCCTTGGCGGTCGACCCACGCGAAAAATGCTGCCTCATCAATCAGAACACGCCGCCCAATGCGGCGCACTACGCTGTCAAAGCCGTTCTTCTTCGCATTAAAGATGATGAACCGTAGAGCGGCCTTGGACGGCCACGGGTGATACTGGTCCCACTTAACCGCCGGTATAAGTCGGCGGGATTCCGTTGTGAAGTTCAAGTTGATCTCCTAGAAAGTGATGCAAGCCATAGCGCTCTCGCACCCACCAAGCATGGAGGACAACTTTAAAAAAAACGATTCCTGAAACCTAACAGGTCGACTGCTGAACGCCGTCGCTACGCGAGTCGTTTCTTGGGAGCCTTGTAGCCCTCAAGCGCCGTGCGGAGGTCTTCGAGAAATTCGTCACGGCTCGGCTCAATTGAATCGATTGGTGCGTTAGGCATTAGTGCTTGCGCCGGATCCAGGAGGGCGCGCGCCTTAGCGTTGCGCGTAGTGTGGTCAGTACCGAATCGGAGGAACCATGCCGCGTGACTAAGGAACGCCCGAAGCTCGGTCTGATCCCGCAGGACTTCGTGCATTTCGAAGAAGGGAACACGGCGTGCGAGTACCTGATGCGCAGCCCAGAGATGGGCCACAGGGCGGTATGCGGTCAGATAGCTCCTATACGACCTTTCGTCGAGGGGGATGTGCCAGTATTCCGGAATGTCAGGTTGATTCTTCGTTTTAGTGGTGACGCCGGTTAGCGTCTCAAGCTGGCGTCGAATGGAATAGACCGCTTTGTTCACGCTGGGATCTCTGATCCCATGCTTGTCCATTACGGCAATGCGAAGGAGGATCTCGCCCGCGACGGTACCTCGGTAGCCCGCATCTGATACCTTCAAAGGCCAGTTGCTTAAGCTTGGCTTGCGCGTTCCTGAGGACGGAGGCGCCTTTCCCTTTGCTTCTTCGGCATTCGGAAACAGCCGTTGCCGGCAAGCGATATCGTCGGGGAAGTACATATATGACAAGAGGCGCTCACCATCGTGGCCATCGCCAAGAAACTCGATTATCGGCACTCTAACGCTCGCATGATCAATGTCGACGTTCCTGTGGGTGGGACAGTGCGCTCGCAAAGCTCCCAGAATGAGTCTTTACTCGATGCACGCCTTCGCCGTCGGTTTGAAATCCGACGCCTCCTGCGAGGGGATGGACGGCCACACTGCAGATACCATCCTCATAAGCACTTTGCGGGTGTGTGACACCGAAAGGTGGGCGTAGCGTTTCGTCATCTGCGTCGACCTATGTCCCAGGATCTCTCCGATCTCCAAGAGCGACGCGCCATCCATCGCTAAATAGGAGGCGGTTGTATGTCGCAGATCGTGGAACCGAAAATCTGCGATCCCCGCCTTTGCGACCGCGGTTTCCCAAGCCGTCGTAATCGTGCTGGGGCGACCATGTCGCGACCCGGGAAACACGTAGTCGTGCGCGCTATGCGGCGCGCTTGAGTAAGCCTTCAGTGTGTCGAACGCGTAACCAAGCAAAGGTATCTGCCTACGGTCATCGTTCTTCGTATTTTCAAGAGTTATCAGCCCGGGATCGAAATTTATCTGCGACCAGCGTAACGACATGATCTCGCCTTTACGCATCCCTGTTGCGATCGCGATGACCACGACCGTGTATAAGGCGCGACTCGACGACTCCCGGCAGGTGGTCAACAGGCGCAACCGCTCGGGCTCGCTGAGGTAGCGCACGCGGCCGCGTGGTTGCTTCGGCCTGCGTACCTTTTTCACGGGATTCGCTTCAAGCCAGCCCCAGTCTTCGATTGCAACTGAGAGGGCGTGAGACAACGCCGCAAGGTACCGCACGACGGTTGAGGGCTGCCGATAGCGGATCCGCGCTTGCGCGCTTGCTCGCCCGGCGACGATAGGGATTGTCTGTAAGCGATCGCGCCGTGAAGCAATTTTCGCGGCAGTAAGTTCGGCGAGTTTAATCTCCCCGAGCTCACGTTTCCACCACTCGAGCTGCCGCCGGCGATCTTGCTCATCCTTGAGTCGCAGCGATGGCAACAGCGTAAGGTAGCGCTCAATCGTTTCGGCCACACTGTGGCGCTGCGCTTCCGTCGCGCCCTGCCAGCGACCGTCCTTCATCGCAGTCTTCGTGCGCGCCTCCCAGTCGCGGGCGTCGGTGAGTCGAGTGTGGGTCGACGACACCTCGCCGTGCCCGCACAGGCGCACGCGCACCCGGTAGGTGATGCATCCCTGCCTTGAGACTCGCTTGTCAATCGCCATAGCTTGCCTTTCGTCATCGCCTGCACACGGTTGCGGTGCGTGGATGCGCATTCTCACCGGTGGTGAGAATGCCGGAAACTACTGAAAGGTTGATATGACTGCTGAAAGCAATGGGCCGGTCATCAACCTCGCCGTCATCGCGGCGCGGTCGCTACGGGCCAACATCGTCGGAGGCGTTGCCCCACCCATGCCCCACGCGGGAGCAAACTGCTTACACGGCGGGGCTGATACCCTTGATTACACTGGTAGGCCGTACTGGAGTCGAACCAGTGACCAACGGATTAAAAGTCCGCTGCTCTACCAACTGAGCTAACGGCCCGCCGCAAAGAGGCGCGATTATAGCCGACGCTCTAACCTGCCAACAAGCTTCGCTCCTTCAAGTGCCGTCGGCTTCACACGCGTCGATCGGGCGCGGGGCCGTTCAGTTCGAGTCCTGCGAGAGAAATGCGGGGAGCGAAGCGAACTCAATGCCTTCTTCGGTCAACGCTTGCGCCTCATCGCGCGACGCCTGTCCACGAATCGCGCGCGCGGGCACTTCGTTGTAGTGGATCTTGCGCGCCTCTTCCGGAAAACGCGCGCCAACGTTCTCAGTGTTGCGCACGACTTCACGCATCTTGGCGAGCAACTCGGGCGACAACCCGGCAATCGCTTCCGAAGGCGGGGCCGGCGGCGTCGGCTCGCGCACAACGACGGCGGATTTGCTGACTCGTACCTTTGCCGAGGGCAAGCGAGCCACGGTTGCGTCATCGCATACGGGGCAGCGGACGAGATTGTTTGCCTGCTGGCGCGAGAATTCGTCGCCCGACGCAAACCAGCCCTCGAACGAATGACCGTGACTGCATCGAAGGTCGAAAATGATCATAGAGTTGAAACGCGATTCGTCGGGGCGCCGTTGACGCTCACGCCATCTTTTCCAGCCGCCAGACCTGATAGTGGACGGCAACCACGCTGCCCGCCACGATCGCCGTGAACGTCAATATAGAGCCGACGGCGAGCGTGGAAATGCCCGTCAGTCCCTGCCCGATCGTGCACCCTAGCGCGGTAACGCCGCCGAAACCCATCATTGTTCCTCCGACGATGTGATTGGCGACGTCTTCCACCGAGCCGAAACCCTCCCAGCGGAAGGTCCGCGTCACGAGCGCATAAATGCCTGACCCCGCGATCATACCGAGCACTCCTGCGATCCCGAACGTCACGATGCGCGTCGCATCGCTCCACAACATTAAGAGTTCCAGTGTGTAGGCTACCGGCGCGGTGAAACTGAACGATTCGATCCGGCCGGAGTTGGTCGCGACGAACCTTTCCTCGAGTGTGGCCGGATCTTCGGCCAGATAACCCAAGTGGCCCGAGACAAACCAGCCGCCGACGATCACCAATCCGACGACGATGCCGCCGACGATAAGCTCGGGCGTCGTACGGAAATCGCGGTTCGCGAAGACGTAGATCAAGAGCAGCGCGGCGATCGCAAACGGCACCCAGAACTGCGCGGCAGTGACGCCCAGCCCCCCGAGAATCGCCGGCAAATCGGAAGTCGCCGCACCCGTCGCCGCGAAATCGATACGCCAAGGATCAAGTGCGGTGGTGCGCCAAATCGCGAACAGTCCACGCAAGGTCATGTACGCCGATACGCCGAGCACGACCAGAACGATCCACGATTTGAGATTACCCGCACCAGCGCGGATCAACGTCTTGCTGCCGCAACCTGATGCAAGCGTCATGCCGAAACCGAACATCATGCCGCCGACGAGGCACGAAAGCCATGACACCTGCGCGCCGGTATAGATCGACTTCGACAGATCGATCAATCCCGCCAGCGCGAGCGCTGCGCTACCAGCGATCGCCACGGCAATCGCGAGCACCCACATACGCATCCGGCGCCAGTCGCCGAAGTTCACGATATCGGTGACGGCGCCCATCGTGCAGAAGTTCACGCGGTTCGCCACCGCGCCGAACACGAACGCGAGCGCGAACGCAAGGCCGGCGATGACAACGGGCAAATTGGTGCTGGGAGCGGAGTCCATAGCAAGGAAATTATGGCACGGTCGCTCGCTCTCCCTGCCAGCATGCGCCCTGGCCGCCGCAGCCGCCTTTGCCTCGCGAGTGCGAACCCGAGCGTTTAACCGCGCACTTAACCCCATTTGACGAGCAGCGCCGTTTATAGCCAGTAGACAAACCGATCCGCTGGCGCTGCCAGTCCACTCGCAGGAGAACGAAAATGCACGTCGCACCCCGGTCCTTACGGCACTGGCTTGCCGTCCCGTTACTCGCGCTGGGAATCGTCGCTGGCGCAACCTGCGCGCACGCGTACGCGCCGTATGTGCGGGGCGAACTTGCCCAGCTTGACGTCTTCGATCGCGCCGACGGCATTGCGTTGCCGGTGCACGGGAAGGATGGCCGGCACTACGTCGTCGGCACTCCGGCTCACGAATATGCGCTGCGCATCCGGAATACGACGGGTGGACGCATTCTCGTCGTGACCAGCGTGGACGGCGTCAACGTCGTCTCCGGCGACACCGCCGCTCCCGCGCAATCGGGTTACGTGCTGCCGCCGTGGGGCAGCGTGGAAATCGCCGGATGGCGCAAGAGTCTCGACCGCACCGCTGCGTTCTTTTTCACCGAGCACGACAATTCCTACGCGGCCCGCACCGGACGGCCGCACAACGTGGGCGTAATCGGCGTCGCGATATTCCAGGAAAAGGTCAGGCCAATTGCCTGGCAGCCGTTCGCGCGGCAACGCCTCGCGGCGGAGCAGCCACCGAGTGCGGCGCCCGCGCCTTCATCGGAGAGTCGCGCCGATGCAGCGGCTGCCACGCCGGGAGCGATGCGGGAGGAACGTGCCGCGGACAACACGTCGGCCAGCCCGTTGCGCGATGCCGCAAAAACACTTTCGTCGCGACTGGGCACCGGGCACGGCCGCAGCGAGCATTCGCAGGTCAGCGTCGTGAGGTTCGAACGCGCGACCGAATCGCCGGCAGAGACGCTGTCGGTGCAGTACGATCGCCGTGAGAATTTGGTTGCGCTGGGGGTGCTCCCTTCGCCGCGACTGGCGCGCCATTCGCCGGACCCATTCCCCGGTACGTTGCGTTTTGCGCCAGACCCGATGCGATATTTACCGAACTGAGTTTACCGAACTGAGTTACGAAACTGAGTTTGCAAAACTCCGTGTACGAACTGCGCGATCTTGATCTCGCCGCCCGCTCACGATCGCGCGCCCGGCGTTGAATCACGTCGGGCGCGCTTGCATACTGGCGAAGCCATGCCGCGCTCCGCCAGTGTTTCTACCAGTCATGCTTCGAGCATCGCGCACGGCAACGATTCGGACGAAGCGCTGATGCGGGACTACGCCGCAGGCCGCGCGGCGGCCTTCGACCGGCTCTACCTCCGGCACAAGGGCGGCGTCTACCGTTATCTGCTCCGCCACTGCGGCAATGCGGCGACGGCAGAGGAAATGTTTCAGGACATCTGGATGAACGTGATTCGCGTCCGCACGAGCTATGTGCCGACCGCCAAGTTCACGACGTGGCTCTACACGCTCGCACACCATCGCATAGTCGATCACTGGCGGGCCCACGGGGACGTGAAGCTCGCTTCGGTCGATACCGACGACACGGCCCGCGAGACGGTTGAGGCACTGCCCGGTTCAAGCCACGACGAGCCGGAGACGCAACGAGCGACGCGCGAGCTTGGAGCGCGTCTGCGGACGGCGTTGGCGACATTGCCTGCGGAACAACGCGATGCGTTTTTGTTGCAGCAGGAGGCCGGATTCTCACTCGCCGAGATTGCGGAACTAACCGGGGCACGGCTTGAAACCGTGAAAAGCCGTTTGCGCTATGCGATTCAAAAATTGCGAGTCGAATTGGCGCCGCTGCGCGAGGATTTGCGATGAACATCGAACGCGACGGTACTGGAGACGCGGCGTTGGAAGCGGCATGGCGCGAGCATTCGCGCGAGACGTCGCCGCCGCACGTCGACCAGGCCATCGTTGCCGCAGCGCATCGCGCCGTCGGCAGCGTTCCGCAGGACAGCGTCGCGGCGGGCACGCGCCCCCAACAGTGGTGGATGCCGCTCGCTGCCGCGGCTACGATCGGCGCCATCGTGGTGGGGGTGTTGCTAGTCACGCCGCCACAAGAGCTGATGGTTGCACCGCCAGTGCATGGGTCCGCGTCCCCGAGCACCAGCGCACGCGATGCAGCGCACGCGGCGAAGGTAGGGGAAGCGGGACAGGACACGCAAACGTCGCGGCAAACCGCCACTGCAGCGCCGCCGTCCGTCGATCAACGCGCACTTACGCGCGAGCAGTGGAAGGGGGACCGAAGCCCGAACCGCGATGCGGATCGAAGCGTGGAGCGCGGTGCACGCCGGCGCGAAGTCCCTGCCGCAGACTCAACGGCAGGCGACGAACACCGGACCTCCGAATCGGACTCATTCGCTAGAGATCATGCGCCGGCCGTTGCCAAATCTTTGGCTCGACGCAACACCGCTGTGGCGCCTGCACCCGCGCCAATGCTCGCACCACCGTCCGCTGCCGCGCATGCACCTGCGCCGTTCCCCACACCTTCGTCCGCTGCCGCGCGTGCACCTGCGCCGTTCCCCACACCGCCGCCCGCTGCCGCGCCGGCACCTGCGCCAGTGCTCGCACCGCCTCCCACCACTTCTTCTGCCGCCGCGCCGACGGAAACGTATGCGCCCACACCGTCTAGCCCTATTGCATCGGCGCCGCTGCGGCAGCCGATACGGGACCCCGCGCGCGACAGTGAAGCGCTCGGCGCTGCGGCAAGTCGCGCCGAATCGCCGCTGCTCGCGAGGAGCTCGCTCACACCCGAAGAAGCGCGCGCACGGGCAAGCGATCCCGACGCCTGGATCGCGCGGATTCGTCGCTTACGAGACGAAGGGCAAATGGTCGCCGCCGTCAGGGAACTCGCCGCGTTTCGCGCGATGGTCGCGGACGCCGAGCGGCGCGTGCCGTCCGATTTGCGTGAGTGGGCCGCCACTGTCGCGCGGTAACGTTTCTCATTGCGTCCCTGCTTATGCTCTCACCCGAGGTATCCGTCGCGCTCGTTTGTGTACGTGCGCTCCAGTTTCTGATGCACGGTCTAGCGACCGCAGCAGCCTTTTGATCGGCGCCGGCAATGCTGCGCCGTGCGCATCGGCGGGAGAGAGCCACAGCAACCCCGGCGCCTCCGCACGCGCCGGCCACTCGCCGACGATGACCCGGGATGGATGCAAGGTCAACGCGTAATGGGTAAAGCCGTGCGCGATCGGCGGCAGCTCGTCGCCGAGCGTCGCGTCAACGGCAAACCGAGTGCGCATGCTTGCGCCGATATCCGCCGCCAGTGGCAATTCCGGTAGGCTCCATAAGCCGCCCCAGATGCCCGTCGCCGGCCGCTTTTCCACCAGGATTTCGCCGCCGCGTTCGATCAACAGCACACGAAGGGCGCGCTGCGGCAGGGTCTTGCGCGGGCGCGGCGACGGCAATTCGTTCACTCGTCTCTCGCGCAACGCGACGCAGTCAGCTCGAACCGGACAGATGAAGCACCGAGGTTGCGCACGCGTGCAGACAGTCGCACCCAAATCCATCAGCCCCTGCGTATAGGTGTCCACGTCGCGCGCGGGAAGCATCGCCTGCGCCGCTTGCCAGAGCCGCGCTGCAACTTTCGGCGTGCCTGGATATCCCGCGATCGCCTGGTGGCGCGCGAGCACTCGTTTGACGTTGCCTTCAAGTATCGCCGCACGTGCGCCGAATGCGAACACGGCAATCGCGGCGGCGGTCGACCGACCAATGCCTGGAAGAGTGGCGAGTGCTGCGGCGTCCCGCGGAAATTCGCCGCCATGTCGCAAGATGACCTCGCGCGCCGCCGCGTGCAGGTGATGCGCGCGGCGGTAATAGCCAAGGCCGCTCCAGCGTTCCAGCACGCGTTCCCGCGACGCGCCGGCCAACGCGCGTAAGTCGGGAAATGCCTGGAGAAACTCTAGATAGTAGGCGACCACCGTCGTCACCTGCGTTTGCTGCAGCATGACCTCGGAGAGCCAGATTCGATACGGATCGCGCGTGTTTTGCCACGGCAGATCATGCCGGCCGTGAACGCGTTGCCACGCAGTCAACCGTTGCGCAAATCCTCCACTGCGCGCCGGGTCCGGCTCAGCGCATTCCAAGGCGTTGTCTCGCCTTCACGGCAGCGTCGGATTGGGGAAACTTGACGATCAGCTCTTCCAGCGTTCGCCGCGCAATCGCGTTGTCGGCGAGCTCCGATTGCGCGGAGGCGATATTGAGCAATGCGTCTGGCACTTTTTGACTGTCCGGATACGCCTGAATCAATTGTCGCTGCGCGGCAATTGCCGCCCGGTAGTCGCGGCGCGCGAATTGCGCATTACCGATCCAGTACTGCGCCGAGGGCGCCAAGGGACTCCGCGGCCAGGCTTTGACAAACGCCGTGAAGTTGGCGATCGCGCCGGGAAAATCGCCGCGCTTGAACTGGTCGAGGGCGGTGTCGTAGGCGCGCTGCTCGCCGGCCGTATTGGCCGCTACCCCTGGCGGTGCTGCGGTCCCGGGTATGGGCACCGCGACGGGGGGCGCAACAGGGGGCGCGAAGATCGTGGGCGGCAGCGATGTTCCCGCAGTTGGCGCCGGCGGCGCTACAGGATCGACGCCGCTCATCGCGGCAATCGGAGCGGTTTCCAGCCGACGCAAGCGCGAGTCGATATCGACGTAGAGATCGCGCTGGCGCCGCTGCGCTTCGCTGATTTCGTAGGTCACGACCTCGAGTTGCCCGCGCATCCGGGCCAAATCGGCTTTCAGCGCTTCGATACCGTTAAGGAGCTCGACCAAGCCCTGATTCTTGATCTGCTGCTCGAGTCCGGACAGGCGCGCGTCGACGTCACGCTGGAACTGCTCCAGACGCTGGTTCGTCAGGGCGATTCGTTTGCGCGCTTCGTCGTCGTCGAACAACGCGGCGTGCGCGCCGTGCGTGCCGTACGTCAGCGCCAACAGCGCGCACGCGGCGGCCGCCGTGCGCGCCCGGTGCAAGTGCGTGGACAAGCGCAGCGGCGTCACTCGCCGGCGTACACCATGTCGGCGCGGCGGTTTTCCGCCCACGCGGTCTCGTCGTGGCCCGAGTTTTTCGGTTTTTCCTTGCCTAAGCTCACGGTTTCGATTTGTGCGTCCTGCGCACCCAACAAGGTCAGCATCCGTCGCACCGCGTCGGCGCGCTTCTGGCCGAGCGCGATGTTGTATTCGCGCGAGCCGCGCTCATCGGTATTCCCCTGCATCGTCATCCGGGCATTGCGATTCGCGACGAGATAGCGCGCGTGCGCCTCGATCAGCGGTTTGTATTGCTCGGAAACCGTGAAGCTGTCGTACTCGAAATACACACTGCGTTTGGACAAAATATTGTTCGGATCGCGCAGTGCACTGCTGGGGACGCCGGCACCCGGGCCGGTTGGCGCACCGGTTACGCCGGAGCCGGGCACGCCGCTCGTCGCTGCGCCGGGGACTACGGCTTGAGCGGAGCCAGGAACTCGCTCTTCCACCGGAGCCTGTTGCGTCGGTTGGGTCGTACATCCCGTCAAGAATGCTGCGACGATGACGGCGGTCAAAAGTTTACGCATGCAACCTCCTGCTATTGGAATTGGATCGCGTCGACCTTGGCGCGGCGCGATAGGTATTGAACGGGAACGTTCGCGGCCGGAAATCAAGGCCGGTTGAACGGACCCCATGCCGGTTCACGCACGGCGATGCTCGGCGCGGCGAGTCGCTGCTTGACGCGACCGTCGCTGCTGACCGCGGCCAATATACCACGGCCCCCGACCTCGTTTGCGTAGAGCACGAGCTTGCCGTTGGGCGCGACACTCGGACTTTCATCTCCCGGCCCCGCGGTCAGGACCTGCACCTGCCGCGTCGCAAAGTCGTGCGATGCGATCTGGAAGCGACCGCCGTCGCGTCGCACGAATACGAACCCCTTTCCGTCCGGGAACGGGCGCGGTGACACGTTGTACGAGCCGTCGAATGTCAGCCGCTCGACGGCGCCGTTACCCAACGTCAACCGGTAGATCTGCGGGGTGCCACCGCGATCCGACGTAAAGAGAATCGCTTGTCCGTCGGGCATGAAAAACGCCTCGGTATCGATCGCGGAGGAGGTCATGACGCGCTTCGCGTCGCTGCCGTCGGCGTTCATTATGTAGAGTTGCGAGCCGCCGTCTTTGGTGAGCGTGACAGCAAGGCGGCGGCCGTCGGGCGACCAGGCCGGAGAGCTGTTGCTGCCGCGAAAATTGGCGACCGCCTGCCGCGTTCCGGTGTTTAGATTCTGCACGTAGACGACCGGCTTCTTGCTTTCGAACGACACGTAGGCGATGCGCGAGCCGTCCGGCGCCCACCGCGGCGAGAGCAGCGGCTCGTTCGACGTTACGATCGTCTGGGGATCGTTGCCGTCGGCATCGGCGACAAGCAACTGATAACGGGGTCCCGACTTGGTGATGTACGCGATGCGCGTGGAGAACACGCCCGGATCGCCGGTCAATTTTTCGTAGATGGCATCGGCGATTTTGTGCGCGGTTGCGCGAAACTGCGCAGGGGTCACCGTGTAGATCATGGACGTGAGGGGGACCTGCTTCACCACATCGACGAGTGCAAAACGGACCTCCGTGCGACCGTCGGGGAGCGGGCGCATGGTACCGACGACGACGGCGTCCGCGCCGCGCCCCCTCCAGAACTCGGACTGGACGTCTTCCGCACGCACCGGACGCGGCACGACACCGGTGTAATCGACGAGCTTGAAGAGGCCCGAGCGCGACAAATCGGCCCCGACGATGCCGGTGATCCCCAGCGGAAACGCCGACTCGCCTTCGAACGGGACGATCGCGATCGGGATCGCGCTCCCCGCACCGCCGACGATTTCGATCGTGAGTTGGGCGCGCGCGGCGCCGGAGAAAAACAGGAATATTGCGACGAGCGTGAGAAAGAAACGGATGGGCTGGGGCATGTCAGGATTTTTGTCGCTATTGAGCGCGCGGCGTCACGCTGTCGTCGACTGGCGACGCGCGGGCGCGTCTCGAGCGAAGGTGCGAACGTCATGCCGATTATAACGACAGCGTTGTGCGATCCGATTGACCCCGAGCATTACGGACAGTTCCCCGATGACGCGAATGGCGAGAAGCGTCTCGCTCACAGGGATAAGCACTCTCGTATATCCCAACGACGCGCGCGCCAATAACCGGTCTGCCCTGCGCTTAGTGGACCGCAATGGTCGTGGCGAATCCGAACGCGCCGGTGATCCGATCCGCCACTCTTCGGGCTTCGTCCCGTTCCGGATACGGGCCGACGAACACGAAATACCGACCGTTCGCTTCGCGCATCTTCGCCTCGACCTGCGCGGCGACAAGCTGACTTTGCACATGCGCGACAAAATTTTGGGCGTTGGCAAAATTCGCGAAAGCACCCAGCTGCACCGCGAAGCCACCCGCAACGTCGGGACTGATCGGCGCGATGGCCGAAGGCGGAGCTAGCGCCGGCGCCGCGGCGGGCGACGGCGGCGACAGCGGCAACGACGCGCCGGAACGTAACGGGGCCGTTGCTACGCCGGATTCCGCAGTGGACGCGATGGCCGCGACCGGTGGCAATGGCGCCGCCGCCGTCAACGTGCCCGCGCTCACCGGCACGATCGCCTCCACCTCGACCTCGCCGCTTCCTTTCATCGCGATACCGACGCGATGCGCGGCGGCGTAGGAAAGGTCGATGATCCGGCCATGCAGGAAGGGGCCACGATCGTTCACGCGCACGACCACGCTTTGCCCCGTCGTCACATTGGTTACGCGAGCATACGATGGCAGCGCGAGGGTCGGATGCGCGGCGGTCATGCCATACATGTCGTAGACCTCGCCGATCGAGGTCTTTTGACCATGAAATTTGCGGCCGTACCACGAGGCGACACCGCGCTCACGATAACTGCGCAAGGCCGTCGCGGGAGTGTAAGCGCGGCCCAGAACGACATAGGGACGGTTGGCAAAACGGTGCAGCAGCTCGAGGCGTGGTGTTGCGTCCGGTAACACGTCGAGATTCGCCGGGGGGTTATCACCCGGTCCGTCATCCTTGTAGTACTTGGCCGAACCGCCTGCAACGGGCGGTGGTGCATCTATCTTGGGCGCAGTGCCGCACGCCGTAAGTAGCGCTGCAAGCAGGAACGAGGCAGGTTTGTGGACGCGCATGGACAGAAACGGTTCGACGCGCGAAACTCTACCACCGTCGACGCCCTTGTGGCCTCGCGCATCCGCTTCGTGAGCACCTATCTCTTCGCGTGGAACCCCGCATTGTGGAACTGGCCAACGGTGCACGCGGATATCGGCCGGCTCAAACGACGCGGTCATCTCGACAGGCGGTGGAATACTGGACGCACGCGGCACATCGAGCCTGGTAGCCGCGCCTTTCTGGTGCGTGTCGGCGTTCCGCCGAAAGGCATTTTCGGCAGCGGTGTGACGCTGACCCCGACGCGACTTGACGCGCATTGGCGACCAGAGAAGGCGGCGATTGGGGCGCAGGCACGGTACCTGACATTGCGCCTCGACGCGTTGTTCTTGACGCCGCGGGTGACATACGAGGATCTCGCCGTCCCTCCCTTCGGACGGTTTCGCTGGGGGGTGCGCACATCCGGCGTGCGGGTGCCCTCCGCTCTTGCAGCGAAGTTGGAGGACTTGTGGGAGACGCGAGTGGCGGCGGCGACCACGAGCGCGTCCCGGTGAATGCGGGACCACAGGGGTTTGCCACGCGCAGTGTGAATCGTGGCGTCAAACTCCTACATACACCGTGTCTGGTCGTACGATCGCCGCTGACTACAGCCGATCGAGCGGACTGGTGTTCGAGGGCTGAGGGTCGGCGCGGGTGCGAGCCGATGGAACTTGCTGGGCGAACAAGGCCCGCAGTGCCGCTCCGGGTCGGGCGAGCGCCTGAATGCCTCGCCGACCAGGAACGCATCGACGGACGCGTTCCGCGTGCACCCGAGATCCGTCCGCAGGCTTCCTATCCCTCGAGCAGATAGACTGCAACGCCGGCCTTCTTCGCGGCCTTGCGGAAATCCTTGTCCAGCGTCGCAATCGACAGGTTTCGGCGCCTTGCCAGTTCCAGATACTGCGCATCGTAACCAGAAAGCTTGAACTCGCGAGACACTGCGGTTACCGCCAACTGAATGCCACCGGGCGCGGCCTGATCCATCTCGATAGGCAATTGCCCCAAGCGGTACACAAACTCGGTCACCGCCGACTCGCCCAACTTGCCGTCGCTTTCGGCACAGCGCAGAACGTGAATGGTCTCGGTATACCAGAGAGCCGGTACCCAAGCGACCGCGTTGGCCAGGGTGTCGAGTACTCGATCCGCATAGACCCGATCGGCGACCGAACCGTCCAGCAATGCCCACCGAAGCGTCACCGACGCATCCAGTACGAACATCAACGCCGTCCGCGCTGCCGCATTTCAGCAAAGCGAGCTTGATCAATCGTTCCTATCCGCATCGCCTTGATCGCGTCGATCGCCTCTTGCGCCCGCTGTCCAGCTCGTCTGGCGCTCAGCACCAAATCCGCCACCGGCTCGCCGCGATTGGTGATCGTCACGCGCTCGCCCTGCTGGACCTGTTTGATCAGATCCGCCAGTTTCGTTTTTGCCTCGTAAACTCCGTATTCAGGCATGTTTACCTCTCCTCGATTTTTGCTTCGGTCACGACCTAGTCTAATGCCTAGACCAGATTACTGCAATTCCGAGGGTTACTTTGACGAAGCAAACGCATGCGCGAAAGTAACTCGGGCAGGCTCCTCATATGTTCGCAACGCTCGTCAAGAGGGTGGTGATTCATGGTTTTCCAAATCGATCCCGTGACGCGACACGAGCGGTGCAGCGACGATGAATCAGACCCATATCCGTGGATTGGCTACCACTTTTCATCGATTCGTCGCGGGTCTGCCTCGCTCTTAGGTCATGGTCTGGCTGCACGATCGCCGCGCGCTACAACCGATCGAGCGGACTGATGACGCCGCGGCCGCCGCGGTTCAGCACGTGCGTATAGATCATCGGTGCTGACGTCCCGGTGCTCCAGCAGCTCCTGCACCGTGCGAATGTCGTAGCCAGCTTCGAGCAAATGGGTTGCGAACGAATGCCGGAGTGTGTGTGGCGTGGCTAGCTTGACGATACCCGTTTCGCCTACCGCTTGGCGCATCGCCCGCTGGAACGCCTGATCGCTCACGTGGTGACGCCGCTCGATACCGCTACGCGGATCAGTCGAGCGATGACCCGCTGGGAAAACGTATTGCCACGCCCAATCGCGGTCCGCGGTCGGATATTTGTGCGCCAATGCATGCGGCAACCAGACAGAGCCGAAACCCGCCTTCAAATCGTCCTGGTGCAGCGTTCGGACGGCCACTAAATGACGTCGCAATGCCGCAACTCCCCGCGGCAGCATCGTCACCCGATCTTGCCGCCCTTGCCATCGCGGACCAGGATTCGCGTCGCACGAACTCGACATCCTTGGTGCGCAGGCGAAGCGCTTCCATGATGCGCAAGCCCGTGCCATAAAGCAGCCGACCGATCAATCGGTGGGTACCCTGCAAGCGCATGAGCACGCGCGAGACCTCCTCAGGCGCCAGCACCACCGGCAGATGCATTGACGCTTTCGCCTTCTCCACCCCATCGAGCCACGGTAACTCGACTCCGAGGACTTCCCGGTACAAGAACAAGAGGGCGCTCTTCGCCTGATTTTGCGTGGAGGCGGCCACGCAGCGCTCAACCGCGAGATGGGTCAGGAAGATCTCAACTTCCGTCGCACCGAGGTCGGCCGGATGGCGCTTGCCGTGAAAACGGATGAAGCGTTTAATCCAGTCTGAAT
>JBBJMT010000006.1:0-230104 GCA_037719965.1 Casimicrobiaceae bacterium | reverse complement strand
GGGTCTGCCACCTGCCAGCGTGGGCCGACTCTGGCATGATGAGCGCATGTTACGGTTGGCGGGAGCAATCGTCGGTATCATCTCGGACCTGCTGAGACTGCTCGCGTTGTTCGTGCGCTCGTCCGGCGCGATCCGGGCTGAGAATCTGGTTCTGCGTCGGCAGCTGGCGCGGTATCTCGAGCGGGGAATCAAACCCAGACGCGTGGATTACGCGACTCGCGTCAGCCTCGCGCTGTTCTCCAGGCTCTTCGATTGGCGCCATGCCGTGGTCATCGTCAGGCCGTCGACCATCGTTCGGTGGCATCGACTGGGCTGGCGGATCTTCTGGCGCTGGAAGAGCAGGGCGGGTCGACCGCGGATTCCGCCGGAGCTTCGGTCGTTGATTCGGCGAATGGCCTCGGAGAATCCGCTCTGGGGTGAGGAGCGGATTGCCAATGAGTTGATGGTGAAGCTCGGAATACGTCTTTCACCGCGGACGGTGCGGAAATATATGCCACCGACTCGACCGGGAGTACCGCGCGGTGATCAGCACTGGTTAACGTTCTTGAACAATCACGCCAAGGCCATCATCGCGTGCGACTTCTTCGTCGCGGTGACTGCGACGTTCCGGATGCTGTACGTGTTTGTGGTCATCGAGCACGGGACACGCCGATGGGCGCACGTCAACGTGACGGCGCATCCCACTGCCGATTGGACGCTGCAGCAGTTGCGGGAGGCGGTCACGGAGGATGGCGCGCACCCCTATCTGATTCACGATCGCGACGGCATCTTCTCGAAGCATCTGGATGATTCGATCGAGGCGCTCGGACTTGAAGTGTTGCGCTCACCCGCAACTAGTCCGAAAGCCAATTCCATCTGCGAACGGGTCATCGGTTCGATTCGGCGGGAATGCCTGGATTGGATGATCCCGATGTCCGAGGCGCATCTACGGACCCTGCTCAACGAGTGGGTCACTCATTACAACGGAGGACGCCCTCACAGTGCCCTGGGACCGGGCGTGCCGGATCCGCCGCAACCAACCACGCCATTCCCGAAGTCCAAATCCCGCCATCGACTGGCGGCGGGTGCGTTCGTGCGCGTGAAGTCGCTACTGGGTGGCCTGCATCACGAGTATTCGCTTGCGACGACCCCGAGGTCCGCGTAGAAGCTCGTCGGCTAGCGAGCTCAAAAGTAGCCCGGCACCCATAACTGCGGACCACAAGCGTTTGCTCGCCCTTGACCGCCGCCACCTTCGCCTTGAACGCCGCCTTATGATTCCTTCTTGGCCTTCTCATCTGCTGCTCCTCTGTCGGGCAAATCCCTTCGCCCATACGAGCAGGTTCTTCACCTAACCGCGAGTCCTAATTTCCGGGGCCACTTCTGATGATCATACACCGCCAACGAAGTCGCTTAGATAGGCTCGGTCCTCTTGCTCATCGACGAAAGCGTTCAACGCGCACATCACGTCCGTCATGTGCAACGAAGGAAGACGCGACGAGGAATATCTGCGGCTGAAAGTTCTCACCCGCATGCTTCCTGAACTCTGAATTAGCCCAAAATCACCCACTCGATTTTCTGAAGAGCCCAAAAAGTAGACCATGGCGAATAACGAGGTGAGGGTTGGTTGGGAAGCGTTGCAGGCATTCACGCGGGAAGTTTTCATTCGAGTGGGATTGCCATTTCAGGACGCAGAGATCGTAGCTAAGGTGCTCGTGTGGGCGAACCTGCGTGGGGTGGACTCTCATGGGGTCCTCCGAATTCCCGCATATGTCGAGCTTGTCGATCAAGGGGCGATGAATCCCAATCCAAACATCCAAGTGCTGAAAGAGACACCGGCTACCCTGCTCGTTGAGGCTGACCGTGCGTTCGGCCCGGTGGTCACTACTTGGGCGATGCGACAATTGATACAGAAAGCTCGTGAGGTCGGCATCGGTTGGGGCCTCCTCCGGAACACCACGCACCAGGGGGCGATGGGTTACTACTCCCTCATCGCGGCGCAGGAAGGAATGGCGGGCATTGCGATTGTATGCAGTCAGCCGAACATGGCTCCATATGGCGCAAAGGCTGCCGGTGTCCATAACAGCCCAATCGCAATCTGTGTTCCAGGGATGCGCCATCGCCCGCTGATGCTTGACATGGCCACGAGTGTAGCTGCGGGAGGCAAGCTTCGGCTTGCAAGAGACCGAGGGGAAGTACTGCCTGTCGGATGGGCGCTCGACAAGCAGGGCGACCCGACGACTGACCCCCATTTGGCAACGATTCTCCTCCCGATTAGCGGCCCAAAAGGCTCAGGACTTGCCATGATGTTCGAGTGCCTAACTAGTCTCATGGTTGGGAATCCGTTGTTGAGTCCTGCACTCCAGGGAATACCTGGATCACGAACACACCGACAGAACAGTGCGGTGGCGGTGATCAATATCGGGATGTTTACAGATCTTGAGGCCTACAAAACCGGTGTGGATGCCACGATAGATGGCATTAAGGGTCTGGCGCGGGCCGAAGGACAGGCAGAGGTCCTGGTCCCCGGAGAATTCGAAGACCGCGTCCACGAAGAACGTGTGAAGGGTGGCATTCCCCTGCCTGAAGGGACTATCCGAAATCTACGCAAGGTCGCAGAACGGTTCATGGTCGGGATGCCCACGGGACTCTGAGTACAGAATCGAGAGACCAAAGACCGACGAGCAGGTAAGGATAGTTTACCTCTGCAGGGTGATGCCTCACAGGAGGTTCCTTACCTGTTGCGTAGCTCTCGCCGGGAAAGTATTCAGTTGGAATGCGTCAGGGAGGAACGCTATGTTGTTTCTTGAGAAGGTTGCTATTGTCACTGGATCCAGTCGGGGAATCGGACGGGGCATTGCGGAACGATTGGCGAGAGAAGGCGCTAGAGTCGTGATCACCGGAAGGAGCATTGAAAGCATTGATGCGGTGGTGGCGGATATCAAAGCCTTTGGGGGAAAGGCTTTGGGAATAGCTGCCGATCTCGGTTACCGTGAGAACGTGCATCGGCTGTTCGACGAGGCTATTCAGAAATATGGGACGATTGATATTCTCGTAAACAACGCTGCCTGGGCCGACCCTATCGTGCATTTCTTGGAGATGGATGAGGACCATTGGGATACGGTAATTCGAACGAATCTCAAGAGCCTCTACCTATGCACGCATCGCGCAGCTTCCGTGATGGTGGAACATAAGCACGCCGGGAGCATTATCTCCATCAGTTCATATGCTGCAGTGCGCGCGCATCGCTCTCAGGCCGCATACGATACTACCAAGGGAGCGATGGAGGCATTTACTCGCGCTGTTGCTTTGGATTTATCACCGTTCGGAATTCGCGTCAACGCGGTGGGGGCAGGCGCTATTCATACGGAGAAACACCGGGCAAGAGGGCCAGAGTTCGAAATCCATCGAGCACAGCCGGTGCCGCTAGGCCGAGTTGGTGTCTCGGCGGATGTTGCTGGTGCGGTGGTATTTCTCGCCTCCAACGATGCGGAATACATCACGGGCCAAACCATCTATGTGGATGGGGGGATGCTTGCGCAGTTGCGGCCCCCCCAGATGGACAGGCCCCTCCCCGAATCGGTGACTGGTTTGTTGGATCAATGGCCAAAGAGCAAAAATTGATCCGCCGAAAGCGGCCCCATATGTAGGCAAATGCAAGCAGACTTCATCAGCAAGAAAGAGCAGGCTAGTCTAGGGTGGCCCAGTGGGAGAGTTGATTAACGTGAGAAGGGAGAACGTCATGCATGCGCTTCATTATAGGTCAGGGCTTCTTTTCGTCTTTCTACTTGTACTTGGGACATTTCTTTCCGTCGTGAATGCCCTCGCACTCACTCCGATACCAATGGGGCCGGTGGTAGTAGTCGAGCCAACCAACACGTTCAAATTGGCTCAAGCGTCACCTGCGGCCAAAATGGAATCGCTATCAACAAAACCGGGAGACTTTCCCTCAGGCGCTCTTCAGTTCTGGGTAGGATACGCGCCAGGCGGAGCCGCTGACATCGGAGCGCGGATTCTGGCGACGGGGATGGAGAAAATCATAGGACAGCCCGTCACGGTGGTGAATAAAGATGGGGCGCAGGGTCAGGTGATGTGGACTGAACTCGCTCGTCAGACACGGAGTGTTGGGATCATCGGCCTGATGAACGCGCCCCTCTTTCAGACCATCGTCGCCGATCCTGAGCGAAAGGCATCATTCACAGTACAAAGTTTTTCAGCAATCGCCAATCAGGTTCTGGACCCCGGGACACTGTTTGTAGCTAAGAACAGTAAATACCAAAGCCTCGAGCAGTTGCTTGAGGCTGCCAAACAGAACCCAGGTCAGGTCAAAATCGCGGATCCCGGTATTAGCACCGATGATCATCTCATGATCCTTGACCTTGAGCGGAAAGCCGGAGTCAAATTCAGAATTGTTCACTTCCAAGGTGGTGCCGCCACTGTCGCGGCCATATTGGGCAACCAAGTTGACGCCGCGAGTGACAACGTAGGCCTATGGGTAAAGTACGTTAAGAGTGGCGATGGCCGACTACTCGCGGTGGCGGACAAAGTGAGAAGTCCATATCTACCCGATGTACCAACCTTCCAAGAGAAAGGTGTGAACCTCTATTCTTATACTTCAAGAGGGGTCATTGGCCCTCCTGGGATGAAGCCTGACCACATTCGCTACATATCGGCAGTGGTGGAGGCGGCACTTAAGACGCCACAGGTCAAACAGAGAATGGACGAAGTTGGCCTGCCCCAGCGCTACATGGGACCCGATGAGTACGGAAAATTTCTTCAAGATCAACAGAGCTTCGCTCGAGAGCTTTTCCGATTGATCGAGGAAGAGAGGAAAAAATAAATAGTTCGATGGGGGGCGGAGCCAACACTCCGCCCCTCGTCTATTGGGTTGAGAGAATGCATTGCGTCCGTGAGGTGAACCATGGCCCGGGCCTATCAGTACACTAGCCTAATCCTCCTGCTATTTGGGGTTTATGTGGTGTACGCGTCTTTACAGTTACGCTACTTCACTCACCTAGGACCCGGTTCTGGATTTTTTGGTGTTTGGCTCGGCGGACTGCTTGTAATATTTTCGTCAATGTTTTTCCTCCAAAACACCATGTCCAGATGGCGACCGAGAGCTTCGTTAGAGTTGCTTCCGCCGGCACATGCTCGACTCAATGTTCTAGTAACGTTATTGATGTTGTGCGCCATCGTAGTGTTCCTCCCGCTACTTGGCTATCAAGTAAGTATGCTTGTTTTCGTCTTCGTCATTCTCACCGTCGTTGGCCGTCAGTCCATGTGGGTCGCAATTGTAATGAGCGTGGCGGCGAGCTTTGGCGTATACCACGTCTTCACGAAAATACTGGGCGTAATGCTGCCAGTGGGCGAACTTACAAGGATGTGACATGGATTCGATTGATTTGCTCGTATCCGGCCTTGTAATTGCGCTGTCTCCGGTGAATCTCCTGTTCGCTCTCATTGGATGCACCGTCGGCACACTAGTTGGTGTCCTTCCGGGTTTAGGACCTTCTGCAACTATCGCTATCCTGATCCCAGTGACATTCGCCTTAGAGCCAGCCCCAGCCATAATAATGCTCGCCGCTATCTACTACGGAGCTATGTACGGCGGGACTATCACCTCAGTACTTCTCAGTACTCCAGGTGAAGCAGCATCAGTGGTAACTACTTTTGATGGTTATCAAATGGCTCTTCAAGGGCGAGCGGGGGTGGCTCTGGGCATCGCAGCCATCGGCTCATTCATTGGAGGCATTGTTGCAACCCTTGGACTCGTTTTCGTTGCGCCCCATCTGGCGGCTATGGCTCTGAAGTTCGGCGCTGTTGAGCAGTTCGCACTTATGGTGTCCGGGCTCATGATGCTAATCGGCCTAGCTGGGCGCTCAGTGGTCGCCGGACTTATGATGGGAATTATTGGATTAATACTGGGGCTAGTAGGGATCGACCCTGTGGCAGGAGCCCCACGTTTCACCTTCGGTTCACTCGAACTTATGAACGGGGTGCAGCTTGTTCCCGTGGTGATGGGGCTATTCGGAATTAGTGAGATCCTTGTGAACCTTGAGAGACCAGCTCTTAAGGTGTTCGAATCGAAAATTGCATCATTATTTCCAAAACGAGAAGAGGTTGGGCGTTGCATAGGCGCTGTCGCGCGCGGGACAGGCATTGGCTTTTTTCTCGGATTGCTCCCAGGCATGAACGCCGCCATTGCCACCTTTCTTGCCTACGTGGTTGAGCGTCGGTTCGCCAAACAACCGCTTGGTACTGGCGCCATCGAAGGGGTCGCGTCACCCGAAACAGCCAACAATTCCTATGTAACTGCTGCGCTTATACCGCTACTAACGCTCGGTCTGCCGACCTCGCCAACGATTGCAGTTCTTATGGGCGCATTCATGATTCACGGGTTAAGTCCCGGCCCGCTTCTGTTTCGCGATAACCCTGATTTCGTTTGGACATTAATTGCGAGCCTATTGATAGGTAATGTAATCCTCTTGATCCTAAATCTGCCGCTTGTCGGACTTTGGGCGCGAGCGCTCAAAATCCCCTATCCGATCCTGATGGTGGTGATCTTCGTTTTTTCCATTGTTGGCTCGTTCAGTTTGAGCGGCAGTGTCTTC
This sequence comes from Casimicrobiaceae bacterium, assembly GCA_037719965.1. GTDB lineage: Bacteria > Pseudomonadota > Gammaproteobacteria > Burkholderiales > Casimicrobiaceae > VBCG01. Next base: position 223,517 of record JBBJMT010000006.1, on the reverse strand, counting down.
GATGTCGGCACCATGGTTGTCTTTGGTGTCTTGGGCTACCTGTTCAAAAAACTTGACATGCCAATGTCGCCTCTGATTCTTGCGCTGGTATTGGGACCGCTTATTGAGAGATCTCTTCGGATATCGCTTGAGATATCAGCTGGGGACCCTCTCATTTTAGTCAGCAGTCCGATCTCTGTTGTTCTTCTCAGTCTAGCTGCTTTGGTCTTGGTTGCATCTTCCCTGCGGATGCTTACGTTCCAGAAATCGAAACAGACCGCGCCAGTAAAGTCAGAAGAGGAGTGACGTTTGGAGTCACTATGTGTTCGTGCCGTTGCGACGTACGCTCACGCACCCAGTAGGATCTCAGCGATGATTGCAATTCAGGTCAGGAAGAGAGGTGGTACTCATGAAGCATCAAGAATACGACCAAGGCGGCAAATGTAACAATTCGTCGCTTGAAGGAATCTCAGTTGCAGAGTTTAAGGATCGAATTCTGCGGACGCAATCTGCGCTTGCGGATGCAGATATGGTAGGTTTAGTTGCCTATGCAGATTGCTGGCGCGGTGCTAACGTCAATTACTTTACCGATATCCGCCCGGTGGATGGTATCGGTGAGAATGCCATCGCCCTAGTCCTCCTTCCAGTGGACGCCGAGCCCTCACTTTTTATTGGACGAGCGTGTCTCCCATGGGCGGAGAGCGAGAACTGGTTTCATGCATACCCTTTCGACGACCTCGACGATAAACTTCAGGCCCATGCAAATAGATGGGGGCATGGACGAGTAGGGTTAGCTGGCGGTGACTGGATTCCCGCAAAATTGCATAACCGGCTGAAGGCACGCCTTCCAGGTTTGGAATTGGAGACAACACAGGTTCTGGCTAAGGTGAAAGCGGTCAAGAGTGCTGCAGAAATTCGCCTTTTGCGCCGAGCTGCGGAACTTACAGATCATGCCATGGCGGCGATTCGCGAAACGTTAGCCGACCGACGTCCAAAATCAGAGCGTGAACTCGCTCGCATTGCTGATGCTGCAATGATTCTTGAGGGAGCCGATCGAACAGGCTATGACTCGATGGTTCAAGTGGGGCCTCGGTCGGCTTTCCAACTCGCCCGACCTACCGACCGCATATTGAAGGAAGGTGATCTTGTGATGACGGATATCGGTGCCCGCTATCGCGGGTATGTGGCGGATGGGGGGAGAGGCTTCACCTACGGCCCAGTCTCGGCGGATAAGGTGGCCATCGTTGATGCCGCTGCTTCCGCTGTGGAGGCCGGACTGGCTGCAGTTCGACCTGGAATCACGGCCTCTGATCTTAGCACTGTGGTTCAGAGGGTGCTGATCGATTCAGGGTATGGGAAGTTCTCAGAAGAGGCCCGTGGGCGCGGCTCGGGGCACGGCACCGGGATGGACCCCGTTGAGGAGGTCCCATTGATCATGCAAGGAAATACTACAGTGCTCGTTCCAGATATGGTCTTCACGCTCAAGGCCACAATCACCGTGCCAGAGGTAGGGGGGCTGCGAATCGAGCGGATCGTCCGCGTGACTGAATCGGGAGGTGAGGCGCTTGATGCATTTCCTATGCGCCTGCATTGGTAAACATTGCCTTAGGTCGGAAATGGCAGCCTTCCTAGTTTCATGAAATGGTCATGCGGAATCGATGTGAAACCTACACCTTTCTGGCTCCTAACTGTTTTCAGCGGCGGTTTTTGCCGGATCAAACGATTATCGACTGCCGTGGAGGCCTACGACCAGACGATCTACGAAGATAGTGTGGCCACGCGGATGGCCGCCGGCGATGGCCTCTTCGGAACGTATCCGCTCACCGATGCCAACCAGTGCACGGCGTTCGATGCGTGGCGGCGCGCGCAGCTTGCCGCATGTCCGCTGGCCAGCCAACCCGACGCATGACCGCTGCACCGCCGCGGTATCCCACGGTGATCGAACCACGGGTGGAGTCGATCCGGCCCGAAACATTGATCGAGGCCGACGACACGTCGATGCGCGCATGGCGCGTCGGCAATCGTGTGGGTGAAGCGCCGGCATGGCACCCGGTGCAACGATGCCTGTACTGGATCGACGCGCGCGGTCAGCAGCTGTTGCGCTTGCGGCCGGCAACCGGTGAACTGACGCGATGGATGCTGCCCGAAGTTGTCGGCGCATTGGCACTGTGCGACGACGATCGCGCGATCCTCGCCTTTCCGCAGCAGTTGGTGAGTATTGATCTGCAATCGAATGTGCTGCAGGACATTGCCAGCGTGGAGCGCGAGCGCCCCACCAATCGCCTGAATGATGGCAAGGTGTCACCGTCCGGGCGCTGGTGGGTGTTCGGCTCGATGGACGAACGACCCGACAAAGCGGCCACCGGCGCCCTCTATTGCATCGGCGCGGACGCGGCTGTGCGCCGCCTGCACGATGGCCTCGTGATTGCCAATGGCATCGCGTGGTCGCTCGATGGCGCGACGCTCTACTTCTCGGACAGTTTTGCCGGACAATTGTATGCGGCGCCGTGGGATGAAGACGCAGGCACGATGGGCACACCCAGGTTGCACGCGCGCCTTGACGAGGCGGCCGGGCGGCCGGATGGCGCCGCCATCGATGTCGCGGGTAATTATTGGTCAGCCGGCGTTTCGGCCGGGTGCATCAACGTGCTCGATCCGCGCGGGACGATCGTACGCAAGATCGCCGTGCCTTGTCAGGCACCCACCATGCCGGCGTTTGCAGGCACAGATGCCATGAAGATCTTCTTAACGTCGCTGATCCGTCCGCATTGGACCCGGGTAGGCCCGTGGGACGGCGCTCTGCTGGAGATCGAAACGGACATTACCGGTATCATTCCACCGCTCTTTCGCCGCGCGGCGGCTTAGGGCCCGGAACCTTCGCGGGAATCGGCAATGGGTGCGTGGCAGGAAGCCCGCGTGCCCCAAAAGTAGCCACGCGATAGTAGTGCGAGGTTCCAGCGCGGACGACAACCAATGCCCCTCCTGTTCCAAGACGAACTCCACGACGAATTCGGCACCTGCGACGTGCTCGTGTAGCGCGACGTTCGCCGCGCAGGATTTCCATTGCTAAATTCGAGTGGGACGCGACACGCCGGTCGCCCATCGCGATAATGAACCTTACAATAGGTTCTATTTAACGGTCAGGAGGAACGATGGACCAGTCGAAAAAGATCAGGTATTCCGTAGTCGAAGGCTGGGAGCAATTGCCCAAGGGCTACGTTCACCGCGATGTCGCCGGGGTAGCCGTCGACGGCGAGGACAGGGTCTACCTGATGTGCCGCGGCGACCGCCCGGTCATCATTTACGATCAGCAGGGCAACTTCAAGCGCTCGTGGGGTGAGGGCGAATTCTCGTACCGCACCCACGGCATCTACGTCGCTCCCAATGGCACTATCTTCTGTACTGACGACGGACAGCATACGGTGCGTCAGTTCACGCCCGAAGGAAAACTGCTCATGACGATGGGCGTGCTGAACACGCCGTCGGACACCGGCTACGACGGGGAGAACATCACGTCGATCAATCGCGGAGCGGGGCCGTTCAATCGCCCGACCAATGTCGCCATCGGCCCCAAGGGCGACATCTACATCTCCGACGGCTACGGCAATGCCCGCGTCCACATGTTTTCTCCGACGGGGCAGCTGAAGCGCTCGTGGGGCGAGCCGGGCCGCGGCCCTGGCCAGTTCTATCTGCCGCACGGCATCGCCGTGGACGCCGAGGGGCGCGTGTTCGTGTGCGACCGCGAGAGCGACCGCATCCAGATCTTCAGTCCGGACGGCGAGTATTTGAGCGAGTGGACGGATACGCAGCGCCCCACCCACCTTGTCTTCGATACGAAAGGAAGGGCGTATGTGACGGAGCTCGCGTGGCACGAGGGCGATACTTCGCAAAGTCTCGGGCCGATCACGAAGTTTCGCCACGCCCGTATGAGCGTCTTCGACAAGGACGGCAAGATCCTCGCGCGCTGGGGCACGCCGGAGGTGACTGCGCCCGGCAGTTTCGCCGCACCGCATGGGCTCGCGCTGGATTCCAAGAACGACCTCTACGTGAGCGAGGTCACGTGGACTTTTGCGGTAAGCCGCGGCAGGGCTCCCGCGGATTGCCACACGTTTCAGAAGTTTTCGCTCGATTCCTGACGGCGGGTAACGCCGCGCGCCGGCCGATTTGGGTGCGGGTTGGGGGGTCAGGAAGGGAAATGTGGCGGAGGAAGACGCGATGAGTTATATCGGATTCGTCGGCTTGGGTCAGATGGGCAAACACATGGCCCTGAACCTGCTCAAAAGCGAACTCACTCTTACCGTGGGCGCCGCGAGCGACAGCAGCTTTGCCGAGTTCCGGCGACGTGGCGTGTACGCCACGACACATCTCCGCGAGCTCGCGCAGTCAGAGATCCTCTTTCTCAGCCTGCCTAGCGGCAAGGTCGTCCGGGAGGTCCTGTTCGGGGACCTGGCACTTGGCTCGGGGTCAAAAGTGCGTATAGTCGTTGACACCAGCACCGTCGCGCACAAGGATGTGCTGGAGATCGCTGAAGAACTTGCGACACGTGGCATCGAATATCTCGACGCGCCAGTCTCGGGCATGGAGGCGCGTGCGGCGGATGGCACGCTGAGCATCATGTGTGGCTGAGAGCCGACAGCGTTTGCGGCAGTGGAACGCTTGCTGAAGTGTTTGGCGAGCCGGATCTACTACATGGGGGCCAACAGGGTAGCGGGCAGCTGACAAAGCTCGTGAACCAGCTGTTGTTCAATATCAATGCGGCTGCGCTTGCCGAGATCCTTCCTCTGTCAGTCAAGATGGGACTCGATCCGGCCAAAGTGGGCGAAGTAGTGAACACCGGCACCGGCAGGAGCTACGCCTCGGAGTTCTTCATTCCACGCATCCTCGATAATCACTTCTCCGATGGCTATTCGATGCTGAACGCGTATAAGGACATGATCTGCGCGGCGGAACTCGGCGCCAACCGATGCATCCCAATGCCAGTGCTCAACGCCGCGCTCACGACCTATCAGATGTCGCTGTTGCGCGGCGACGGCGCGCTGGACAAGGGCGGGATGATCCGCATCTTCGAGGAGCTGCTGCACGTGCAGTTCCGCAATCCCCTGACTCCGGTCGCGAGTCCGATTCCTCATGTCTGAACCGGTCGGAATCGAGACGGGACTCACCAATTACGGCGATCCCGATTTCGCCGGATTCCTGCGCCGCTCGTTCGCGCGATCGATGGGTGTCTCCCGCGAACTCCTCAAACGGCCGATCGTCGGCATCGCGGTGTCGCCGAGCGAGTTCAACAACTGTCATCGGTCCATGCCCGAACTGACCGAGGCCGTGTCTCGTGGAGTACTTGCAGCGGGGGGACTGCCGCGCGCGTTTCCGACGATATCGCTCGGCGAGGTCTTCCTCAACCCGACCTCGATGATGTTCCGCAACCTGATGTCGATGGACGTCGAGGAGATGGTCCGGGCGCAGCCCATGGACGCCGTCGTTCTCATCGGCGGCTGCGACAAGACCGTTCCGGCGCAGCTGATGGGCGCCGCATCGGCGGGCCGACCTGCGATCCAGCTGGTGACCGGGCCGATGATGACTGGTCGCCACCGTGGCCAGCGACTCGGCGCATGTACCGATTGCCGCGGCTTCTGGGCGAAGTACCGCGCCGGCGCCATCGATGCCGACGAGATCGACACGGTCGAAGGGCGACTCGCCGTAACGACCGGCACCTGCGCGGTGATGGGTACTGCGAGCACCATGGCCTGTATTGCCGAAGCTCTGGGCATGTCGCTGCCCGGCACCGCGGCGATTCCCGCCGTCCACTCGGCCCGGCTGGTGGCGGCCGAGGAGACGGGCAAGGCCGCGGTGCGCCTGATCCACGATCCAATTACTCCCGACCAGATCATCACCCGCGAATCGGTCGAGAACGCGTTCCGCGTGCTGATGGCGCTCGGCGGATCCACCAATGCCATCGTCCATCTCACCGCCATTGCAGGACGCCTCGGCATTGCCATTTCGCTCGATCGGATCAATGCGATCTCGGACGAAACGCCGGTCCTCGTCGACCTGAAGCCGGTCGGTGAGGGCTACATGGAGGACTTCTACGCCGCCGGGGGCTTGGGAGCCGTGCTGCGCGAACTGCGGCTTCAGCTGCATCTGGACTGCATTGGCGTCGATGGCATGACGCTCGGTGCGCGACTTGACGAACCGCTCGACTGGCTGGACCGCACGGTGATCCGGTCGTTTGCGGATCCGGTTTCGCGCGTCGGCGGCATCGTTGCGATCCGCGGCAGCCTCGCTCCGGACGGTGCGATCCTGAAACGCGCTGCCGCCACGCCTGCCCTGTTCGAAGTCACGGGTCGGGCCGTGGTCTTCGAGAACCTCGCGGACCTCAGCAAGCGCATCGACGACCCCGATCTCGAAGTCGACCCGAACGATATCCTCGTGTTGAAGAATGCTGGCCCAGTCGGCGCCGGAATGCCGGAGGCCGGTTACCTGCCGATTCCCGGCAAGCTCGCGCGCGCCGGCGTGAAGGACATGGTGCGCATTTCGGACGCCAGGATGAGCGGTACGGCGTACGGGACGATCGTCCTGCACATCGCCCCGGAAGCGGCCGTCGGCGGGCCGCTCGCGTCCGTCCGTAATGGCGACCGCATTGCACTGTCGGTTGCGAAGAAGCGTCTTGACTTGCTGGTAGACGAAGCAGAGATCGCGAGGCGACTCGCCGAATGGTCCCCTCCCGTGCGGCCGGACCGGGGATACGCCGCACTGTACCGTCGGTCGGTACTGCAGGCTCAGTACGGCTGTGACTTCGACTTTCTTGCAAGGACGTCCCAGCATGACTGAGTCATTCGACGCCGGACCCGCCGGACGATTGCTCGCCGCCGCGTGGAAGAGTGGAATGCAGATCGCGGAGCTGCCCGCTGAAGTGCGTCCCCGCACGCTCAAGCAAGGCTACGACGTGCAGGATGCATTCATCACCGCCGTTGGCGATCCCGTGATCGGCTGGAAGCTGGGAATGGGCAGTCCCAACGGGATGCGCCTGACCGGCCTCGGTCGTCCGCTCGCGGGACGCGTTCTGAAGTCCGCCTGCTTTCAATCTGGCGACGTGGTGAAAATCAGCAACGCAGCGCCTATCGTGATCGAGTTCGAAGTCGCCTTCGTACTCGAACGCGACGTTGCGCCCGGCACTGCGCCGCATGCGCCGTTGGAGTCCGTCAGTACGACCCGAGTCACTTTCGAGCTGTTGCAATCGCGCTTCGTGGACCGCCGTGCCGTGGGATGGCCGAGCTTCGCCGCAGACAACGGGGTGTTCCGCGCGCTCGTGGTTGGTCCCGTCATCGCGCAGGAAAGCATGCACACGCTCGGTACGGACGTCGTCGTGCAGGTCAACGGACGCGACACCGCACGCGGTCTGGCAGGCGACGACCGGACCGACGCAGTCGCTTCACTCGGCGCGCTGTTTGCGCACGCCGCCGAACGCGGTATGACGCTGCACAAGGGCGACATCATCTCCACCGGTGCCGTATCGCAACCGTTTGAACTGGCCGGGTCGAATCACGTCGTGACCATGGCCGCGGGTTTGAAACTCGAAGTCCGGATCGAGGGGTGAGTAGGCACGGCGCGCCCGGCGCCGCGTGCGCACTCGGCGTGGCCTCGCGCCGATGGGGAGTAATGCAATGATCTACGAGATGCGAACGTATGACCTCAAGCCGCGCACCGTCGCAGAATTCGAGCGTCGCTGCGGAGAGGCATATGTAAGGCGACGGCAACACTGGGGCGATGACGGGTATCTGCGGCTCCACGAGAAAGGTCTCATCGAATGTCTGACGACCACGCCAGGGACATCGTTGCGGCGCTAGCCGGCTACGCGGCTTCTACCGTGTTTGAGGCAATGGGCAAGCGGGGCGCCGTTTCACCGACCATTCGCCCGTAGTGTTCAATAACTTGGACGAACGTCGCGGTAGACTGTGGGCATGGGTTCTGGACCTCCCGCGCTTGCATTTCTGCTGACGATCTTCGCCGGCTGGGTGAATCGCCACCAGCTGATCGTATCGAGTACCTCAAAGCGGAGAATTCGATGTTGCGGGAGCGATTGAAGGGGCGACGGCTGCAATTCAGCGACGCCGAACGGGCGCTGCTGGCGCGCAAGGCGAAGGCCGTCGGTCGTAGGGCGTTGCTTGAACTGGGCACGATCGTCACGCCGGATACGCTCATGCGCTGGCACCGTCTGTTCGTCGCCGCGAAGTGGAACTTCTCTCACCGGCGTCGGCCGGGACGACCAGCGATCATGAATGCGATCAGTGCTCTCGTGGTCCGGATGGCGACGGAGAACCCAAGTTGGGGCTACACAAGGATCCAAGGGGCGCTTTCCAATGTTGGACACAAGGTAGGGCGTGGCACTGTGGCCAATGTGCTCTGGCGAAACGGCATCGAGCCTGCGCCCCAACGAAGTAAGTGTTCTTCATGGGCAACCTTTCTCAAGTCACATTGGGAAGTACTTGCCGCCGGTGATTTCCTGAGCGTCGAAGTGTGGACGGTGAAGGGGTTGGTGACGCACTACCTCTTGTTCGTGATCAACCTCGCTGACCGCCTGGTCCATGTCGCCGGTATTACGACGAATCCAACCGAGACCTGGATGCTTCAGGTTGGGCGCAACATGACCGATGCGATCGACGGCGCGCTATTGGGCAAACGTTATCTGATCCTCGATCGCGACACCAAGTACAGCGCCGCATTCCGCAAGATGATCGGGGAAAGTGGGACCGCAGTTATACGCCTACCACCTCGATCGCCGAATTTGAATGCCTTCGCGGAGCGCTTTGTGCGCTCGATCAAAGAGGAATGCCTGAACCGGATGATCTTCGTGGGGTAGGCCTCGTTGCGTCACGCCGTCGGCGAGTATGTCACCCACTACCGCGGCGAACGGAATCACCAAGGGCTCGGCAATCGGCTATTGGTGGTCCCGATCAAGCGCATCGGCGGCCAGAATGGCTCGATCAGGAAGATTGAGCGACTGGGTGGGATGCTGAACTACTACGAGCGCTGTGCCGCGTAAAGAGAGTTTCGATCGAGTAATCGGACACTACGGCATCTCAAGCGCCGCAGAGCGGCCAGCGCACCGGGAATGCCGCGTAGACGCGGACGAGCAGCAGCGCCCGGGCCAAGCGGGTGGCGCGGCGGTGGGCCGGTTCGGCGACGAGTCGCGCCGGGTTGGGGGGTGGTGCGGCCAGTGCGAGTGTTGCCGCCGCCACGGCCTTTGCCTGTTCCGGGATTTCATCAGAACCCGGAATGCGAACGCATTGCCCATCGGCCGCGTATGTGACGCCATGGTAGCCACATTGCAAGCAATCACCATCAAGTCTTCCCATGGAGAGCGGTAGGTGGCGATGTGTGCGGCGATCCCCAAGCGCTACCGGCGCTCCAGCCAGCGTCCGGTAAAGGACTACCCTTTCGTTGATTACGGTTCGAGAAAGCAGGGCGCGACCTACTTCATCAGCCATACGATCGCATACCATGCGTTCCCAACAAACACGAACCCTCCTCTACGAGCCTAGCATGAGCATGGTTTTGCGACAGCGAAGGCCAGTCCACCGGACGCCGGCGGTAACTTTGGCTTGATCATGGATTTTTCCGCGGTATTTGCCGAAGCGCATGTGTTCTTGCGTGGCACTGTGTACACGCTCGTTGTGTCGGCTTTGTCGGTCGTCGTTGGCTTCGTTATCGCTCTCCCTGTGTGCGCCGCTCGGATCTCGCAATCGCTCATCCTGCAACGTGCCGCTGCGCTGTATGTGAGTTTTTGGCGTGGCGTGCCCCTGCTCGTCCTCCTGCTGTTGGTGTTCTACGCCTTGCCGTACATCGGGTTGGCGTTTCCGCCGATGGCGGCGGCAGTCATAGCACTATCTCTATGCACAGCGGCCTATCAAGCCGAGATACTGCGCGGCGGTCTGATCGCGATTCCGCAGGGCCAGCGAGAGGCCGCGCGTGCGCTAGGTCTGACCCGGTGGCAGATCCGCATGCAGGTTGAACTTCCGCAAGCGCTGCGGATCGTAATGCCGGCCCTCGTTAGCGATGTGATGTTGGTTGTCAAGTCCTCCGCTCTCGTTTCCGTAGTGGGCGTGCTTGACCTCACCCGCGCCTCGCAGAATCTTGCCGCTTCGAGTTTTCGCCCCTTCGAAGCCTATCTGGCTGCACTACTGATCTATCTCGTGATCAATGTTCTCATCTCGCAGGCCGGCCATTATCTCGAACTGCGCCTTGCGGTAGGCCACACGAGATTCCGCCTGTGAGCTTCGATCTAAACCTGATCGCTCAATACGGCCCCGATCTCTTGCGTGGGCTGATGTTGACGCTGCTCACATGGGTGGTGGGATCCGCTCTTGGCCTAATTTCAGGTTTGGTGCTCATGTTGCTGCAGTTATCCGATCTGCCCTTCGTTCGGCCTGTGATTCGTGTGTATATAGAGACCGTCCGCGGCACCCCGTTTCTCGTGCAGCTTTTTCTCGCATATTACGGCGGGCCCGTAATCGGAATTGACATCCCCGCACTGACACTGGGAATTGCCTGCCTAGGGATCTACAGCAGCGCATATTTCGCGGAGATTTTCCGTGCAGGCATCGCAGCCGTTCCGCGCGGCCAGGTGGAAGCCGCGACATCGCTGGGGTTAACGCGATCCACCATCTTCATCCGCATCGTGAGTCCCCAAATGTTCATCGCCGCTCTCCCGGCAATCGTCAATCTGGTGGTCATCGTGCTCAAGGAAACCTCGGTCCTTTCCATCATCACCATCCCTGAGCTAACGGCCCAGCTTGGAGGAATGAGCTCGGACACATTCAGGTTTTTCGAGTCCTATGCCGTCCTCGCACTCGTCTTTTGGGGTCTCACGGAACTCACGTCTTACGTAGGGTTACGGCTCGAGAAAGCCATCACGCGTCACGTCGTTTACCGATAGGATCTCCCCACCTAGTACAAGGGCTCGGGAATGCGATCTGCAGGAAGATCCATCTCGGTTCCCATCCACTTCTTCTGCAGCTCTCGCATCTTGCCGGACCCGTTGAGCTTGGCAAGCGAACGATTGATTTCATCCATCAACGGCTTCGAATCGTCGTCCTTTCGTACCATCCACCCGAGATAGGCTTTGGGTCCGAACGGCGGAAGGATCACTTCAAATTCGGTAGGACGAAGTCTTGCGGCGTACAAGATGTTGGGTAGAGGATTCGCGACCGCGACAATTCGACCGATTGCCAAGTCGGCGTATGCCTGGTTGTAATCCACGTATTCCTTGATCTCCTTCACACCTCCGGGGAGCGTGGCGGAATAGTTCTTGAGCAGAGCGAGCATGGATGAAGCGCGCTGGGCGCCGACAACTTTGCCGGCGATGTCTTTCGATTCCCGGATACCTGTTTCCCGCTTATGCTTGATTAGGCCGACGGTTCCCTCAACGACCGGCAGCGAATAGTGATAGCGCTCGAGACGGGGTTTGGTGATCGTCACCGAAGACCCGGACATGTCGAACGTCTTTGCATCGAGTCCAGGAAGCAGGCTCGGAAACGGCACGTCCGTGTAGCGGATCTTCAAACCTAGATCAGCCGCGACCAGCGCCATGAGTTCGACCGAGTAGCCCTTTGGCTGCCCCTGTTCCGTAAACTCGAGCGGCGCGGACTGAAGTTCGACGCCGACATGGATCTCGCCGCGTTGCTTGACTCTCTGGAGCAGATCCTGTGCTTCAACGCTTGGCGCAAGGCACAGCGCGACACCCAATGCAGTACCCACAGTACCCGTGCGAATAAATCTGAACGCGCGTCGCACCATGAGCGGTCTCCCTTGAACAGCGTGCGGTGTTCTTGACAGAATAATGCTGCAAGTCATAACCTGTCAACACAGGTTCCCTTCAGCAATTCTTTCTATCGGTTCTTTGGCAAGGTCCCTAACTCGAAGCACCGTCCCAAAGCGTGGGGGACTCCGGGAGGCTGTCGGCGACAGCGTCCCTTCCGCCCTTTACCAGCGCGTAAAGCAATACATTTCCGAACAGGTTCAAGTCGGTGCGTGGAAGTCGGGCGAACGCATTCCGTCTGAGATGATGCTGGTAGAACAGCTTGGCGTCTCCCGCGTGACAGTGAATCGCGCACGGCGCGAGTTGGCCGATCAAGGAAAGCTCATCCGCATAAGTGGAGTGGGAACATTCATCGCCGAGCCCAAGCCCGAATCGGCGTTGCTGAACATCACCGACATCGCTGCCGACATCAGGGCGCGCGGCCACCGCTACTCTTGCAAGGTTTTGACCCACACGAGCGAGCGACTGGGGAAATAGCCGCCGCGCTGGAGCTCACGACCCGGACCGTGGTCTATCACCTGACCTGTGTGCACTACGAGAATGACGTCGCGATGCAGATTGAAGACAGGTATGTCAATCCGAAGGTCGCACCCGAATTCGCCAAGCAAAGGTTCGAGGAAATCACGCCGGCGCAGTGGCTGCTCAATTCGGTCCCGCTGACTGAAATAGAGCATGTCGTCGATGCGCTAATGCCGACAAGTACTGAAGCATCGTTATTGCAGATATCAACCGGCGTGCCATGTTTGGTGCTCATTAGACGCACGTGGTCTGGGTCTGCGACCGTCACATTCGCGCGATTCGTCCATGTTGGACAGAGATCTAGGCTTGCCGGCCGCTACGCCGTGAGAAATCAAAGTCTTATCGGCTAGTACCCCGGCGAGCTGCCGCGATTACTCGGCTCCGGGCCGCCAATCCGCTGGCACCATGCAAGGATCCGACATGAATCCCAAAAGTTCTCGCGTAGATCACGTTGGCAGCCTGCTCCGCCCCGAGCATTTGAAGGAACAGTTCCGGCGCTTCGCCCTCGGTCAGATCCCCAACGAGGAACTGCGCGCGTCCCAGGACGAAGCCATCCGTGATGTCGTGCGCCGCCAGGAAGCGATCGGATTGCCGATCGTGACCGACGGCGAATACCGTCGGCTCAACTGGCAGGTCAGCTTCTCCGAAGTCGAGGGCTGGGACATGTGGCGAACCTCGTGGGACAACTTCCGCCGCAACCCAGAAAATCGCGCCCCTGAGGAGAAGCCCTGCAGCAAGGGCGAAGATGCTGTGCTGAGCTTTCGCACGCCGGCGACGGCACGCCTTTCCCTGAGGAAGAACTTCCCCCTCGAGGAATTCGGGTTCCTGAATAAGGTAACTGCGAAAATCACCTTGATGGGCCCGGATCGCGTTGCGCAGATGTGCGACGTTGAAAAGTCAAGAGACATCTATCCCGACAGTGACGCCTTCCTTGCGGACGTGGTCCGCATCCAGCACCAGATAGTGACCGAGCTTGTCGACGCTGGTTGCCGCTACGTGCAGCTTGACGAGCCTAGTTATACGGGCTATGTCGACCCGGCAACGCTCGAGCGAATGCGCGCGCGCGGCGACGACCCGATGAAGTGCCTCGATCGCGCGATAGCGGCGGACAACGCGGTGATCGGAGGCTTCGAGGACACGGTCTTCGGTCTTCACGTCTGCCGGGGAAATCGTGCCAGCATGTGGCACCGCGAGGGTAGCTACGATGCCATTGCGGAGCGCCTCTTCAACGGTTTGCGCTTTGACCGCCTGCTTCTGGAGTACGACACGGCGCGCGCCGGCGGCTTCGCGCCGCTCCGCTTCGTTCCCAAAGGCGTCATGGTGGTCCTGGGATTAATTACCACCAAGACCGGCCGTGTCGAAACGGTGGATGAATTGATGAAAAGAATAGACGATGCGGCACGCTTCATTCCGTTGGAGCAGCTCGCGCTAAGCCCGCAGTGCGGCTTCGCTTCGGGCATCGCCGGTAATCTCCTGAGCGAGGACGAACAGTGGCGCAAGCTCGAAGTGATGCTGGAGACGGCAAGGCAGGCGTGGAAGTGAAAGCTCGTGTGGTCCGTGCGCGCGCGGCAGCGCCCTCTCCGCCCGAAGCTGGCTCACCGAAGCGCCGCTCCGGATGCTCTTTTGGAGCCGAGCTTGGCGGTCGCCCTCGCGCATTCATTCACGCTACCCGCTGGAGAGGCGCTTACGCTATTTGGCATAACACGCATCACATGAGGCGTGCGGCGCCACCATCTACTCGCCGTCGTGCGAGCTGATGGAGGCGGGGGTCGGAATCGAACCGGCGTCCACGGTTTTGCAGGCGCTGCGCTTGCTTATAAATCAATAATATGCGCTGGTTTGCCACCCTGGTTGCCGCTCGGTCGTAACGTAGATCATGCCGTTTGAGATCAGGGCGGCAGCGCGAATGGCGGTGCTCAGACTTCGGGCGTTGGCTGTTCGCTCTGACGCCTGGCATACGAGGGAGCGCGCCTCTTGGCGCGCGGAGTTCCTGATCGTGGAAGGCACACCGTCGGTTATTCCAAGACGTGTGGAGTAATTAATGTATACATGGCAATATACCGTTTTGTGTCCCACGGAGTTTGGATGGACTTGGTGTTGCAAGATGTCAGTTTGCTCACAGGGGAGCGGGCGGACATTGGAATTAGCAGCGACTCGATCGCCGAGATTGCGAAGCCCAGGACGCTTCGCGCTCAGCGAGTCTTGCCCTGCACAGGAGGGCTGTGCGTACGCCCTCTTACAGACGCGCACATTCATATCGACAAAGCCGGGACTGCCGCGCTCGCTGCGACACCTCCTGTGACAATTGAAGAGGCGATCGCTGCGATGCGGCACGTGAAGCAGCAAGCCGTCCTGAATCCCGCGGCTCTTCAGCGAAGCATCGTCGAATCGCTGCGTGGGCTCTATCGTGCCGGCACACGGTGCGTGCGGGCGCTGGTGGATGTAGACGAAACATGGGGCTTGACCGCATTTCGAGCGCTAAAAGCAGCTCGAAAGCAGCTTGCCGCCGAGCTCGTTATTGCAATCGTGCTTTTCCCGCAGGAGGGCCTTACGCCCAAGGTCGCCAACCTGCTTCGGGAGGGTGCTTCTGATGGTGCGGACGCGATAGGCGCGCATACCGACATCGACAAGGACTTCGAGAGTCACCTCAAGCTCGCGGCGAGTATCGCGCGCGACCATAAGCTTTCACTCGAGGTTCACGTCGACGAAGGAGCAAGCCCGGCGAGCTTCCGTTTACCGGCGGTGCTCGATGGTTGCCGGGATGTGGCTCGACTCAGCTTGGTTCACTGCCTGTCACTCGGAACCTTGCCGGCAAAGGAACAAGAGCATTGGGTAGGACAAATCCGTGATAGCGGGGCGGGTGTCGTCGTGGCGCCCAGCATTCTCGGCTTCGGGCTTCCTTTACCACCGGTCGCGATGCTCGTTGAGGCTGGTGTGCCGATTTCGGTCGGCTCAGACAATCTGCAGGACGTCTTTATGCCGCTTGGCACCGGTCGGATTCTGGACTCCGCACGCACCGTTGCATTGGTCGGCCAACTGAAGAGTTCCAGCGAGGTACAGGCTTTGGTGCAAGGCATCACCGCGGAAGCGTATCAACTCGTTACCGGAAAGCCGGCGGCGCTCCAGCCTGGCTCATCGGCTTCCATGATGGTGTTCGAAGGAAAAGATGCGCGGGCAGTCATGTACGGCGCGGATGCAATCAAGCTTAGCGTGCTTGAGGGCAAAGTCCAGGAAGGATCGATATGAAAGCGCACCGAATTATGAAGGTTCCCCAGAATGCCCCGGATGATTTGGGGAGCGTGGAAAAGGCGCTAAAAGAGCAAGGCGTCGCGCCGAGCCAAATCAAGGCCGTGATGTGTCAGACAGAAGGGGATGGATTGGCGCGCGGCTATGCATCCCTGGCCTTCAGCGTCTTTTTCCATCGCGCGCTCGGTTGGGATATTCGCGACGTGCCTCGGCGCATTCCGCTGATCATGATCGGTGGTTGTTCCGGCCTGGTGACGCCTTACGCCGCTCTCTTCGTCGAAGACAAAACGCTGGACGGGGAGGCGGATGAGCCTGGGCTGTCGATTGGGAGCTCCACTACGCCCGATATCGACATAGAAGCCTTCGGCAAAACGGCCATGGTGGACATGGTCGCCGACGCGGTGAGGGCGGCGATGGACGAGGCCGGCCTGAAGCGAGAAGACATTCATAACGTGCAAATCAAGGCGCCTTGGCCCGAAACTCCCGCACTCATCGCAGCGAAAAAGGCGGGCAAGAATGTGGCAACGCTGGACGGCGGTCGCGCGGGAGCGCTCGCCCGCGGCTCAGGCGCGCTTGGCGTGGCGGTTGCTCTTAATGAGATCGATCGAAAGAGGTTAACCGACGCCGACATCTGCGACAACTGGAGCCTGCGGTCAGATATCGCTTCCGCATCCGCCGGCACGGAACGCACCAATGTCGCAGTGATCGTCATGGGGAATTCGCGCAAATCCCGCAGCCCATATCGTATCGGGCACGGAGTCATGCGCGATGGGATTGATGTGGGCGGCGTATATGCCGCGCTGGCCAGCGCCGGAATCAGCGCAAAGAGCCCGCTCGAGCACGGCCCTGAAAATCCCGTTGACCATGTTTTCCTCAAATCCGCCGTGGAGATGGCGACGGAATGCCGGGGCCGCAGACATACCCTGACGACCGATTATCTTGCGCCATACTCGTGGCTGATCGCGAAGGCGGCCATCCATGCAAGCGTCGCGAGCGTCGTCGGGGACCCGATGATGCAGGTGTCGGGCGGAGGGGAACACCAGGGGCCTCAAGGAGGCGGCCTGGTGGCGGTGGTTGCGAAGAAATGATCGACGGCAACGCGGCGGTTATCGAGCGATTCCAGAAATCGCGGCCACTGCTCGTCGGGTTGGAGCGCGCCGGCTCCGTGCTACGCGACATGGACCGATTGACGGTGCTCCATGCCGGACCTCCTATCAAGGCAGCCGAGCTGGTTGGACCAATGCGAGGAGCCGTCATAGGCGGATTGGTCTACGAGGGCGTGCCGCGCGAAGAGGCAACCGACCTCCTGGAGCGAGGGCGCATCTGTCTTCGTCCCTGCCATGACTACGGCTTCGTGGGCCCCATGGCGGGAATCGTGACGGCCAGCATGCCGGTATGGGTCGCCGAGGATGCCACGTACAAGCATCGCTCATATTCGACCTTGAACGAAGGCTTGGGTCCAGTTCTGCGTTTCGGGGCCAACGGCGAAGAAGTCATCGCCCGTTTGAGATGGATGCAGGAGGTTGCCGCGCCGTTGCTTGACAAGGCACTGCGCAGGCGAGGACCTCTTGAGCTCAAGGATTTCCTCGCGGAGGGGCTGGGACGAGGCGACGAATTGCACAATCGTAACAAGTCCTCGACTTCGTCCTTCGTCCGGGAATTGGCACCGCATATCGCGGCAGTCGGAGGCAGAGACGCTGAAGCCGTCTTCGACTTCCTGAGGCGTAACGATCATTTCTGCCTAAATATATCGATCGCCGCCAGCAAGTGCAGTGCGATCGCCGCGCATGACGCGGGAACTGGCTCTGTTGTGACGGTGATGGCGGCAAACGGGCGCGAATTCGGCATCAAGGTGTCCGGGCTGGGCGACCAGTGGTTTACTGCGCCTGCGAACCGGGCGAAAGGCAATTTTCTCGCCGGCTACACGAGTGCAGACGCCGCCTGCGACATGGGTGATTCTTATATCTCCGAGGTGGTCGGCCTGGGTGGATTCGCGATGGCCGCGGCTCCGGCGATCGCTGCCTTCGTCGGCGGGAAGCCGAGCCAGTTCGCCAGCTGGACTGATCGGATGTACCAAATCACATTAGCGGAACACGAGCAGTTCCGCATCCCGGCCCTCGACTATCGCGGCACGCCGCTGGGCATAGAAGTGGGCTTGGTCCTGAAGTCCGGAGTTCTGCCGGTGCTGAACTCCGGGATAGCCCACAAGGACGCCGGCGTTGGCCAGGTCGGTGCTGGCATCACCCATCCGCCCGCGCGTTGCTTCGAGCTCGCTGAGGCCGAATTAGCCCGCAAGTCAGCGGGGCGTCCCGGGCAGCCAAGGCGCGCCAGCGCAGCCCAATGAAAACTGGCACCCGTCCGCGGAACAAGGCAACTGGCTCGATCTACACCCTCATGAAGGCCGACATTATTCACTTCGACTTCAAGCCGGGCGAGCGGCTGGTTGAGCTTGAGCTGTCCAGGCGATACGGCGTGAGCCGCACGCCCGTTCGCGAAGCTCTCCGGCGCCTCGAGCAGGAAGGCTTGGTGTCGTCCAAAGGCAATCGAGGGCGCTTCGTCCCTCAGTTCGACGTGGGACGGTACGAGAACGTCTATGCCGTGCGCATAGCTTTGGAAAAGCTGGCCGTTGAAGAGGCGTGTCGGCGCGCGCCCGACGAAGAGATCGCCGCGCTGCGGGACACTTGGGAAGGGGAATTCCGGAATACCGAGATTCCCCTCGATGGCCGTTACGAGGCGGCCAACCAGCGATTTCATGCTGGACTGGGGAGGCTCTCCCAAAATGCATACCTGGTCGAATCCCTTCAGCGGATTCGCGACTTCACCAGCATCCTGGTGATGATGGATTTCACGACGCCGGAGCGAGTGGCGGCCACTCGCAAGGAGCACGGGCAGCTCCTCGATACCATTGCCGCGCGGGACGTCAGGAAGGCTCAGCGGCTGATCGAAGAGCATATCCAAGCGAGCAAGGCGCACGTCAGAACTCTGGCGGCGAAAGCGCTGGAGCGCATCTATTTGAGCGAGGATGATAAGCCGGTCTACAAATTGGTGAGCAAAAACGCCAAAAGCAGGGTGTAACGACACTGCACTAACCGGGCAGCATAGCGACTTAAGACGGTCCAGCATCGTAAGGAGACTCTAAGCATGGTAATGACCCAGAAGGTTGCAAAGGAGGTATTCGGCAGCGATTACTTCAGGATCGATCCTAAGCGCTGCGCGCTCCTGGTGATCGACATGCAAAACAGCTTCGTCGAGAAAGGCGCAGTTTTCGAGGCGCCCAAGGGGCGCGAGATCATCCCCAATATCAACCGCCTCGTTGCCGTCGCGCGGACGCTGGATGTCCCAGTCATTTGGACGCAGTCCGACCATAGTCCTCCCGGGGGCGGCATGATCCTAGAGCGCTATCCGGTCATCAAGAACACGAAGGAGCTGTGGAAGGGCGATCGCAGCTTCGATCTCTACGCCGACATGGTCCAGCCAGAAGAGCGCGATCACCGCATCATCAAGCACAAGTACGACGCGTTTCACGATACCGACTTGCGGACCGCGCTCAAGAATATGGGCAAGGACACAATCATTATCACCGGCGTCGCGACCGAAGTCTGTTGCGAATCCACCGCCCGCGCCGCGTTCTTTAACGATTTCAAGGTTGTCTTCCTGAGAGATGCAACCGGAGCATTCAACCCGGATTTTCAGGATCTGACGTGTGATCGCATGGACCGTCTTTTTGCGCGGGTCGTGCGTACGGACGAGCTGGTGGCAGTGATGCAGAAGGGAGGCGATTAAGACCGTGCAGCTAGGTTTCACCATACGGGAGGCGCAAGCCTCGAAATCAATCCACGAGGGAAATCTATGAAAGCTTGTGTGGCAACTCTATTCCGTCGCGCATTAAGCGTGGCCGGCGCGACGATCATGGCGGTGGCCGTGATGGCTTCCACTACAACCGGTGTCCATGGGCAGACCAGCACCAAGCAGTTTAAGGTTGCGTTACTTCTCCCCGGCAAGATCAACGACAAGGGCTGGAACGCCATCGGGCACGCCGGGCTGATGAAGATCAAATCGGAACTCGGCGCCGAAGTCGCCTATAGCGAAGACGTGGTGCCGGCGGATCAGGAGGCGGCGTTTCGCGACTACGCTGCGCGTGGCTTCAGCCTGGTCCTCGCCATGGGTGGGCAGTACACCGACGGCGCCATGTCGATCGCGAATCAGTTCCCGAACGTCCTCTTCGGCGTCATCGGCTCGAACCGCACTAACGGCAAGAACATGGCGAGCTTCAACGCGCGTCAGGAACAGACCTTCTTTCTGGGCGGCGTAGCGGCTGCATTGGCTTCCAAGAGTAAGAAGATCGGGTACATCTCGGGCATCCAGGTCGACAACGTCGTGCGGGGCTGGATGGGGTTTGAGCAGGGCGTTAAAGCTGTCGAGCCGAACGCCACCGTCCAAGCGGTCTGGACCGGAAACTTCGAAGACGTGGCGAAGGCCAAGGAAGCGGCGATCGCCCTCATCGACCGGGGCTTCGACGTGATCCAGGCGAACTCCAACGCCGCGACCTTCGGCGCCATGCAAGCCGCGCAGGAACGCAAGGTCTTCGGCATCGGAGCCTACGGCGACTATACGTTCGTCGCGCCAGAGGCCGTAGTGACGAACGTCATTCCCGCGATGGACAACGTCATCCTGTCGGCCGGCAAGCTAGCCAAGTCCGGGAAGTTTGAGGGCAAGTTCTATCTGTACGGGTTCGACGATTTCGACATCGGCAATATCAGCCCAATCAACGCCGCGATAGTCGGCAAAGAGAGCGCCCAGAAGATCAAGTTGACGGTCGACGACTACCGGGCGCGCATTCTTAGCAAGAAGATCGAGATCAAGAGCCCGTAATAAGTGCCTCCTGAGGCGCAGGACGCTGCTCGCATGACAGTTGAAACATCGGCGGTCGATGCCGCTCATGCTTTGGACCGGGCGAATACGATTGTTCGGGGGAGCGACAAACTGCTCGTCCGGTTGAGCGGCATTGTGAAGGCCTTCCCGAATGTCCTGGCGAACGCGGGGATCGATTTGGAGTTGTGCGCGGGGGAGATCCATGGGCTCCTCGGAGAGAACGGGTCCGGCAAGTCCACGTTGATGAAGATTTTGTACGGCATTTACCAGCCCGATGCCGGGAGTATTTCCATTAGCGGACGGCAAGTTGTGATCAATTCCCCCCGGGACGCAGTAAGACACGGGATCGGGATGGTGCACCAGCACTTCATGTTGGTGCCCTCACTGACCGTGGTGGAGAACCTAATGCTCGGGATTGAGACTAGGCGCGGCCTCCTACTCGATCGGGAACCCATCAGGCGTAAGACCAAGGAGCTGTTCGAGAGAACAGGGCTTTCGCCAGTCTCACTGGACGCCCGGACCGACACGCTCTCGGTGGGCGAGCAGCAGCGGGTAGAGATCCTCAAGGCACTGCTGCGAGGGGCAAAGACCCTAGTGCTGGACGAGCCTACCGCAGTCCTCACCCCGCAGGAGGCCGAACGCCTAGGGGAGATGCTCCTGCAGTTGCGGCATAGTGGTTACGGCATCGTGCTGATTACGCATAAGCTCGACGAAGTGACGGCCTTCTGTGATTGGGTGACGGTCCTGAGGCAAGGTAAGAACGTCGCCAGCAGACCGGCGCGCGGCATAAGCAAACAGGAGCTGGCGACTTTGATGGTAGGCCGCAAACTGACTGACGTCGGCCTAGGCGACAGGGCACCGTCGAAAGAAGTGTTACTTGCGCTCGACGGCGTGACGGTGCACTCGAGGAACGGGAAAGGCGAGCTGGATGGCGTATCCCTTGCAGTCCACAGTGGTGAAATCCTCGGTATTGCGGGTGTTGCAGGCAACGGCCAAGGCGCTCTCGCGGAAGTGCTCGTCGGGCTGCGGCGTATCGACCGTGGAACGATACGGGTCGGCGGAGTCCCGGCGGACGACTGGAACGTACGTCGCGCGATCCGGGAGGGCGTGGGTTACATACCGGAGGATCGCCAATGCATCGGGCTGGTGCTGAACCTGTCGGTCGAGGAAAACCTCGTCCTAAAGTCGATCGAGCGGCCTCGTTTTTCGACGTGCGGCGTCATCCGCTTCAGATTCATACGCCAGCATGCGGACGAGTTGATCAAGGCGTTCGATGTCCGGCCTTCAATCGCCATTTCCCCGGTCCGGTGGCTGTCGGGCGGGAATCAGCAGAAAGTCATACTGGCGAGAGAGCTTGCCCCCGAGAACCGCATCATCGTGGCGGCCGAGCCCACTCGGGGGCTCGATGTCGGGTCCGTGGACTATATCCACCGCACGCTCGTCCGCCAGCGGGACAAGGGCAGCGGGATCGTCCTGATCTCGACCGACCTCGACGAGGTGCTGCGGCTCTCGGATCGTGTCGCCGTGCTCTATGCTGGCAAGGTGGTTAAGGTGCTCGAGCGGCGCACGGCGACCAGAGAAGTAATTGGGCTCTTCATGGCGGGCGGTTCGGAGGGGAACTAGGGGTGTCTCGATGAAAACCTCATTGTCCGCTGAACGAACTGGACGGATTCGCGGCCGGTTCCTTATGGATCAACTGTTATTTCCGGTGTTGTCGCTCGCGGCGGCGGTTTTCGTCACCGCAGGCATGCTTGCCGGCCTGGGCGCAAGCCCGATCGCAGCTCTGTCGGCCCTGGTCGAGGGCGCGTTCGGCTCGCCGAACAACATCGGCAACACGATCGCGAAGACTACCCCGCTCTTACTCGCGGGAGTCGGAATCGCCTTCGCGCTGCGCGCCGGCCTGTACAACATCGGCGCGGAGGGTCAGATCTACGTGGGAGGTCTCGCCGCGACTTGGGCGATTCTCACCTTCTCCTTTACCGGCCCAGGCGGGCTGATCATTGGGCTGGTGGCGGGCGTCGTCGGCGGCGCGATTTGGAGCGCCATTGCCGGGCTCCTGCTCGCTCGCCGCGGCGTCAGCGAGGTCATAACGACGCTGCTCTTGAACTACGTCGCCATCCAATTGGTGTTGTGGGTCGTGTCGGGCCCCATGCATGCACCCGGCGCGACTTTTCCCCGCTCCGAGGACATTCCTCCGTCGTCGCTTCTTCCTGTACTGATGGCAAATACACAGGGACATTTCGGAATCGTGCTCGGCGTTTTCCTTGCACTTGTCTTTGCGTGGATCCTCACCGGCACCGTGGTCGGATATCGTGTGCGGACCCTGCAAGACGGCACCGGCACCCCACGCTATGCCGGCACTGCGGTCGGCCGACTTACCGTAGGAGTGCTTTCAGCGAGCGGCGGATTGGCCGGGCTGGCCGGTGCGGTGGAGATTCTCGGCGTCCACCGCCGCCTGGTTGAGGGATTTTCACCGGGTTATGGCTTCGACGCGCTGGCCGTCGCATTGCTGGCGCGCGGCAACCCCATCGCGGTCATTCCGGCCGCCTTGTTTTTCGGCATTCTGCGGAGCGGTACAACCACTATGCAGCGGGTGACTGGGGTGCCCACCTCCGTGGTGTTCGTTATCCAGGCTGTGGCGGTTCTCTTCGTGATCGCCGGCTATTCCATCGATGCCTGGCGGCGGCGACGGAGCGCGGCCGAACGGGCCCGGGCGGCACAGGCGGGCATAATTGCCATGGGAGCGATGGCGTGATGGACATCCTGGTCGGATTTGTCGAGGCGACGGTTCGAGTATCCATTCCCCTTACGCTTGCCGCCATAGGCGGGCTCATTGCTGAGCGCGCCGGCGTATTCAACATCAGCCTCGAAGGCATGATGCTGTCGGGCGCCTTCGCCGGCGTCTTGTGCGCGGCAGCGTCCGGGAGCCCTTGGCTGGGATTGCTGTTCGCGTTGATCATCGGCGCTCTGCTTGGACTTCTGCTCGGATTGCTCTGCGTCACGCTGGACGGAAACCAGATCGTCGTCGGGATCATGCTGAACGTCCTGATCCTTGGTGTGACGAGCATCCTGTTCCGCCTCCTTTTCGGGCTTCATGGCCAGACTGGCGCCGCGCCCAGACTACCCATCATCGCCATTCCGATTCTTTCAGACATCCCCATTCTCGGGCGGGTGCTGTTCAGGCAAGACGCACTGACCTACATCACTTTCGTTCTCATCGGGGTAATGACGGTAGTGCTGTTCCACACGCCGTTTGGCATCAGGCTTCGGGCGGCCGGCGATCAACCCTTCGCACTCGATGCAGCGGGCGTCAGCGTGACGAAAATGCGTTACATCGGCCTGGCACTTAGCGGGGTTTGCGCTGCGCTCGGTGGAGCGCATCTTACCCTGGTGCAATTGAGCTTCTTCTCCGACGGAATGACTCAGGGCAGGGGCTTCGTAGCTTTGGCGGCGGTTATCTTTGGCAAGTGGCATCCGATCGGCGCCTTCGTGGCTGCGCTTCTCTTCGCGTCGGCGGAAGCGTTGCAACTCCGACTACAGGCGTCCGGCATGAACGTACCGTACCAGCTGCTCGGAACGCTCCCATATGTCGTGACGATCGCTGCTCTGGCGGGTTTCATGGGACGAGCCTCACCTCCTTCATACCTAGGCAAGCCATTCATCAAGGAAGCAAACTGAGTGAGCGAATGACGATTTCGAACAGCGTAGGCAGTCTTGATTTATTCAGCCTTCTTTCGCGCCTTCGCCAAGGATCCATTACACCGACGCAGATCATCGATGCGCTGCTTAGCCACATCGCTCAGCAAGGCAATGACGGAGTATGGATTTATCGCGCTTCGGACGAAGAATTGCGCCAACGGGCCCGCGATCTGGAGGCACGTCGGGCACGCGAAGCCGTCACCCTACCCTTGTTCGGCGTTCCATTCGCGGTGAAGGACAACTTTGATGTCGCGGGGTGGCCGACCACGGCTGGATGCCCTGATTACTCGTACACGCCCACGCGTACGGCAACCGCAGTTGAACGCCTCATCGCCGCGGGGGCTATCCTTGTCGGGAAGACCAACCTTGACCAGTTTGCAGCCGGACTCGTGGGCACACGATCCCCCTACGGCATAAGCCGGAACCCGTTCGACCCTCGTCACATACCCGGCGGATCGAGTTCGGGGTCCGCAGTGGCTGTGGCGGCGGGGTTGGTCAGTTTCGCGTTGGGCACGGACACAGCAGGCTCGGGCCGCGTCCCGGCCAGCTTCAACAACATTGTAGGTGTCAAGCCCACGAGGGGAGTGGTCAGCACGTTTGGGGTCGTACCCGCATGCAGGTCGCTGGACTGCGTTTCGATATTTGCGCTGAACTGCACTGATGCCCGGACCGTGCTCCGCATCATGGCAGGTTATGACAGGAACGACCCCTATTCGCTTCCCTCTGTTGATGCGCCGACGCCGCAATCATTCCATCTAGACGAATTGACGGTCGCAGTGCCGCGACCAGAACAACTGGAATTCTTCGGGGACAAGGAAGCGGAACTCTGCTTCGCCGGAGCGGTGGACCGAATGACGGTGTTCGGTGCAAAGATAATCAGTTTTGATTACAACCCGTTCGCAGAGGCCGCCCGCGCTCTCTACGAAGGGCCTTGGCTGGCGGAACGCCTAGTGGCCGTCGAAGACTTGATGCGCCGTAATCCCAAGGCTTTGCACCCGGTGACGCGACAAGTCATCGGAGCGGCGCAATCGTATACCGCCCTGGACGCATTCAAGGCGATGTATAGATTGCAGGCGCTCAAATCCGACGTGCATCAATTGTGGCACGAGGTGGATGTTCTGCTGCTGCCAACCACCGGCACCGGCTACGCCGTCGAGGAAGTTTTGGATGATCCGCTTCGCTTAAACGCCAATCTCGGTTACTACACAAACTTCGTCAACTTGCTCGACTTGTGCGCGGTAGCTGTTCCGAATGCCATCAAATCTAATGGCCTGCCCTGCGGCGTGACCCTTGTGGGGCCTGCCCTACAGGACGAATTGCTAATCACAGTGGCTGGCCAGTTCCACAAGGCTTCCAATCTCAAAATGGGAGCAACTAACTATCCGCTTCCGCCGACGGAAGACAAAAAAGACTTGCCGACGGGTAAGCAAGGCATCCTGGTCGCGGTTGTCGGAGCGCACCTATCCGGTGAGCCGCTCAATGATGAGTTGGTGAAATTGGGAGCGACACTGGTTCGACGCTGCCGGACGTGCCCGGAATATCGTCTGTATGCGCTACAAGGCGTGACGCCGCCAAAACCCGGCCTGGTCCGCATGGGGTCGGAAGCAGGATCCGCAATCGAAGCGGAGGTGTGGTCGATTCCAATGGAAAACTTTGGCAAGTTTGTTGCCACCGTTCCCGCGCCGCTCTGCATCGGAACTGTAGAGTTGCACGACGGGGACCGCGTCAAGGGATTCCTGTGCGAACAATATGCATTGAGCGACGCGAAAGACATCTCTGAATACGGAGGATGGCGCGCCTTTTCCCGAGTTGGCATCCTAGCTGAAATGAAGGTGGGGAATTATTAACTCCACTTCGGTAGGCGCCGTGCTGCCAGAGGGTCTGCGTAGCCAGAGTTCCGGTCTGGCTCTACGCGAACGGCCGCCCTGCCCCGGCAGTATTGGCTGCTTGCCGGGCGTCGAGTGCCGTGAGGCGTTACGCTGTTGCCGCGACGACAGTTGTCGTTACCGTGAACTGCGACAAATCAGGGGTGGACTCATCATATGTGGGATTCATAGACATCGTTCAACTAGAAGAACGGACTGCAACCAAGAGGAGAGCTGGCTCGGCGAAATGAGGCTGGCGTTTAAGTGAAGGCTGCAGTCCGTGCCTTGAGGGAAGCCTGCATGCCCCGCAGCACAAGCGCTTTCTGCTGAGTAGACGAAGTGGGGAGCGCGCGAGCGTTCATTTGGGCGGCACCTCTTCATTTGGGGAGGCGTCGGAGTTCCGCATCGCAGCGAGAAGGCGAAGTAAACGATCGAGATCGTCTGGTTTGAGCTTGCTAAGTTCCCGCGCTGCAAGTTGCAGCCGGGGGTCGTCAGTCTCTAGCTGCTCGGGACTTTCTGCGAGTAGCCACGACACCGTTACGTCGTAGGCCTCCGCGAATCGCGGGAGCTCGTCGGCGGATATGCGCCGGTTGCCGGCCTCGATCTCTGAAATGGTCGGTCTGTGAAGCGCAAGTAGCTTGGCGACCTGCCCTTGAGAGAGACCGGCCATCTTGCGTGCCTCGCGCAGACGCGCTGCGACCACTGCCCGCTTCGTGTCCTGGGGGTCGGTCATGGGTGCTCACCAGTTTGACCGCTGCCCTGTGCTGTCCGTGGACGTGCTTGACGACCATCGCCACCGATTCATCGATAGTCAGGGCGATGCAACTTTGTTCGCGCCGGAAGATGTTCCAGTGTTGCCGGACGAAGGCGTCCACATTGCGCGCTGGCGATTGCGTCTTAATGTGACACGAGAAGAACTCAACTCTGTGCGCCTTGGCTGATGATTCCGCAACGCAATATCTCCTTGATCGCCAATACACTCGTCTCGGCAAACGGTCGGCGCATTCCCGAATCCGTGATCGAACGTGACTATTGCCCTGCGTGGTTTTTGACTGGACTTGCGCGGCATTCGTTGCGCGATATCCTCGCGTTTAAGGGAGGTACCGCACTGCGGCGATGCTGGTTTGCTGACTACCGATTTTCTGAGGACCTCGACTTCACATTAATCCGACCGATTACATTCGACGAAATCCGTGCCGGGTTGGATCAGATTTTTGCTGACGTCGACGCCGCCAGCGGCATGCGCATGGCGTTCGACCATGAGGATCGACACGGTCATCAGAACAGTCATACGTTCTATCTTCGATACCAAGGCCCATTGCCTGCGAGCAACGATGTCAAAGTTGATATCACGATTGATGAGTCGCTGCAGTTCCACCTTGAGGACCGTCCGATTCTGAAGTCCTATGAAGCGTATGAGGACCTTTTGAATGGACCGACGATCCGCGCTTACTCGCTGAGAGAGCACCGTCGAGAAGCTCGTCGCATTGAGTGACCCAGCACGTAGTGAGCCACGCGATCTCTATGATCTCGACTACCTCCTAACTGGAACCGGCCTCCGCTTTGCGGAGCTGAATGTGGAACTCGACGCAAAGTTGCATTTTCGCGGCCGCACAGTCGCGGGCATTGAGGCCGCAATCGGTGCAAAGGAAGAGCGGCTCCGTCGGCTGTGGTCGGCACGTTTGACGCATCAGATGAATGAGCTGCCCCCATTCGACGGCGTATTCCGTTCGCTGCAGCGGGCGTTGCGTGAAGCCGACTTTCCACGCCCATAGACAGCGTGTCAGAGCAGCGGAATAGCTAGAGGCAGCGCGGCTGATCGAACCGCCCCGTACTTGCAGAACAGTAGGTCACTGTCTCAGTCTGACGACAGATGGCCGGTCTGCCCCATGACCGCCATGTCGATTGCGCCAGATCCTAAGGGCACATTCCGAGCTGAATCCGGCCACGCGCCTTTGGCACGCTAAAAGGAAAACGAACTTGCTTTCGACGTAGCGGCTCTTTCAAGCCGCGCATGCAGAATGGAGTTTGTTGGGGGTCTTGCCTGTCTACTCACCGTACCACGCCGTTCTCGCCGTCAAGGGCTGCGCGCGCTCTGCGCGCTTGCGTCCTGGCGGCCGTCGTCGACCCCTGACTGCTTGCGCTGCGGCGTGCTTCGCCGGTCTCGGGCAATCCCGCCCGAACAAGACCGGAGCACGATCATGTCGCACAACACTCTTCACAACGAATCCTCAGAACTTCTCGTCCGTGACGCGCTAGGCCAATACCGACTGGCAACGGGCGACGAAGTCCTCAAAGCCGCACGCCAAGTCATCGGCCGGCGGGTCCGGCGGGGCACGTCGATGTCGTCGCCGCAAGTCGTACGCGACTACCTGCGCACCAAGCTCGCGGAGCTCGAGCACGAAGTCTTCGTCGCACTCCTGCTCGACTCGCAGAATCGCCTGATCGAATACATCGAATTGTTCCGCGGCACGCTTGCGCAAACGAGCGTGTATCCCCGCGAGGTCGTGAAGGTTGCACTCTCCCGCAATGCCGCAGCGATGATCCTGGCGCACAACCATCCGTCCGGAGTTGCCGAACCCAGCCGCGCAGACGAACTCCTCACCCAGGCGCTCAAGCAGGCGCTGGCGCTGGTGGACGTGCGGGTGCTCGATCATTTCATCGTCGCCGGCGCCGACACGGTCTCGTTCGCTGAGCGCGCCCTGCTGTAGCAGAAAGGGGGCTTCGCCCCCTTTCTGTTTTGCATCGAGGCGTTGTCGACGGGCCCGGGCTCGGTCACGACGCCTCGATCCCTGTCCAAGAGCAGCGTTCCACGGCCGAATAACGTGGGGGCAGCTTCTCCTGCGTACTCTGCACTACGCCGGTATGCATTGTGCGTCTGGACCATTCGACGGACGCTTGCAGCGATGACCTCGCCCGAGACGAGTGCTGCCCTCCAACGCCGAGTCGGCTTGCGCCGCCGATTGCCACTACGTCCACGCGCACCGGTCCGTTAAAGCGTATCCGGGCCCGTTGACGTTCGAGTACTTCGATCGAACCGCTCTCGGCTGATCGCCGTTCCGTTAATCAATCCTGCCCGATGGTGCCGTCGTCACACCTCCTTTCGGAAGGTACACGACCACGCGGCCTTGTTTGAGGTGAATCATGGCACCGGCATGGCTGTCGCCTCGGATCCATTGCTGCAACCGGTCGATCGCAACGATTTTCCCCGGCGGCGTCGCCGCCTTCCTCGCGCAGCAAAATCCTTGCGTCTCTCGGTCCTCCTCTGGCGCTGCGGTCGTAGGCGATGCAGCAGTTCCGACCGTCGCCTTCTGGTTCACCGACAAGGCCGCGATGGGCGCGACCTTGTAACCCGAAAGGAAAACATCATGTCGACTATTGGCACCTTTACCAAGCAGGAAGATGGCTTCAACGGTACGCTCAAAACGCTGGCGTTCAACGTCAAGCTGAAGATCGTTCCGATCACGAAGGACAACGACAAAAGCCCGGACTTCCGCGTCCTGGCCGGCGCGATGGAAATTGGCGCGGCGTGGAAGCGCCAGTCGAAGGCGAAGCGGGACTACCTGTCGGTCAAGCTCGACGACCCGTCGTTCCCGGCCCCTGTCAACGCCCGTCTCATCGACACCGAGGACGGCAACGCGAGCCTCTACTGGACGCGCCGCAACGACGGGTAGCCGTATTTCGTACAACGCCCCGCTCGCTGAGCGGGGCGTTTTCATGTTTGGAAACGGTGTGCAAGTCGCGTCCACGAAAAATCACTAGCACCGTACGCACGTCTTTGCGGCTTTGTGATTTCGCGGGCTCGTGTAACTACGGAATTGCCACATTGCGAATTCTCTGTAAGGCGGCAGGATTGAGTGCATTGCCTCGAACACTGCGACGCGCAGTTGTGATGCGCGAACTGGTCGCTCCCCGTGCTCGCCCGAGCGGACTTTGTAGCAAATCTGGCAGACGCCGCTTGCCGTCAACCCCGGCCCGCACCGGACCGTGTTGGGGTGTGACTGCTGCGCTTGGCCGCGTCCGCCATGGGTCGCTGCGCTCCGCTTCGGGGCGATCTCTCAAAGGAAGCGACCATGAAGCTCATTACCAACGAACAGCGCGGCAACCTGCTCAATAACGGCGCCGACACCGCTCGCGGCGATCAACGCGATCCGCGCCCAGTCGTAAAGCTCTTCACGCCGGACGCCAACGCAACGTGGCTGCTCACCGAGCTGGATCCCGCCGACCCCGATCTCGCCTTTGGCCTGTGTGACTTGGGTCTCGGCAGTCCCGAGCTTGGCTACGTGCGTCTCTCGGAACTATCGGCGCTGCGCGGGCCGCTCGGACTCTCCGTCGAGCGCGATCGATACTTCGTCGCGGGCCGTCCCCTCAGCGCCTATGCTAACGAAGCGCAGGCGGCGGGTGCCATTCGCGCTTGATACGTCGTTCGACCTCCGTGCTCCGGGTTCCGCGGAGCACGCTTGCAGCGATGTCGAGAACCGACGCCGTCACTTGGCGGATCGACAGGTAACCCCCCACTTCGCCAGTGTTGTTGCTAAAACGCCTTAGTCCGAATGGCTTACGAACTTCGCTACGGCCGCGGTTTCTGACCCTTGGCAAGCGCTACTTATGCTGCTTTGGACGCCGTGCTCGCATTTCCGGCTGTACGGAGATGCGTGTTTGTGTGCCGCCGTGATTTAACCAAAGCGCAATACCGCACTCCCGGCAATGCGCTTTTGCGAGAAGGCAGGTTGCAGTAATTGCGCCATTGCGTGCGCGTTTCAGGCGGCCCCGCAGCGCCCACGGCGACTAGGATTTTGTACGGTGTGAGGAGGAGTAGCCGTGGGAATCAGCTCACGCTCCTGGCTTCCGGTCGCTGCGTACCTGTACGTCCTGAACCTCGACGGCCCGTCGCTTGCCTGGGAGTATCTCCGCCGCAATGCTGACTATCGGCATGATTGCGATCGCGGCGAGCGCGATTTTGCGTGCTTTGCCGAGCGGTGGGGGTTGGCGTTTCCCGAAGATCCTGACTTGGATGCGCGCATGGTGCAGCCGGTCTGGCGTAGTGCCCCCGACGCACTCGTGCGCGTGACGGCCGATAACGACGACGAGACGAGCGACGCCGACCTCTTTAGTCTCTGGGCCATTCCTGGCCGCAAGTCGCTGCGCCACGATGGTCGTCGCCTGCTCTTGACCGCGGTGCGCGGTGGGCGTGTCCTGCGCATGGCGCTGGCCAACGATGTCTGCGATGGCGGATCGTTCGCCTATGTCATCCGGTCCGGCCCACGCGCGCGGGCACGGTGGCAGGCCGTGCAGGAGCAGCTGGCGAGGTCACAGGCAGCGGAGCCTGTCAAACCCTATGCCGTGATCGTGCGGCCCGGCCGCCTCGCGCTACTGCACATGCGCGCGCTGCAGGCACTCGACGGCGTACGGGCCGGCGCCTCACAGCGCGATATCGCAGCAGCCATTTTCGGCGATCAACGCGTCACCGTAGGCTGGCACGCGGACAGCGAATTGCGGGCGCAGACACGTCACCTGATCCGTCGTGCCGAAGCCTTCACGCATGGCGACTACCGCAACCTCGTCACGCGCGGCGCCGGCTACGCGTACGGAGGCCAACCGCACTGATCCGAATCTCCCTCTCCAGACGTACGGCGCGCGCTGACACTGCTGGTGTCCCGCGGCATTCCGCCGGGCGACGACCGGTAGCGCTGGGGGGAGACTCAATGAGCGATAGCCCGAATGCGCGCGCTGCAGCGCGCTACCTCACCAATGACGAGGCGGCCACCTTTCTCCGGCTCTCGCCCCGGACGCTGGAGAAGCAACGTGTCATCGGCGGCGGCCCGCGTTTTCGCAAATTCGGGCGGCGCGTGGTGTACGCCATTGATGACCTCGAAGCGTGGGCCAATGCCCGCAGCTTCGAGATGACGTCGGACCCTGACTACGCGACCGTCAGGTGACCTCGGCTGCCCGTGTCGCCGGTGCCCCGGTCGAGTTCCCGCGATGAATCGCGCGAGCCGCTCGAAATCTTCCGCGCGCTGCCCGGCGACATGGCCATCCGCCATGCCCAGGACCTCATGGCGTATCCGTTCTTCTCGTTGGCCAAGTCAAAGCGGGTGGCACCGATCGACTTTCGCGCCGGCGAGCTCACCCTACGGGTCGAAGGTACGGTCGAGCATGGCCTGGCCACCATCTGGGACGCCGACGTGCTGATCTGGGCGGTGAGCCAGATCGTCGAGGCGCGCGACGCGGGCATCCGCACATCGCGGCGCATGGCGGCCACGCCCTATGAGATTTTGACCTTCATCGGCCGCGGCACTTCGGTCCGTGATTACCTGCGGCTCAAGGCAGCGCTCGATCGCCTGCAGTCGACCAGCATCGCGACCTCGATTCGCCAGGCCAGCGCCCGCCGGCTCCACCGTTTCTCGTGGATCAATGAATGGAAGGAGCGCGCTGATGCGCGCGGCCGTCCGCTCGGCTTGGAGCTGATCCTCCCGGACTGGCTCTATGCCGGCATCGTTGACGCTTCGCTGGTGCTCACCATCGATCGCGCCTACTTCCGCCTCACCGGCGGTATCGAACGCTGGCTCTACCGTCTCATGCGCAAGCATGGTGGCCGCCAGACCAGAGGATGGCAGTTCGACTTCCGGCACCTGTATCGCAAGTCGGGTAGCCTCGCACGCTTCTCCGATTTTGCGCTCGATCTACGCCGGATCGTTGCGCGCCAGTCGCTGCCGGGTTACCGGATGTCGATTCGTCATTCCGCGCGTGAGTACGAGACTCTCGTTTTCCACGCGGTGCCGTATGCAGCACCGCGGATCGGAATGTCGCCGATGCGAGCTGTGCATAAGCCTGGGGATACGCGTTGAAGAGCCTCGTGCTATCAGGCGCATCCACCCTCGTGCTATCAGGCGCATGGGAGTCGTGCTATCAGGCGCACCAATCGCCTGGAAAGCCGCGTCAGGCAACGATCCGCGCCGTCCGTAACTTATCTAACTAGGAATTCTTCGAATTCCTATCTAACTTAAAACCGTCCCAGCGACCTGTGTACAGATTTGCCAAACCGCGTTTAGCAAGATGATCATTGCGCTACTCAACCAGAAGGGAGGAGTGGGCAAGACCACGATTGCCACCCACCTCGCCGGAGAATTCACGCGCTCGGGTGACTCGGTCGTAGTGATCGACGCCGATCCGCAAGGCTCAGCGCTCGACTGGTCGCAACGACGCAGCCAAACCGGGCTGCCCAGGCTCTTCGGCGTTGTAGGTCTAGCGCGCGAGACGCTGCATCTGGAAGCGCCGGAGATCGCCCGCAGCGTCGATCACGTCGTTATCGACGGTCCGCCCCGGGTGACCGCCCTGGCGCGCTCCGCATTGCTCGCTGCCGACTTGGTCCTGATCCCGGTGCAGCCGAGTCCCTACGACGTCTGGGCCAGCAGTGAAATGGTCGCGCTGGTCGCCGAAGCGCTGGTGTTCCGGCCGATGCTGCGGGCCGCCTTTGTCGTCAATCGGCGCGTGACCCGGACGGTGCTTGGCCGCGAGGCGCGCGCAACGCTCACCGAGCATCGCATCGCGCCACTCGTGGCCGAGATCCACCAGCGCATCGTATTTGCCGAAAGTGTGGCCGCGGGTCGACTGGCCTTTGAAGTTGACTCCGGAAGCCCTGCCGCGTGCGAAATTGCCGCGTTGGCAACCGAAGTTATGGGACTGGCGCGATGAGCAATAAGCGCATTCCCATCGGCAACCGACCGGTCACCGATCCTACCGCGGACTCGTGGGTACGCCAAGGTGACGGCGCGGCGAATGGTTCGACCACCCGTCGCGCCGACCTGTACACCGCGCGCTTAACCATCGACGTGACGCCCGTGTTGCGGGGCCGCATCAAAGTGGCCGCTTTTCGGCAGGGTATCACCGTGGCAGACATGCTGCGGGCGTTGCTTGAGCGCGAATTTCCGGACCTGGACGCCGCCGCATGACCATGTCACTGACACGCGTCGCACTCGTCTTCGTGCCGGAAAAGCGCAATGTGTGGCTGCGCTTTGGACGACCGGCGCAGGAGACGATCATCGACCGTCAGCGCCGCTCTGCGGTGTTCAACCCCGGTGCAGTCTTCTGTCGCATCCGCTGGGAAGCAAATGCGTACGGGACGGAGTTGTGGCAGCTCGGGGTATTGCAGGCTGCTGCGCCGGGAGAGACGCTGCAACGCATCGCCGGTATCGTTCCGGGTGCCACGTTGTTGCTTCACGTTGGTACAGCGGGCAAGGTGCAGGCGGCCTTGCGTTTGATCGACGCCATCGAAGCAACGCGCATCGACCCCACCGCTGTCGCACCAACGTACTGGCGCATGGTTCATAACCGACTCGCGGCGCGGGTGGAAGCGTCGCAGTACACGCCCAACCGCCACGCAGCTTACCTCTTGCGTCGCCCGTTGGCATGACCGTTTGGGCACCGCTGGTTGGCATCGTCTTCGGTGTTAGCGCGATGCTCGGAGCGGCATGGTTCAAGCCCGCCATCCAGCTCGTGTTCAATCCAACCGACAGCGCCCCGCGCGGCTGGTACCTCATCACGCCCGCTGCGCGCTTTCGGGTTGGCGACTACGTGGTGGCGCAGATGCCAAACGAAGCGGCATTGCTCGCCGCAGCGCGTGGCTATCTGCCACTGACCGTACCGCTGTTGAAGCATGTTGGGGCTGCCGCGGGCGTGCGCGTATGTGCCTGCAAAGGCGCCGTCTACGTTGACGGTGTGCCCGTTGCCCGAGCGTTGGATGTCGACAGTAACGGGCGCACGTTGACAGGTTGGCAGCAGTGTCGCGTGCTCGCCAGCGACGAGTTGTTTCTGCTTAATCCAGGCAACAAGGCATCCTTCGACAGCCGCTACTTCGGGCCCGTGAAGACGGCGTACGTGCGCGGCCGTGCCACACCTCTGTGGACGTGGAGTCAGCCTTGAATGCACCAGCGCGGTTGCAAACTGACAACCAGCTCTCTGCCATTGCCCTGCACGACTTGAAGCGACACGATTGCAGCTTGATCTCTCCGGCAGGTCGGAGCGAGTGGAGGGATCGGCAAGCAAAAACGGAGGGCAGGGCGGAGGGCAAGATAAAAGGCGGCAGCACGCGCCCGCCTTGGCAGCGTGGTCTGCACAGGGGTTGGCACGGCATGCGCCCTAAGCGGCCGCGTGCCGCGGCTTGCTTCGCCACGTCGTGCATGCTCGCGCAACAGCGTGCCGTCTGCGCTCGAATACGCTGACCTTGGCGACGCACTACCCATGAACGAACGCGACGAGAACCGCTTTCGACTCCGGCCGCGTCCTCCGCGCGCCAAGGGCGGAGCGCGTGGTCAGCGTTTCCTTGCTCGCGTCCTGGGTGAGATCAGCAGGGCCGGAGGCACGAGCGGCGCGGCGCTGACGCGGCGCGGACGACAGACCGGGGCCAAGTTAGGTCGCGGCCAGGTTGCAGCCCGCTTTGCGGGGACCGCGCTGGGCCCACGCTCACGGCGCGTGATGATCAAAGCCAGGCTGGTTATGCTCAAGCCGGCTGGCTCCGGCGCGGTCTCAACCCATCTGCGCTATATCGCCCGCGATGGGGTCACCCGCGACGGCCAGCCGGCGCAGGCCTACGGCGCGCTGACCGATAGCGCCGACTTGAAGGAGTTCGAAGCACGTGGACGCGAAGATCGGCACCAGTTTCGCTTCATCGTTGCCCCCGAAGATGCGACGGAACTTGGCGACCTGCGGGGGTTTACGCGTGATCTCCTGCAGCGGATGGAAGCCGATCTCGGAACCCAACTCGAATGGGTCGCGGTCGACCACTGGGACACGGACAACCCGCATACCCATGTCGTGCTCCGCGGCAAGAATGAGACCGGTCGCGATCTCGTCATCGCGCGGGACTATATCGGCCATGGCATGCGGTACCGCGCGTCCGAACTCGCGACCGAATGGCTTGGCCCACGCACGGAACTGGAGATCCGTGCCGGTATGCAGCGCGAGGTCGACCAGGAACGCTGGACCGGACTTGACCAAGCGCTGCAAGCGCACTCCCGCGACGGCGTGATCGACCTGCGGACCGAAGCGGCGGATGTCCCAGCGCGCTACCCGCGGTCGTTGTTGATCGGCCGACTACAGCGCTTGGCGGCAATGGGTGTTGCAGAGGAGCGCGAACCCGGCCGCTGGCGACTTCGCCCCGATGCGGAACAGACCCTGCGCGCGCTGGGCGAGCGCGGCGACATCGTGCGCACGATGCAACGTGCTTTCGCCGCCGAGCAGCGCGAACTCGCAATCTTCGATCCCAGGACGGCGATTCGCCCGGTCGTCGGCCGGGTTGCCGCCAAAGGACTCGCCGACGAGCTGCAGGATCGGATGTACGTCATTATCGACGGTGTCGATGGCCGCGCTCACTATGTGGCTCTCGCGGCCGGAACGGATTTGGGGGAGATTCCGGTCGGCGGCATTGTCGAAGCCCGTGTCGCGACCGAGCGCGCGGCGGACCGGAACATTGCGGCCCTGGCGGAGAAGGGGCTCTACCGAACCGATCGCCACTTGACGCAATTGCGCGCGAGGCCGACCGCACGTCGCGATGCTGACGCGATTGTTGCGGCCCACGTGCGACGGTTGGAGTCATTGCGACGCGCTGGCGTTGTCGAGCGGATCGACGAAGGCATCTGGCGCGTGCCGGAGGATCTGGCATCACACGGGCGCGTATACGATCGCCAGCGGCTGAGCGAGGGGCTCGTGGAACTGCGTTCACACTTGCCGATCGAGAAACAGATTCGCGCCGTCGGCGCCACGTGGCTGGACAGGCAACTGGTCGGCGAAGAACGCGGCCTGGCGAACCAAGGCTTTGCGCTAACGGTGCACGGGGCGCTTAAAGCACGTGAAGAATTTCTCGCGGATGAGGGTCTCGCCACGCGTCGCGGTCAGCGCGTAATTCTCGCACGCAATCTGCTCGCCACACTGCGCGATCGCGACATCGAGACCACAGCCGCTGCGATTGCGTCGAAAACTGGCCTGACGCATCGCCTGGTCGTGAATGGCGGGCGTGCTGCGGGTGTGTACCGTCGCTCGCTCATGCTTGTGAGCGGCCGCTTCGCGTTGCTTGATGACGGCCTCGGTTTTAGTCTTGTGCCATGGCGACCTGTGATCGAGAAGCGCATCGGCCAAGTCTTGAGCGCGACCGTGCGGGGTAATGAAGTCGCGTGGGAAGTTGGCCGGCAGCGCGGCCGAACGCTTGGCTAGAATGTGAATCGAAAGTTGCCAAGTCTGGTCGTGTATCGGCCTCTGGCCACGATCGCGCCGCGATGACCGCCTTGCAATACCAGAGCCCTCATATGCGGCACTGTGGGGCGTCAACGCGGTTGTATCTTTCCTCCGAGACGATCCGGAGCGTGAAAGACTGATGAGTAGGCCTCTCCTATGGCTCAACCGTGGGAGCTATGCTCGAAAGTTGTGTATGACCTGAAATGAGAGGGCTGGGCGAATTCGGCGTAGATGCGCCAGTCGCGCACTTCGTTGGCGTCGGCCAACGTGCTGCGCGAAACCCGTCCGCGAATGCCCAGGTGATAGAGCTTCGCAATCTGGGCGCGCAAGCAGGCTTCGATATCGCGCAGGCTCTCGCGGTACGTGAGCTGGGCGAAGGCCATGCACAGATACTGATCGAGACACGAGAAGCTCTTGACCTTGTGCTCGCCGCCATACTTGGCGACGCAACGACGAAAGGTGGTCAACGGCAAATGCTGCGTGAGCTGTGCGAATACAAGTCTGCCCTGGTTCATCGGCGGTCCTCGCGACGGAAGTCATCGCAGGGTCGCAGATGCCACGATTGAAGTTCAAATCGAGACCAGAGAAAAACATGAATTATCGGTTCCGCTTCATATGTTTACAGTCAACCATCCGCTCAACGTCCGGACAGTAGTGCACGTTGCGATAGAAGTGACCTTCGGCCACATCGAGGATTTGCCAGTGATCACTGGGGCGACGCCGATCGCGACCAGCACGAGCACATTGCGCACCTCACCGGCCAACTGCGCTTGACGCGACCCCATTCAGAACAGGCGCTCCGGCCTCGTCATCCCACGGCCAACGAGATCACATCAAAGTCAAGGTTGTAGTTGTCGCTCTTCGACGATAGAAGTGGCCCCATGCAGTTGGACAGGTTTTCGGGTTTGTTAAGTGATGGCTTTGCATTTAGGCAGCCGCAGCGAGCGGTTGCCGGTTGAAGTATGCCGCGTCCGGCGTTTGCCGGTTGAGCGCCGTGTGCGGCCGGCGGCCATTGTAGAAGTCGATGTAGACGGCGAGCTTGGCTTTCGCCTCGCTGACCGTGGCGTAGGCGTGGAGGTAAACGTGTTCGTATTTGATCGTCTTCCACAGCCGCTCGACAAACACGTTGTCACGCCAGCAACCCTTGCCGTCCATGCTGATCGCGATGCCGTGACGTTCGAGGGTGCCGATGAAGTCGCTGCTGGTGAATTGGCTGCCTTGGTCGGTGTTTATGATCTCGGGCGTCCCATATTTCGTAATCGCCTCCTCCAATGCTTCGACCGGTGCGTCGGCGGTCAGACTGTTCGACAGCCGCCACGCGAGGATGCGCCGGGTCGCCCAATCCAACACCACCGTTAGGTACACGAAGCCACGGGCCATCGGCAGGAAGGTGATGTCCATCGCCCACACCTGGTTCGGCTGTTCGATGGCCACGCCACGCAGCAGATACGGATAGATCCGATGCTCCGGATGCCGCTGGCTGGTGTTGGCCTTCCGATACAACGCCGCGATGCCCATGGTGCGCATCAATGTCGCCACATGCTTGCGGCCGACGGTAAAGCCGTCCTGGCGCAGCAGGTCCCGCAACATGCGCGCGCCGGCGAACGGATGCTCCAGATGCAGTTCGTCGATGCGGCGCATCACCGCCAAGTCTTCCTCCGAAGTCGGCTGGGGCCGGTAATAGAGCGATGACCGTGACAAATCTAGCAACTGCGCCTGGCGGCCCAGCGGAAGCTCGTGATTCGCGTCGATCATCGTTTTGCGCTCGCATCGCCGATGCGACCGAGCGCGCCGGACAAAAAATCATTCTCCAGCGCCAACTGGCCGATCTTGGCATGCAGCGTCTTGATATCGGGACCGTGCTCGCGCTTCTCCGCCGCCGTCGCGAATACTTCGGCGGCGCGTTGCAGCAGCTCGGTCTTCCATTGCGTGATCTGGTTCGGATGCACATCAAACCGTTGCGCCAACTGGGCCAGGGTTTGGTCACCCCTGACGGCGGCAACTGCCACCTTGGCTTTGAACACGGCTGAGTGATTACGACGCGGTCTTTTCATGCTTTCTGCTCCTTTCATCAGCGGCGCTATGATCGCCGCACAGCGCAAAGCCGTCACTTATCCCGCTGTCCAGTTTTCAGGAACCACTTCTGTTTGCTACATCGGCCTCGTGTTCAAGCTGATTCCAAACAATCCTCAGCAGCACGCGTGTTGCGCGGCCCAGATGTTCCTCAATGAAGGCGACGCTGTGGTGTTCAGGGGTGCAAACGGACATGGAAGACATCAGACTACGAGTTTCATCTGAAGGCGCCTGCAGCGAAGGAACTTGTATCAAGAGTCCTGGACACGTTCAAAGACAAGCACGGGACGCCCCCAAAGGAACTTTTCATTCACGGCAAAACCACGTTCAACGACGAAGAATGGAACGCGTTCAAGGATGCAGCACCGCCAGGGACCGATGTCATAGGCGTCCGTATCAAGACCACAAAGGGCGAGGTGAAGCTGTTTCGAGATGGTGACTATCCGGTACTGCGGGGGACCGCGGTGCTTCTGGACGACCGCAACGCGTATGTGTGGACAAACGGCTACGTACCACGCCTCGACACTTACATCGGACCCGAAACGCCGAATCCGCTCCTCATCACGGTCCTGCGCTCCACCGGAACGTTTCCGGATATGAGGAAGGTGCTCACCGATATCATGGGCTTAACCAAGATCAACTATAACGCCTGCAACCACAGCGACAGTATGCCGGTTACTGTGCGCTTTGCAGACAAGGTGGGCGATGTGCTTGCGATGCGCTCTGCAAAGGACGCGGAACGACAGCCTCTCAAGTTTTACATTTAGTCAGCAATTGCGCAGGAATGGCCCGCTTCAACGTACCCATTGATCGAGCTCCAGCGTCAGCACGCATCAACCGGATCGAGAGCGATCGCTCGAAGACCACGCTCCCGATCCTTTCGGCGCGAGATTCTCATTGCCGAGACCATTGGCAGGCGCTGCTATCTTACTGCTTGCGACAAACTTTGCGGAGGTTTGGCACCGAGGGCACGCGTCTGGATCTGGATCGGGCTGTCCGCTCTGTAATGGGCCGTTCCCCGTGTTCAGGTCGAGACTGCGGGAACATGAATGCCACTTTCATTTCGGCGTCTTCTGACCCTTCCGTGTCTCCGGAGAATCGAATCCAGCGTTCTATGACGCCGAACTTTCGAGAGATTGCCGGGCAGATTCGTTTGCATATAGCCTTGGTCGTGAGCCGTCGAGCGAGACGATAATCGATCCATCACCATCTTCAGCTGCCCGAATGTCAACTCGCACCACTTTATGCTTTATGTTGCGACTGCGTCGACGGCCCGTCCACACGACCGGACGCACGACCAAGCGAGTCGCGCCTCCAAACTGCGAACATTCAAAGTCGTCGCGGCGACGAGCGGTGATCACAAGCACTAGATCAGTATTTCACTGCGATTGACTACTCCAGACCACGCCTCAGAGGATTACACCCATCGTGCGCTGGCCATACAATTGGGCGCGTGTCCACGCAATTGTCGATGTCCGAATTTGTGACGGGCGAACGATGGCCGTGACTATAAGCAGCGATGAAAACCTACGACGTCAATGCAGTGGCGGATTTTCCAAACGCAGCCCGCTGCACAAAATTCGACCTTGTTATAGCCAGGCCGTCAGGTAGGAAGGTAGGGCTTGCTCGGTGGCTACTGTTGCGCCCCAACGCAGTCTACTAGCGACACGCTATCGGAGTTGGGTATGGCATCGACTCTCGATCTAATCCAAGCAGCCGAGTTTCTCCGGGTCTCGCGCGAGACGATGCTTGAACTCGCCGACGCCGGCGAATTGTTCGGTGCCAAGATCGGCCGCGCGTGGGTGTTCCTCGAATCTGACCTTGTCGATTATCTGGTCGCGCAATCGCGTCAGCAAACCACGGCACGACGTGATCGGCGTCTGACTCCGGCAACGAGTGATCGAGTCCCGACGGCAGTAACTGCCAGCG
The DNA here is from genome assembly GCA_037719965.1 of Casimicrobiaceae bacterium. Classification (GTDB taxonomy): domain Bacteria; phylum Pseudomonadota; class Gammaproteobacteria; order Burkholderiales; family Casimicrobiaceae; genus VBCG01. The sequence goes on along the minus strand of JBBJMT010000006.1, from coordinate 182,291 downwards.
CCAAGGCGGCCCCACGGCGTCGTCCGTTGCCGGACTTCACCCAACCCAGCACCAAAGCGGCCTAACCGATACGACGGGCAAGATGCGAGCCACGAAGATTGGCATAGCGGCGCAGCATCCTTAAGTCCTTATGTCCTGTGATCAGTGAAACTTCCACATCGGTTAACGTGGTGGTTTCGTAGAACCGACACGTCGCTTCGTGGCGCAGATCGTGGAAGTGAAAGTCGGAACAGCCCGCCGCATGGAAGATACGTGCAAACTGCCGGGAGAGCAGGGACGTCGCGGCCTTCAATGAGCGTTCGGTCTGCTCGCCATCCCACCACGGGAAAATTCGCGGTTTTCCCGTGAACCCTTCCATGCCCCGATTCTCATCCTTGATTGCCCTTAGGTAGCGCTTCAGCGAGGCGATGGTCGCATTCTTCATTGGTACCTGGCGGCTGTCCCCGTTCTTGGTCTTGGTCAGAAAGATCGTGCGCTGGGGGAAGTTGACCTGCGTGATTTCGAGGGTGAACATTTCGCGCATGCGCATCGCTGACTCGAGCCCGAGTTCGAACAGACACTCGATCGCTGCTTGGTGTTTCAATTCCAGCGAACGCTGGCGTCCCTCAGGTTTCTTACCGGCGATGATCGCCCGAATCGCCTTCTCTTCGTCCGGTTCCAGACGCCGACCACGTTCTTCATCGATGATCTTCTTGCCGGCGGCCTTTGCGTCTTCAAACGTATAGCTTGCGTAGCGCTTCGGGAACAGACGGAGTGGGTTGCCTTGCAGTAGCGAACCGTCTTGTCGGCGCGCGGCCCAATCGAGCGCCCTGGCCAGCGCGCCGACGTAGTGTCTGATTGTGGTGGGCGCGAGGTGCTCGACACGTTTCATGTCGGTGACCCAGGACTCGGCCCAGTTGTAGGTGATGTCGTGCAGTGGCGTTTTGCCCTTCTTGACGATCAGAAGCCCAAGTAGAGGCGCGTCGGAAGGGGCCGCCGCGTGCACCGATTGATACTGGCGAATGACATCGGCAAGAGTGCGCGTCTGCACTACCGCTTGCGGTCTGCGCGACGCGCGGACCACGTAGAACTCGTCCGGGAATCGTTCACCGCGTGCGCGTCGCGCGATACACTCGGCGATCGCTGCGTCTGCCTCTGTTTCGTTCGGGAACGTGTAGCTCACCGGACCCGGAAGCTCACCTCTTTCTTTCCAGATGACCTCGACAGTTCCGCTTTTGCGGATACGCTTCGTCGCCATTGCGATGCCCTCCCGGAAAGTGCGGAGTGTAGCAAATCGTCGGCGAAGTATTTTGGCCAGGAGGCCGTTCTACGGGTGGTTAGCCACCCGGAAATTGCAATTCAAGGGCACGTGAGAGCACTTTTCTGGGAACAGAATCGTGAAGTTCTGTTTAAGATATATATATAAATTGCTGTTTTTATTGGAGGCGGGGGTCGGAATCGAACCGGCGTAGACGGCTTTGCAGGCCGCTGCATGACCACTCTGCCACCCCGCCTGGGGTGTGCGTCGCTCGACGATGCTGCGACACACGCAAACCAAAAAGGGAGAGCCACGGTAGCTCTCCCTTGAGGGAACTGGAGCGGGAAACGAGTCTCGAACTCGCGACCTCAACCTTGGCAAGGTTGCGCTCTACCAACTGAGCTATTCCCGCGTCGGTGCGACCTTGAATTATAGCGGAACGCGACGACGAGTCAAAACGTTAGCGCTTCTCGCATGCGGCTCATCGCCAAGTCGAGATTGGCCATCGACGTGGCGAAAGAGATGCGAATGTAGCCTTCGCTACCGAATGCGGAACCCGGCACGACAGCGACTTCGGCCCGGTCGAGCAAATAGTTGCCGAAGTCGATATCGGTCGGCGCCCCAATGAGTCCCTTGGCGTGCAGCGTCGCGATCGCGCCACCGACATGCGGAAACGCGTAGAACGCGCCGCCGGCGCGCAGGCAGGTGACGCCGGGCATCGCGTTGAATGCGTCGACGACGAAATCGTGCCGCTCGCGAAACGCGCGGACCATCGGTTGGATGCAGGTCTGATCGCCGTCGAGCGCGGCCTGCGCGGCGACCTGCGAGATCGACGTCGGGTTGGACGTTGATTGCGACTGCACGTTTTCCATCGCGGTAATGATCGTGCTCGGTCCACCGCAAAAGCCGATGCGCCAACCGGTCATCGAGTAGGCCTTGGAAACGCCATTCAAGACGATCGCACGGTCATACAAATCCGGGCACACATTGACGATGTTGACGAACTCGTAATCGGAAAGTTTGATGTGCTCGTACATGTCATCGGTGGCGATCAGCACACGCGGATGTTGGCGTAACACGGCGCCCAGCGCGTGCAGTTCGTCCCGCGTGTACACGGCGCCGGTCGGATTGCTCGGACTGTTGATGATGAACAGCTTGGTTCGCGGAGTAATTGCTCGTGCGAGCTGCGCCGCATTGATTTTGTAGCCGTGGTCGATGCCGGCGTGGACAACCACGGGGATACCGCCGCAGATGATCGCGATGTCCGGGTAGGAGACCCAATACGGCGCCGGTACGATGACTTCCTCACCGGGATTGACGACTGCCTGGCACAGATTGAAGATCGATTGCTTGCCGCCGACGGAAACGAGGATCTGCTTCGCCGAATAATCGAGTCCGTTATCGCGTTTGAACTTGGCAACGATCGCTTCTTTGAGCGACGGGATGCCTCCGACCGCCGTGTACTTCGTGAAGCCGCGGTTGATGGCATCGATCGCCGCGGCTTTGATGTGCTGCGGCGTATCAAAATCGGGCTCGCCCGCGCCCAGACTGACGATGTCGCGACCCTGCGCCTTGAGCTTGGCGGCGAGCGCAGTGACCGCCAAGGTGGGTGAGGGCTTGATCGCCTGGACCCGTGCGGACAGCGCGAGCATGGCCGCCTTTGAAGAATCGGACAAGGAGGAAGTCTTTGCGATGAACATCAAGTAATTTTACCGCAACCGTGCGCGGTACTGCGGAACCCGCGCGTCGCGGTGGTATCTCGACTTTCGTTCAGCGGAAGGCTAACGTGCGCGGTGGCGCGGTAGCACTGCAATGCGTCGTCCGCGCGAATTAGGCGCCCGTTCCCCAACTCGAACTCCTGGATGGCATCTTCTCGTCTCGAACCCGCGCCCAAGATCCCGCCGATCACGGCGCTCAGAATGGTCGCACGGGCGTGGCGCTACCTGCGGCCGTATCGACGGCAGATTGCTTACGCCGGCATCGCGCTCCTCTTTGCCGCCGCGGCGGTACTCGCGATCGGGCAGGGTCTCAAATTTTTCGTCGACCGCGGGCTGGACGCCGGCAATGCCGGCGAGCTCGATCGCATGCTGGCGCTTTCGGCGGGTGTCATCATCGTCATGGCGGTGGCGACGTATACGCGCTTCTACTTCGTTTCCTGGCTGGGGGAGCGCGTGACCGCGGATTTGCGGCGCGCCGTGTTCGATCACCTGCTCGCGCTCCCGCCGGCGTACTTCGAGCTGATGCGTACCGGCGAAGTGATTTCGCGTCTTACCAACGACACGACGATGCTCGAAACGGTCATCGGCTCCAGCGCATCGATGGCGGTCCGCAATGGATTGCTGATGATTGGCGGCTTCGTGATGCTGGCCTTGACCAGCGCCAAATTGACCTTGCTCGTGCTGGTTGGCACACCGCTGGTCGTGGCGCCGATCATTCTGTTCGGACGGCGGGTGCGCAAACTCGCGCGGGCGACGCAGGATCGCGTGGGCGACGTGAGCGCGTATGTCGACGAGGCGCTGCACGAAATCCGCACCGTCCAGGCGTATGGGCACGAACCCGTGGATCGCCGCGAATTCGGGGAACGCGTCGAATCGGCCTTCGCCACGGCGGTGCAGCGGATCAGTCAGCGAGCATTGCTGGTCGCGGCCGTGATCATGCTCGTCTTCGGCGCCGTCGGTGTGATGCTCTGGATCGGCGGGCACGATGTGATCGCGGGACGCCTGACACCCGGGCAATTGTCGGCGTTCGTCTTCTATGCGGTACTCGTCGCCAGCGCCGTCGGCACGATCAGCGAAGTGATTGGCGATCTGCAGCGTGCCGCGGGCGCGACCGATCGCTTGTTCGGACAGCTTGCCATCGAGCCAGCGATTGCCGACCCGGCGCTACCGCTGGCGCTGCCGAACCCGGCGCGAGGCACCGTCGCACTGCACGGCGTGACCTTCCACTACCCGTCGCGGCCGGACACGGCGGCGCTGAGCGAATTCACCCTTGACGTGGCGGCTGGCGAAAAAGTGGCGCTGGTCGGGCCGTCGGGTGCCGGCAAGACGACGGTCTTCCAACTGCTGCTGCGCTTTTACGATCCGCAACGCGGCGCGGTATTGATCGATGGCGTCGACGTGGGCAAGGCAGACCCCGCAGCGGTGCGCGGGCGCCTCGCCGTCGTGCCGCAGGACCCGGTGATCTTCGCTGCGAGTGTGACCGACAACGTTCGCTATGGGCGCCCGGAGGCGACGGACACCGACGTGCGCGCCGCGTGCGAGGCGGCCTATGCGACCGAGTTCATCGACCGTTTGCCCGACAAATTCGCAAGTTACTTGGGCGAACGCGGCGTTCGTCTCTCGGGCGGACAGCGGCAGCGGCTGGCGATAGCACGGGCGATCCTGGCCGACCGCCCGGTTCTATTACTCGACGAAGCGACGAGCGCGCTGGACGCCGAGAGCGAGCGGATGGTGCAATTGGCGCTCGAACGTTTGATGACCGGCCGGACCGTGGTCATCATCGCGCACCGGCTGGCGACGATCCGGCATACCGACCGCATTGCGGTCATGCAGCACGGCCGCATTATCGCGACCGGCACGCACGACGCATTGACGCAACACAATCCACTGTATTCGCGTCTCGCTGCGCTGCAGTTCGGGGCGAACGACAGCGGCAGACCCAACGCCGACCTCGCGACGGAAACCGGCGCGGCGCTACAATAATCGGTTGTTCGCTTCTAAGGTTCCCTGAAGGCCGCGCATGGTCGTCACCTTTCCCAACAGTCCATTCGAGCTGCACCAGCCGTTTAGCCCGGCGGGCGATCAGCCTCAGGCGATCGAGAAGCTGGTCGAAGGTTTGAACGACGGACTGTCGTACCAAACGCTTCTCGGCGTCACCGGTTCAGGCAAGACGTACACAATGGCCAACGTTATCGCTCGGACCGGCCGGCCGGCGATCGTCATGGCGCCCAATAAGACGCTTGCCGCCCAACTGTATTCTGAATTCCGCGAGTTCTTCCCCACCCATGCCGTCGAGTACTTCGTCTCCTACTACGATTACTACCAGCCCGAGGCGTACGTTCCGTCGCGCGACCTGTACATCGAAAAGGACTCGGCGATCAACGAGCACATTGAGCAGATGCGCCTCTCGGCGACCAAGGCGCTACTCGAACGTCCCGACTGCGTGATCGTCGCATCGGTTTCCGCGATTTATGGTATCGGCGACCCGTCCGAATACCACAGCATGATCCTGCATTTGAAGCTGGGCGATCGCCTGACGCAGCGCGACGCGATCAAGCGTTTGACCGAGATGCAGTACCAGCGTTCCGAAATGGAATTCAAACGCGGCACGTTTCGCGTCCGGGGGGAAGTGCTCGACATCTTCCCGGCCGAGAATGCGGAGCATGCGGTGCGTGTTTCGCTCTACGACGACGAAGTCGAAATGCTGCAGTTATTCGACCCGCTGACCGGGCATCTGAAACAGAAGCTGATGCGGTTCACGGTGTTTCCATCTTCGCATTACGTGACCGGACGAGCCAAGGTGCTGGATGCGATCGAGCACGTCAAGCAAGAGCTGGTCACGCAAAAGGAGTTTTTTGTCTCGCAGATGAAATTGGTCGAAGCGCAGCGCATCGAGCAGCGCACGCGGTTCGATCTCGAGATGATGACAGAAATCGGATACTGCAAAGGTATCGAGAATTATTCACGCTATCTCTCCGGCCGCGAGGCAGGACAGCCGCCGCCGACGTTGATCGATTACCTGCCCGCTAGTGCGCTCATGTTCGTCGATGAGTCGCACGTCACGATCCCGCAGGTGGGGGGAATGTTCAAGGGCGACCGCGCGCGTAAGGAGAATCTGGTCAATTACGGGTTTCGCCTGCCCTCAGCGCTCGACAACCGTCCGCTGCGCTTCGATGAATTCGAGCGCCTGATGCCGCAAACGGTCTTCGTCTCGGCGACACCGGCCGACTACGAAAAAAAACATGCCGGGCAGGTAGTGGAACAGCTCGTTCGCCCGACGGGTCTCGTCGATCCGCAGCTGACCGTGCGTCCCGCCGCCACCCAAGTCGACGATCTGTTGAGCGAAATTCGCCTCCGCGTGGAAAAGCGCGAGCGGGTGCTCGTCACGACGCTCACCAAACGCATGGCCGAAGACCTCACCGATTATCTGGCCGAGCACGGCGTCAAGGTACGCTACCTGCACTCGGATATCGATACCGTCGAACGGGTGGAGATCATCCGCGACCTGCGGCTCGGCGAGTTCGATGTACTGGTCGGCATCAACCTACTGCGCGAAGGACTCGATATTCCGGAAGTCTCGCTGGTCGCGATTCTCGATGCCGACAAGGAGGGCTTTCTGCGATCCGAGCGCTCGCTGATTCAGACAATCGGGCGTGCGGCGCGGCATATCAACGGCCACGCGATCCTGTACGCCGACGTCATGACCGAGTCGATGAAGGCGGCGATCGGGGAGACCGAGCGCAGGCGCGCGAAGCAACTGCTATGGAATGAAAAAATGGGCATCACGCCGATCGGCGTATCCAAACGGATCAAGGACATCATCGAAGGCGTGTACGACGCGGACGAAGCCCGGAAGGAGCAGAAGGCGGCACAGGTGCGTGCCAAATACGAGGCAATGCCCGAGAAGGATCTGGCGCGTGAGTTGAAGCTGCTCGAAAAGGAGATGTTCGATGCTGCGAAAAACCTCGAGTTCGAAAAGGCAGCCGAACTCCGCGATCGTTTATACAAGCTTAAAGAATCGCTCTTCGGCGTCGCGCTGCCGGTTGAGCCCTAGTGCAGCATGAACTTCGTCAATTCCCACGGCAGAACGACAGGGGTGTTATTCGTATGCACCGGCAGCATGCGACGCTAAGATTGAAAACAAGGGCTTTGGGTGCCCCTGTGGGTGTCAATTAGAGCCCGCGCCCTTCTGAACTGGGCGCGGCGTTGCGAGCCCAATCATGTCCATCAAGGGAAAATGGAGCGACAAAGGGACGCTGCCGATAGTGTGTCCCGCATGCAAACGCACGACGCACGAATTTGATCGCAAAGCTTCAGCAGAGCGGGGTGCTGGTGTGCCCTGGTTGCGGCAAGACGACGAAATGCAGAAGCGATTTCCTCGCCGCCATTAAGGCGCTGTAGCGACCTGGATGCGGATGTGGCTACGCCGCGCAGAGCTCGACGCGATGTTGACGCGCGAGCTGCAGAAGATCGCGGGCTGCGGTGGTTCGACGCTGACGGCCGGCGCTCCGATCCCAGTCGCGGACTTCGACCTCTCGAACTGGGCAGATTTCACGGTGACGCCGGCGCGAGGGTCGGACAGTAACCTTGTGCGGGCGGTTGCCGGCGGTGTCGTGTCCGCAGCGCGCGAGCTTTACAACGTAGTGGATTGAATGTCCTAGCGCCGACACTCGATCTGAAGGGGGCATTGTCCGCAATATTCGCTTCTAGACCGGCCGCAAGCGGCCAGGAGCAGACGTTCGCTGATTGGTTAAACAGCGTCGCTCCGAGTAGCGAACGTGTGCAGCGAGAGCGGAGGCGTAAGCGGGGTCGGGACCCGGTTAAGCAGGATTATTCGATTATGTCGTCGGCGCGAAGCAATACCGATTGCGGGATGGTGATACCGAGCGCCTTAGCGGTTTTCATGTTGACCACCAACTCGAACTTGGTCGGCTGTTGGACTGGAATATCACCGGGTTTCGCTCCCTGAGCCACCTTAGCGATGTATGAGGCCGCATTATGGTAGGCAGTCCGTAGGTTTTCCCCATAGCTCATGAAGCCGCCGTCATCGACGAATTCCCGCGCTCCATAGAAGGCGGGGAGGCGGTGCTTGGCCGCAAGCTCCACGATTTGCGCCCGCCTCGTGAGAAACACCGGCTCGTCGGGTAGGACGAAGATCGCGCCTGCCTTCTCGCGCAGTGCAGTCTCGAACGCGGCGGGCAGATTCACGTCCATGGGGCTTGCCACGTCGATCCTTATGAGTTTCAGTTTCAGCGACTGCGCCGCCGGGCCGAGCGCTTGCCACATCCGCGGGTGCACGTCGCTTCTCGCTTCCGTGAGCACTGCGATCGTAGACGGCCTGGGGAGGACGCTCGCGAAGAGCTCCATCATCTTGGGCATGATATCTTCCGCCTGGCTGGAAAGCCCGGTGAGATTCGCGCCGGGCTTGGCGAGGCTCGCGATCAAATGCTGCCCCACGGGGTCGGCGACGGCCGCCATGACGATGGGGGTCGTCCTGGTCGCCTGCATGGCGGCGCGAGTCGATGGCGTGCAAGTCGTGACCATGGCCTCGAGATTCATCGCAGCGAGTTCGCGCGCAAATTCGGGCACCCGGTCGCCGCGGCCATTGGCATAGCGGCGCTCGAGCACGAGGTTCTTGCCCTCGATGTAGCCCTGCTCGCGCAGGCCCCGCAAAAGCTCCTGTTCCAGATGGCCGCGCTGCGCCAGACTGCCCATGACCAAGATGCCGATATGGACCTTTTTATCGGGCGACTGCGCCAGGCCCGCGGGCAGGGCGGTCAGCAGCAGAGCACCGGCGGCGATCGCAGCAATGCGTTGAATGTTCACGCGCATGGTCGAGTGCCTCTTAGTATCGAACGCAATTCGAACCATCCTGTGGGGCTAACGATTGTCGATGGCACAATGATACCGGGTATTGTGGTCGTTTTTTGGCTGCAGGGTGGACGTGACCTAATTCACGATTGTTTTCGTCCGGCCCGGCGGCGAAGAGCAGCGTATTGGACGGTTGAGCTGCGCCAATGGCTGCTTTGGGTCGAGAGCCGTCGTCTCGTTCCAGAGTTATCACACCCGAAGAGCGTTAGCCGATCGTTGCGAATGCGTCGTTGCACGCACCGCCGTTGGAAACGGGCCGTTTAGATTCCCACCCTGGCGCTGCCACCACCACCCCGGTTCTTTGGGGATATCCTTCTTGAACACCCGAAGGCCGTGGCGTTTTGATTCCGCGGCGATCTTTCGATCGTCGGGGTCATACTTCAGCGAAGTTCCCTAAACAGGTTGGCGGCGCCATTCATTTGCGCGTATCGGCCGCGCCGTGCACAGTAGGTCACGTACCGGCGCAGGAACACTTGCACTAAGAACCCTTCAACTTCGTCAAGGCGCGGCTGCAGCTCTAACGCCGGCTCGCTAATTCGTTTCAGTTCGGCGTGCGCAATAAGTTTGCGGTGCGGGTTGAAGCTGCCGCCCACGTCGTGGCGCATCTCGCCCGCCCCGGTGATCTCCCATTCGGCGTAGCGTTTTTCGAGATCGGAACGCGAGGCTTTATAGCGCGCCCGCACCCACTTACCGGTTAGCGGATCGCGGAAGCGAAACGGGTAGAGAAGCGGCGGGGCAACAGGCATGCGGGATTAAACCGCGATCGATAGAACGGCGCAATCACGATCGCCGCAGTGCCGAGGTATCTACCCCTACCCGCAACCGTTTACACACGTCCTAGCGCGTTCTACGCGGTCAATTTTCGGCATTCGCGCGGTCGCGCATCCTTAAATAGCCGCCGGCCGCGGCAGCAACGCCCGCCGGCTTCTCACGGCGTCTCGTGAGCATCGCTCGCCCGTCGGCGAGTTTTAATGCGTCGTTATTTCGCCGGCCAATATTCCGAGCACAATTTCCAGGTCATCGCCCGGCCCGTACCAGAGCCTGATAACTGACTCGTCCGGACTCAAAGTTGCGATGTATTGGCGCAAGGCGCCGGTGGTCAAGACGCCGACACATAGCACGTCGCCGTCGCGCCGTTCCACGCGCACTGTGTAAGGTGGTATCGACCCGGCGAACCCTTGTATGCGCATCGAGCTCGCCGTCGCGATGGAAAGTTCCGCGCATCTCAAGCCGTCGGTCATTTTTTATCCCTTCGGCTGAAGTCGGCGTTCGAGCGCGGCGACATGTTTTTCCAGTGCCGACAGCCGTTGCGCTTGCTTGTCGTTGCGGCCGATTAGTTCGGTGTACACCCCAGCGATGTGCTTGTTCTGTGCATCGCGCAACTCACGCAGTACGGAACCAACGCCACGCATGAGCGCTTCGACTTCAGTCGTTTTCATCGCGGATATTTAATACGTCACGTTGCTGATAATTGCGACGGCGGAATCGTGCGCGCGCGCCCAACTTATGTAGCGCTCGATTTTCAGGCATTGCAAATTCAATTGCCAAAGAGAAATAGCTTGCGTCGCTCCATCCGATGGATTTGTAACCATTTGCATGGAAGCCTCGCGCGACGAATCGATCCGCACGCGGCCATCATCCGCAACCAAAATTTTCTTGGCATCAATCAGTACGATTGACCGCTGACTAGGAGATCCGGAAACTTCGACAGCGAGAGAAACAAGAACCGGAATTCCCCAGATTAAAGCCGGCGCGCTTGTGCCGACGCCCATGCTTGGAAACGCGAGGCCGCCGTCCGCCAATGACAAGGACGATAAGAAAACCGCAGTCGCGGGATGCAAAACGATCGAAACTCCGCTGAGGTCGGAGCCCGCGTTAACCATGCGGGCGAGCGCGTCGCGCAGATCGGCGGAAATTGCCGACGCGCTCGAACCGCTGCTAGCCGTCGGAGTTATTGCAAAAGTTATCGACGCCGGCCGTTCGCCAGCAATTGCCGCAAGGCTCGGGTCTAGGAATGCTTCGTCCGCAAATTTCGCCAAGCTGGCAACTGTGTTGTCGATAATGGATTGCAGCGCTGCCGGCGAAAACTCATCTGCGAGTTCATTCGAAAAAACGACCATCGCAACAATTTTTGCCAGTTCCAAGGTGGTGGAATTAAGCGCAAACGTCGACAACGGTTTAGCGCGGCCTTGTCCGACCCATTGCGCAGTAGCCGGCGTCAATTCTGTGAGTGCGGGACGGTTGAACGGAATTCTTCGCGTTCCTTTGAGGCGCCCCAGGACCGTTTGCGTTGCGACCATGGAAAGAATTTCGCCGCTGATGCCGCGCCAACTCGCGTTATCGACGAATCCGTCGCTCATCGTGCCGATGGTTGCGACCGCGGCTTTCGTTGTGCGAGTCACGGCCGGTGAATGCTGAGCGAAGCGCTCGGCAGCAATTGCCTCTGTCTTACGGACGTCGCCTTTGGTATGCATCAACAACCACGCAAATCGCGCGAAGTCCGCGCCGCGCGGCTGCGCGCGAATGCTGTCGGTGAGTTCGCTTAGCCGTTCCATTGTCGATCGCCTTTTTTGCGTTTATGTACTCGCAGCGTCCGGCATTCCAAGTAGTGCCGCAACGGTAACTGCGAGTTTCAAACCCGCAAACCCGCAACGACACGCCACGCGATACCGTCGCGGCCAACCCCGACGCGAACAACACGCAGCCCGTCGAGCTCGCGACCTTCCAGGCGAGCCAGCATTTTTCCTAATCGCCGGCCGTTGAGGCCACCACACGCGGCGATAATCGCGTCATGTAGCCGTTGATCCGCGGCGCGATCGGCGACAACTTCCGCGTGTTCTAGCAATTCGTTAACGGTGAATTTCAGCCCTCGCGTTGTCGCGGCTATTGCGTGCAGAAGATCGGCAAGAGTTATAGGCGGTTCCGCATCGGTACCGCCAAAATTGGGGCGGCCCATCGCGGCCAGCGCGTGAATGGCGCGCAGCTCGTCGCGAATCTCGGTGAGCAACGCAACGGCGAGTCGATCATCGGGTATCGACATGGTCACGAACTAGACGACTGGTGAAATTCACCAGTTGGCGGATTCCGCCAACTGACCAACATGGTGAATTTCACCAAGTTGACACACTCACCATGGGCGCGGACGGCTCAACATTAGGCGTCAAACATCATGACGTGCGTCGTCATCGCTTAGGCGCTCCCAAATTGCGGGGCCGCCCAGCTCATCTCGCGCCGCCGGTCCTGCAACCTTGCGATCTAACCGCGCCTGCGGGCATAACCGCAGCTTGCTTGCCAGCGTCGCGCATTGCTTCGTCGTAATGTCGGCGACCTTCAACCAAGGATTGTGTTCGTCTTTCCACGCGCCGAACTCTTCGAGCTGGCCGAATGCGAGATCGGCTTGATGCAGCGCGCGGCAATACAACGCCAGCAACGGGCCGTCACTAGAATGAAAGCGATCGCCCGGCAACGCATCCACCAACCGGCTCCAGATCGCACGCACGGGCGCGGGCAGCTCGGCCGGCGCCTTGATGCGTTTATGCCGCACGTCGACGACGGCGAGTGTTGCTGCAGCGGACTTTCGTGGCACGGTGTTGCCTCCTTCAGTGGAAAATCAAACAGGGGTCGCGCGCGGGACCGGGGACTGTTAACGAGACGACGCACCGCGGGCGAATTCCAATATCGCCAACTCCTGGACGCGATCGCCCCCCGAGGGGTTTGATTGAACGAAAAACAGGTTTTCTATATTGACGGCGCAAATAAACGGCCGCGCGTCGGATTCCAAGTGATTGACTCTCACGGCCTGATCCTCCCCCGCACAGGTGGCGGAATCCGCCAGCCGCCAATTCATTCAACGATCGGCCAGCCATCGATGCCGATCCGCACGCGCGGCCTATAACCTTTTTCGCGCAGTGACTTTTCCTCGTGGCACGTGGCACAGAGGCTCTGATAATTCGCCTCGTCAGTATCGGAACCGCCCTTGCTCAACGGCACAATGTGATCGAGCTGGGTGCCGAGGCGAGTAAGTCCCAGCGCATCGCAGGCAGCGCATAACGGGTGGTGGCGAAACCATCGGGCGCGGCGCTCCTGCAGCTTCCGGCCAGCGAGCCGCTTGGGCGCATCGTCGCGCTTCTGCCAGGGCTTGCGCTGGGGGTTGCTACTCATGTCAGAGACCTATGGCGATACTTGCCGTAGAGCGCTGCCTTAAAGTCCTCTACGAGCCCAGCTTCTAAGGCCTTGTTGTAGCAATGCATATGCACCGCAAAGCGGAAGGCGTCTGTTACCTCTTTCGACTGCCACTCGTCGCACATACGCACCCACTTCGCTACGCGCGCAGCATCGATATCAGCTACATCGGCCGTCATGTTTCTCTCCCCTATGGGATTCGAGAACCCCGAGAGCCGAAGCCCTCGGGGCGGCGGACGGACAGTGGTGTACCCGGGCCGCGCCATTTCTTCTCTGGCCCGAATTCGTGAAAATTTGGGGTCGCCTGCAAATTCGACCTATCGAAACGGTCAATATTCTGCCAACGCATCTCGTGGAGAACCGCGCTGGATAAGGCTTCGCGTGGATTCGAGGCGGGTACGGGTGCAGGTGGTGGTAACTGCTTACCTGGTAACTGCTAACTGCTGCATCACTCGCCTCTGTCGATTGTTTCGATCGTCGAATAGCGGCGATGCTCAGGCAGCGGTTGCTGTTTATAGTCGGTTGCAACTGTGCGCAGGTGAATGCGGAAAAGCATGGCGCGTAAGGGCTTGAGCGATATCCGGTCAGTGCGACTGCGCACCCCGAGCAGGCGCACCAGCAGCGCATACAACTCGCCGTTCGCGTGAAGTACGAACCCGCCGTTCGGACCAGGCCGCCCCTTGAATCGGCGGATGCGGAACGCTCGAAATACACGCACTCCGTGATGTTCGCCGAACTGCGAGATCTCGAAGTGGAGGAAAATTTTCGGCGCGTTAAAAACGAATGAGGTCGCATGGCCGACGTAGCGAGCCTCGAACGACTCCGCCGGCAATCGTGCTTTAAACCCTTCAACGTCAATGGCAGCGTCATCGTCAACGGCTTGCAGGCGGGGAATGTTTGTCCTAAACTTTGCATGTCCTTCTGCTGCTTCATCTGCGCCTCGCCCTTGCCCGGCGGGGCGTTTTATTTGATCCATAAGATTGATCCTTCACAACGCGCGCTTTCACGTTTGCGCGATGACGCGCGTGGGTTGCCCTAACGCGGCTAAGCACGTGCGCACCATTTCCGCTTCTTCCAAACTTGTATAACGCGAAAATAAAACCCAGGCGCCGCTCGACTTCTTTTGGCATTGCACGTGAAAGCCGCCAAGCGGCGCGCTGGCGCGTTTCGCGGCTCGCGGACGTGCCTGCACCCCTTGCGCGTTCGTAGAGCGTCGTGCAGCGCGATTCAAGGGGCCGCCGGGGTGTTTACGGACGACCGCGACTCTGCCGCCTCGGTGTCTCTCACGCACTCGCGGTCGAGCGGGTGCAACTCTTCGATCGTGGCAATCAGTTGGTCAGCGCGGTTCATGCCTCGAACCCGCAACGTGTCCACCCCTTAACACGCAGTGGCAGGGAATGCGCCAGAATCCCCGCCGAGCCCATATCGCGGCAATCCCCCCGCAACGAGATGTCCTCGATTTCGAGATCGCCAAGTTTCTCTAGAAAGTAGTCGACTAAGACGGCGGTGGTGAAGGTTAAGAGTTTGCAGTCGGTCGTCTCGTCCATTGGCGAGAAGTAAAACGTCTCGGTGAACAAGTGGTTGTCGTCGCGCAGCGCGCGCAAGCACCACTGTTTTGTTTCCTTGTTGCGCAAAATGTGAAACGAACGCGTGCCGCGCTCGATGCTTGGGCCAGCATCCGGGGCGCGCAGGCCGTCGGTGATAAGCCGCATCGGCGCTAGACGAGAGCGCACATTTGCAGCCGGCGACAACTCCCGCAACGCGCCCCGCAGACTCAAATCCGCAACGCGTTGCGCTTTTGCCGGGTCCGCGCATTCGCGCGCTAACTGCATGTATCCCTGGGCCGTGCGATAGGAAAACTCGACGTTCGCCGTGAGCCAAGGCCCGAATGCACCATGCGGTAGTTGATCTTTGGCTTGCAATAGCAGTTCGCCCGCTCGGATAGCGTGCGCGATGACTTGCTGTGCAGAAGTCTGAGCGGCTTCATGCTCGGCGCGTATTGCCGGCGCCAGATCAGCGACGACCGCGCTCATGATTGCGCCCGATCGATGGGGTGTTGTTGTATGCTGCCTGTGCTCTTTGCCCTGACCTGTCTCACCCGGCGCCGTAGCCCCTGACCGAGCTACGGCGTCTTCACGTCGGGCGTTCATTGCGCCGCCTCCAGTTGCCGAGCACGGCCCTTTCGGCCCGCAGCGGATTTTCGTTCCGAGACTTGCGGGGAAACTGCGCCGCCAGCGGCCGCTTTGCGCGCGACGAATTCGCGCACCTTCGAGTACAAAACCATGCGGCGTCCGCGATCCAGGAAGGATTCGAGCTCGCCGGATTGAACGTAGAAATTAGCGCGCGATCGTGAGCACGGATATTCGCGCTCATAAAATTCACGGAAGCTAATCGCCAGCGGCGCGCGATCTGCAACGGGGGTGTGTTTCACGGCGGGGCACTCCTTTGTTAAGAGGTGCCCGAAATGCTATTCCTCGCCTTCGTCCGTTTTGGGGTGGTTTGGGGACATAAATTCACGAGCGGCTACAGCATGGATAAGCCACCTCGGACAGTGGCCGTTGATTTGGTTGTCCCGTAGAAACTGGAGTACCGGCTTCACCGGCATATTTGAAAACCAACGCCAAACATGTCCGGTAACGATGCTGTCCTGACGGATTTCGCCTAGCCTTCGACGTACTTCGGCGAACTCCGCCCATTCCTGATCCATGTGTTCGACCGCGGCCACGACGCCGTTGTCCAACAGGCGACGATGCCGAGTTACCGACCGCTTCAATGTCTCGGGCTTGATGTTTTCCCGCAGCGCTATCTCCCATGTTGCAGCGGTGATCGCGCCGCGACCACCTCCCGCAGCCCGCGCAGCCTTAAACACTTTAATCACGAGGCGCTGCGTTCTTTTATCTAGATCGCCAATTGTGTTCGCGCGCGGCCGGCCCCGCTTTCGCTTGACCTCGTTCGCCGTTAGCGCCGCGAGCAGTTCTTCTCCGGTCATGACGGTCGGTATTGCACGCGTTGAATTAGAGGGAGTGGGGACTGGCGGAATCCGCCAGTTCCCCGATACCACCGGCGCGGACGGCAAGCAGTACCAACGCCATGGTTTAACGCGAGCGCGCCGATTGCGCCACCGTTGCCGCGATGGCCGTGGCAAGGCCTACAGCGGCCTGCTTGCGCTCTTCGAGCCATTCCGAGCGTAGGTACGTCGGCAGTGATTCCGAAGGCGCGAAGGTGTGCGCAAGCGCCTTAGCGATGACGTGCGGAGCAACGCCAAGATCGCCGCAACGCGATGCGAACGTGCGGCGCAGATCGTGCGGTGTCCAACGCGACGCAATCTTGTGCCGGTCCTGCCAGCGGCGCACCGCGGCCTGTACGGCAGTCGGTGAGACCGCGCGGAAGAGCACCGGCGCTGCTTGTGCCTCTATCTGCTGCCGAGCCAAGGGCGTGATGTACGCGTCATGCGGCTTGCCGTTTTTCATCACACTTGCGGGAAAGTGCAACCACCCATCAGCATCGAGCCAGTGGCAGCGTGCCGCTTGAGCCTCGCCGATTCGCACACCCGTTAACAACAAGAAGCGCAACAGGGCGCGGTGCGGAAGATCGGGCGCATGCCAGAAGGCGCGTATCTCGGGATCAGTCAGAATGCGCTCGCGCGCCTCTTCCGCGACGCCAAAGGCATTGGCGCGAACGTCCGCAACGGGTGACCGTTCCAGATAACCGAACGCCACGCACCAGGCGAAGAATTGCCGCGCGAATCCGAGCATCCGCATTGCAGCGACCGGCGCTTCACGGCAGTAGTCGGCAATCATGCGCGACACGTCCACCGGGCGCACTGCGTCCACCGACAATACACCAAGCTTTGCTCCCAACCGGCGGGCGTAAACTTCCGCGTTGTTGAGGCGCCGGTACTTTGGCCGAATGATCGATTCCATGTATTTCTCGACCGCATCGCGCACTGTCACGCGTGCGGATCCGCGCTCCACTGCGACTATGCGAGCAGCGTCGGCGCGAGCCTGTTTGATACTGACGCCAGGATATGCGCCGATGCTATGGACGCGCCGCTTACCGTCGCGCTTGATGCGGACGATCCACCCGCGGGTGATTCCCTTGCTGGCGGTAGCCCGCACGCGAAGAAACAAGCAGCCACCATCGGCGAGTAGTACGTCGTGCGTTGACGGCCGCGCGTTGCGGATGGTGACTTCGGTCAGACGTGGCATTGGGTGCCCCTGTGGGTGTCCTTTTCATACAGCATAACAAAGGTGCCCAAGGGTGTCCAGTTGTGCCTAGTTACAGAGGGAAAAAATGATAAATGGGTGTCCCGTCAATGTGCTGTTCGTGTGCACCGGCAATATCTGCCGCTCGCCCACGGCGGAGGGCGTGTTTCGTGCGCTCGCGGGGCGAGCGGGGTTGGCGAACACGGTGCGCGCCGAGTCCGCCGGCACGCACGGGTTCCACTTTGGCGAACCGCCCGACCGGCGCGCGATTCTCGCGGCGCGCGCACGCGGTTACGACATTGCCACGTTGCGCGCCCGTACCTTTGCCGCCGAACATTTCAACCGCTTCGATTGGATCGTGGCGATGGACGAGGTGAATCTGCGCCTACTGACCGAAATGCGCCCGAGCGGATTCGTCGGACACCTCGAGTTGTTGATGCATTATGTTCCCGATGCGCAGGTGCGCGAGATACCCGATCCTTACTACGGGGGTCCGGAGGGTTTTGAGCGGGTGCTGGATCTGGTCGAACTTGCCAGCGAAGCGTTGCTGTTACACGTCGTTCGCGCATCCAAGGGGTGAGCCGCGCTGCCGCCGGCGGGCTACACCCGCGGCGCGCCTTCCTTCCGCGTTTCGACAATTTCGAGTGGCTCCGCAGTGAGTTCCAGCCGCGGTGGGCGCACTCGCTTAGGACCAGCCGGTTCGGGCGCGAGATCGTGAGGCGTTTCGGCCGCCGCGCGCGCAGTCTCGATCAAAACCAAACCGGAATCCGGCGGAAGCGACAACGACACCGGCGGCATTTCCGGCAACGGCCGCTGGACCGACGGCGGCGACGTTCGGACATCTCCGGTACTTTCCGATTGCGCGGACGGCGGTTCGATTGCCGCTTGGAAGCGAGCGACGTCAGCGCTCGGCGCGGCAGCTTTGAAGCGAGCGACGTCAGCGCTTGGCGTGATTGCCTCGGGCGGCGGACGCTGCTCGCGTGGTGGGCGCGGCGTCCGCGGTTCACGGGGTACACGTGTTGGAGGAACCTCGGCCGTGTCCGGCGTTGCACGCCATTCTGACGAGAGGTCGGAATCCGCCGCTACCTTAAGGTCCGAAGTATTTGCGCTGGGTATGATCTGCGTCACATCGGAGACGACTCCGGCCGCCCCGGCGGCCGAACGTTCCGGACGGTCACCGCCGCGACCGCGGCGTCCGCGCCGACGGCGGCTGCCTTCGCCTGCTTCGCCATTGATGACCGACGGTGCCGGCATGTGGGCGCCGCCGGCTGGAGTTGCGTCCACGTTCAAGACACCTTCATTGGCCGCCTCGGGCGCCGGTTTGGCGTCGCGTGGCGGGCGTTCGCCCTGACGGCGCTGATCTTTGCGTTCATCCCGGCGGGGAGCGCCTGGCTTCGGCTGATTGCGTTGCTGCGACGACGTGCTCGGTGTATCCGAACCAGGTTTGACGCGACCGTCCCGGCGCGCGCGCTGTTCGTGCGGACGTGCCTCGTCGCGACCTTCGTCCCGCCGCTGCTCGCCGGCGCGAGGTTTGCTCAGCGCGCGGCTCTCGCCGCGAACGCCATCCCTTCGCTCGCCACCGCGTCCATCGCGGCGTCCATCACGCGGGCGCTCGACCTTGGGCGGCTCGGCTCGCTCGATGGCGGCAGGTGCAGCCGGAACTTCAGGTTTCGCGCGGAACCAGTCGAACATGCGCGCGAGCCACGAACCTTCGTCTGTCCCGGCACCCGCTGCTGTGCCAGGCTTACGCGCTTCCGCCGCGCGCTCGATCGGCAACGGCGCCGGTTGCGCCGGTGTGATGCCTTTGACGACGGCCTCCTGCCGCGGCTCTTTCCCGTCTTCCTTGACCCTGGAATCCAGCGGCTCGGGCTGGCGCACCATCTCGAATGAAGCCGGCAACGGTTCGGCCTGGTTCAGGTCGTCGTGGCGTAGCCGCTCGATGCTGTAGTTGGGTGTTTCCAGATGGCGATTGGGCACCATCAGTACGTTCACTTTGAAGCGCGTTTCGATCGTCAGCACATCGGAGCGTTTTTCGTTCAGCAGAAACGTCGCCACATCGACTGGAACCTGCGCGACGATCTGCGCCGTGTTGTCCTTCATCGCTTCTTCCTGGACGATTCTGAGAATGTGGAGCGCGGTCGATTCGGTGCCGCGTATATGCCCGATGCCATGACAACGCGGACACGGCATGTAGGCGGATTCCGCGAGCGCGGGACGCAGCCGCTGCCGCGATAATTCCATCAGGCCGAACCGCGAGATCTTGCCAAGCTGAACGCGTGCGCGGTCGTATTTGAGCGAGTCGCGCAAGCGGTTCTCGACGTCACGCTGATTCTTGGCGCTTTCCATGTCGATAAAATCGATGACGATCAGACCGCCCAGATCGCGTAGCCGAAGCTGGCGGGCGATTTCCTCGGCGGCTTCGAGGTTGGTATTGAACGCCGTCGTTTCGATGTCGCCGCCCTTGGTGGCGCGCGCCGAATTGACGTCGACGGCAACGAGTGCCTCGGTGTGGTCGATCACGATCGCACCGCCCGAGGGCAGCGGAACCTGCCGGGCATACGCCGTCTCGATCTGGTGTTCGATCTGGAATCGCGAAAATAGCGGAACGTCATCCTTGTACAGCTTCACTCGGGCGACGTTGGCCGGCATCACATGCCCCATGAACTGCTGCGCCTGCTCGAAAATCGCCTCGGTGTCGATCAGGAGCTCGCCGATGTCCGGATGGAAGTAGT
Organism: Casimicrobiaceae bacterium; assembly: GCA_037719965.1. GTDB lineage: Bacteria > Pseudomonadota > Gammaproteobacteria > Burkholderiales > Casimicrobiaceae > VBCG01. The sequence goes on along the minus strand of JBBJMT010000006.1, from coordinate 162,346 downwards.
CGCGGATCGCGCGTATGACCAGGCTCGATTCCTGATAGATGAGGTAGGCCCCGGCCTGCAGTCCAGCGGCGTCTTCCACGGCGCGCCACAACTGCATCAGATAATTCAAATCCCACTGGAGCTCTTCCGCGCTGCGGCCGATTCCGGCGGTGCGCGCAATGACGCTCATTCCGTTCGGCACGTCGAGCTGAGCGACCGCTTCGCGCAGCTCGTTGCGCTCTTCGCCTTCGACGCGGCGCGACACACCGCCGCCGCGCGGATTGTTGGGCATCAAAACCAGATAGCGGCCGGCCAACGAAATGTACGTCGTGAGCGCGGCGCCCTTGTTGCCGCGTTCGTCCTTATCGACCTGGACGATTAACTCCTGTCCTTCTTTCAACTGTTCCTGAATGCGCGCTTTGCCGGGATCGGAATCCTGGTCGCGAAAAAACAGGCGGGAAATTTCCTTGAACGGGAGGAACCCGTGACGGTCGGTACCGTAGTCGACGAAGCAGGCCTCGAGCGACGGTTCGATGCGCGTGACGACGGCTTTGTAGATATTGCTCTTGCGTTGTTCCTTCGCGGCAGATTCGATATCGAGGTCGACGAGCTTTTGGCCGTCGACGATAGCCACCCGGAGTTCCTCCGCCTGGGTGGCGTTGAACAGCATGCGTTTCATGAGCTTTCCCCGGCGCAATACGCCTCGGGTCAGCGGAAGGAGCGAAGCAAATGGCGTCGCGGACTGGCCGCGGCGCCGGCACTAGCTAACGGCGGTCGCGGGCGAAGACAAAGGCGGACAGCGTGGGCTGCCTGCGGGCGAGAGTAGTGCGCCAGAGCGGTCGGGCGTCGGCATCATCGGTGCCCCGACTTAAGAAGGGGCGAAATGTTCTCGTCGTGCGTCTTGGTCTTCATTTTCGCTAACAAGCGGTTGCAGCAAGGCTACCCGTCGACGCGCGTCGCGCGGAAGAGGTGGCGCAAGCTACAGAATTCTCGCTTCGAACGCCGCGCATACGCCGCTTCGGACCGGCCGTTGCCGGATGCGGAGACTGCGCTGTAATCTTAAGTTGCTTTAAAATCGCCACTTTCCGCCGATTTCAATCAATCGTGCGGCCGGCGGGCGACTAAACCCGGATTGTTTCCGCCGTTCGCATTGAACAGAGCGGCCCGCGATGCGCCGGAAAACGATGCGGCAGGCCCATTGGCGGGCCGAATCGAAGCGGACGTCAAAATCGCGCGGTACATTCACAATTATAAGCGAATGAACGAGTTAAGCAAGGATGCTGTGAATTGGCTTACGGTCGGCGAGGACAGTGCGGGCCAGCGGGTTGACAATTACCTCGGCAAAATGCTCAGAGGCGTTCCGAAAAGTCATATCTATCGCATTCTGCGCAGCGGTGAGGTCCGCGTGAACAAGGGGCGGGTTAAACCCGAGGCGCGATTGATCCTGGGAGACGTGGTCCGCGTGCCGCCGGTGCGCACGGCGGCGAAGGCCAACGTCGTGCCACCCACGCGCGCTCGCGCCGGCCTACTGGTGCTGTTCGAGGACGACGGTCTCCTCGCCCTCGACAAGCCGGCAGGGCTCGCTGTGCACGGCGGCAGCGGGATCGCGCAGGGGCTGATCGAGCAGATGCGGGCGGCGCGGCCGGAGGCGAAGTTTCTGGAATTGGTCCATCGGCTCGACCGCGACACTTCGGGGGTGATTCTGCTCGCCAAAAAACGCGCCGCACTGGTGGCGTTGCACGCACAACTGCGCGCAGGCAGTTGCGAAAAACGCTACCTGGTTCTGGTCAGGGGCAAATGGCGCGACGCGAAACGCCGGGTCACGTATGCGTTACACAAATTCGCAACGACCGAAGGGGAGCGCCGCGTACGCGTGGAGGACGACGGGCAGACGGCGGAGACGATATTTCGTCGGCTTCAAGTATGGCCGGGTGTCGTTCCGCCGCTCGCGTTCCTCGAGGCGGAATTGCGGACCGGACGCACGCACCAGATACGCGTTCATCTGACGCATCTCGGCTACCCGATCGCTGGCGACGACAAGTATGGCGATTTCGCATGGAACAGAATCCTACGCAGGCAAGGGTTGAAACGCATGTTCCTGCACGCGCATACGCTCGCTTTCGCGCATCCGCTGACGGGCGAGCGAGTCGCGCTCTCAAGTCCGCTGGCAGCGGACCTAGCTGCCTTTGTCGAGCGAATGGCCGCGGACGTGACCTTGGAAACTGCCGGTGCGTAACGGCTCCGCGCGCCGCTTCAAGCTGATCGTCTTCGATTGGGACGGGACTCTTGCCGATTCGACGGCGATGATCGCCGAGTCGATTCAGGCGGCATGCCGGGATATCGGCGAGCCCCCTCCGGATGATGTCGCGGCGCGATTCGTCATCGGGCTTGGTCTTGCCGACGCGCTGCGCCTCATCGCGCCAGCGCTGATCGCGGAACGACACTCCGAGCTCGCCGCTCGCTACCGGCACCATTATCTGACGCGAGATCCGGAGATTCCGCTGTTCGACGGGGCGCGGGAATTGCTCGCCGAACTCGGCGCGGCAAGGTATTTGATGGCAGTGGCGACCGGCAAGACACGGATGGGACTGGACCGCGCGCTAACGGCCAACGGATTGCAGCGCCGGTTCGACGCGACCCGCTGCGCCGATGAGGGGTTCCCCAAGCCGCACCCAGATATGCTGCTGCATCTGATGGATCGCCTCGCGGTAACACCCGCGGAGACGCTGATGGTAGGCGATACGACGCACGACCTTGAGTTTGCCAGGAATGCCGGAACGTCGGCGATCGCGGTGGCGTACGGAGCACACGCAGCGTCTGGTCTGACGAAACTCGCACCGCTTGCGACGTTGCACAGCGTGGGCGAATTGCGCGCGTGGTTGCTGGCTTTTGCGTAGGGGCATTTAGAATTCAATCCGGATGATTCCGCGGGCAACGCCTTTGGCGATGGCTTCGTGGCGGTTGAGAACGCCCAGTTTGCGTACGATATTGGCGACGTGAAAGTTGACGCCGCGCTTGGTAATACCGAGCTTCGTTCCTATATCGCCACTGGTCATTCCGCGCGCCGCCAGTGAAATGCAGTCCAGCTCCCGATGTGTTAGCGGCGAGGCAACGGCAACTTCCGCCTGGCGCGCGTTGAGGCGGGGGGACAGCACGATTTCGTGGATTGCGCTCGCGGTCAGCATCAAATCGCCCAGCGTCTCCAGCACGAATTTCCTTCTTGCCGGATCGACCGGCGTGACGTCGGAGTCGAACATGAACGTCAGCCGCCCCAACATCCGGTCGTCGACGGACACCGCAACGCCGCTCTTGACGCCAAAGCGCGCCGCGTCAGCCAGAAAATGCGCAATTCGCCAATCGCCGCCGATCGTGGCCGCATCCCACACGATCGGAGTAAATCGGTTGCGCGTCTGCACCAGCCGCGGATCGAGGTTCTCGTAGCGCGCGCGACAATAGTGTTTCGTCCATGCGGGAGGCAACGACGTCCAGACGATTTCGCTGGTGCTGCCGCCGACGGCAGGCGGACTTAGAACGCAGGTGAACCAGCGAAAGCGTTTCGCGCGCAAAACAGAATCGATGGCACGCCCTAGATCGTGCGACGATGCCACGCGCCCGAGCGTTTCGCCCAATGCATTGGGAAGTTCAATAGCGACAGCCGGTGCGGCGTTTTCCCGGCGCAGTTGCCACATCGCGATTCCTCCGTTTCGGCTGCTCGCTCCGGGCATCCGCTCTGATGCTCGTGCGCGACTGCGGCCGTGCATCCTGACGTCGGGAAGAGTGTATGTCGCGAGGGTAATCCGCCGCGACGCTCATGAATACTCGCCAAACATGCAAAGCGACACGGCTTCGATGCAACGTGTCCGATGCGAAAGAGAGCGCAACTCGCTGAAATCGGCAGACACTCGCGAACTCCCACCTTTGCGCTGGAGCGCCTCACCCTGTAACTTCTGACAGTAGGCGTTTCTTTTCGCTCAGGCAGCGATTGGACCCGCTTTGATCGCACCGGCAATCGCTTCGCCGCGATTGGCGGCGTTCAACTTGCTGCGAATTCCGTCGAAGTGAAATTGCACGGTCCGCGGGCTGATTTCCAATTTCTCGGCGATGTCGTCGCTGGTGAGTCCTCGCGCCGCCAGGTTCAAGCATTCGCGCTCGCGCGGGCTGAGCGGGGCGCCCGTCGAGGTGGGAGCGACGTTGCGGTGGATGACCGATTTCATGAATAACTCGTGAAAAAAATGACCGAACACCATGATGTCCGGCAGATTGCGCGCAATGAGACCTTGTCGTACGTCATCGACGACGGCGATAGCGGAATTCAATGCAATCAGGACGAAAGCGGGACGGCCGTCGTAAACGGAAAAGGACACGCCACTGCTGATGCCGAACGCGGCTGCATCGTCCAGGAACGAGTCAGTTCGCGGGTTTTTCCCTCTCTCGCTGGCGCGGTCCCAGAGGTACGGGAGCCTCATCTCGAGAACGCTAAGAAATCTCGGTCAATTTCCAAGTATGCCGCCTGGTCGTAGTGCAGTACCCGCTCGACGGGCAACGTGGTGAATACGAAATTCCGGGTTTCCTGGTTCGGGCGAAGACTCGTGCTGATTCCGTACATGAAGCTATCAAAGCCGAGGTTCACGGGGATCGATTGCACGACGGGGCGCAAGTCCAACCCCTTCTCGGCGGCGGCGATGAGCGGCACGAGCAGCGGCGGGGTGTATTTCGGCTGAGCTTCCTCGCTGAAAACTAGGCAGCAACGTCGGCAGCATTCATGCCTCTCCGAAAACGGTGGGCTCTTCATCGGCGCAACGGCAGCCCCGACACCTTGCTCCCCGCGACAATGTCCTTCTCCGCAAACCATCCCTTGCGCATTTCCAATGCGTATAACGCCGGCCCTTTCGACCGATGCACGTCCTCGCTGTGCGGCTGCATGTCTTCGATATTGAGGATGCGTCCGTCGGCGGCAATGAATGCGATCGACAATGGAATGTAAGTATTCTTCATCCAAAAGCCCTGAATCCCAGGGCGCTCGAAATCGAACAACATGCCTTGATTCGGTTTGAGGCTGAAGCGATGCATTAGACCCTTCGCGCGTTGTTCCGGAGTCGTCGCAACTTCCGCATTTAACTGGTGCGCACCGATGCTGAGCGTGACCGAAGGCGATTCCGCCGCTCCCGCCGCCCCGTGCACGACCAATAGCGGTGCGAGTATCCAGGCGCGAGCGAGCGTTCGTAACGTGGCAAGCAGCGAGATCATGGTGACCAATCCTTGAGAAGAGTTCGCGCACGGCGCTGATAGACGAGCCAGCAGCCAAGACTGGCAACGCTGAATCCGGCCATCCCCCAAGCCAGCGCCAACAGCGAATGCGCGAGGAACGGCGCGACGGTACCCGCGGTGAATCCGGAAAGCGTGAACTGCACAAAGCCCTGCAGCGAAGACGCAAGGCCGCGCATCGCCGGAAACAAATCGAGCAGGATGAGCGTCGTGCTCGGCATGACGATACTCGTTCCCAAAGTGTAGATCATGATCGGCAGCACATTCCACGCCACGCCAGGCGGCAGAAGCGCGCAGATCAGGAGATTGACGACCACGCCAACGCACATGAACGCGTATCCCAAGCGGATCGTGCGTCGGGGCGAGAGCTTCCCCGCCATTCTTCCGGATAGCGTTGCGCCGACCATGATGCCCGCGATCATCGGCACGAAGAGCCAGGCGAACCCATAAGTCGTTACGCCCAGCAGGTCGATGAGAAACGCGGGAGCGCTCGCAATATAAAGAAAGAACGCCGAAAAATTGAACGCGGGAATCAGCGCCAGCAGCAAGAAGTCGACCCTGCCCAGAACCGTGCGATAGTTTCGCCACAGCGCGCGCGGATGCAGCGATTGGCGCTGCGCGACTGGTAGCGTTTCCGGCAAGCTCTTCGCCGACCACGCGATGATCACGACGACCCACAACAAAAGCGCCCAAAAGATCGAACGCCAACCAAGGCTGTTGAGCAATACGCCGCCCAATACCGGCGCGATGGCTGGTGCGATGCCGAATACCAGCGTGATCTGCGACATGAGCCGTTGTGCTTCAGCGCCGCTGAAGCGATCGCGAATGATCGCGCGGCCGATCACGAGACCGGTTCCTGCGGACAGCCCCTGCAGCGCCCGGAACAGCCATAGCGATTGAATATTGCCGGCGATCGCGCAACCTAACGTTGCGACCGCGAAGATCGCGAGGCCGCCAATCACCACTGGCCGCCGGCCGATGGCGTCGGAGAGCGCACCGTGCCAGAGCATCATGAAGGCGTAAGCGAAGAGGTAGGCGGAAAGCGTCTGCTGCAGCGCGATCGGCGACGCGCTTAATTCACGTCCGATCGCCGGGAACGCCGGCAGATAGGTGTCGATCGAGAACGGCCCGAGCATCGCGAGCGACGCGAGGAGCGCGGCGAGCCCCCACGAGCGGCGGTGAATCTCCGGCGTAGCGGACACTCGATCCGGCGTCGGACTCATCGAGCGCGCGCATCGCCCAGCGCGTCATCGACGGCCTTGCGTCCGTATTGCGGAGCGAACAGCGCGATGAATGCATAGACATAGCCACGCAAAAAGACGCCGCGACGCAGAGCCAACCGCGTCGTTGACGGTGCGAACAAGTGGCTCGCATCGAGCTTCTCGAACGCGACATCGCGGGCGGGGTCAAAGGCCATCTGCGCGATAATCCCGACGCCCATTCCCAATTCGACGTACGTCTTGATGACGTCGGCATCGAGGGCGGTCAGAACGACGTTCGGCTCGAGGCGGGCTGCGTCAAACGCGGCGTTGATGACGGAGCGGCCGGTAAAGCTCGAATCGTAGGTGACGATCGGGAAGCGAGCGATGTTCTCGAGTGTCAGCGGCTTCATTTTGCTGAGCGGGTGCCGCTTGCGTACGAGCACCACACGATTCCACTCGTAACAAGGAAGCGTCACGAGCTCCGGGAAGTCCGCGAGCGCTTCGGTGGCGATGCCCAAATCGACTTCGCCGCGCGAAGTCTGATCGGCCACTTGCAGCGGATTCCCTTGGTGCAGGACGAGCTTGATTTTCGGGTACTGCGTGGCAAACTGGCGCAGAACTTCCGGCAATACGTACCGCGCTTGCGTGTGTGTCGTTGCAATCGCAAGCGTGCCACTGTCCTCGGCGCGGAATTCCGCGGCGACGCGCTTTAGATTTGCGATTTCCTTCAGCGCGCGCCGCGCTGTCGAGACGACGACGTCGCCCGCGGGTGTCAGCGACGCCAGCCGCTTGCCCTGCCGGACGAAAATGGTCAGCCCGAGCTCATCCTCCAACTGCCGTATCTGCTTGCTAATGCCGGGCTGCGACGTGAACAGGGCGGCTGCGGCGTCGGACACGTTGAGCCCGTGATCGACGACGGCGCTTAAGTATTTGAGCTGTTGGAGATTCATCCAGGTGTTATAACGGCAACACGCGTTTCTATAACAATTATATTGGCAAACCACGCTCTTTCCGGCCGATATCCGCGCTCTTTCCGGTCCCTCCGCTTCCATGGCCCAGTTTTTTACAGTGCACCCCACGCATCCGCAACCGCGCCTCATGCGGCAGGCGGCGGAAATACTGCGCGATGGCGGCGTCATTGCGTATCCCACCGATTCCAGTTATGCGCTCGGGTGCCGGCTCGATGATGCCGCTGCGACCAAACGCATCCGCGATATTCGCGGTATCGATGAGCGGCATCCGCTGACACTCGTCTGCCGCGATCTAGCGGACGCGGGACGTTTCGCTCGACTCGCCAATTGGCAATTTCGTATCGTGCGCCAGGGCATTCCCGGCTCGTATACGTTCTTGTTGCCGGCGACACGCGAAGTACCGCGCCGCCTGGTCCATCCCAAACGCAGCACCATCGGCATTCGCGTGCCGGATCACCCGGTAGTCACGGCGCTGCTCGATGCATTGGCAGAGCCCATCCTGTCATCCACGTTGATGTTGGCCGGAGAGACCTTACCGCTCAACGAGCCTGAAGCGATTCGCAATCGGCTCGAACATGCGGTCGATCTGGTCGTGGACGCGGGCCCTTGCTCGGCAGAGTTCACAACCGTGGTCGATCTGGCAGTCGACCCGCCGGTGATCGTGCGTCAGGGTGTGGGCGATCCGCTGCGGCTCGGTTTGAAGTCGGTGGCTTGAGCACGTCGTCAGCATCCGAGTTGGCCGCAACGCGCCCCCAAGGCGCGACTCCTGTAAAATGGCGGTTCAATGAATTTTTCATTCGAAACCATCGTGCTCTGGGCGGTGCCGGTGGTGTTCGCGATCACGCTGCACGAAGCTTCGCACGGGTATATTGCCAAGATGTTCGGCGACCGGACGGCTGAGCTAGCCGGTCGGGTGACGCTGAATCCGCTGAAGCATATCGATCCAATCGGGACGATTCTTGTGCCGGGTGCTCTGGTCGCACTCGCGGTTTTCACCAAGTCCCCGCTCTTCATTTTCGGATGGGCAAAGCCGGTTCCGGTCAATTACGCCAATCTGCGCCGGCCCAAGCGCGACATGATTTGGGTAGCTGGGGCGGGCCCACTGGCCAATTTTGTCATGGCGTTTTTGTGGGTGCTGTTGCTCAAGGTGTCTGCGCCATCCGGGGCGTGGGCTAGCGATGGGTTGTATCAAATGGGGCAAATCGGCGTTTCGGTGAATCTGATGTTGATGGCGTTGAACCTGTTGCCTATTCCGCCGCTCGACGGCGGCCGCATCGCGGTGGGAATTCTACCTAACGCGGCGGGGTACGCGTTGTCGCGCGTGGAGCCTTATGGGTTCATGATCATCTTGATATTGCTTGCCGTACGTTTGCTCGACGACCTCATGATGCCGCTGGTGCGCGGCGGGCAGTTCCTGTTGCGCGCGCTGACCGGATCTTGAAGCCCGTCGAAGTCCGGCACTGCCGTTTGATGCTCGCACTTAGCATCATTGATCCGAGGCGCATGAATGTTTGCTGACCGGGTTTTGTCCGGCATGCGCCCCACCGGGCGCATGCATATCGGCCATTACCACGGCGCCCTCAAGAACTGGGTTCGCTTGCAGGAAGAATACGAATGTCTGTTCTTCGCCGCGGACTGGCACGCGTTGACCACCCACTATGAGGCGCCCGAAGGGATCGAGGAGTCGGTATGGGACATGATTATCGACTGGCTTGCGGCGGGACTCGATCCGACGCGCGCGACGATTTTCATCCAGTCGCGGGTGATGGAGCACGCGGAACTGACGCTATTGCTAGGCATGATGACGCCGATCGGCTGGCTCGAGCGAATTCCCAGCTACAAGGACCAGCAACAGAAGCTCGCGGACCATGATCTGTCGACCTACGGCTTTCTGGGCTATCCGTTGATGCAGGGCGCCGACATTCTGATCTACCGTGCGAACATGGTGCCGGTCGGCGAAGACCAGGTCTCGCACGTGGAGCTCGTGCGCGAAATGGCCCGCCGCTTTAACCATATTTACGGACGCGAGCCCGGCTTCGAGGAGAACGCAAAGGCGGCCGTCAAGAAGCTCGGCGCCAAGAAGGCGCGCCGCTACGAGGCGCTGCGAACGGCGTTTCAGCAGAAAGGTGATGCGGAGGCGCTGGAAGCGGCAAAAGGTTTGCTGAACGAGACGCAGAACCTGGCGCTGGGCGATCGCGAGCGTTTGTTCGGCTACCTCGAAGGCTCGCGCCGCGTCATACTGGCGGAGCCGCACGCGCTGTTGACCGATAACCCGAAGGTGCCGGGACTCGACGGCGAGAAAATGTCGAAGTCTTACGGCAATGCGATTCTGATGCGCGAGGACCCGGCCGAGGTCACCCGAAAAATTCGCACGATGCAGACCGATCCGGCGCGGGTGCGGCGCATCGATCCCGGCAATCCGGAGCGTTGCCCCGTGTGGCCGCTGCATCGGATCTATTCGAGCGAAGCAACGCGAGCGTGGGTCGTCGAGGGGTGTACGACCGCAGGCATCGGTTGCCTCGAATGCAAGCAGCCGGTCATCGATGCCATCGTCCGCGAGCAGGTTTCGCTGCATGAGCGGGCGCAGAAATATGTCGACGATCCGTCACTCGTGCGCAACATCGTCGCCGACGGCTGCGAGCGCGCGCGCAAGCTCGCCGAGGAAACGATGCGCGACGTCCGCGCGGCGATGGGTCTGCACTACGATTGACGCATCCATGACCAACACTTCGATCGATCTTATCGACGCAGCAAAGGCCGGGAAGCCGCTGGCGCGAGTCTACGGTGAGCCGTTGCACGAGCTGCCGCAGGACTTGTATATTCCACCTGAGGCGCTCGAGGTGTTCCTCGAGACGTTCGAGGGGCCGCTCGATCTCTTGCTTTATTTGATCCGCAGGCAGAACATCGACGTTCTGGAGATTCCGATGGCGGAGCTGACGCGGCAGTATCTGGGCTACGTCGAACTGATGCGCAGGACGCATCTCGAGCTCGCGGCCGAATATTTGCTGATGGCGGCCGTGCTGATCGAGATCAAATCGCGATTGCTGCTGCCCAAGCCGCCTGCACCCAAGGGCGCCGAAGCAGAGGATCCTCGAGTAGAGTTGGTGCGGCGGCTGCTCGAGTATGAACGGATGAAGCAGGCGGCGCGCCAGATCGACGCGCTGCCTCTGGTGGACCGGGATTTTGCGACAGTACGGGTGTGGTTCGATCGGCTTGCGGCCGAGCGCCTGCCCGAGGTGAATCCGGGCGACCTGCAGTCTGCATGGGCGGCGCTGATCCAGCGCGCGCGCATCAACCGGCATCACCTGGTCAGTCGCGAGCAGCTGTCGGTGCGCAGCGAAATGAGCCGAATCTTAAAGCTCTTGACGCCTGCGCGGTTCGCGGAATTCACAACACTGTTCGCGACGCATGCCGACGTCCCACATTTGATTGTGACGTTTCTCGCGTTACTCGAGCTTGCGCGGGAGAAGTTGGTGAGCCTCGCACAGGTCATGCCGTATGCGCCGATCCATGTGCAATTGCAGGGCGAGCCGGCGTTCCTGCTGGCGGCCGAGCAGCGATGAACGATAGTGGAATACCTCTGGATAATGAGCAAACGCCGGCGAGCGCCGACTTGACTGAGGCCAAGAGTATCCTCGAAGCTGCACTATTGGTCGCGGGCGAACCTGTGCCAATTGCCCAGTTGTCGCGGCTCTTCGCGCCGCCGCTGGCGGTGGACATGATCGACTCGTTGCTGCATGAGCTCGCGCGCGATTGGGCCGGACGCAAGATCGAATTGACGCAAGTCGCCTCCGGCTGGCGCTTTCAGGGTGCTCGCTCGGTACAACCCTATCTCGACCGGCTCGCGCCGGAAAAGCCGCCGCGCTATTCCCGCGCGGTTATGGAAACGTTGGCGATCATCGCCTATCAGCAACCCGTGACCCGCGGTGACATCGAAGCCATCCGCGGCGTCGCCGTCTCCACGAACGTCATCAAGACGCTCGAGGAGCGGCAATGGGTCGAGGCCGTCGGCCATCGTGACACGCCGGGACGACCGGCGCTGTACGCGACGACCAAAGCCTTTCTCGACGATCTCGGTCTGCGTTCCTTGACGGAACTGCCTCCTCTCGCCGAGCTCGATTCATCCCACCTCCTGGAGATGCCCGATGCCCCCACCAAGGCCACCGAGACGCCACTCGCATCCGCGAGTTCGCTCCTCGGAACCGACTCCTCAGCCCAGCCTCGCGCTGCAGAGGATCGCGGAGAGCTTTCCGCCTCCGAAGCACAAACGTTCCACTGACGAAATCTTCCAGGAGCCGCAACGCTTGCACAAGGTGCTGGCGTCGTGCGGTTTCGGCTCGCGCCGCGCCATGGAAGAGATGATCATGGCCGGGCGCATCACCGTGAATCGGATGCCCGCCGAAGTGGGGCAGAAGGTTGGCCCAGGCGATGAAGTGCGCATCAACGGCGAGGTCGTGCGTGTTCGCTTCGCCGAGCCGCGGGCGCGCGTCCTGATGTACCACAAGCCGGCCGGCGAAATCGTCACGCGCGACGATCCCGAGGGCCGGCCGACGGTCTTCGCCAAGCTGCCATCGATTGGCAGCGGGAAATGGATCAACGTGGGGCGGCTCGACTACAACACCGAAGGGTTGCTGCTGTTCACCAATTCGGGCGAGCTTGCCAATCGGCTGATGCATCCGCGCTACGAAGTTGAGCGCGAATACGCCGTGCGGATCTTGGGCGAACTGACCCAAGAGCACGCGCAGACGTTGACGACGGGCATACCGTTGGAAGACGGCATGGCCAAATGCGAGTCGGTCGAAGACGCTGGCGGCGAAGGTTCGAACCACTGGTATAAGGTGGTGTTGAAAGAAGGGCGCAATCGCGAGGTGCGGCGATTATTCGAGGCGCTGAACCTCACCGTCTCCCGTTTGATCCGAACCCGCTACGGGACACTCGCGATGCCCTCGGTGATGAAACGCGGGGATATTCTCGAGTTGCAAGCGCATGAAGTGGACGGCGTGCTCGAAGCGGCCGGATTGAAAGGTCGGGCCGCGGCAGAAGGGCAGGGACATCGTCCGCGTCCGCCCAAGACACAAGGCAGAGGCCCGCACCACGGTGGGCGGCCGCCCGGACCTGGCGGTCCGCGTCCACATGGGCCCCGCGGCGGGCGACCGGAGACGGGGACCCCGCAAGGTGGATCCCGGCCGCATGGCCAGCACGTGCCCCGCCCCCAGGGCCAATCGGAACAACGACCGGCGCACGCCAAACCGGACGGCCGGCCGCACGGAAAAGGCGTGCACCGTCCGGCGCGCGGGCATGGGAACGGTCCAGCAGCCAACAGCAACGCGCAAGATCCGCGTTCCGGCCCTCGCCGCGAGCGGAGCAACTACGATGAGGTCCAACCCCACAGCAACGCGCAGGCTCCGCATTCCGCCGCGCGCCGCGAGCGGAGCAATTACGATGAGGTCCAGCCCCACAGCAACGCGAACGCGTCGCCGTTCGGTAAGTCGACTTTGACCGTGCCTGGCGGACGTCCGCGTGGCGCACCTGCAATCCCCGGAGCGCCGCGGCACCGTAGCGGCCCGCGTGCAGCAAAAGGTGGCGGTTACGGCAGCGGGCACGGCAGCAGTTACGGTGGCACCCATTCACCGAGTGCGTCCACGCAACGCCATCAGCGCCGCCCCAATCAGCCTCGCGCCGATGTCGACGGTAACGTAGCGCCCAAGGGTCAGGAGCGCACGCCGGTCGATGATGACGGGCAGTGAGCGCGACGTGCCTCGGATTTGACGAGTGGAATAGGAATCGCACCGCGTCAATCGAGCAGCGCTCCGTCAATCGATGAAAAGATCCGGAATCAAAGGCTTTCCGGGTTGCATCGCGTAGGGTTCGAAATCGGTCACGCCTGCCGCGCGCAGGACGTCCTCGTCGACAAAAAATTTTCCGGTCGTCGTCTTGGCATCGCGGCCGAAGATAGCGTACGCCGCGTCGGCGACGATTTCCGGCTTGCGCGTCTGCGCAATGCGCTCGGTCATCCCCGGCAGCAGCGCGAGCGCCGCCGTCGCAATCGTCGTGCGCGGCCACAGCGCGTTGACCGCGACGCCGTCGCGGCGGAACTCCTCGGCCATGCCGAGGACGCACAGGCTCATGCCGTACTTGGCGATCGTGTAGGCGACGTGATCGCGAAACCATTTCGGATCGAGATTCAACGGCGGGGCAAGATTCAAGATGTGCGGGTTGCGTCCAGCGGCCGCCGCGCGTTGGAGATGCGGCAGACAGGCGCGCGATGTGGCGAATGTTCCGCGCACATTGATGCCGAACATTAGGTCGAAGCGCTTCAGTTGCGTCTGCAACGTGCCGGTCAAGCTGATCGCGCTTGCGTTGTTGACGCAGATGTCGATGCCGCCGAACTGCGCGGCCGTGGCCTCGACCGCGCCTTCGACGGCGGCCTCGTCGCGGATGTCGCATGCGATAGGCAAGGCGCGGCCGCCGGCGCGTTCAATTTCCGTCGCGGCCGTGAAGATGGTTCCCGGCAGGGTTGGGTGAGGCGCGGTGGTCTTCGCCGCAATCGCGATGTTGGCCCCGTCGCGCGCGGCGCGCAGTGCGATCGCCAGTCCGATGCCGCGCGACGCGCCGGTAATGAATAAGGTCTTGCCGGTAAGGGTGCCCAAGGCGTTTATCCGCGACCGAACTGGGGTGGGCGTTTCTCGAGGAACGCCGCAATACCTTCCTCGAAATCGGCGGTGCCCGCGCATTCACCGAAGCTTCTGCTCTCCGCATCCAGTTGTTCGGACAGCGAATGCGCCGACGATTGGTACAGCAGTCGCTTGGCATTGCGCAGCGCCAGCGAGGGACCGGTAACAAGTGCTTGGACGACGCCTTCGACGGTGGCGTCGAGGGCCAAAACGGGAACCACGCGGTTGACGAGGCCAAGCTGCATTGCCTGCTGGGCGTCGAAGCGCTCGCCCAACAGCAGAATCTCCGTGGCCTTGCGCAGACCGACGATCCGCGGCAGCGTCCACGACATGCCGCCGTCCGGGGTCAGCGCGATTTGCCGATACGCCGACGCGAAATAGGCGGAGTCGGCCGCGATCGCAAGGTCGCACGCTGCCACGAGCGAGAGTCCAAAGCCGGTAACGGCGCCGTGCACGCGCGCAACGACAGGGTGCGGCATCCGCTGCAGTAACTCGATCGCCGAATGCAAGCGTCCGATCATCTGTGTGAAGCCTGCCTGCCGTGCGGCGCGCGCCTTCGTGAGCTCACCCGCAAACGTGCGCAGATCTCCGCCGGCCATGAAATGCTTGCCGGCGCCGCGGAGTATGACTGCGCGCAGCGCGTCGTCCGCGGCGACGTCCGCTACCGCCGCTACCAACGAATCCATCATCGCGAAATCGAGCGTGTTGAGCGCATCGGGCCGGTTGAGCGTCAGCGTGGCGACGACGCCTTGACGCGAAACGAGCACAGGACCGGACATAGGGCGATGGAGATCGGGATCAATAGCAAAGATCGCGCGGCACGAATCAGAGGTCTCGCGGCCCACGGCAAACCGGTTTGTACACCGATCCGTGCTCGCTGTCTTCCGCGGGCTGATCGCGGAAGGGCGTGGCCAGCTCCAGCTCATCGACCGTATGCGCGATGTCGACGCGCTCGCGCGCACAGTAGTCAGCGATGGCCACTGCAAAATTGGGGTCGCCGATGGCGTGTAATGAATAGGTCGTCGCCGGCAACAGGCCGCGGGCGAGCTTGTGCACGCCTTGGGCGCCGCCTTCGAAGCGGGCAATTCCGCGTTCGATGCAAAATTCGATGGCCTGGTAGTAGCACGTCTCGAAATGCAATCCCGAGACGAACTCGATGGTCCCCCAGTAACGGCCCCACAGTGCCGCGCCATCGTAGATATCCAACGCCGCGCAGATGGGTCGGCCGGAACGATGGCCCACGACCAGCAGCACGTTGTCGGCGAGCGTTTCACCCAAGCGCTGGAAGAAAGGCAACGACAGGTACGGCGTTGCATGATGCGCACGATACGTCCTGGTATAGCATTGAAAGAAGAATGCCCAGTCGGTGGAGGTGATCGCATGTCCCTCCTTGCGCACGAATGAAACGCCTGCGGCAGCAAGGTTGCGCCGCTCCTGCTTGATCTTTTTGCGCTTGTCGCGGGCAAGAGCGGCCAGAAACTCGGCGAAGTCGCAATACCCGGGATTCGTCCAATGGAATTGGATGCCCGCTCGCGGAATCATTCCAAGCGCTGCGCCTTCCGCTTGTTGTTCGGCGGGAGGAAAGAGCATGTGCAGCGACGAAAACTCGCCCTCTCGCACCATACCCAGAGCGTACTCGAACAATGCACGCCGGATGCGCGCATCCCCCGCCAGAACGCGAATTCCGGGCACGGGTGTGAAAGGAATCGCCGCCACGAGCTTGGGGAAATAGCGGCGACCATAGCGCCGGTAGGCATCAGCCCACGCCCAGTCGAAGACGTATTCGCCGTAGCTATGGGTTTTGCTGTAGAGCGGCAGCGCCCCCACCAACGCGCCGTCGCGCCATGCCGTCAGATAGCGTGGTGTCCAACCGCTTGCCCGCGATGCGCACCCGGTCTCGTGCAACGCCGATAAAAACGCATGCTTAAGAAACGGCTGACCATCGGACAGCGCGTTCCAGGCTGCGGCATCGATCGCGTGGAGCGGAACGTCGTCGCGGATCACCGGCGAGGCAATGACCGGCAGCGGGGGTGGGAGGAAGGGGGTGGGCACAAACATCTTGGTCGCGGTTCGAATGATAAAATTGAATGATGCGTCTGGCGATCGCGCAACTCAATCAAACCGTCGGCGATCTCCCGGGCAATGCGCGCCATTTACTTGACGCCGCGCGGCAAGGCTTCCGCGCCGGGGCGGCGCTTGTCGTCACTCCCGAGCTCTCGCTCTGCGGCTACCCCCCGGAGGACCTTGTTCTCCGACCCGCTTTTCTCGACGCCTGCGCACGTGAACTTGCGGCTCTCGCGGAGCAGGTAGCCGATGGCGTCCTGCTGGTGGGCTTTCCGGATCACGACTTAGGCCGCCGGTACAACGCGGTGGCTGTGCTGCGCGACGGCCGTGTCACGGAAGTCTATCGCAAGGAGTGCCTGCCCAATTACACGGTGTTCGACGAAGAGCGCTATTTCGAACCCGGTGGGCAGGCGTGCGTCGTCGAGGTCGATGGCGTGCGCTGTGGGATCGTCATTTGCGAAGACATCTGGTTCAGCCAACCGGCGCGACGCGCGAAGGACGCCGGCGCGCAAGTCCTGGTCGTGGTCAACGGGTCGCCGTACCACACGCGGCAACAAGCGCTGCGCCGCGAGCAAGTCGCGGCGCGGGCGCGGGAAACGGCGCTGCCGGTTGTCTACGTCAATCGCGTCGGCGGACAGGACGAGCTCGTGTTCGACGGCGCGTCGTTCGTAACCGGCGCGGAGGGCGAACTCACGCAACAACTTCCCGCGTGGCACGAAACCGTGGGAGTAGTCGAATTTGCCGGAACGCATCCGAAGCCGGTGCGCGGCGTGCTTGATACCGTCCTCGAGCCACACGTCTATGCCGCGCTGGTGATGGGCGTGCGCGATTATGTGAACAAGAATCGCTTCCCCGGCGTTTTGCTTGGGCTTTCTGGCGGCATCGACTCCGCGCTCACGCTGGCCATTGCCGTCGACGCGCTTTCCCGCGACCGGGTTCGGGCGCTGATGCTGCCGTCGCCGTACAACGCGGCGATCAGCCTGGACGATGCTCGCGAAATGGCCGGCATTCTGGGCGTCCGCTATGACGAGCTGCCGATCGCGTCCATCTTCGATTCGTTCCGAGCGGCGCTTGCGACTGAGTTTGCGGGTCTTGCGCCCGATGCTGCCGAAGAGAACATCCAGGCGCGCATTCGCGGCACGCTACTGATGGCGGTATCGAATAAATTCGGATCGATCGTTCTGACGACCGGCAACAAATCCGAAATGGCGGTCGGATACGCGACACTTTACGGCGATATGGCGGGGGGCTTTGCCGTGCTGAAGGACATTTCGAAGACGCTCGTGTATCGACTGGCACGCTACCGAAACAGCCTCGGCCGCGTTATCCCGGAGCGCGTCATCACGCGAGCGCCGTCGGCTGAGCTGCGCCCGAACCAGACCGATCAGGATGCGCTGCCTCCGTATGACGTGCTGGACGCGGTTCTCGAGGCGTACGTCGAGCAGGACAAAAGTCCCGACGAAATCATCGCCATGGGGCAATCGCCGGAAGTCGTGCGCAAGGTCGTACGCCTGATCAAAATCAGCGAATACAAACGCCGGCAGTCGGCCGTGGGCATTCGCATTACGCCGCGCGGCTTCGGCAGGGACTGGCGTTACCCGATCACCTCGGCGTGGAACGAGTGATCCGATATCGATCGTGCATGTGAATGCGCCGGCGGCGACTCGTTGTTGTACGCTAAGATAAATTCCCAACGTTTTTCCGCCGAAAACTTAAACACCAGGGCCAGCAACCGCCATGAAAAAAATCGAAGCGATCGTCAAACCCTTCAAGCTCGACGAAGTACGAGAGGCACTCTCGGAAATTGGCGTGACCGGGCTCACGGTCACGGAGGTCAAGGGCTTCGGCCGGCAAAAGGGGCATACCGAGCTCTACCGCGGCGCCGAATACGTCGTCGACTTCCTGCCGAAGGTCAAGGTGGAAGTGGTGGTTGCCGATGGCTTGGTCGAGCAGGCGATCGAAGCCATCGTCAAGGCAGCGCGCACAGGCAAGATCGGTGACGGGAAGATCTTTGTGACCGCCGTCGAGCAAGTGATTCGCATTCGCACCGGGGAGGCGGGCGAGGCCGCGGTCTGACACGGCCCGCGATCGACGGGGTTGCACCTTTACCAGATAGGAGAAAACGTCATGTCGATGATGCAGGAGTTTCGCGAATTCGCCATCAAAGGCAATGTGGTCGATTTGGCCGTTGGGGTGATCATCGGCGCGGCATTCGCCAAGATCGTCGATTCCTTGGTCAAGGACCTGGTGATGCCGGTTGTCGGCCGGATTTTTGGCGACTTCGATTTCGCCAATTATTTCATCATGCTCGGGAGTCCACCCGCCGGCTACGCTGGGCCGATGACGTACGACGCCTTGACCAGGGCCGGAGTGCCGCTGTTCGCGTGGGGCAATTTTCTGACGGTGGCATTCAATTTCGCGATCCTGGCGTTCATCATTTTTCTGATGGTCAGGGCGATCAATCGCCTGCGCCGGGAAAAGCCCACGACCCCCGCACCGCCGGAAGACGTTCTGTTGTTGCGTGAAATCCGCGATTCGCTGAAACGCTAGACGCGAGAGCAGATGGGGCGTTCGTTGCCGGTATGCTGATCAGCGGTTTGTTTGCGATGGGCGCGCGGTGGCTGCTGCGATTGGTTCGCGCGATCGCCGTTGCCGCCGTTGCGTCGTGGGCGTCAGTGGCGCCGGCGGTGACGCATACGAACTTCATCGACGGACTCGTGACGCCGGTTGACCTCCAACATGCGGGCGACGGCAGCGGCCGCATGTTCGTTGTTGAACAACGGGGTAGCATTCGCATCGTTCGCAACGGCCAGTTGCAAGCCGCATCGTTTCTCGACATTGCTGGGCTCGTGGTCTCTGGAGGGGAGCGCGGCCTGCTCGGCGTCGCGTTTCACCCCGCGTTTGCGAGCAACGGTCGCTTCTTCGTCAACTACACGCGTGCGGGGGACGGCGCAACGGTCATTGCCGCGTATCGGGTCAGCGCCGGTAATCCCGATCTTGCCGACTCCGCGTCAGCACAAATTCTGTTGACGATTCCGCAGCCGTTTGCGAATCACAACGGTGGTGTCCTGCGATTCGGTCCCGACGGCTACCTCTACATAGGGATGGGTGACGGCGGTTCCGGCAACGATCCCGGCAACCGCGCACAGGACCGCTTCAATCTCTTGGGCAAGATTTTGCGCGTCGACGTCAATGGCGGAAATCCGTATGGCATTCCGGCGACGAATCCGTTTGCCAGCGGCGCAGGCGGCAGGCCGGAAATTTGGGCGGTCGGATTGCGCAATCCGTGGAAATTCGCATTCGACCGGGGAACTGGCGATTTTTTTGTCGGCGACGTGGGACAGGAGCGATTCGAGGAAATCCATCGGTTCGACGCGGCGACCGGCGCTGGCGCGAACCTAGGCTGGCGCGTGATGGAGGGCGCGCATTGCACGGGGCTGGCCGGCCCGGTGCCGTGTTTCGATCCATCGCTGTCGCTGCCGATCATCGAATACAGTCATAGCGCGGGCTGCTCGGTGACGGGTGGCACCGTATACCGAGGAACGGCTGTGGTGGCGCTGGCGGGCCGTTATGTTTACGGCGATTTTTGTAGCGGGCGAATCTGGAGCGCGGGCCCGAATCAGTTCGGTGTCTGGACATCCCGCGAAATCGGTAACACTGGGATTACGATCAGCGCGTTTGGCGAGGATGAAGCGGGAGAGCTGTATTTCACCGATTACGCGCGGGGAGAAATCCGCCGCTTCGCCGCCGAATCGGCCGACCGCATCGACGTTGTCGAGTACTACAACGCCGCGCTCGATCACTATTTCATGACGGCCACACCCGCGGAAATCCACGCACTCGATGCGGGCACGCTCAAAGGTTGGGCGCGGACCTCGCGGTCGTTTTCGGCATTCGCCCAAGCGGCGAGCGGGACGAGTCCTGTGTGCCGCTATTATCTGCCGCCCGCCTTCGGCGATTCGCATTTTTATTCGGCGAGCCCCGTCGAGTGCAACGAGGTCCGCGCGAAGTTTCCGGGCTTTGTGTCTGAGGGGACCGCAGTGCTGCACATCGCCTTACCGGACACCATGACGGGGGTTTGCGCGACCGGCACCGTCCCGGTGTATCGTGTCTGGAACAACCGCGCCGACTCGAATCACCGTTACACGACCGATCCGGCGATTCGCGACACGATGGTCGCGCAGGGCGGAATTGCCGAGGGTTACGGGCACGATCACGTTATCATGTGCGCGCCGCAGGGATAACGTTTTTTGGAGGACTGCATGAACCGCAATCGCTTGTTGCCCGCCTTAGCTGCCACACTGGGCGCCGCATTGTTGATGGTGACCGGACTGGTTGCCGCAGAAGTCAATGTCGGCGTCACGCTCTCAGCGACCGGACCCGCGGCATCGCTGGGGATTCCGGAAAAGAACACATTCGAAATCCTACCTACTACCATCGCCGGCGAGAAGATCAACTGGATCGTGCTGGACGATGCGTCGGATACGACGAAGGCGGTGACCAACGCCCGCAAGCTCCTCTCGGAGAACAAGGTCGACGTGGTCGTCGGCTCGACGACCACGCCGAATTCGTTGGCGATGATCGACGCCGTCAGCGAGGCGGAGACGCCGATGATTTCGATGGCGGCGTCCGCGCGCATTGTCGACCCCGCTAATCCAAAGACTAAATGGATTTTCAAGACGCCGCAAAACGACGCTTTGATGGCCGACGCTATCGCCGTCCACATGAAGGCAAACGGCGTCAAGTCGATGGCGTACATCGGATTCGCTGACGCTTACGGCGACGGCTGGCTTGGCGAAATGAAGCGGTCTGCGCAGACGGCAGGTATCAACATTGTGGCGGAGGAAAAATACAACCGTAACGATGCGTCAGTGACGGGTCAGGTGCTAAAGATCGTTGCCGCCAATCCCGATGCAGTGTTGATCGGCGCCGCGGGCACACCCGGCGCTACACCGCAGAAAGAATTGGCTGCGCGCGGCTACAAAGGCAAGATTTACCAGACGCATGGTGTTGCCAACCCCGACTTCCTTCGGGTCGTAGGCAAGGACGGCAACGGCACGCTGCTCCCGATCGGACCGATGCTGGTCTATGAGCAGCTTCCCGATGCGAATCCGATCAAGAAGGTCGCCGCCGACTACATCACGAAATACGAAGCCAAGTATGGCAAGGATTCCCGCACGACTTTCGGCGGCCATGCGTGGGACAGCTACATGTTGCTTGCCAAAGCCATTCCCGAGGCGCTGAAAAAAGCCAAACCCGGCACCAAGGAGTTCCGCGCAGCACTCCGGGACGCGCTCGAGTCCTCCAACGTCGTCGCCACGCACGGTGTCTACGTGATGAGCCCCAACGATCACAACGGGCTCGACAACCGCGCACGGGTCATGGTGAAAATCGACAACGGCAAGTGGGTGCTGCAAAAGTGACGATTGTCGATGACTGGGCGTGGTGAGCCGGGCCGAGCAACAACACGACGGGCCGCCGGATGTTTGGGCGGCCTTTTTGTTGCCGGAATGCGACTGCGGCTGACGTTCGATGGATCTCTCCATCGCCGCGCTACTGACGCAGGACGGCATTACCAACGGCGCTGTTTACGCTCTGCTTGCGCTGTCGCTCGTGCTGGTCTTTGCCGTCACACGCATCATCTGGGTGCCGTCGGGCGAGTTTGTCGTCTGGGGCACGCTGACGCTCGCCGCGTTGCAACTCGGCAAGACCCCCGGCACCGTGGGTCTGCTGGTTGGGATGGCGGTGGTGGCGGGCACGATGGAAACCTGGCGCGCGGTGCAGCACCGCGAGGTGCGGCGCTTGGCCCGGCAGCTTGCGCTGTGGAGCGGGGTACCGCTCGCGGTGGCTGCTCTCGTCTGGTGGACGGCGCCGCTGAATCTGCCGTTGGTCGCGCAGGTGTTGCTGACGCTCGCCGCCGTGACGGCGCTGGGGCCGCTCCTCTATCGGATCGCTTATCAGCCGCTCGCCGGCGCGAGCGTGCTCGTGCTGCTCATCGTCTCGGTCGCGTTGCATTTCGCGATGGTGGGGCTAGGCCTCTGGTTCTTCGGCGCCGAGGGATCGCGAACGCCGGCGTTTACCTCGGCCTCGTTCCGCTTAGGCGAGGTAAACATCAGCATCCAGAGCCTGCTGGTCGTCGGAACCAGCTTGGCGCTGATTGGCGCTCTCGCGCTGTTCTTCGGGCGCACGCTGTACGGTAAGGCGTTGCGCGCGACCGCCGTCAATCGGATCGGCGCACGGCTCGTCGGCATATCGCCGGACTTTGCCGGGGCGCTGACGTTCACGCTGGCCGCGCTGTTGTGCGCGTTCTCCGGCGTGCTCATTGGCCCGATCACGACCGTCTACTACGACTCCGGCTTTCTGGTCAGCTTGAAGGGCTTCGTCGGCGCGATCATCGGCGGCCTGGCCAGCTATCCGCTCGCGGCCGCGGGTGCGCTGCTGGTGGGCCTCATCGAATCCTTCGCCTCATTCTGGGCGAGCGCGTTCAAGGAGGTGATCGTCTTCACGCTCATCATTCCCGTGTTGCTATGGCGCAGCCTGACGACGCATCATCACGAAGAAGACGACGAATAAGGCAGCGGGGCCGACCGCGACGCGACGAGCCTAAAGCGCCGGCGTTAGAACTTCTTCTCGATGTAGCGTTCGCCGACGGGGACGCTGGTCTTCAGCCAATTCTGCGGCGGCGGCAGCGGACAAGTGGTAAATGCGGAGAACGCGCACGGCGGGTTGAACGCCTTGTTGAGATCGACCGACCACACGCCGTCCTTCGGCCGCTCGACGTACAGGAAGCGGCCGGGCGGATAGGTGCCGTTGCCGCTCGTGCCATCGCGAAAGATGATGAACAGGTTGCCGTCGTCGTCGAGCGCATCGAGCGAAATTTTCTGGCCGTTCAACGCGAACTCAAGTGAGCCCGCAACTTTCTCGTAGCTGATCTCGCCGCGCACATTGGCGATCGGGATTGTCGCCCCGACGGCGTGCGGCACGAAGCGCGCGGGCAGCTTGTAGTCGGTATTCGGCTCGTACCAGAGGCGGCCCGCGAAATTCTTGCGGCGGGGCGACTCGCGATCCGCGGCGCGCAGCACGAACTTGCCGTCCTCGCGCTTCACGATTTGCAACGACAAACGCCCCGCCGTTACCCATTCGACGGGCTCCGCTCCGGTGACGAGATCGCGCGCTGTGAATTCCTCACCCGCATCGCCTTTGACAACCGCGCGCATTTTCTGTCCGGGGGCGAGTGTCAGCCGTGCCTTGTCCTTGTCGACGACGATCGTCCCGAGATGGGCCCGTGCCATTGTCTTGGGCAGCACGACGTCGTTGCCGGGCGCCGAGCCGATCCGGTTCACGCCCGGGACGAGTTCATCGCGCATGATTATCGACAGCCAGCCGCGCTCGCGCGTGAGACTTTCGTTGGCCCGGGCGCGCCATTTGCCAAGTTCATCCAAATAGGCCGGATCGGGCGTCGTCCCGGCGCTTGCGGCGCCGGCAGCTGCGAGCACGCACACCGCCGCCAGCAAACGGATGGTCGATGGAATATGCATGATGGGCAACGAAGGCAGATTAACGAGTGTTCGATGTTACCCCGTTCCGCCGATGCCCGGCTTCTCGGCCAGACACAACCGGTCCAAGGTGCGCAGGCACTCAACCTCGGCCAGTGCCGAAGCGAGGCCCTGCGAAACCCGATTCCACTTCTTTAAGGCGTCGCGCTGGCCCAAATGCCCCGCAGTAGGACCGACGAATCAAGATAGGCGATCAACTGCTTTTCACCGATCGCCCTGGCGCTCTTCCATGAGAAGACGTACGACGTCACCATGCACAGGGAGCGGCGGGGGAAGAGCGACGCGTTGCAGCTTCGGCGCTCCGGAAGGTGGCGTCCTTAAAGGAAGACCGCCAGCCTGCCAGGGAACAATCCGCTCGATCGGGGTATTGCGATCCAGGATCGTCAGCGAACGTCCTGCGCGCACGTTGCGCAGATGCTCGCTCAAGCGGCTTTTCAAATCGGCGATCCGCACATTCGACATAGTCACATTTAGCTATTTATGGTCATCATAACTATGCCACGCCTATGCCACGCGCAGGCGGCACCTACATTTCATCGTTGTTCGGCATCGAGGCGACGAGATAATCCCGCGTTTGCCTTACTGTATAAAGTTTGCTGAGAGGACCATCACGAAGGCGACGAACGAGGCAGCGATCCACATGAACCGGCATTCGCCGCTCCTGATGGTTGCGGTCTTCGTTGCGTTGCTCGCGGCCATACCGCTCGCCGCGCCGCCCTTCTGGGTGACGTTGGGCAACTACATCGGCCTCTACAGCATCGTGGCGCTGGGTCTGGTGTTGCTGACCGGAGTCGCCGGGCAGACGTCGTTCGGCCAGGCCGCGTTCGTCGGCCTGGGCGCGTACGTGACGGCATACCTGACGACCAAGCACGGGACATCGCCGTGGTTGACACTTGCGCTCGGCCTCGCGTTTACCGCCACGGTCGCGCTGTTCCTGGGCTTCATTACCTTGCGCATGAAGGGCCACTATCTGCCGCTCGCGACAATTGCCTGGGGCATCAGTCTTTATTACGTATTCGGCAACTTGCAGTTCCTGGGCGGCCACACCGGGATGACCGGTATTCCCGCGCTGCAGGTGTTCGGGGTCGAGCTGCGCGATGAACGCCGCTATTTCCTGCTCATCTGGGGGATCACACTCGCTGCATTGTGGGCAACGGCCAATCTGCTCGATTCGCGGTCCGGTCGCGCGCTGCGGGCTCTGCGCGGCAGCCTCGCCATGGCCGAGGCGTTCGGCGTCGATGCGGCGCGACTCAAAATCATCGCGTTCGTCTACGCCGCGATGCTCGCCTGCGTCTCCGGCTGGCTGTACGCGCACCTGCAGCGGTTCGTGAATCCATCGCCATTCGGCATCAATCAAGGCATTGAATACCTGTTCATGGCGGTCGTGGGCGGCGCCGGCAGTGTGTGGGGCGCGGTGCTCGGTGCAACGCTCATTACCCTGGCCAAAGAGATGCTGCAGAGATTTCTGCCGGACTTGCTTGGGCGCACCGGCAACTTCGAGTTGGTGGTGTTCGGCCTGCTGATGGTGCTGTTGCTGCAATTCGCGCGCGAAGGGTTGTGGCCCTGGATCGAACGCGCAATCCCGAAGCGCAAGCCGCCGCCCGTTCCGGACGCCGAGCAACTGCCGACGCGGACGCGGACGCCGCCGCCATCGCCGCTGCTCGAAATTCGGATCGCGCGCAAGCAGTTCGGCGGCCTGGTTGCGGTGAACGATCTTTCGTTCGCGCTAAACCAGGGGGAAATACTGGGATTGATCGGTCCCAACGGTGCCGGCAAGAGCACGATGTTCAATCTCATTTCCGGCGCCTTGCCGCTGACGTCCGGCGACGTGTTCTTTCGCGGCGACGCCATCGGCAGCCGCGCGCCGTACCAGATCGCCCGGCTCGGATTGATCCGAACCTTTCAGCACGTCAAGTTGATTCCACAGATGAGCGTGCTCGACAACGTGGCGCTCGGCGCGTACCTGCGCGGCACGGCTGGGGTCATCCGCGCCGCGTTGCGCCTTGACCGCAGTGAAGAAGCGCGCACTCGCTTTGAGGCCGCCCGCGCCATCGCGCGCGTGGGCTTGACCGACCAGACGTTCGATGCGGCAGGCAGTTTGCCGCTCGGTCAACAGCGCATCGTGGAGATTGCGCGCGCACTCGCTGCCGATCCCGAGCTGCTGCTGCTCGACGAACCGGCAGCCGGTTTGCGTTATCTCGAAAAGCAGGAGCTCGCACGGCTCTTGCGCGCGCTGAAAGCCGAGGGCATGACCATCCTGCTCGTCGAACACGACATGGGTTTCGTCATGGGTCTGACTGACCGCCTGGTGGTGATGGACTTCGGTGAAATGCTGGCCGAAGGTCACCCCAGCGATATTCAGAAGAATCCGGTCGTGGTCGAAGCGTATCTGGGTGGAGTTGTATGAAGTCTACCGTGGCATCCGTTTAGCGATGGCCACGTCGCCGAGCCTCCTCGAAGTTCGCGACCTGTGCGTCGGTTACGGCAAAGTCGAGGCCGTCCATCACGTTTCGCTGGTCGTGAAAGAGGGGCAGATCGTGACGGTGATCGGCCCCAACGGCGCCGGCAAGACGACGTTGCTTGGCGCGGTGATGGGCCTCCTTCCCTCGCGCGGCGAGGTTCGCTATTTAGGCGCGTCGGCGGCGAGCATGAGCGTCGAGCAGCGCGTCGGCAGAGGACTTGTGCTGGTGCCCGAACGGCGGGAACTCTTCACGACGATGACCGTCGGCGAAAATCTGGAGCTCGGTGCCTTCGCCGCGCAGCGCCGCCAGCGCAACGCCGTGGGCCAAAACATGGGCCAGATGCTTGCGCACGTGTTCGCGCGCTTTCCGCGTCTCGCAGAACGCCAGAGCCAGCTCGCCGGCACGCTGTCCGGAGGCGAGCGCCAGATGTTGGCGCTTGGCCGCGCGCTGATGGCGCAACCGAAGCTGTTGCTGCTCGACGAACCTTCGCTTGGGCTTGCGCCCCTCGTTGTCCGTGAGATTTTCAGCATCGTCGCGGCGCTCAAAGCGAGCAGTGTCGCCATTCTGCTGGTCGAACAAAATGCGCGCGCGGCGTTGCAGGTTGCCGATTACGGGTATGTCTTGGAAACGGGCGAGCTTGTGCTGGAAGGCGCAAGCGAAGATCTCGCCGCCAACCCGCGCGTAGCCGCAACGTATCTTGGGCAGGGTTCAGAGCGTAAAATGGGAGGCTTGAACCTGCCTTCCGCCGCCCCGACTATCATTGTGGCGCCTCGCCCTTAATGCAAAAGGCCTGTTTTGACTAACCTTGCCGTTTCCCCCGTCTCTGAAGCGTTGCTCGCTGATGCACAACAGTTGTTGCTCGCGCCGGCTGGGCTTGATCCCGCGTCCTTATCGCGCGTCCTTGCCAACATCCATGCGCACGATGTCGCATTCGCCGATCTTTATTTCCAGCATGCGCAGTTCGAGAGCTGGAGTCTGGAAGAGGGCATCGTGAAATCCGGAGCGTTCAGCATCGATCGCGGTGTTGGCGTGCGCGCAGTCGCCGGCGATAAACAGGCGTACGCGTATTCCGACGACATTTCTCTGGCCGCGCTCGACGAGGCGGCGGTGGCGGTACGCGCGATTGGCCGACAAGGGCAGTCCACAGTGGCGCCGCTCACCCGCTCGGGCTCTGCACACACTTTGTATCCGCTGGTGGACCCGGTGGCAAGCCTCGCCGAAGCTGCCAAGGTTGCGCTGCTCGAACGGCTCGAGCGGATGGCGCGGGCGCTCGACACCCGGGTCGTGCAGGTGATGGCGTCGCTGGCCGGCGAGCATGAGACGATCTTGATCGCGCGCAGCGACGGTTTGCTTGCTGCCGACATGCGGCCACTGGTGCGGGTGTCGATTACGGTGATCGTCGAGGAGAACGGCCGGCGCGAGCAAGGCTATGCCGGCGGTGGCGGACGCTTCGACTATGCCTATTTCGGCGACGATGTTTTATCGCGCTATGCGAAAGCGGCGGTGGACCAGGCGGTGCTCAATTTGTCCGCACGCGAAGCACCTGCCGGCACGACGACCGTCGTGTTGGGGAGCGGGTGGCCGGGCATCCTGCTGCACGAAGCCATCGGCCACGGGCTCGAGGGCGACTTCAATCGCAAAGGGACGAGCGCGTTTACCGGCCGGATCGGCCAGCGCGTCGCGGCGAAAGGCGTCACCGTCGTCGACGACGGCACGCTGGAGCAACGGCGCGGCTCGCTCAACATCGATGACGAAGGCAATCCTAGCCAGCGCACCGTATTGATCGAGGACGGCGTCTTGCAAGGCTACATGCAGGACCGGATGAATTCCGGACTGATGCGCGTCGCCCCTACCGGTAACGGTCGCCGCGAATCGTTCGCGCATATGCCGATGCCGCGGATGACCAACACGATCATGCTCGCCGGCGATCGCGATCCGGCGGAGATCATCGGGTCAGTCCAGGATGGGCTCTACGCAGCGAATTTCGCAGGTGGCCAGGTCGATATCACCAGCGGCAAATTCGTCTTCTCGGCGGCTGAAGCCTGGAAGATCGAGAACGGCAAGCTGACGTATCCCGTCAAAGGCGCGACCTTGATCGGAGATGGCCCCGAAGCATTGACCCGTGTGTCGATGATCGGCAACGACCTGGCGCTCGACACCGGCATCGGCACTTGCGGCAAGGATGGGCAAAGCGTGCCGGTCGGCGTGGGTCAGCCGACCTTGCGCATCGACGGGCTCACCGTCGGAGGGACCGCGTAGTTTTTAACTCAGGGGCCCTTCGCAGGGGCTCCAAAGCAGCGGGCCTTCGCCACCGCTTAATGCAGCGGGCCCGTCGGCGGGGTCGCCACCAGCGCGGCGACCGGCGACGCGTGATGACACACCACCCGCCAGCCCGACGGCGTGCGCATGAATACGTTGGTCGCAACCGCGGTGCCTCGCGCCGTGCCTGCAGAAGTGGATACGTGTTCGATCGCGCTTTGCATCGCAAGTCCGACGGTTTCGATCACGACGATCTCGTCGAGACGAAACGTGAGTTTGACGTCGCCGGAAAAGAGTTGCTCCCACGCAGTGCGCACTGCGTCGTAACCCACCATTCGCGGGCCGCCCGGATGCACACAAATGATTTCCTCGTCGTCCGCCCACGCGGCCATCATTGCTTCCAGATCGCGCGCTTCGAACGCCTGGTAGAACGCGAGCGCAGCGTCTTGCGGCGACGTATAGATGGGAGGCGTGCGCAGTTTCGCCATTGCGTTACGGTTTCTGGTCAAATCGCCCGCGAAACGGTGATGGGATCGAGCGGCACTTTCGATTCCGGTGGCATGCCTGCAAGATTGTAGACTACGGCCGGCATTAACTCGCGCATGCACCTGAAGTGGCCGAGCGGACATTCGCGCTGAAAACAGGGACTGCAAGCGATCTCGATTTTGGCGACTTGCGCGGTGGGGGACAACGGCGGTGTGTAAACCGGCGAGGACGAACCGAACAGAGCCACCAACGGTACGCCCACGGCCGCCGCGGCGTGCATCAGTCCAGAATCGTTGCTGACGACCAGTGAAGCGACCGACAAGAGATCGATTGCCGTGCCCAGATCGGTGCGCCCGGTCAAGTCGCGCACTTTGTCGACATCCTTCCCCAGTGCCGCCACCACCGCATTAGCGGCGATCTTGTCATTCGGCGAGCCGACGATCCAGACGGCGGAGCCTTCGCGCAAAAACATCGCCGCCAACTCGGCGAAGTGATGCGGCGGCCAGCGTTTGGCCGACCCATACTCAGCGCCTGGACAAAGTATGGCCACTGGCCGATCGGCTTTCAGCCGCAGCGCGCGCATGGCCGCAATCAAATTGGCGCGGTCGGGAACGAGCGTGGGCGCCGGCGGAAAGGGCACGAGCTCACCGGCCGACCCAGCGAGCGCGGCAAAGCGGTCGACCAAGCGTGGCAGAACTTTTATGTCGAGGCGGCGGGAGTCGTTCAACAACCCGAAGCGCGCTTCGCCCAAATAACCGGTGCGCCGCGGAACGCGCGCAAACCAGGGTACGAGCGCTGATTTCCACGAGTTGGGCAACACCAGCGCGCGCGAATACCTTTCCCGTTGCAGCTCGGCACCCAGACGGCGCCTTCCGAGGAAATCGAGCTTGCCCTTCTCAAACGGGCTCTCGATGATCTTGCGAATGCCACGAATTCGTCGGTAGACGGGCGCGCACCACGAGGGTGCTAAAACATCGACGAGCGGATCCACGAACGGATCCCGAATGAGGGCGACGAGCGGCTCGGACAGAATCGCGTCTCCGACCCAGGACGGCGCGACGATCAGGACTCTTTCGCGGGCCATGACGAGTGAGGCGCCGCGTTCGTAAGCCGATAGCGCGTGCCGCAGTACGGGCACATGGCCTCAAAGCCATCGAGGAGTTCCAGGAACACGCGCGGATGTGACGACCACAACGGCATCGTCGGATTCGGGCAGAATACCGGCAAGTCCGCGCTGTTGACGGACACGAACGAGTCCTGGCCGGCGTCGGTATTCGGATCGGCGTCCCGGATCATACGTGGGTGAGCCAGGCTTTTCTCGCCGGATCTTTGCCGTTGACGGCGTCAAAGAAAAGCGACTGCAGCCTGCTCGTTACTTCTCCGCGCGCGCCCTCGCCGATCATTCGGTTGTCGACTTCGCGAATCGGCGTGACTTCGGCCGCTGTCCCGGTGAAAAACGCTTCGTCGGCGCAGTACACCTCGTCGCGCGTGATGCGCCGCTCGGTCAGTCGAAGCTCCAGCTCCTTGGCGAAGGCGAAGATCGTCGCGCGCGTGATGCCGTTCAGCGCACCCGAGGAGAGGTCCGGTGTGTGCAACTCGCCGTTGATCACCAGGAAGATGTTCTCGCCCGATCCCTCGGAAACATACCCTTGCGGGTCGAGCAGCAGCGCTTCGTCGTATCCGTCGTGCGTCGCCTCCTGGTTGGCGAGAATCGAATTCAGGTAATTGGCGCACGCCTTGGCGCCGGTCATGTGGATGTTGACATGATGGCGCGTGAACGAAGAGGTCTTGACACGGATCCCTTTTTCGATCCCCTCGGCGCCCAGATAAGCGCCCCAAGGCCACGCGGCGATGGCCACCCGGACGGGATTCGATTTTGCGGCGACGCCCATCGCGTGCGAACCGTAGAACACAAGCGGCCGCAGGTAACACGATTCGAGCTTGTTGTCGCGCACGCACGCGAGTTGCGCGGCATCGAGCTCATCCCGGGAAAACGGTATTTTCATGCCGAAGATGTGCGCCGAGCGAAACAGTCGATCGGTATGGTCGCGCAGCCGGAATATGGCCGGTCCTTCCGCGGTCTTGTAACAGCGGACGCCTTCGAACACGCCCATGCCGTAATGGAGCGTATGCGTGAGCACATGCGTGGTGGCGTCGCGCCACGGGACCATTTTGCCGTCGTACCAAATCCACCCGTCCCGGTCGGCCATCGACATCCTTAACTCTCCTAGAACTTCCGGCAAAGGGTGCGAGTTTAGCGGATTTCCGTGCGCGCTCCGGAGGCGGACAGCTATCGATCCTTGCTGCGTTAATCCGGTTTGGCCCAATCCGCGCCGAATGCCTGCTCCCACAGCGCAGCCACCGCCGCGCGCCGTGCTATCTGCGGCGCGGGTGGCACCCGCGCCTGCGCCGCCCCGGTGAGACGGACTTCATGCTGCAGACGCCGGAATTCCCGGTACGCATCGGCAGCCGAATGCGCGATGTCCGGCGCGAGCAAACCCAGTCGATGCGCCATTTCCAGCAGCAGCGCGATGTTGCCCAGGTTGCGGGTCAGCGGCGGATGGCGATGTGCGTGGGCGAGCACCAGATACTGCACGGCGAATTCGATATCGACCATTCCGCCCGCATCGTGCTTGACGTCGAACAGCGCCGTCGGATTCGGATGTCCGGCAAACATTTTGCGGCGCATGGCAACGACCGCGTCAGCCAGCGTTTGCGGATCGCGCGGCAGGCAGAGGATTGCCTCGCGCTCGCTCTCGAAGGCGGCTCCTAGCCGCGCATCACCGGCGACGAAGCGGGCACGCGTCAGCGCTTGATGTTCCCACGGCCACGCGTGCTCGCGCTGATATTTGCGAAAGGCTGAGAAGCTCGAGACGAGCAGACCGCTCTCGCCATCCGGGCGCAGACGCAAGTCGGTCTCGAACAAGCGTCCGGCCGCGGTCGTCGTCGTCAGCCAGGTATTCACTCGTTGTGCTAGTCGCGTGTAGCGCTGCGGCCGCGTCGTAGCGTAGCGGTCATGCTTGGCCACGTCGTAGAGGAACACGAGATCGAGATCGGAGGCGTAGCCCAGTTCCTTGCCGCCGAGCTTGCCGTAGCCGATGATCGCGAATCGGGGCGGGCGAGCGCCACGCTTCGCAATCTGCGACCAGCACAAGTCAAGCGTCGCGGCCAGTACCAAGTCCGTGAGCGCAGACAGGTGATCGGCGAGACGTTCGACGGTAAGGCGCCCACTCAAGTCCTGCGCGAGCAACCTGAACGTTTGCGTGTGGTGGAAGTGGCGCAGCGCGTCCATCTGCCGCTCGGCGTCTCCCGCCTGCTCGGCGAGCGTCTGCGCGAGCTCTTGCTTCCATTCAGCCCAGTCCGGCTCCGCGAGCAGAATCCGCGCGTCGAGCAATTCGTCCAGCAGAATCGGATGACGCGTCAGATATTCAGCCGCCCACGCCGACGCTCCCATCAGCTGGGCGAGACGCGGCAGGAGCTGCGGGTGCTCGATGACGAGTGCTAAGTACGCACTGCGCCGGCTCACTGTTTCGAGGAGTGCCAAGAGCCGGACGAATACCGGCTGCGCGCCGGCGCGGCCCGGGTGCGCCGCCGCGACGGCCAGCAGTTGCGGGAGCAATGCGTCGAACCGCTGGCGCGACAATTCCGGAAGCGCAACCAAGCGGCTGCTGGTCCGCACGCGCGATAATATCGCCAGGATTCCCGCAGCATCAGCGTAACCTGCGTTCGCCAGAGTCGCCATCGCCGCTGGGGATGGCGTGGGGTCCTCCCACAAAGTGCGCAGCGAATCGTCGGCGCGCGACTCCGCCGCTTGGGGGCCACCTAAAACCTGCACAAAATGCAGCGCGACTACGGCCCGCTGTTGCGCCAGCGCTCGGTCGAAGTCGCTGAGCGACGGGTACCGCATCGCGGCAGCGACAGCTGCGCGCTCATTCGCGTCGTCGGGCACTTGATGCGTCTGCGCATCGTCACGGTATTGCAGCCGATGCTCGAGATTGCGCAACAACAGGTAAGCCGTGCGCAGCGCATCCGTGGCTCCGGGCGGCATCGATGAGCGGATGGCCAGTGCGGCCAGCGCAGGCAGGGTGCCTCGCTCACGAAGTCGGGGTTCGCGGCCGCCCCGCACGATCTGCAGCGCTTGCACGACGAATTCGAGCTCGCGAATGCCTCCCTCGCCCAGTTTGATGTTGGCGGCGACGTCGCGGCGCGTGCGCTGTTCGCGAATCTGGCGATGCACGTCGCGCAAACCTTCGTACGCGTCGTAATCAAGGTACCTGCGATAGACGAACGGCGTAATCAGGGCATCGAGCTCGATGTGCCTGATGCCCGTTAGCGGGCGTGCCTTGAGCCACGCATAACGCTCCCAGGTTCTTCCCTGCGTGACGAGATACTGTTCGAGGCCGGCAAACGACGTCGTCAGAGTTCCCGCCTCCCCGTAAGGCCGCAACCGCATGTCGACGCGAAAGACGTAGCCGTCGGCGGTGGGTTCGTGCAGCGCGCGGATGACGCGTTGTCCCAGACGGTCGAAGAACTCGCGATTGGAAAGGGTGCGCGGTCCCGCGGTTTCGCCTTCTTCCGGGTAGACGAACACGAGATCGATATCCGACGAAACGTTGAGCTCACCGCCGCCTAACTTGCCCATGCCGATGACAATGAGTTGCTGCGGTTCGCCACACTCACCGCCTAATGGTTCCCCATGGTCTGCGGCCAATTCAGCTGCGTGCCGGGCCACGGCAGCCCGCAGCGCGACGTCGGCGAGCGTGGTCATTGCCTCGCAAACTTCGGGAAGTAGGGCGCGCCCGGTCAGATCGCGCGCAAGCGTGTGCAGGAAAACCCGTCGACGCAAGGTCCGCAGCGTCGTCGCCAGTGCGGACGCTTCGGCGGTTTCCAGACGGGCAATCGCGGTGCGCGCACTCGGCCAGTCAAACGGGCGATCCAGCGTGGCGATGAGCTCTTCGCGCAACTCAGGCAGCGAATCCAGGATGCGCGTCGCGTAGCGGCTGAACGCCAGCGCGGGTTCGAGGTCCATCGATGGCAGGGGTGATGCGATCGTTCGGCTACAATCGAGTGGCTTGTGAGCGGTGCGCGCATTATGCCCGTCGCGTCTGCTGCCACTTCATTTGCCACTTCAGCTGCCGCCTTGACCCATACGCGCGCCTCTCGTTTTCTGCGCATTGCAGGCGCTGCCATCACCGCCGCCGTCGCGTTGTTTTGTCTCGCGCTGCTCGCAGTTCGCTTCATCATGTTTCCGCGCATTGACAGTTACCGCGGCGAAATTGTCGCTCGCATCGCAGCGGAGCTCGATGCCGGTGTTGCCATCGCCGCGATCGACACCGGGTGGGACGGATGGAATCCCAAGCTGTCGATTCGCGGTCTGGCCATCCATGACCGGGCGCGGCCCGATGCGCCCCCGGTGCTGGAGTTGCCGCGCGTGGATCTGGTGATCGCGTGGACTTCGGTGCCTCTCCTCGATCTGCGGCTCGAGCAACTGACGATCGACCGGCCGCAGCTCGCCGTGCGGCGTGATGCGGCCGGGCGGCTATATCTTGCCGGTATCGAGCTTGTCTCCGCCGCGCAAGACGACACACGCTTTGCCGATTGGTTGTTGCGGCAGCCGGAAATTGTCGTGCGCGATGCGCTCGTTACGTGGACCGACGAGCTCCGCGGCGCCCCAGAACTCGTGCTCGACGGTGTGCAATTTCGGCTCGAGCATAGCTTTGGCCGGCATCGCTTCGGACTTCTCGGGAAGCCGCCGGCAAACCTGGCAGCGCCGCTCGACTTGCGCGGCGACGTCACCGGGTGGTCGCTCGCCGAGAGGCGGAACGCCAAAGGCAACCTGTACGTCCGTCTCGATTACGCCGACGTTGCGTTGTGGGGCGAGTGGATCCCGCTCCCCGTCGCCATGGACAGCGGGAAGGGTGCGTTGCGCATGTGGTTTGAGTTCGGCAGTGGCAAACCGCGCGAGATCATCGCCGATGTCGAGCTCGCCGACGTACGCGCGAAGGTCGGCCATGACCTGGCGCCATTGGAGCTCGCGCACGCCTCCGGGCGCTTGCGTTGGAAGGACGATGCTGGAGCGCGGGAATTGTGGATGCAGGGGCTAACCTTTGAGACGCACGATGCTCTGGTGCTGCCGCCGATGGAGCTCCGGCTGGTATTGAACGAGGGGACGAACGGCAACGTGACCGGTGGCCGCGCGAGTTTCGATCAGTTGGAAATGGCGCCGCTCGCTGCGGTGACCCCGTATTTGCCGATGCCCGAAGCATGGCGCCGCGAGCTCACGCGATTCGCGGTGCGCGGCAGCGTGGCCGATGGACGAGTCGCTTGGCAAGGTTCGCCGGAGAAGCCGGCCACCTATACGGCGAGCGGCCGGTTACAGAGTCTGGCGGTCGCACCGCAGGATGGCGGGCCTGGCGTATCCGGGGTGTCGGGCACCTTCACGGCCAGCGAAGGTGCAGGCGAAATGAAGCTCGACAGTCGCGACATGGCATTTGCGCTGCCGCGAACGTTTGCTGCACCGCTCGCGCTCACCTCCGCAGTCGGGCGGGTGCAATGGGAGAAAGCCGGCGAAGAATGGCGCGTCCGGTTCGACGATCTGCGCTTTGCCAATGCGCACTCCTCGGGCCGGGCGGCGGGTTGGTGGCGGCCGCAGGGCAAGGGAGCCGGGGCCGTCGACATCACGGCCGAGTTGACGCGGTTGGACTTAGCACATCTCGATCGTTACCTGCCCCTCAGTCTCGACCCCGTGACGCGCGATCGGCTGCGGCTGGGCATCAAACAAGGCGTGGCGCGTGACCTACGGCTGGCTGTTTCGGGCAATCTGGCGGAATTTCCGTATCCGGACAACCGCGGTGGCAAGTTCATCGCTACGTTGAACGTAACGGATGCCACACTCGCCTACGCCGACGCCTGGCCCGAAATGACCGCGATCGACGCGGAGGTCAAGTTCGAAGGATCGCGGATCACTGTCAATTCGCCGCGGGCGCGGATCTTCGGCGCGCAGTTGGGTCCGGTTGAGGCACACATCGCGGATATAACGGTAGCGCATCCGCGCTTCAGTCTCACTGGCGAAGCCACCGGACCCGCGTCGGACTTCCTCCGATTCATCGCAAGCAGTCCGCTGGCCGGCGGAATCGGACTCTTCAGTGACGGCGCGCAAGTGGCGGGCAACGGCGCGTTGACGCTTTCATTTGCGCGCTCTCTCGGCCAGCCAAGCGGCGCTAGCGTAGCAGGCGAATTCCGATTTTTGGATAACGAGATTCGGCTGCCGGGCTTGCCGCACCTGACCCAGGTCAAAGGCCGCCTCGCGTTCACCGAGCAGGGCGTCTCGGCACAGGAACTCACGCTCGAAACGTTGGGCGGTCCTGCCACTCTGCGCATTGCCAGCACCGACGACGGCGTAAGGGTGACCGGCGCAGGCACTGCCGGTCTCTCGCAAACGAAGGCTTACTTCGACTCGCCGCTGCTGCAGCGCGTGAGCGGCAGTGCGCACTGGCAATTGAGCGCGATCACACGCCCGGAATTCGCGACGTGGACACTCGAAAGCGATTTACAGGGGGTCACCGTCGATTTGCCGGCGCCACTTGGCAAGACCGCTGCTACGGCTGCTCCGCTCAAGATCGAGCGCCGCGGTGTCCCGGGCAAGCGTGACGAAGACACAATCCGTGTCGACTATCGCGGTCCGTTGCGGCTCTCCGCGCATCGCCGTCTTGCCGGCGGGGTTCCCACCGTCGACCGTGCGTTGCTGCTGTTGGGCGATGCCGTCGCTCGTGGCGGCGATCCGGAGCGTGCAGGAATCTGGGTCCGTGGCCAACTCGATGAACTCGACGTTGATGAATGGCTCGCCTTCCGGGTGCAGGAGGCGCGCGGGCAGGGTGCTGCTGGTGGTTCTCGCCCCGATTCGCTCGAAGTGCAAGGTGTGGACCTCGACGTCGTTCGCTTTGGACTGTTCGGCCGCGTGCTGCATGACTTGAAACTCTCGGCGCGGCACGTCGCCGATGATTGGCGCCTGACCATCAATGGACGCGAGATCGAAGGCACCGCCAACTGGCGCGAAAGTTCCGCAGCATTGCCGAACGGACGAGTGCAGGCGCGGCTAGCGCGCCTGTCGGCACCCGGCAAAGGTGAATCGCACCCGCAACGCCGCGACGTTGCCGGCGCGAAGGGCGAAACCAACGCATGGCCGGAACTCGATATCGTCGCCGATGCGTTTTTCTCCGAGGGTCGCAATCTGGGCAAGCTCGAACTCGTCGCGCAGCCGGCGGGAGCGGATTGGCGGATTACTAAGCTCGCGCTCGTCAACGATGCGGGCCGGCTGGATGCGAACGGATCATGGCGGGTATCGCGCGAGCGCCATCAAACGCAGCTCGACGTTGCGTTGAGCGCGCAGGACGCCGGGGCATACCTTGCCCGCCTTGGATTGCCCGACTCAGTCAAAAACGCGCCGACCAAGATCTCCGGACAGCTTGCATGGTCTGGCGCGCCCAACGAATTCGATTATCCGACGCTCACCGGCAACCTCCATCTGCAATCCGGCGCCGGCCAGTTCACGAAGATCGATCCGGGCATCGGCAAGCTGTTGGGAGTACTTTCCTTGCAGGAGCTGCCGCGGCGGATCACGCTCGATTTCCGCGATGTCTTCAGCGAAGGATTTGCGTTCGACGAGATCACCGCGGATTTGCAGATTCGCGACGGCACGATGCATACCGACAACTTGCGTCTTTCCGGCACGGCGGCGAAAGTCACGATCTCGGGCGATATCGACCTGAAGCAGGAAACCCAACGGCTGTCGGTTCGAGTGCAACCGGCGCTCTCGTCGACGATATCCGCCGGCGCGGCGGTGTTGTTCCTCGCCAACCCGCTCCTGGGCGCGGCGGTGGGCGCGGGAACGCTGCTTGCGCAAAAAGTGCTGCGCGATCCGTTCGAGCAAATGTTCAGCTACGACTATCGGGTCACGGGCTCGTGGGCCGATCCCGTCGTCGAACGCGGCGGCGGTCGCGCGGCCTCGCGCAATCCGGCGACGGCTCCCGGAACAGCGGCGGAGACAGTGCAATGAGCGTGCGCATGCGCGTCGCGGCGATTCAAATGATCTCCGGCGGCGACGTTGCCGCGAATCTGGCGCAGGCCGAGCCGTTGATCACGGACGCCGTCGCCGGCGGCGCGGAGCTCGTCGTGCTGCCGGAATACTTCGGCGTCCTTGGAGCGCGCGCTGTTGATAAGCTGGCGGTGCGGGAAAGCGATGGCGCCGGTCCCCAACAGGATTTCCTCGCGCGCATGGCGCGCAGTCACCAAGTGACGATCGTCGGCGGCAGCGTGCCGTTGGCGAGCGGCGACCCGCAGCGCGTACATAGCGCGTGTCTGGTGTACGACGCCAACGGCGAGCGCATTGCGCGCTACGACAAAATCCATTTGTTTCGATTCACGCATGGCAGCGAGGACTACGACGAAGCCAGGACTATCGCGCCGGGCGCGACGGTGTCGGCATTCAATGCTGCTTGCGGCAGAGTCGGTTTATCGATTTGTTACGACGTGCGCTTCCCCGAGCTCTACCGGGCCCTCGGCGATTGCGCGTTGCTGCTGGTGCCCAGCGCTTTCACCGCGACGACCGGCGCCGCGCATTGGGAGTTGTTGCTACGCGCGCGGGCAGTCGAAAATCAGTGCTATGTGTTGGCGGCGGCGCAAGGCGGCGTGCATCAGAATGGACGCCGGACTTGGGGGCATTCATTGCTCGCCGACCCGTGGGGTGAAATTGTGGCGTCGCTGCCGGAGGGGCCCGGCGTTGTGATCGGCGACGTCGACCCAGCCCACATCGCGGTCGTGCGGGCGAGGCTGCCGGCGCATGCGCATCGCGTACTCGCGTAATGGTCGTTTAGCGAGTCGGCGACTGCGATCCCGCGCTTTCAACTGCCGCGCAGAAGGACGAGCACGGCGCCTCCGCCTCCGGCATTGAGCGGCGCTTCGGCAAACGCCAATACATCGCCCCACTGCGTCAGCCACCGGCGCACCTTGCCTTTCAGCACGGGTTCCTTGTTGGGCGAGGTCAGGCCCTTGCCGTGAATGACGCGCACGCAGCGGTAACGACGGCTGCGTGCGTCGAACAGAAAATCGGCGAGCGCATCGCGCGCTTCGCCAGTTGTGTAGCCGTGTAGATCGAGCTCGCTTTGCACCGACCAGTGTCCCCGGCGCAATTTGGACAGCACGTCCGAGCCAATGCCGGCACGCACAAACGTCTGCTCGTGCTCGAACTCCTGTCCGATTTCCCAAGCATGCGGCGTCGCTTCGTCGCCATATTTGGCCGCAGCCAGCACGTCGCGTTCATCCGCTAGCGTCTGCAACGGCACCGGGGTCGGTCGCAGCCGCGGAAGCGTTGCCTGGTTTCGCCGCGGCAGCTTTCGCACGTCGGCAAACGCGCGCTGCAAGTCAAGCTCTTCATCCGCGAGGTTTGCAGCCGGCCCCACCGATTCAACCGTAATCTTCGCAGAGACTGTGGCAGTTATCGTGGCGGGCGATCTGCCGGAAAGGGCTTCGGGCGCTCGCTGTGTCTCTTTGGCGCGCGCGGCGGTAAACACCGCCTTCAGGTCGGACAGTTTGGCCATTGCATCATTCCCGTGCAGCGCACAAGCATAGCGCCGTTGCCGCCCCGACGCGAGATGCCAGCGCGTTTTAGCACGCTAATGTCCTTCGAGATACGCCTCGGCGTCGAGCGCGGCCATGCAGCCGGTTCCGGCCGAGGTCACCGCTTGCCGATAGACGTGATCGGCGACGTCGCCAGATGCGAATACGCCCGCAATCGAGGTTGCGGTTGCATTGCCCTCACTGCCTCCGTTGACCTTGATATAGCCGCCGGCCATCTCGAGCTGGCCTTCGAAAATCTGCGTGTTCGGCGTGTGACCAATCGCGATGAACACTCCGTGCACCGGAAGGTTCTCGGACGCACCGGTCTTCACATCCAGAATCCGCACGCCAGTCACACCCGATTCATCGCCCAGCACCTCGTCCAAAACGTGGTCCCACTGCACGCGCAGGTTACCGCCGTTCTTCGTCTTCGCCATCAGCCGGTCGACCAGAATGGCCTCGGCGCGAAATTTATTGCGGCGATGCACCACCGTGACGTTTTTCGCGATGTTCGATAAATACAGCGCCTCTTCGACGGCGGTATTGCCACCGCCGACGACGACGACGTCCTGGCCCTTATAAAAGAAACCATCGCATGTGGCGCAGGCGGAGACGCCTTTGCCCATGAACGCTTCCTCGGACGGCAGACCCAGGTAACGCGCTGAAGCGCCCGTGGCGATGATCAGCGCGTCGCACGTGTACTCGCCCGAGTCTCCGAGCAGACGAAACGGCAGTTCCGCGAGCTTGACGGTATGGATATGATCGAAAATCACTTCGGTCGCAAAGCGCTCGGCGTGTTTCTGAAAACGCGTCATCAGCGCCGGCCCCAAGACGCCTTCGGCATCGGCCGGCCAATTGTCGACGTCGGTGGTGGTCATCAACTGCCCGCCTTGGGCAAGCCCAGTAATGAGCACCGGCGAAAGATTGGCTCGCGCTGCGTATACTGCGGCCGAATAGCCGGCCGGACCGGAACCCAAGATCAAAACGCGGGCGTGCTTGGAAGTCATTTCCTTGTCGTTCTTGCGCGGAAAAATCAATCAATGAGTCTATCTGAATTGGGGGCGTGCTTCGCCGCTACAAGCCGCATGTCGCGGGGGTTCGCAAGAGCGGCGTTCCCCTTTCAGTGGAGCCGGGCGCTCGCTATAATCAGTATTATGAAGTTTAATAGTAAGATTCGGCAGCAACCTCATGTTTTTTAAGCCGGCAGAAAACCCGGCGCGCCGGCCGCTGCGCGTCGCCTATGCGCAACTTCCGCGTTTTGCCAAGCTCGTGCGGGAGGCTTGGTGGTTGGTCAGTGCCGCCGTCGTCTGCTATCTCGCGCTCATTCTCGCGACGTACGCCAAGAGCGACCCGGGTTGGTCGTTTTCCGGGACGGGAGAGCCGCTGGCCAATCGTGGTGGCATTGTCGGTGCGTGGCTCGCCGACCTGCTGTTTTATCTCTTCGGCGTCTCCGCGTGGTGGTGGGTATGGGGCGCGTTGGTACTCCTCATTGCCGGTTACCGGCGCGTCGTCAGACCCGAGCGCGAATTCGAGCATCCGTTAGCACTCGGTCTTTTCGGATTCGCGTTGGCGCTGCTCGCGAGCGCCGCGCTCGAAGCGATCCGGCTGTGGGGCCACTCGCTCGTATTGCCGCTGGCCCCGGGAGGCGCGTTGGGCGGCGCCATCGGCCATGGTCTTGTCAGCGCGATCGGCTTCAACGGCGCCACACTTTTTCTGCTCGCACTCTTGGCTGCCGGATCGTCGCTGTTGTTCGGCGTTTCCTGGCTCCGGGCTTTGGAGCACATCGGCGGCGCTTGCGAAAGCGTGATTGCGTGGGTGCGCCACAAGCGCCTGCAGGCAGCCGATCGGCGCATCGGCGAAGAAGTCGCCGCCGAGCGTGACGTGCTGGTCGAACGATTGCGCGAGGATGCGGGAGAGCGTGATCCACTCCTCGTCGTCCCACCGGTCGGCGTCGTGCCGAAATCGGAGCGCGTCGTGAAGGAACGACAGCGCCCACTGTTCATCGACCTACCGGATTCACCACTGCCGCCGCTTGCCTTGCTGGAAGACGCGCCGCAGTCGGTTGAAACCGTGGCGAACGAAACGCTAGACTACACGTCGCGTTTGATTGAACGCAAACTCGCCGACTTCGGTGTCAGCGTCAGGGTATTGGCCGCGTACCCGGGACCGGTCATCACGCGCTACGAGATCGAGCCGGCGGTTGGCGTGAAGGGCGCGCAGATCGTCAATCTGGTGAAGGATCTCGCGCGCGCACTGTCGGTCGTCTCGATCCGGGTGGTCGAGACGATTCCCGGCAAATCGTGCATGGGACTCGAGCTTCCCAATCCCAAGCGGCAGATCGTCAAGCTGGTCGAAATCCTGTCGTCGGCGACGTACAACGATACGCCCGGCGCGCTCACGCTCGCGCTGGGCAAGGATATCGCCGGCAAGGCTGTGGTCGCGGACCTGGCGCGGATGCCGCATCTGCTGGTCGCGGGCACGACCGGCTCGGGCAAGTCGGTGGCGGTCAACGCGATGATCCTGTCGCTCCTCTACAAAGCGGAGCCACGGCAGGTGCGGCTGTTGCTGATCGATCCCAAGATGCTCGAGCTCTCCGTCTACGAAGGTATCCCGCATTTGTTGGCGCCGGTGGTCACCGACATGAAGCTCGCGCCGAACGCGCTCAATTGGTGCGTCGCCGAAATGGAGCGGCGCTATAAATTGATCTCGCAGTTGGGCGTGCGCAATCTTGGCACCTATAACGCGCGCATCGTCGAGGCCAAAAAAG
The DNA here is from genome assembly GCA_037719965.1 of Casimicrobiaceae bacterium. Lineage (GTDB taxonomy): Bacteria > Pseudomonadota > Gammaproteobacteria > Burkholderiales > Casimicrobiaceae > VBCG01. The sequence continues at coordinate 120,047 of JBBJMT010000006.1, read as the reverse complement.
CCGGCAAGCCGCTGGCTAATCCGCTGACGTCGACCCCTGGAGCGCCCGAACCACTGGAGGAAATGCCGTTGATCGTCGTGGTCGTCGACGAGCTCGCCGATCTCATGATGGTCACCGGGAAAAAGATCGAAGAGTTGATCGCACGCATCGCGCAAAAAGCGCGCGCAGCCGGGATTCATTTGATTCTCGCGACGCAGCGTCCCTCGGTGGACGTGATCACCGGGCTCATCAAGGCGAATATTCCCTCGCGCATTGCGTTTCAGGTCGCCAGCAAAGTCGACGCGCGCACGATTCTCGACCAGGGAGGTGCCGAGGCGCTACTCGGACAGGGCGACATGCTGTTCCTGCCACCGGGCACCGGCTATCCGCTGCGCGTGCACGGCGCCTTCGTGTCGGACGGCGAAGTGCATCGCGTGGTCGCGCACTTGAAGGATCAAGGCGAGCCGCTCTATGTCGAAGGCGTGCTCGAGCACGGCGATAGTAGCGGGGATACGGAGGAGGGCGCGGCGACAGCAGCAGCGGATGCCGAGTCCGACCCGATGTACGACCAGGCGGTCAATATCGTGCTGAAAACACGCCGGCCGTCGATCTCTTTGGTCCAGCGGCATCTGCGCATCGGGTACAACCGCGCCGCGCGGCTCATCGAACAGATGGAGCGGGCGGGCCTCGTCTCGGCCATGCAGACCAACGGCAACCGCGAAGTGCTGGTGCCGGCGGGCAAAGACAAGGCGGTATGAAGGCGGCGGCGCTGTGCGGCTGGGCGGCTGGCTGCGCGTTGACGATTGCGGTCGCAGGTCCGGTTGAACATTACCGCGAAGGGCCGGACCTCTGCCCGCGCAATCGGTCCGCCGCGGCAGCACCAATCACCGAGCCGCAGGCAATCGAGCGCGCGCGCGAGCTCTTGCCGCGTGGTTTTTGCGGACCCTCGGCGTTCGTGTCCGGCTGCGATCTCGAGGCCGAGTTCGTCTTGAGTGCGTGGCGAGTGTACATTCACCAGTTCAGACACACGGCAGGCGGTCACGCCCGCGCCGGCCTCGCGCATACCTATCTAATCCTCGACCCGGTGGGCAACTGCCTTGCGCACATTCCGGGAACGGAACTAGGAGCAACTTCTTGATGCGGAACCTGCACGGCAAAGATTGGGGCCAAGGCGCCCTCGCCCTTGCGCTGGCGCTGAACCTTTATACGGCCGACGTGGGCGCGGCAACTTTGGAGCAGTTGCGTGCATTTGTCCGCGATACACAAACCGCGCGCGCACAGTTTACCCAGACCGTCGTTGATCCTTCCGGCCGCACGACGCAGAAGGCCAACGGCGAATTTTTATTGTCGCGCCCGGGGAAATTTCGCTGGAGCGTCGAAAAGCCGTATAAGCAGCTGCTCATCGGGGACGGACAGCGGGTGTGGGTGTTCGACGAAGACTTGAATCAGGTGATCGTGCGCAAGGTCGGCGATGCATTGGGCGCGACACCGGCGGCCTTACTCTCCGGCAATCAAGAGGTCGAGCGTGCGTTTGCATGGAAAGAATTGCCCGCCGCGGACGGTTTCGACTGGCTGGCGGCGACCCCACTCGCCAAGGACGCGACGTTCAGCGAAATCCGGTTGGGCTTCGACGGGAGAAATCTGGCGGCACTCGAACTGCTCGACACGTTCGGTCAAAAGAGCAGCATCCGGTTCGGCAACGTCGAGCGCAATCCGAAGCTCGCCCCCGAGCTGTTTCGCTTCGTTCCGCCGAAGGGTGCCGACGTGATCGGCGACATCAACTGATGTTGTCGCCGTGGTGACTCACGCGATTGGTCTCACGAACAAACGCGTTAGTCCTACGGTAGCGGCAACTTTTTCTCAGTCATCACGTCGCGGAGGCGGTTGGGATAATCGGTGATAATTCCATCGACACCCCAATCGATCAGGCGCGCCATTTCGGCCGGGTCGTTGACTGTCCAAGGCAGAACCGTCAGGCGCAGCGTGCGCGCTTCCGCCAGGTCCGCTTGGGTCAGATTGCGCCAGAACATCGACCACGTCCGGCATCCGGACGCGTGTACGAGCTTCGGCAGCGATCCGGCGTGATCGGCGAGATTTCCACCTGCGTGCCACGGTGACGGCGCACCGGTTTTGCGCCGGACCGTGTCAAAATTCTCGGACTCGATGGTGAGACACGCGGTTCCGATCTCTGGCGCCAGCGTATGGACATGGCGGAGCGTACGCCAGTCGAACGACTGCACGGTCACGCGCTCGGCCATTCCCGACGCGCGCACCGCGTCGACGACCAGGCGCGCAAATGTCGGCGGGTTCGGCGTCGCGGCACCGCTTTCCGGAGTCAGCTTGGTCTCGAGATTGAGGCGGACGGGTTTCCCGCTGCGCTTGATCAAGTCGAACAATTCAACCAACGTCGCCGGGCGTTCACCGTCGGCCGCTCTCTGTTGTGGCCACTGTTTCGCGTAGTTGGCCTCGGGATTGAGGCGCCCGATATCGTAGCGTTTAAGTTCCGCTAATGTGAGCGTATGGAGCGGCGGGCCTCGGTCGACAAGCCAGCGGCCATCCGGCCCGCGCACCAGGTCCGGATTGAGATAGAGGTCGTGCGCGAGCACGAGCACGCCGTCTTGGGTCACCGCCAGGTCGGTCTCGAGTGTGGTGACGCCGATATCGAGCGCGAGCCGAAACGCGGCCAGCGTGTTCTCGGGGGCGAGGCCGCGTGCGCCACGGTGACCCTGCAGATCGAATGCGAACACGGGAGCTGCTAGCACAACGCTGGCCAACAGCCAGCAAAGGTGGCGCGTCGTCAAACGCCCCGCAACCACTATTGCACCCGGGAGAAGGTGTCTGCTCAAGCGCGCCGCAACCAGTTTTGCACTCGGGGATGGACGAGGACTTCGGGATTGACGACGAACTGCGGCTTGCGCGCCTGCGCGACGTCGACAATGCTTTGCAATCCGGTCGCCGCCATATTGCCAAAGCATTCGTCGGTCCAGCACAACGAATGCGGCGTGAGCAGCACGCTGTCCATCTCCAGCAGCGGATTGCGCGGATCCACCGGTTCCTGCTCGAAGACGTCCAGCCCCGCACCGGCGATGCGGCCTGCGCGCAGCGCCGCGACTAGCGCCGCTTCGTCGACGATGGGCCCGCGTGCGACATTGATGAAATACGCGGTGGGCTTCATATGCGCAAACTGCGGCGCACCGACCAAGTGATGGGTCTCGCTGTTGAGCAGGCAGCACACGACGACGAAGTCGGCTTCACGCATTAGCTCGTCAAGGCTCACCGTGCGCGCGCCGAGATAACCAAGCTCGACCTCGTCGGCGTAGGGATCGGCCACGAGCAGTTGCAAGTCGAACGTCCGCGCCATCCGCAGCAACTCCTTGGCGATGCGCCCGCCGCCTATCACGCCCAAGGTGCGGCCGGTCAACCCCATGCCCATGGTGTCCATCCGCTCGTGCCAGCGGCCGCTACGGGTCAGCTTGTCCTTCAACATCAGCCGACCGGCAAGCGCCAGGATGAACGTCAGCGCGATCGTTGCGACCGGGCGGGGCATCGCGCCCGGCGTATTGGTGATGATGACGCCGGCATTCGTCATCGCGGAAACGTCCACCGAATCGTAACCTACGCCGTGGCGCGCTACGACGCGTACGCGGCAATCGGCGCGCGCAACGGCGGAAGCCGCGACGCGCGGGAGGTTCAGGTAGATTGCGTCGTACTCGGCCGCGTGGTCGGCGGTGATGTCGGTCACGATTTGCGGCAGGTATTCCCACTCCACCTCCGGCGCGCGATCAAGTATCCGCAGCGCCTTCCGGCCGAACGCCGGCTCCCCGCGCGAATCGAGAATGTCGCGCGTCACGCCGACGCGAAATGTTTTTGCCATGCTGGTCTCTTCTTAGCGCGGTATCTCGACAAACTCGCATGTTAGCGGACAGCGGTGCGCAGCACCTCCAGACCATGCCGCAGCGCATTCTGCAGCATTAGTTGATCGAGGCCATAGGCCAGCAGCCGGAAGCCCTTGCTCACGTATTCGCGCGCCCATTCGTCATCGGCGGCCAGGAACCCGGCGGATTTGCCGTGCGCATCACACGCGGCGACGATTCGCGCTACGGCGGCAACGTAACTCGGGTGTCCGAACGCTCCGGGAATGCCCAGGAAGTTGGTGAGATCGAAATGCCCAACCCAGAGTGCATCCACGCCGGGCACGGCAGCGATTGCGTCGACGTTACCCAAACCTTCCTTCGTTTCGATCTGCGTGATCACCAAGGTGCGCGCGTGGAGCGCCGCGATCTTCGCGGTAACCTCGCCGCCTTGATAGTCATCGTGCGCGAACCCGAATGCGGCACCGCGCCGGCCGGCAGGCGGGTAGCGCGTACAGGCCACGACGTGTGCCGCCTCCGCGACTGTACTGACCATCGGCACCATGACGCCCAGCGCGCCGAGATCGAGTGCGCGGGCGATGAAATGATATTCGTTGCGCGGCACCCGCACCATAGGCACCAGATCCAAGCCGCGGCACAGCGCGAACTGAATCTTCAGCGACTCGAACGTGAGCCCGGTGTGCTCCATGTCGAAGAGAACAAAGTCAGCGCCTGCGTTCTTGCAAATCTGCGGCAGCCCGGGCGAGAAGAACTCGAACACCATAGCGCCGCACGCACGGCCGCCAGCGGCGAGTGAGGCCTTCACGGGATTATCGCGCATGGGGAAAGAGCACGTTTCTTGGTACTTCGATTCGGTAGGATGGCCGTCGCGCTTCCATCAGTCGAGGCCGCATAATCGTCGTCTGTCCCTGTTTTTAACCGTCCGCAGGGCGAGACTTCTCCACCGCCCGCGGAGGGTCGTGCAATGGCCGACTCTACCCCGCATAATTCGGTGGGGCAACGGCAGGCGGACACTGACGCCAGAGCTGCCTCTCAATTCGACTCCTCCGGTGCGCATGAACGACTTATTTTCCGACGCAACGGCTGCGCAAGGCGCGGTGCCCCTCGCCGAGCGCTTGCGACCGAAGACCATCGCCGACGTAATCGGACAGCGGCATCTGCTCGCCCCCGGCAAACCCCTTGCGGTGGCCTTCGCCGCGGGCAAGCCGCATTCGATGATCCTGTGGGGTCCGCCGGGCGTCGGCAAGACGACGCTGGCGCGCCTGATGGCGAACGCCTTCAACAGGGAGTTCATTGCGCTGTCGGCTGTGCTTGCCGGCGTGAAGGACATTCGCGACGCGGTGGCGCGCGCGCAGGCGACCCTTGCGCAATCCGGACGCGCGACGCTTCTGTTCGTCGATGAAGTCCATCGCTTCAACAAGGCGCAGCAGGACGCGTTCTTGCCTTTCGTCGAGCAGGGTGTGGTGACGTTCGTCGGCGCGACAACCCAGAACCCGTCGTTCGAGGTCATCGGTGCGCTGCTGTCGCGCGCAACAGTCTATGTGCTCGAACCTCTGGGTGTCGCAGACCTGAATATTCTTCTCGATCGGGCTGCCGCGCACGCCATGCCCGCAGCGCGAATCGAAGCTTCGGCGCGCGATGCGCTCGTCGCGTATGCCGACGGCGACGGGCGGCGTCTCATCAACCTGGTCGAACAACTCGCCGTCGCGGTCGGGGAAGCACAGCGAACGGTCCTCGACCTCGCATTCGTGGAATTCACGATCGCGCGCAGTCTTCGGCAATTCGACAAGGGCGGTGAAGCGTTCTACGATCAGATCTCGGCGCTGCATAAATCGGTCCGCGGTTCGGATCCTGACGCGGCGCTGTATTGGATGTGCCGGATGCTCGATGGCGGAGCGGATCCCTTGTATGTGGCGCGCCGTCTGATCCGCATGGCGAGCGAGGACATCGGATTGGCTGATCCGCGCGCGCTGGGGCTTGCACTCGACGCTGCCGCAACCTTTGAGCGTTTGGGCACCCCGGAGGGCGAGCTCGCGCTCGCGCAGTGTGTGCTGTATCTCGCCGCCGCGCCCAAGTCGAACTCCGCGTACGTGGCATATAACGCCGCGCGCGCGTTCATTGCGAAAGATGGCTCGCGGCCAGTCCCGTTGCGGCTGCGCAATGCGCCGACGAAGCTCATGCAGAATCTGGGCTACGGGCACGGCTATCGCTACGCGCATGACGAGGAGGGCGCATACGCCGCCGGCGAGCACTACTTTCCCGACGACATGCGCGCGCAGCAGTTCTACGCGCCGACGGAACGCGGGCTCGAAGCGAGAATTCGCGAGCGACTCGAAGCGCTGAAGGCACGCGTCGAGCCGCGCGAGGAGTGACCGCGCGCACTTGGGTTCGATCGCACGCAGCAGGCGCGCACGTTGCTGCTATATTCGCGCATGCTCGACATCAACCTTCTGCGAAACGATCTGACTCGGGTCACGGCGGGCCTGGCGCAACGTGGCGTGACCTTGGAAGCCGCACGGTTCTCGGTACTCGAGGCGCAGCGCAAGGATATTCAAACGCGCACCCAAGCGCTGCAAGCCAGGCGCAACGCCGTCGCTAAAGCGGTCGGCGCGGCTAAAGAGAAGGGCGCGGATACCGGGCCGCTGCGCGAGGAAATGGTGGGCGTGGGCGGTGAGCTCACGCAACTTGAGGGTGCGCTGGAACGCGTTCAGCGCGAATTGCGCGACTATCTGCTCGATTTGCCGAACCTGGCACATGCCTCGACGCCGGTCGGCGCGTCCTCCGAGGAGAATGTCGAAGTCCGGCGGTGGGGAAACCCCCGCACTTTTGATTTTCCGGTGCAGGACCACACCGATCTTGGCGAAGCATTGGGATTGCTCGACTTCGCGACGGCGGCGAAATTATCCGGTACGCGCTTCTCGTTCCTGCGCGGCGATCTCGCGCGCCTGCATCGCGCGCTGGGCCAGTTTATGCTCGATACGCATACGCGCGAGCACGGCTATACCGAGTGCTATACGCCGTACCTGGTGACGGCCGATGCACTGGTCGGCACGACGCAACTGCCCAAGTTTGCAGCGGACATGTTTGTGGTCGCCCGTGGCGGCACAGAAGATGTGCGCGCCGAAGATGCCCGGCTCTATCTCATCTCGACGTCTGAAATCACGTTGACCAATACGGTCCGCGACGAAATCCTGGCGGGCGCCGCGCTGCCCATCAAGCTAACCGCGCACACCCCGTGTTTTCGCTCCGAAGCCGGCAGCTACGGCAAGGACACGCGTGGAATGATCCGGCAGCATCAGTTCGACAAGGTGGAGCTGGTGCAAATCGTGCATCCCGATCGTTCGTACGAAGCGCTGGAAGAGTTGACGCGCCATGCGGAGACGATCCTGCAACGATTGCAGCTCCCGTACCGTGTGATGGCGCTGTGCACCGGCGACATCGGCTTCGCCGCGGCGAAGACGTACGACCTCGAAGTGTGGCTGCCCGGACAGAATGCTTACCGCGAGATTTCGTCGTGCTCGAATTGCGAGGCGTTTCAGGCGCGCCGCATGCACGCGCGATTTCGCAATCCGCAGGGTAAGCCGGAGTTGGTCCATACGTTGAATGGCTCGGGCTTGGCGATCGGCCGCACACTCGTCGCGGTGCTGGAGAACTACCAGCAGGCCGACGGCTCGGTGGAAGTGCCCGAAGCGTTGCGGCCCTACATGAACGGCAACGCTCGCCTCACCCGGCCGGCCTGAAGTCCGGTGCGCCTCCCCGCCGGCACTTGTGAAAACGGCGCACGTTGCAGCGACATCCTTGGCAGCTATCGCATATTCCCGGTATGACCGAGCGAGTAGCGGCCGGGCTGCGGCCAGACCGTCAGACCATGCGGCTCCTTGCCCACCGGGATGATCTTGACCTCGCCCGTCGTCGTGTCGATCGCGTAGACGACGTTGTCATAACGTCCCGATAGCCACAACTGCTTACCGTCCCCGCTGACGTTGCCCATGTCGGGGCTGCCGCCACCGGGAATGGGCCAATTCATTTCGACCTTGCGCGTGGCGAAATCGAGGACAGATACGCTGCCCTTGCCGCGGGGCGGCCCGCTCATCTTGTTCGAGCCGCGATTGGTGACGTAAAGCTTCTTGCCGTCGCGGCTCGGATAGAGGCCGTGCGTTCCGATCCCCGTTTTGATGAAGCCGATTTCGGTGAACGTGTCACCATCCACGACGAACACGCCGTCGGCCATCATGTCCGCAACATAAAACACTTTGCCGTCAGGTGAGACGCGAATGTCCTGCGGCATGCCGCCCTTGGAGAGCTTAAGGTAACCCACGACTGTCCGGTTGACGAAATCGACTTTCACCAATCCGCCTTGAAACTCGCAAGTAAAGATCGCGTAGCGGCCATCGATCGAGAAGTCGGCATGATTGATGCCGGCGCACTGCGGAGTGGCAACGGACGATTGGCGTTTCATCGTCTGCGGATCGCGGAAATCGATGCGCTTGCGTGCCTCCGCCACGACGACCGCGGAGCGGCCATCCGGCGTGAAATACATGTTGTAAGGATCGTCCACCGCGACGGCTTTGCCCGGCTTGCCGGTTTTGGGATCGATGGGGGTCAGGCTCCCGTCGGTGCGTCCCTCCGCGTTGTTGGCGACCCACAAGGTCTGCAAGTCCCAGGACGGGACGACGTGCTGCGGGTTGATCCCCACTTTGAACCGGTCCACGACCTTGAACGTGGCCGGATCGATGACATAGACATCGTTCGATTTGACATTCGGGACGTACACCCGCGGCATAGCCCCAGCGACGGCCGGGCTGAACCGCCCTGCCGCCGCCTCGCTGTAAAGATTCGTCGGGTCCATCACGGGCGGCATGCCCGGCACGACGGTCCCCGCTCCTGGTGTGCCGGGGTTGGGCAGCGGCGCGGTGCCTTGTGCCCAGCATGGTGCGGCCAGCGCCACGCCGAGACAAACTGCAAGCAAAAGAGAACCCGAGTTTTTCTGTTTCACGGTCATTCCTGAAGTGATGATGGCGACGGGGTTCGCCGCATCGCGCTAAAGGCGCACTTACCGGGCCACAGCCTCTTTTATGGCAGCGACCGTTTGCGCCACGATGGCATTCACGCCCAATTGTCCCAGTTCGATACTGGACCGACGCGGATCCCCGTCAACGCCGTCGGTTTTCCCGAGCGTGGCCCCGGACTGCAGGCGATCGGTCCGAACCATCCGCGGATCGAGGGCGAGCGTAAGAGAGGTGTCGGCGAGCCCGGCGTGCGTCCCGATTTCCGCGTCCGGATAACCTCGACTTTTAAGAGCCTGCGCGTACGAGGTGCCGACGGCCAGGTAGTACTCCTCCACGGCGTGCGTTCGTGCTGGTGTCGCGGCCCACTCCCGGTTCAGCCGCTTCGCCACCCCTTTGACAACCCTCTGATATCCCCCATGGTCTCCGAGGAAAATGATATCGCGGAAGCCATGGAGCTTGAAGCTGCGCGCCGCGTACTCGAGGACTTTTCCAAACGTTGCGTCAGGCACGGTGATGGTCCCCGGAAATCGTAGGTGCGCCGTTGGCGGGCTCAAGCTTCCTTCGGGCACGTACGCCACCACCGGGGCCACCAGCGCATTGCCCAGTGCGAGCGCGATCTTTTCGGAGAGTGCCTTCACCCGCATATTGTGCTTGCCCAGCGCCATATGAGGTCCGCTCTGTTCGGTGCCACCGATCGGAATAATGATCGTCGTCTGGCCGGACCGGATCTGGTCCCGTAGCTCCGTCCAAGCGAGTTCCTCGATGAATACGGTTCGCGGCGCTTGGGCGAGCGCGCCGGCGGCTCCTGCCAGCAAGAAGCAAATGACGACCCGCAACGCCCCAGGAATCATGGGCGCATCCTAGGGTATGGGCGGGCCTTCGGCCACACATTCCGCGGTTTACATAGCGCCAATGACGCTTTAGCAACGGTCGGCGAAACGTCTCCGATCATCTGGACACCTCGGACGGAAACGCCCGCAGGCGCGGCTGGAATGCCGGTTCGTGCCGCAGCAGGATGTCGTAGTACGCCCGGACGCGATCGACGAACACGACGGGCATGCCGCCGCGCGCGTAACCGTACTTCGCCTGTTCGTGGTATTCCGGCACGGCGAGGAGCGGCAATGCTTGTCTGACGTCGCTCCATAGGTCGGGATTACCCTTGCGTTTTTGCGTAAGTATGCGCGCGTCTTCCAGATGCGCGACCCCGATGTTGAACGCCGCGAGCGCCAGCCATGTGCGGTCCGGTTCCGTAATGCGCTCCGGAAGCTTGGTCTTGAGATCGCGCAGGTAACGAGCGCCGGCGAGGATGCTGATTTTGGGGTCCAGGCGGTCCGCAACGCCCAGATGGCGCGCGGTTTCCTCGGTAATCTGCATGATGCCTCGCACGCCGGTCTCGCTGGTGGCGACCGGATTCCACCGCGATTCCTGGTAGGCAACCGCGGCGAGAAGACGCCACTCGATTCCAGTTGCCGCCTGCGCGTCTTGCAGCAGGGCTCGATACTGCGGAAGTACCGTGTTGAGCCGTTCCTGGAACACGCCGGCATCGATCCGGGCGACCCGGCGCGCATAGCCGAAATAGCGATCCGCCAGACGCGCGAGCAGGCCGTCGCGCCGTGCCCGGGCGAAGAATGAGTCGAGGTCATCGCGCAGCGCGGTCTGCGACGGGGCAACCGCCCATGCGAGGTCGCGCTTTTCCCCAGCAACGAACGCAACGTCGAAATCGAGATGAATGTTGCGCGCAGCCGCGGCATCGATGGATGGTACGATCGCATAGTTGGCAGGGCCTTCGGCGACCAATGCGATCAGCGCATCGACCGACGGTACGGTCAGAGGTGTCCACGTCACTTCCGGATGGGCGGCGCGGATCGCTGCGAACTGCGCGTCGATTCCGGTGCTTTCCGTGTAGGCCAATGCCGCTCCTTGCAGGTCCTGCCATTGCTTCGGCTTGAAGCCGTCGACGTTGTAGATGACGACCGGCTCCACGGCGAAGTGTCCTTGTGTCCACAACACGCGTGCATCGTCAGCAGCGATGTTTCCGGAACCGGACGCCGCGGGGCCGTAGAGACCTCCGACGCCCATGTGCGCCTCGCCCGCAGCCACTTTCGCGAGCAACTCCGTGGCGCTATTCGCCTCGATCGTGTGCAGCTTGAGGTTACGTTCGGCCGCGAATCGCGCGACCAGATCGTGATCGAAGCCGGCGGGATCGCCATGCGGGCCGCTAAACCAGGTCGTCGGTCCGGCGTGTACGGCAACGATCAACGGGTCCGCGGGTAACGAGGTCTTGGGTTCGGGTTCCTTGCTGCAGCCGTGCAGCATGAAGACCATGGCAGCGATACAAGCGAGCGGCCATGGGCTCACTGTCGGCCGACGACCGAGAGGCCGCTGTTGCGTCAACAATCGCTCATCGTGAGTTGCCCGCGAAGGACGAGCATCGATTATAGCGACCGCCGTCACGAGGACGATCGCGCCAACGCGATCGCGAGCGATCGCGTCTATAATGTGAAGTAAGCGCAACACGTACCACAAAGCGCACCCGAACAACGGCGGGTCGCCCCGCATTGCAAGGTCGTGAATCTGGTCAGGTCCGGAAGGAAGCAGCCACAGCGAATTCTGGCAAGTGCCGGGGGAACGGCTCGCCACCTTTTTCCGCCTAGCGTTGCGCATTCTGGCGTCGCTTAGTCGCCCGCTTGACGCCTGACGCCAAACGCCGAACAAACCCTTCATGTCCTACCAAGTGCTTGCCCGCAAATGGCGGCCGAAGACGTTCGCGGAACTGTCCGGACAGGAACACGTTGTCATCGCATTATCGAACGCGCTCGCCCGCGGCCGCCTGCACCACGCGTATCTGCTGACGGGCACGCGCGGCGTCGGTAAAACGACGATCGCACGTATTCTGGCGAAAAGCCTGAACTGCGAAACCGGGGTCACCGCCACGCCGTGCGGCGTGTGCTCTGCGTGCATCGCTATCGACGCCGGCCGCTTTATCGATCTCATCGAGCTCGATGCAGCGTCGAACACGGGCATCGACAATATGCGCGAGATTCTCGACAACGCGCGCTACGCGCCGACGGTCGGCCGCTACAAAGTGTATTTGATCGACGAAGTCCACATGCTGTCGAAAGCGGCGTTCAATTCGATGCTAAAAACTCTCGAGGAGCCGCCCGATCACGTGAAGTTCGTGCTGGCGACGACCGACCCGCAAAAAATTCCGGTGACCGTGCTGTCGCGCTGTCTGCAATTCAATTTGAAGCCGCTCTCTGCCGAGGTTATTTGCGAGCGGATCGCCTATATCCTGCAGGAGGAAGCTATTCCGTTCGAGGCCGGCGGCATTGCGGTGATTGCACGGGCAGCGCGCGGCTCGCTGCGCGATGGGTTATCGCTGCTGGACCAGGCGATCGCCTACGGCGCCGGCGAAGTGAACGAGCAGGTCGCGCGCACGATGCTCGGCGTCGTCGAGCGTGACTACATGTATCGGCTCGTCGATGCGCTCGTCGCGAACGATGGGCGGGCGTTGCTGGCCGAGTGCGATGCGTTGCTAGCGCGAGGGGTCGCCCTCGGCTCCGCGCTCGATGAGCTCGCCGCGCTCTTTCATCGGGTCGCTGTTCTTCAGGTCGTCCCGGACGCGGCCGCCGGCTACAACGACGCCGATCGCGTTCGCGGCTACGCGTCGCAGTTGACGCCGGAAGCGGTGCAACTCGCCTATCAGGTCTGCGCGCAAGGGCGCGCGGATTTGACCCTCGCCCCGGATGAAGCGACAGGCTTTGCGATGACCTTACTGCGCTTGCTCGCGTTCGAGCCCGCGGGGCGCGCGCAGCAGCCCTCTGCCGCCGTAACGAGCGACCGCGTAGCGCCCGCAGTCGTAACATCACGGTCGGAAGCGCCGGCCGCGGATATCGCTTCCGCGTCGACACCTCCAGCTTCCGAATCGGTGCGGGCACCCACGGCGCCCAGGAACGCCCCGCCAGCGAAATCCCCGGCGGTCCTCCCGACGGACGCGGCCGCGTGGCCGACATTTGTCGCGACGCTGGAGCTTTCCGGCATGGCGGCGCAACTCGCGGCGCAAACCGAACTCAAAGCGATCGACGGCCAGGTGTTGACGCTCGCGCTGCCGGTCGCGCATAAGCATTTGGCCGATCGCGGGTACGCCGACAAATTAAAGCGTGCGCTGGAACAAGCGACTGGCCGTAAATGGCTGCTGGCGTTTGAAGTCGGAGCCGATACCGAGGCTTCGCTCGCGGCCACCGAGCGGCGCTCGCGCGCGGATGCCAAAGTGCTGGGTGAAGCCGCTTTTCGCAACGAGCCCTTCGTGCGCGATCTGTTGGCGACGTTCGACGGCAAGGTCAATCCGGAAACGATCGCGCGAATCGCGCGCGAAGACGGCAAGTAGGAGTGCCCAGCGATGATGAAAAACCAGCTCAGCGGCCTCATGAAACAGGCGCAGCAGATGCAGGACAATTTGAAGCGGGCGCAGGATGAGCTCGCGCAACTCGAGGTCGAAGGTCAATCGGGTGCTGGTCTCGTCAAGATCGCGATGACCTGCCGCCATGACGTCAAGCGCGTCACGATCGACCCCTCGTTGCTCACCGACGACAAGGACATGCTGGAGGACCTGGTCGCGGCGGCGATCAACGATGCGGTTCGCCGGGTCGAGACCACGACTCAGGAAAAGATGGCCGGATTGACGACGGGATTGCCGCTGCCGCCAGGTTTCAAGCTGCCTTTTTGACGGAAGAAACGGGCGCCGTGGAACGCTTTGCCGCTCGCGGCGTTCCCGCTCACGAGCAGCTCTCGAGCCTGGACCAGCTCGCCAAGGCGCTGCGCTGCTTGCCGGGTGTTGGTCCCAAAGCCGCGCAGCGGATGGCGCTGCATCTCTTGCAACACGACCGCGACGGCGCACAGGCGCTGGCGGCGGCGCTCACCCACGCGGCGCGAGCGATTCGTCACTGCAATCGTTGCAATACCTTCACCGAGGATCCTGTTTGCGCGTTATGCCGGTCGGGAAAACGGGATGCCGCGCAGCTATGCGTCGTCGAAACGCCTGCCGATCTGCTGATGGTCGAGCACACGCAAGCATATTCCGGCCTTTATTTTGTGTTGATGGGTCGCTTGTCGCCGTTGGACGGCATCGGACCGAAGGAAATTCGTCTCGACTGGTTGTTGCAACGAGCAAGCGACGGAATTGTCCGCGAAGTGATTCTGGCGACGAATTTCACCAACGAGGGCGAGGCGACCGCGCATTATCTGGGAGAACTCTTGCGGCCCCGAGGTCTTACGGTGACGCGGCTCGCCCGTGGCGTTCCGCTGGGGGGCGAGCTCGAATACGTCGATGCGGGTACACTGGCGCAGGCGCTGCGCGAACGCCGGCCCCTCCCGGATTGAATCAGGGCCTGCCAATTGTCCCCGTGACGCGGCGCACAACGGCGATTGCGCGCTCGTTGTTATAATTAAATGGTTTGCCGGCGGCAGTGTTTGATCCTTGTCGTATCGCGCCTGCAGCATCACCCCACCGGGCAACTCGCCGTGAAGAGCTTGCAGCCCGACCGATCTTAAAGGCGCATTTGTTTGCGCCATCTTCTGGAGGCAGCATGAGCCGCAAAATTGCAACGCAATCCGTCGCAGCTCCGATCCCCGGCGCCCGCCGCAAATTTTTAAAGGCGGCTACCGGCGCCGCCGCTGCCGGGGCAACACTTGGGTTTCCGACGATTGCCAAGGCGCAAGGCCCGATCGCCATGCGCTGGCAGAGCACGTGGCCGGCGAAGGATATCTTCCACGAATACGCCAATGACTTCGCCAAGAAGGTGAACGACATGACGGGCGGCGATCTCAAGATCGAAGTGCTGCCCGCGGGCGCGGTGGTTCCGGCTTTCGGACTGCTGGACGCGGTCTCGAAAGGAACCCTGGACGGCGGGCACGGCGTGCTCGTGTATCACTACGGCAAGCAAAACGCACTGGCGTTGTGGGGTTCCGGCCCCGCGTACGGCATGGACGCCAACATGCTGCTGTCCTGGCACAAATACGGCGGCGGCAAGGCTCTGCTCGACAAGCTCTACAGCTCAATTGGCGCCAACGTGGTTTCGTTCCCGTACGGGCCGATGCCGACGCAACCGCTCGGCTGGTTCAAGAAGCCGATCACCAAGGCGGACGACTTCAAGGGTCTCAAGTTCCGCACCGTCGGTATCTCGATCGACGTGTTCACCGGTCTCGGCGCAGCGGTCAATGCGTTGCCCGGCGGCGAGATCGTCCCGGCGATGGACCGCGGTCTGCTCGATGCCGCCGAGTTCAACAACGCATCGTCCGATCGTCTCCTGGGCTTCGCCGACGTGTCCAAGGTGTGCATGCTGCAGAGCTACCATCAGAACGCCGAGCAATTCGAAATCATGTTCAACAAAGCGAAATACGATGCGTTGCCGGCGAAGATGAAGGCCATCATCGAAGGCGCGGTCGAGGCCGCATCGGCGGACATGTCGTGGAAAGCGGTGGATCGTTATTCACAGGATTACATCGAGCTGCAGACCAAGAACAACGTCAAGTTCTATAAGACCCCGGACTCGGTATTGCAAACCCAACTCACTGCTTACGATCAGGCGGCGGCCAAGAAGGCGGGTGATAATCCGCTGTTCAAGGAAATCGCGGAATCGCAGCGCGTGTTCGCGGAGCGTACGGTGCGCTGGGACCTCGACACCAACGTGAGCCGGCGCATGGCTTACAACCATTACTTTGGCGCGAAGAAACCCGCCGGCAAAGCCTGACCTGCAATGCCGTAGCACTAACGCCATCCGGAAGCTCGGATGGTGTTTTTTTTGGGCCGTGTAAGCGGCGACGGAGGGCGTGACTTGGCCATGGCTGGAGATAGGAGCGATCGCAAATCAGGCTCGAGGCGGACTCAATAACGCTTCGCGTCCTGGCGATCGGCGAAAGAGGCCACCGCCAATCGGCGAAAGTGGCAAACTGGAGGCCCTGTCCCTATCGTCGGAGGTTGACGGCAATGCAGACGGTGTTGCTGTTCGTTGACAAGGTGAGTACCTGGGTTGGGCACGCGTTCTCCTGGTTCATCGTCGGCCTCACCTTGCTCATCTCCTGGGAAGTGTTCTCGCGCTATGCGCTCGACCACCCGCACGCGTGGGCGTTCGACGCGATGATCATGATGTACGGAACGCTGTTCATGATGGCGGGCGCCTACACGCTCGCCAAGAATGGCCACGTCCGCGGCGACGTGCTCTACGGCTTCTTCCCGCCGCGGTTGCAGGCCGGTCTCGACCTCACGCTGTATATCGTGTTCTTCATTCCCGGAGTGATTGCCCTCGCCTGGGCCGGCTACACGTACGCCGCCGAGTCGTGGGCAATCAACGAGCATTCGAACATCACCTCCGAAGGCCCGCCGATCTACCCGTTCAAGACCATTATCCCGGTCGCCGGGGCGTTTCTGCTGGTGCAGGGCATCGTGGAAATCATCCGTTGCGTCATCTGCCTGAAACAGGGCGACTGGCCCTCGCGCGAGGAGGACGTCGAGGAAGTGGACGTCGACAAGCTGAAGGAGATGGTTCACGTCAAGGATTCGGAAATCCTCGAAGCCGACCGGTTCGCGGCTAAGCAGCGACCAGTCGAGGCCCGCAAATGAGAAAGGAAGTCTGGTTCGGGCTGTCCATCATGGCCGCGGTCGTGATCCTGGTGTTCGTCCTGATGCCGGCGCCGTCGCAGATGACCAACGGCCACTTGGGCCTGTTGATGCTCGCCATGATTGTCGTCGGCATCATGCTCGGGTTCCCCACGGCCTTCACGCTGATGTGCATGGGCGTTTTGTTCGGTTGGCTCGCATACCGGTGCGTCGCACCGGCGCGGGCGGATCAGGATATCCTCGACCTGATGGTGCAGCGCGCCTACTCGGTCATGTCGAACGATGTGCTGATCGCAGTCCGCTGTTCGTGTTCATGGGCTATCTCGTTGAGCGGGCGGCGCTGATCGACCGGCTGTTCAAGAGTCTGCATCTCGCGACTGCGCGCGTTCCGGGAGCGCTCGCCGTGGCGACCATCGTCACGTGCGCGATCTTCGCGACGGCGACGGGGATCGTGGGGGCAGTGGTGACGCTGATGGGGCTGCTCGCCTTTCCCGCGATGCTCAAGGCCGGATACAACATCAAGGTGGCGGCTGGCGCAATCACCGCGGGCGGCTGCCTCGGCATCCTGATCCCGCCGTCGGTGCTGCTGATCGTCTATGGGGCGGTGGCGGGAGTGTCGGTTGTGCAGCTCTACGCCGGCGCGTTCTTCCCCGGCATCATGCTCGCGGGGCTGTACATCGGTTACGTCATCGTGCTCGCGAAGCTGAGGCCCGACCTTATGCCTCCGCTGCCCGAGAGCGAGCGGGGCGTTGCGCTGCCGGCCTTCGCGCGAACGCTGGCGCGGGGCGGTAGCAATGCGCTGACCGGGCTGTGGGGCGCGCTCACCACCGGCGACAAGGGCGGTGCGCCGAAGCGGACTGTGCTCGGGCAGTTGGTCGTCACGCTGTTGCCGGTGCTGTTCATGGCTGCGGTGCTCACCGTCACGTGGCAGTTGGCGACCGCGCCGGAGATCGAGGCCAGCACGGCTGGGCTCGTCCAGGCGGGCGGTCTCTTAGCGGCGGACGTGAACGAGGAATCGACCGGTCTCATTGGCGCTCCGGAGACCGACGAAGAAAAATCAGCGACTAACGAACCCGAAGCCGCTGCGAAGCCCGTAGGCGCCAACGAGCGGCCGGATGCGACAAAAATGGCTGAACCCTCGGGGAGCTCTACCAGCCAGCGGCTGCCGGTGCCGACCTGGTTCTGGACCGTGTTCGGCTTCGGGATCGCCGCGCTCGCGGTCCTGTACAGGCTCTGGAATTGGGAGCGGCTCGAGATATTCAAGATGTTGCTCACGTCGTTCTTCCCGCTGGCGATATTGATCATTGCGGTGCTGGGGTCGATCGTGCTCGGACTGGCGACGCCCACCGAGGCGGCGGCGGTCGGTGCGCTCGGTGGATTCATCCTCGCGGCGGCCTATCGCTTCGTCAGCAATTCGCGTGCGCCAGCGTCCGGTGGCGCGGGATCGAACGCCGCAATCGGGCGCACGGTCAAAGAGCTCGGCTCGATCCTCAAGGAATCGGCGTTCCTCACCGCCAAGACGAGCGCGATGGTGTGCTGGCTGTTCGTCGGCTCGTCGATTTTTTCGGCGGCGTTTGCGCTGCTCGGCGGGCAGGGAGTCATCGAGCGCTGGGTGCTCTCGCTCGACATGACGCCATTGCAGTTCATGATCCTGGCGCAGATCATCATCTTCCTGCTCGGCTGGCCGCTGGAATGGACCGAGATCATCGTGATCTTCATGCCGATCTTCATTCCGCTGCTGGCGCACTTCAACATCGATCCGCTGTTCTTCGGCTTGCTCGTCGCGCTGAATCTGCAGACGGCATTCTTGTCTCCGCCCGTGGCGATGGCAGCGTTCTACTTGAAGGGTGTCGCGCCGCCACACGTGACGCTGAACCAGATCTTCGCCGGCATGCTGCCGTTCTTGGCGATTCAGGTCATCGCGCTCATCCTCCTCTACGTGTTCCCAGGCATCGGATTGTGGTTGCCGCAAGTGCTGTACAAATAACGTGGAGTACCCCGTCGGCCAGCGTTACGGTCGCGCGTCTCATCACGCGGCAATGATGTCGAGTCGACGCATATTGCGTGCGGCGCCGCGGCGGGAGTAATCTAAAGCGCACCGTCCGCGCAACGCGCGGGCTGCGAGGAGCGATTCATGCTCGTCAGCGAAATTCTGCGGATCAAAGGTACGACGCTCTTTACGACGACGCCCGAGGGCGCGGTCAATGACGCCGTGCGGGTCATGGCCGAGCATGACATCGGCTCGCTGGTGGTGATGGACCACGGGCATCTCGCCGGCATGCTGACGTTTCGCGAAGTGCTCGATGCGCTCGCCAAACGCGACGGCGCTTTAGGGAACGTCCGGATCGAGGACATCTATGAGCGCGGTCCGCTGACGGTTGCGCCAAGCCTCGATGTGATGGACCTCCGGCGCATGATGCTCGAGCGACACGCCCGCTACGTGCCCGTTATGGATGGCACGACCCTACAGGGCGTAGTCTCATTGCACGACGTCGCCAAGGCCGTGTACGAAGAGCAGAACTTCGAAAACCGGATGCTCAGAAGCTACATTGGAAGCTCGCCGGATGCGGAGGGGCAGTAGGATCATCGCAATAAGCTGACCAGTTAGGTGCCCAGTAAAAAGATCGCCGGCCGCTTGTCGAGGGGCGGCGCCGATTCCTTTCGCCACGATGCGATCGTGCGCCGGGTAATCCACTCGCTTTTCAAAGTCAAATCGGCGGCGATGCAGAATTGCGTCTCGCGCCGGCAATGGGTCAGCACCGCAGCGATCATCGCCGCGTTGCGATACGGCGTTTCGATAAAAAGCTGCGTCGCACCCGATTGCGTCGCCTTATCGTCGAGCGCGCGTAAGCGTTGCGCGCGCGCTTCGGTCTTGATCGGCAAATATCCGTGAAACGCGAAAGTCTGACCATTCATGCCCGACGCCATCAACGCCAACAGCAATGCCGACGGTCCGACGAGAGGCGCAATTCGGATTCCCGCCGCATGCGCCGCCGCGACCAATGCTGCGCCCGGGTCGGCTACACCGGGGCACCCGGCATCGGACAGTAAGCCGATGTCGCTCCCCGTAAGCGCTGGTGCAAGCAACGACACAAGATGCGCGGGTGCGGGCGCTTGGCCCAACTCGCGAATGTCAAGCGCGGCGATGGCTTGCGGCGGCGAGAGCGACTTGATGAACGCGCGTGCCGCCTTTGGGGTTTCCACGACCCAGTGGTCGAGCCGGCGCGCAGTCTCGATCGTGCGTAACGGTAAGACCTCCGGCGGCGCGACGACGCCCAGAAGATTGGGCACGAGATAGAGAGTACCGTCCTTGCTCATGACAGAGTGTTTCGCGCAGGCGCGAAACCGGAATTGCGCAGCAGCACGGCAACACCTTCGGCGCGCAGCAACTCGGTGAGGGCGATGAGTGGCAGGCCGATCAGAGCGGTGGGATCGTCGCTCGTGATTTTCTCGAACAGCGCGATACCCAGCGCTTCGGACCGCACCGACCCGGCGCAATCGAACGGTTGCTCGCGGTCGACATACGCGACGATCTCGTCGCGGGTAAGACGTCGAAATGTACTGCTGACGTCAACCAGCCTGCGACCGCAACGACCGCTCGCGGAGTCTACGAGCGCCAACGCGGTGTGGAACACGACGGTTCGTCCCGACATCTGGGTGAGTTGCGCGATGGCCCGTTCCCGCGTAACGGGTTTCCCAAGCGGCGCACCTTCGCAATTCGCGATCTGGTCGCACCCGATGACGAGAGCGTTGCGATAGGCCACCGCAACCGCGCAAGCTTTGGCCTCCGCCAAGCGCTGCGCCGCCGAGGCAAGCGTCTCCCTGACGGTGACTCGTTCGTCGATGTTGGGGGCAGCGACCTCGAACGGGAGCCCCAAGCGCTCGAGCAATGTCCGCCGGTAGGACGACGACGATCCCAGAACGAGGATGCGCCGCGCGTTATCTATTGTTTTAACGGACATTTTTGACATAGGTGTCAGATCGAGCTATTATCTCTTGTTTACCTCGTCGCCCCAATCCCAAAGCCCTAAGCGTCGAACCATTGCATGCGTGTGGCAACGGAATGGGTGCGGCAGCGCATGCGAAAGTCGGATCCTCTGCGCGAGAAGCGATTTGCAATTCATTGCGCACCGATTGGCCCGTGAGCGGCGTTCGCTTGCCGGAACGTTCGATCCTGCGACGTCGGCTCGGCTCGAGGATCGTCTCGCCGAATGGTCCCCCGGTACCGGCGTCACGTGGAGGATTACCGGAACGACTGACGCACTGGGACGACCGGCGCTGGCAATCGAGGTCTCCGGCGTAGTTCCACTCGAATGTCAGCGCTGCTTGAAGCCGCTTGCCTGGACGGTGGATCAGACAACGCTATTGGCCTTGGCCGGCAGCGAGGACGAAGCGGATGCGTTGGACGCTGAAAGCGACGGTGAGGTCGTGTTGGCCGCGGGACCGCTCGACCCGATAGAATTGGTCGAGGATGAACTGCTTCTGACCTTGCCTTACGCGCCCACGCATCCGGTGGGGGAGTGCACGGCTCCATTGGTTCAGGTACCGGTCCCGACACCATAATCGATACGTATAACCAGCGATACGCATAATTAGATTCTGGTCAATCGCCGCAACGCCAGTACAAAGCGGTGGTCAAACAATAGTTGACGAGGAGAAATTCATGGCTGTCCAGCAGAACAAAAAATCGCCGTCGAAGCGCGATATGCGCCGCGCCCACGACTTCCTGGCGACTCCGGCGCTAGCGGTCGAGCCGGTGAGCGGAGAAGTACATTTGCGGCATCACTTGAGCCCGAGCGGGTATTACCGCGGCAAAAAGGTGGTCAAGTCCAAGACCGACGAATAACGCGTCCTGCTTTCAAGACGTCCGAAGGATGACGGCATGAAGATCGCGTCTTTTGCGCCTTACTGCCGGACGTGCCGCGTAAGTGCTCAACGCACCGCGCCTTGAGCGGGCGTGCGTTGACCGAACCATGATCGTCACCGTCGCTGTTGACGCAATGGGCGGTGACCACGGTCCGGCCGTCACCGTTGCTGCGTCGCTCAGCTTTTTGGAAGATACGCCCGAGGCTCGCGTCATCCTTGTGGGACTCGACGCGCCGCTGCGAGCCGCGCTTGCCAAGTCAAGATTGCCGGCGCGGGAACGAGTGACCGTGCATCCTGCGACGGAAATCGTCGCGATGGATGAGCCGCCCGCTGAAGCGCTGCGCAGGAAAAAAGATTCGTCGATGCGCGTTGCGATCAATCTCGTTCATCGCGGCACTGCGCAAGCATGCGTGTCGGCCGGCAATACCGGTGCACTGATGGCGATCGCGCGCTTTGTGCTGAAGACTCTCCCTGGCATCGATCGGCCGGCGATCGCCTCCCAATTACCGACCAGGCAGGGCGTGGTGACCGTTCTTGATCTGGGTGCGAACGTCAACTGCCCGCCGCAGCAACTCGTACAGTTCGCGGTGATGGGTAGCGCTCTAGCCGCTGCCATCGACGGCATCGAACGTCCTTCGGTCGGGCTTTTGAACATTGGCGAAGAGGCCAACAAGGGCAACGACGTCGTCAAGCAAACGAGCGAACTCCTGAAACGTTCCGGCCTCAACTTTTACGGTAACGTCGAGGGCGACGATATTTTCAAAGGCACGACCGACGTCGTCGTGTGCGACGGCTTTGTCGGCAATGTCGCGCTAAAAACCGCCGAGGGTTTGGCGGGCATGATGTACGACTTCCTCAAGGCGGAGTTCACGCGCAACCCGCTCGCCAAGCTCGCAGCGCTCATGACTTATCCGATGCTGGCGTCGTTCAAGCGCCGCGTCGATCCACGGTGCCACAATGGTGCAACTCTCGTGGGATTGAAGGGCATCGTCGTCAAAAGCCACGGCGCTGCCGACATCCTGGCGTTTCACTACGCGTTGCGCAAAGCGCACGCCGAAGCTACACATGGCGTGCTCGACCGCATTGCGCAGCGCATTGCCGAAGTGCCCGCGTTGGTGCCTGACGGCGATCTCGCTCCCGCCGCAGTTGCTGCCGCTTCGCATGTATAGCCGCATCGCCGGCACCGGCCGGTACTTGCCGGCCACCGTTCTCACCAACGATGAGCTGTCGCAAAGGGTCGATACTAGCGATGAATGGATTCGCGCGCGGACGGGCATTCGGCAGCGGCACGTGGCTGCGGCCGGCGAGATGACATCCGATCTCGCTTTACCGGCTGCGCGCGAGGCACTCGCGGCGGCGGGCATCGCCGCTTCCGCCATCGATCTGATCATTGTCGCGACGACGACTCCCGACATGATTTTTCCGTCGACCGCTTGCATCCTGCAGGCTAAGCTCGGCGCCGGCACCGGACCCGCGTTCGACGTCCAAGCAGTTTGCTCGGGATTTGTGTACGCGATAGCACTGGCGGATCGCATGATCGTGGGCGGCGCGGTCAGGAACGCACTGGTGGTCGGCGCGGAAATCTATTCGCGCATTCTCGACTGGACCGATCGTCGTACGTGCGTGTTGTTCGGTGACGGCGCCGGTGCGGCAGTGTTGGTGCCCGCACCTTCCCCCGGCGTCCTGTCGGCGCATCTGCATGCGGATGGCCGCTACCGCGACATTCTGTGTGTCCCTGGGCAGATCAGCGACGGCGCGGTCACAGGAACTCCGTTCGTCCAAATGGAAGGCGGTGCGGTATTCAAGTACGGGGTCAAAGTCATGGCCGAAGTCGCCGAGGAGGCGTTGCGCGCGAACAAGATGACGGCCAATGGGATCGACTGGCTGATCCCGCATCAGGCGAACATCCGGATCATGGACGCCGCGGCGCAGAGACTTGGTTTGCCACCGGAGCGGGTCATCGCCACCGTCGATCAGCATGCCAACACATCCGCGGCGTCGATCCCGTTGGCGCTCGACATCGCCGTTCGTGACGGCCGCATTCGCGCCGGGCACCACGTCATGCTGGTCGGCGTCGGCGGCGGATTTACCTGGGGCTCGGTGTTGTTGCGATGGTGAAATTCGCGTTTGTCTTTCCCGGCCAAGGCTCGCAGACGATCGGCATGATGAGCGGCTTTGCGGCGCACCCAGTGGTGCGCGCGACGTTTACCGAGGCGTCCGAAGTGCTCGGGACCGATCTTTGGGCGCTGGCCGAAAACGGACCAGGCGAAGCACTGAACTTGACGACCAATACACAGCCGTTGATGTTGACCGCAGGGGTGGCGACGTATCGTGCATGGCGCGCGTCCGGCGGGCGACCCCCGGAAATCGTCGCTGGCCACAGCCTAGGTGAATACACGGCATTGGTTGCGGCGGAGGCGCTGTCGTTCCGCGACGCGTTGCCGCTGGTGCACTATCGGGCGCAAGCAATGCAGGATGCGGTGCCGCAAGGTGTCGGCGCAATGGCGGCCATCATGGGTGCGGAAGACAGTGTAGTGGTCGCGGCATGTGCCGAAGCGCAGCAAGGGCAAATCGTTGCGGCCGTCAATTTCAACGCACCCGGACAGGTGGTTATCGCCGGACACAAGGAGGCGGTCGAGCGGGCGATGGTCACGGCGAAGCAGAAAGGCGCGAAACGTGCTGTGCTGCTGCCGGTGTCGGCGCCGTTTCACAGCTCCCTCTTACAACCCGCTGCCGAGAGGCTCGCGGCGCGGCTCGCGCAGATTGCCGTGCAGCCGCCCAAGATACGCGTCGTGCACAACGTCGATGTCGCGGAACATACGCTCCCCGACGAAATTCGCACCGCCCTCGCGCAACAGGCGGCGCGTCCCGTGCGCTGGAGCGAAACGGTGCGCTTGCTCGCCGCAAACGACATCCTTTATGTCGTCGAATGCGGTCCGGGCCGCGTGCTCGCCGGGCTGACGCGGCGGATAGCCGAGAACCTGCACGCGGGTGCGTTGATCGACAGCGATGCCGTCGCTGAAACGCTGGTGGCGGTGAGCGCCGGCTGATCGGGGCGCGATAATCGTTATGACAGAACTACCGCTCTCAGGTCAGCTGGCACTCGTCACCGGCGCCTCCCGAGGCCTCGGCCGCGCGATCGCGGGAGCACTCGCGGCGGATGGCGCGATGGTCGTGGGCACGGCGACCACCGCCGATGGAGCTGCCGGAATCAGCGCGGCGTTGGCAAAGCCGGGCACCCGCGGCACCGGGATCACGCTCGACGTAACCGACGGCGCAGCGGTCGAGGCGGCGTTGGCCGGCATCGAAACAGCCTACGGCGCCGTCACCATTCTCGTCAACAACGCCGGAATCACGCGCGACAACCTCTTGCTGCGCATGAAAGACGACGAGTGGGACGCGATCATGGCCACCAACCTGAAGCCAGCGTATTGGCTCGCCAAAGCGGTGTTGCGCGGCATGCTCAAAGCGCGTCACGGGCGCATCATTCAGATCGGATCGGTGGTCGGCGCCAGCGGCAACGCCGGACAAGCCAACTACGCGGCGGCCAAGGCAGCGCTGGTCGGATTCACGAAATCGCTGGCCCAGGAAGTGGGCAGCCGCAACATTACCGTCAACTGCGTCGCGCCGGGGTTCATCGATACCGACATGACCAAAGCTCTGCCCGCTGCAGCCCGGACGTCGCTGCTCTCGCGTATTCCGTTGGGACGCTTGGGTGCCGCGGAGGACATCGCACACGCGGTCGCCTTTCTCGCCGGCCCTCGCGCCGCCTACATTACAGGCGCGACGTTGCACGTCAATGGCGGCATGTACATGGCCTAACGCGCACGTATGCGCGCGGCGCTGCTAGCTCTGATGTAGGTGTGCTTTGAGGCGGTGCGCTAGATGCGAAGGTGAGACGCGAGCGGTGGTGGTGGTCCCTATCTGGTAGAATTTGCGACTTGAAATTTAGGTACCCCAATTGGGGAGGAGACGCATGGAAAACGTGGAGCTAAGTGTCGACCAACGAGTCAAGAAGATCGTTGCCGAGCAGTTGGGCGTCAATGAAGCCGAAATCAAGAATGAATCGTCGTTCGTCGACGATCTAGGTGCCGATTCACTCGATACCGTTGAGCTCGTGATGGCACTCGAAGAGGAATTCGAAACGGAAATCCCCGACGAAGAAGCAGAAAAGATCACTACCGTCCAGCAGGCGATCGACTTCATCGGTACCCACGTCAAGAAGTAACGTTCCCTCTGTTCCCATGCAAGATGCGGTTCGGCGCTACATTGCGAGCCGGGTGATCTCTTGCGTACAGCGCGAAAAAGCAGGCAGGGTTTTTTCATTCTTAGCCCCACCGCGCTTACCCTAGCCGAGGACTCATGTCGCGCCGCCGAGTTTTCGTTACCGGGCTAGGCATCGTTTCGCCGGTCGGAATTGGCGTAGGCGCTGCGTGGGCGAACATCTTGGCGGGTCACTCGGGAATTGCCCGGATCACCCGGTTCGACGCGTCCGGGTTCCCAGCCCAATTCGCCGGGGAAGTCAAGGACTTCGACGTCGGAAAATATTTATCGGCCAAGGAAGCGCGGCGCTACGACACGTTCATCCATTACGGTCTGGTGGCGACGATGGAGGCCATTTCCGATTCCGGGCTCGAAAGCTATGCGGGCGACAAGGATCGCGTCGGCGTCTGCATCGGTTCGGGCATCGGCGGCTTACCGCTGATTGAGGAGACGCACACGGCCTATCTCGCGGGCGGATTTCGCAAAATTTCACCGTTCTTCGTGCCGGGTTCGATCATCAACATGACCGCTGGCCTGGTCTCGATCCAATATGGATATCGCGGCCCGAATCTGGGAACCGTTAGCGCCTGTTCGACCGCGAACCATAGTCTTGGCGAGGCCGCGCGGCTCATCGAATATGGCGACGCCGACATCATGATCGCCGGCGGCAACGAAGCGACGATTTCTCCACTTGGCGTCGGTGGCTTTTGCGCGTCGCGCGCGCTGTCGACGCGCAACGAGGATCCTGCCACCGCAAGCCGGCCGTGGGACGTTGGCCGAGATGGCTTTGTGTTAGGCGAGGGAGCTGGCATTCTCGTGCTCGAGGAGGCGGAGCACGCGCAGGCGCGCGGTGCGCGAATCTACTGCGAACTCGCCGGCTACGGGATGAGCGCCGATGCGTATCACATCACGGCGCCGCCGGACGACGGCGGGGGCGCGTGCCGCAGCATGCTGAACGCGCTCAAGAACGGCCAAATGCTGCCCACCGATATCGACTACATCAATGCGCATGGCACATCGACGCCGCTGGGAGACGTGTCCGAATGCCGGGCGGTCAAGCGAGCGTTCGGCGAGCACGCGTATCGCCTTGCCATGTCCTCGACCAAATCGATGACGGGGCATCTTTTGGGCGCCGCGGGGGGCATCGAAGCGGTGTTCACGGCGCTCGCGTTCCGCGACCAGATCGCGCCGCCGACGACGAACCTGTTCGATATCGATCCGCAGTGCGATCTCGATTTCGTGCCCTTGCATGCCCGACCGATGAAGATTCGCGCGGCGCTCTCCAATTCGTTCGGTTTCGGCGGTACCAACGCAACGCTCGTGTTTCGCGCAGCAGCGTGAGCGAGGGTCGGCGAATTCGCGCCCGATAGAAGCCGTCGCGCGGCGCGACATTCCATGGCCCTGATCGTCCAGAAATACGGCGGCACCTCCGTTGGCAGCACTGCGCGCATCCTGACCGTCGCTCAGCGCATTGCCCGCTACCATCGCGAAGGTCACCGCCTTGTCGTCGTCGTTTCGGCAATGTCCGGCGAGACCAATCGTTTATTGGCACTTGCCCGCGAAATCTCGCCGAATCCCAGTCCCCGCGAACTTGATGTCGTAGCGGCGACGGGTGAGCAGGTAACGATCGGGCTCTTGGCGATCGCGCTGCAGGAACTGGGATTGAACGCGAAGAGCTATACCGGCGGCCAGGTGGGGATCCTTACCGACAACGCGTTTACGAAGGCGCGCATTCTGGGCATCGACGAAGCCCGCATGCGCAAGGATTTAGACGCCGGCACGATTGTCATCGTCGCCGGGTTTCAGGGCGTCGATGTGGATGGCAACATTACAACGTTGGGCCGCGGCGGTTCGGATACGTCCGGCGTGGCGCTAGCGGCTGCGCTACGCGCCGATGAATGCCAGATCTATACCGACGTCGATGGCGTGTACACGACCGACCCGCGCATCGTGCCGGAAGCGCGACGGCTCGATACCGTCACGTTCGAGGAAATGCTGGAGATGGCGAGCCTGGGCTCGAAGATTCTGCAAATCCGCTCGGTTGAATTTGCCGGAAAATACAAAGTGAAGTTACGGGTGCTCTCGTCGTTCGACGATCCGGAGTCGACGAGCAACGGCACGCTCATCACGTACGAGGAGGACGACACGATGGAACAGGCGATCATCTCGGGCATCGCGTTCAATCGCGACGAAGCCAAGATTTCCATCATGGGCGTCGAGGATAAGCCGGGAATCGCCTACAGCATTGTCGGACCCGTCGCGGCGGCGAATCTCGATGTCGACATGATCGTGCAGAACATCGGCGCGTCCGGTCACACTGACTTCTCTTTCACGGTGAATCGCAGCGAATATCAAGAGGCGATGGACGTGCTGCAAAGTGTCCGCGGCAAGAGCTTTACCGCACGCGAAATCATCGGCGACAACAAGATCTGCAAGGTGTCGGTGGTGGGCATCGGCATGCGCTCGCACGTCGGCATCGCGTCCAAAATGTTCAAGGCGCTGGCGGACGAGGGCATCAACATCCAGATGATCTCGACCTCAGAGATCAAAATTTCCGTCGTCATCGACGAGAAGTATCTGGAGCTCGCGGTGCGCGTGCTGCACGATGCATTCGAGCTCGAGAAGGCGCCGACGTAATTCGTGTTATTTCGGACGCAGGGCCGAAATTTGCTGTTCGTAATTAGAATCACATTCCGTTTTCGCAAGTGGATTGCGGAGCGAGCGTTATTGGGTCCTTTTGCGAGGTGCGAAGAAAAGACGCCTTGACGTCTCGACGCCTTGACGTCAGGACGTCAAGGCGCTATGCTCCGAGCGTATGGAAGACCACAAGCGCGCCACCGTCTATTTCGACGCGGCAGTTCATCAAGCTCTACGCCTGAAGGCTGCCGCAACTGACCGTTCCATCTCGGAGATGGTCAACGATGCTGTCAAGGCTGCCTTGGCTGAGGATGCTTTAGACCTCGCCGCCTTTGACCAACGTAGGGGCGAGCGCACTGTCTCCTTTGAGTCGTTCGTGCGTGACCTAAGGCAGCGTGGCCGGATATAGGCTGCTGATTAAGCCCTCCGCCGCAAAGGAAGTCGAAGCGATTGGCGGCAAGCGAGATCGCCAGCGCGTTGTCTTCCAGATCCGCGCTCTAGCAGCCGAGCCACACCCGGTTGGTTGCGAAAAGCTTGCCGGAATCGAAGGGCGCTTCCGACTTCGTCAAGGGGACTATCGCGTCGTTTACTTCGTTGATGACACGGCACGTACGGTTGAGGTGGTCAAGGTGGGTCATCGGCGCGAGGTCTATCGGGGCGCCACTTAAACCTTACGTTTGGAGTCCAATTTCTGGACTGAGCGCGGGCCGGACCGGTAGAATTGATGGCGAAACGGAGACGTGGCCGAGTGGTCGAAGGCACTCCCCTGCTAAGGGAGCATACGGGCTAAAACTTGTATCCAGGGTTCGAATCCCTGCGTCTCCGCCAGTACCACCGTTTCAAAGCATTTCCCGCCGTTTCAAAACCCCATCGTCGGATGTCTTGCCCCCTAGGCTTCATAGGGGAATAAGCATTTCATGGCCTTTCGTCGCGTTTCAATTGCATCAAAGGCGGATCGAGGGTAGCGTCCGGGGTATCGACTTTTTGAGGGGGTATCAATGGTTAGGAGCGACATTCTGACGGACGTTCAGGTCAAGAACGCCAAGCCGCGAGAGCGCCCCTATAAGCTCACGGACGGCCGGTATGTACCTCCTGGTGCAGCCCTCGGGCTCGCGCCTGTGGCGCTTCAAATACCGGTATGGAGGCAAAGAAAAGCTGCTCGCGTTCGGGACATACTTCGATCGAACGCTTGGCCAGGCGCGCAAGGATCGCAGGGCAGCCCGGGATCTATTGGCCGATGGTATCGACCCTGCGGCTAAGCGGAAGGAGAGCAAACGCGATGCTCGCGTCCGCGCGGCAACGGCGTTTGAGGCCGTAGCTCGCGAGTGGCACGCCAACCAATTGGATCGATGGACCGAGGATCACGCCGGCTATGTGTTGCGTCGCTTCGAGGCCGATGCGTTCCCGAAGCTTGGGGCGCGTCCGATTGCGGAGATCCAGGCGCCGGAGATCCTCGACGTCTTGCGTCTTGTAAGAGCGGCGCGGCGCGCGCGAGATTGCGCATCGCCTATCGCAATCGATCGGCGCAGTCTTCCGCTACGCCATCGCCACGGGGCGTTTGAAGAGCGATCCAACGCGGGATCTGCGCGGCGCGCTGAAGCCGGTCAATCACGAGCGGTATGCCGCACTCACGGCGAAGGAGCTGCCGGAGTTTCTGCAACGGCTCGAGAGCAACGATGCGCGGCTCTACCTGCAAACTCGGCTCGCGCTAAGGCTCCTGATACTGACGTTCGTCAGGACCGGCGAGCTGATCGGCGCGCGTTGGAGCGAGATCGACCTCGATGCCGCTGAATGGCGCATCCCACCGGAGCGCATGAAGATGCGCGAGGGCCTAATTGTCCCGCTGTCACGGCAGGCGCTGGCAACCTTGCTGAAGATGCGAACGCTCAGTCCCGATCGCGACCTGGTGTTTCCGAACCAGGCACGGCCGGATGCCCCGATGTCCAACAACACGATGTTGTTCGCGATCGGCCGCATGGGCTACCGGGGCAAGGCAACCGGGCACGGCTTTCGCGCCACGGCTAGCACGATCCTCAACGAACACGGCTTTTCGCGTGATGCGATCGAGCGCCAACTCGCGCATGCGGAACGCAACAAGTCGCGCGACGCTTACAACCGTGCGCTGTACCTGCCCGAGCGCCGCAAGATGATGCAGCATTGGGCCGACTATCTCGATGGCATCGCCGCGGGTGCGAATGTCAGCGGCGCGCGGCTGCATGTCGTAACGGCGTAACGAATGGAGATCGATTATCTGTGGGCCGCGATCGATGTGCTCGAGCATGCGCAAACTGAGAAGGAAAAGCGCAGCGCGACGCGCCACTTAGCCGGCCTAGTGCGTAAGGCACGAGAGTTAACGCCCAGACAAGCAGAGAGCCCTGCGGCCTTCATCGAAAAGACCGGACCGCAAGCGCGCGGCCGAAACGCCAATGCGGAGCGCGATGCATTGATCCTCAAGGCCTACGACGCGCTTTGGACTAGGCGTAAGCACTTTACCGAGCCGATAACGAGTGCGGCGCAAGTCTATCGGTTCCTTGAGCAAGTGGGATTCCCCGTGAGCTCACCAATTCAAGACCGCGCTTATTCTGATTTAGCAGCCCGTAGGCTAGACGGCGAAGCTCTGCAGGTCGCCCTGGCGGCGATACCTCGGTCGACACAGACATACCTTTCAGCAGAGAGGATTAAGGGAATCGTCCGCCGTCGCAAAACGCCGTCGTAACACCGGGCAAACCGGTTCCAGGCGTCGATGATCAGCGGCGCTTGACAACGTGCAGGGCGAGCACCTGCCAACGTTCCAGCGTCGGGACGTATGGCAAAGAGCGCGGTCCTAAAAGCCGCGGGCATCAGCAAGAGCGCCGCGCATCGCGCGGGGCTTATACTTGGTTGGAACCGGTTCGCGGCCAACACTCAGGGATGAACCTATCTCGCGCTTCGGCAGTACATTTGCCGGAAGTCCCGCTATAGTCAAGCACTCGACGTCGTTCCATTCAGAGGGGAACGCACCATGTCAAGGGCGACACAGCGTTGGAACAAACTTACAGATCACTGGGAAAGGTGGAGCAAAACCAAGCCCTACCACACATTACTAGGTGTTGCGGCGATCCTGACCGGCGTCGTTGTCGTGGCAATGGTCGTCTGGACGCTGCTACGGTAATCTTGAAACGACGACGAAAAACGCATCGCGCACCGCGCGCTTGCGCCACATGGCCGAGGCGTTGCTGCCGACAGATCCGAACGCGAACATTATCGTCATTCGCGTGCTGTGATCGGGGCGAGCCATGCTCGTGGAGATAGCTTAGATTTCGCGTGACGGTAGCGCTGTCAGGCGGCCAACCCTGAACATCAACTACCTCCGGGTATGCCTCCTTGAGTCGTTCGAGCAGCGCAAGCTGAAGGAGCGATCGGGAAATGGCTTTTCCATATGGCAGTTCCTTTCGTAGTGGTTGCTCGGCGTCGGAACCGAAATACTGCCACGGGAGGAGCTGCCTTCTCTTTCGGCGGGGGGAACAGTAGCGTCCAGTTCATAATGCGCTCAGCAGCTTCCCCGCATGGACGCCCCGCACGACCGCATGAAGAGCCGCAATCCGGGGCCGTGGCGCTTCTACGTTCGGCGGTACGGCCTGGTCCACGTCATTGCTGATGCCAATGGCTCGCCGATGGCCTCGAGTGTGCCAATCGGATCAGACCCGCTCCTCGCGGCGGGACCGGAACTCTTGAGCGCGTTGCAGCGCGTGGCCGAGCTGGCGCCCGCAGGATCGCCCGCACATACGGTCGCCGTCGATGCGCTGGAACAGTTCGTGGAACGCGAAGGCATGACACTCGCCGATTGGCAGCCGGTGACAGCTCCGGCTGTGCGGCCGCAGCTGCGCATTGCGGGCGTTGCTACCTACTGGCCGGTGATTTTACATACGAACCGACTACCCGGATCGACCACGAGGAGACTCAATGATGGATCGGCGAACCTTCAGCAGTGCGCGACGAAAACTCCTCTGCTTCGTGGCCGGCGCCCTCATCGCCCCCTCGATCGGCACACGCGCGCAGCCGCCGCGCAAGATCCCTGTGGTCGGATTCTTGAGCAGTGGCGGCGGCGCCGACACTTGGAATGAGTTTCGAACGACCATGCGTGAGCTAGGCTACATGGAAGGCACAAGCATCATCGTGGAGCCTGTCAGTAGGAATGCAAAAATCCCCGCTTGTGGGAATTGAATTTTCCCCACCCATCCTTGATCAGGAGAGCGCAGATGGAAGGGAAACAAGTGGTGGAAGGAGTGGTCGTCGCGGCACCGGGTAACGTTGCCGCGCCCGAGGTGGGCGCGGAGATGCCGGTGATCAGCAAGGAACGATGGGAGGACCTGCAGCGGTGGCGAGCCGAGGGGCAAACAGTGTCGCAGATGGCGCGGGTGACGGGGCTCGATCGCAAGACGGTACGCAGTTGCCTACGTAAGACGCAGTGGCTGCCGTATCGCCGCCCCCCGTTGGCCGAAACCGTGCTGTCGGCGCACCGGGCGTGGCTGGAGGAACGGGCACCAGAAGTGAATTACTCGGCGCGGATTCTATTCCAGGAGTTGCGTGCCACGCGCGGCTACGAGGGCGGTTACGATACGGTGCGCAACGCAGTCCGACCGCTGCGCCGGGAAGCGGGAAGATCCGTGCGCTTTCACTGTGTGGATAGGCACACAGGAAGCGTTGATAGCACAGGGAGTGTGCACGCTCGAGCAGTTCCCGTTGGGCCGGCGGCGAATTCTTTATGATCCGACGCTCGGAAATGACAATGATGAGTCCTGGACAACGAAAGGAGTTCGCGGACGCATCTGCGAATACATCGTGCATTACAGAGGGCAAACGCGTGATCGTATCTTGCGTGAGCGCGCGCCGCCGCCCGTTCGTGGGAAGGGATACGACAGCCCGACAGCTTACGCAGAGTACATAGAGCCCATGTGCGAGTGGTGGCTTTCTGTTTTCAAGGAGCAGATAAGCGGGCAGTCCGAGCGCGAAACATACGGCGCGACGACGTTGCTGTACGACAAGGACACAGTGGCCCAGGTCATCGCGGCGTGTGATGCGATTGAGCAGTACATTCAGGCGGGCACCGTGGGATGGACGAAGGCCGCGGGCGCGGAACGCAAGGCGGCGGAGGCACAGCGGGGGCGGTTAAGACGGCGCACGCGGACCAGGCGATGCGCACCGCGGCGTCCACGGAAAAGCCGCCGCCGTGGGCGTCTTGGCCTTCTCCACTTGGTCAAGCCACGGCAGCTCGACCTCCAAGACTACCTGATAGAGGAACAGCAACGCGCTCTTCGCTTGATTTTGCGTCGACGCCGCAACCTGTCCAGCCACGGCCAGATGAGTCAGGAATGCTTCGACTTCCTCGGCATCCAGTTCCGAAGGGTGACGCTTGCCGTGGAAAAGAATGAAGCGTTTAATCCAATCGACGTAGGTCTGGGCTGCTGCCGGTTCGGTGGACACCGACCTAAGCTTCTTGCGCTTTCTCGAACGCTATCGGACTGATGTAGCCGAGTGTCGAATGGCGGCGAGTCGGATTGTAGAACCGCTCGATGTAATCGAACACCTCGGCGCGCGCCTGTTCTCGCGTCCGCAACACCTTCCGGGTCGTGCGCTCGATCTTTAATGAGCTGAAGAAGCTTTCCATCGCCGAGTTGTCCCATACGTCACCGGCACGGCTCATGCTGCACGTGATGCCCTGTTCCTTGAGCAGTTCCTGGAAGTGCTCACTGGTGTACTGGCTGCCCTGGTCCGAGTGATGCAACAACTCGATTGGTTGACCACGCCGCCAGACCGCCATCATCAAGGCATCGGCCACGAGCTGCGAGGTCATGCTCGACTGCATCGACCAGCCAACGACGCGACGCGAGTACAGGTCGAGCACCACGGCCACGTACAGCCAGCCTTCGGCAGTCCAGAGGTAGGTGAAGTCGGCCACCCACTTCTGGTTTGGTGCGTCTGCCTGGAACTGGCGGTCGAGCACGTTGCCTGCGACGGCGCCGCGCTCGCCCCGGTCGGCCGGGAGCCCACGACGCCGTGGTCGGGCGCGCAGCGCTTGCGCCCGCATGAGTCGCTCGATACGGTGCAAGCCGCAGCGGTGACCCAGTGCCAGTACGTCATGCCAGACGCGGCGCGCGCCGTAGGTACGGTCGCTGCCCAGAAAACTGTGATGGACTTGACCGCCCATGACCTCGTCGTCGAGACTGCGCTGGCTTCGGGGCCGGTTCAACCATGCATAGAAACCACTTCGCGAGACACCGAGTGCCTCGCACATGAGCAGTACCGGCCAGGCCCCTCGGTGTTTCGTCACGAAGCCGAACTTCACATCGACTCCTTGGCGAAATAGGCCGCGGCTTTTTTCAGGATATCGCGCTCCATCCTGAGCTTGGCGACTTCCTTCTTCAGCCGCTCAATCTCCGCCTGCTCGGGCTTCATTACGCCCTTGCCGGGGAACGCCTGCTGTGGGTCGACCGCCTTCTCGCGGACCCACTTGCGCAGCACGTTCTCATGCACGTCCAGGTCGCGCGCGGCTTGCGCCGCCGTCACACCGCGTTCCTTAACCAACCTCACCGCCTCAAGCTTGAACTCCCGGCTGAACTGCCTTCTCGTTCCCATGAACCACCTCCGGTTTCGGATTCCACCCTAACATGGTGTCCTCGAAACCGGCAGCAGCCCAGTCTGCTCGGTCCGCAGGCTGTAGTGTTTCAGACGGATCTTGTTGCGGACGCGGTCCAGAAGGTTAATTGGCCTCGGTGAATCCATCTCGCAGGCTCTTTAGGTTCTACTATTGCAACCTCTACCGTTGACTCTCCGGAGAATTTGCCACCTTTGTATTCGCGGTCGCATCGCGCTGGCGGGCACGAGCTGGTAGGGCGGATCGCCTAGCGTGCACGGTCTGTTCAGGCAGGACATGCAGCGGAGCGGCGCCAGGTAGCGAGCGGGGTGCGGTGGCGTGGCTAGGACGGCCCCACATCGTGCTGCGGGGAGCTGCAACGAGTTGGTCCATTTGTTATAGGTTCCGACGTGTGGTGCCTTCCAGCATGACGGGTATGAACCGCGACGAAGCGAACGAGCGCCAGTTCCGCGCGATGATCGAGTGGATGCCGCAGCTCGTCTGGTGGGCGAAGCCAGACGGGTTCATCGACTACTACAACCCGCGCTGGTACGAGTACACCGGCACGACGCCAGCGGACATGGAGGGCTGGGGCTGGCAGTCCGTCCACGACTCGGCGCTGCTTCCAAGCGTGATGGAGCGGTGGCAGCACTCGATCGCGACAGGCGAACCGTTCGAGATGGAGTTCCCTCTGCGCGGGCGCGACGGCAACTTCCGCTGGTTCCTCACGCGTGTCTCGCCGATGCGCGACGAGGCCGGTGCGATCGTGCGCTGGATCGGCATCAACACGGACATCGACGACCAGAAGAAGGCCAATGACCTGCTCAGCTCTACGCTGGAGTCGATGAGCGACGCCTTCTTCCTGCTCGATCCGAGCTACCGCATGGTCTTGGTGAACCGCAACCAAGAGCGCGTGTCGCAGACGACTCGCGCGGAGACGATCGGACGTAGCTTATGGGAGGTCTTTCCTGCCACCGCTGATCCGGCCTCCAAGTACTGGACGGAGTACCACCGCGTGATGGAGCAACGTACCCCTGCGCACTTCGAGGAGTACTACGCACCGCTCGATGTCTGGACCGAGGTGGACGCGTTTCCCTCACGCGATGGATGCATCGCGGTGTTCTTCCGTGACATTAGCGAGCGCAAACGTGACGAGCTAAGGCGTGCTCAGCTACTCGAACGTGAACGAGAAGCGCGTGCGGAGGCCGAGGCCGCCAACCGTGCGAAGGATGAGTTCCTCGCGATCGCTTCGCACGAGCTGCGGACCCCATTGCAGACGCTCAAGCTCAGCGCGCAGACCTTCCTCCGCTCGAACGAGTACGCGGAGGACGAGAAGCTACGGTCTCGGCTCGTGAAGATGGATCGCCAGGCAGATCGCCTGGTCGAGCTTGTGGACTCTCTACTCGACGTAACGAAGCTCGGCTCGGGCAGCCTTGTCCTGGATCTCGATGAGGTCGAGCTTGTGGAACTCGTGCGCTCCTCGTTCGCGCGACACGAACAGGAGAGCAGGGAGGCCGGCGTTGAGGTGATTCTTGAAGCACCTAGTCCCGTCGTGGGGAGATGGGACCGTCAACGGTTGGAGCAGGTCGTGGGGAACTTGATCGGCAACGCGATCAAGTACGGCGAGGGCAGGCCCGTCCACGTCTCGGTGACCCGCACCGGCGAGTTCGCCTGCGTCGTGGTCCGCGACGAAGGCATCGGGATCGCCGCCGAGCACCACGAGCGCATCTTCAAGAGGTTCGAGCGGGCCGTGCCAGTCACAAACTATG
This sequence comes from Casimicrobiaceae bacterium, assembly GCA_037719965.1. Taxonomy (GTDB): domain Bacteria; phylum Pseudomonadota; class Gammaproteobacteria; order Burkholderiales; family Casimicrobiaceae; genus VBCG01. Next base: position 83,424 of record JBBJMT010000006.1, on the reverse strand, counting down.
GCGGCTTCGGAGTGGGCCTCTGGATTGTGTCACGCTGGGTAGAGGCCCACCGGGGCACCGTGAAGGTCGTGAGCACGCCTGGCGCAGGTTCAACCTTCACGGTCGAGTTGCCTCTCCGCTGAGATGAACCATGCGTGGACGACTTCTACTGGTCGAGGACAACGTGGACCTTCGCGAGACCGTCCGTGACCTGCTCGAAAGTCAAGGTTATGCGGTGGAGGTCGCGGGCAACGGCGCCGTTGCTTTGGAGATCCTGCGGGCGGGCTGTACGCCGTGCCTGATTCTTCTCGACCTCATGATGCCGGTCATGGACGGCTACAGGTTTTGCCTTGAACGTGCCGAGGACTCGACGCTGGCCTCCATTCCCGTCGTCATCTTCTCTGCCATGGCGAAGCTCGATGCGTCGCTGCCGGCTGGGGTGGAGAAGGTGCTCCGCAAGCCCGTGAGCGTGGAGGCTATCCTTGGTACGGTGGAACAGTACTGCTTGGCGTAAATGAACAAACTAAAATTACCTTTGGTCGTCATCGCCCTTGCGTCCGGGTTCGCAGAAGTGACGGGCACATTGACCTTAGGCAGCGCGCCGGCACGATTGATCTTTCGTCTGTGATCATCTCCAGTAAAGATTACGTTGAGCGAACCGAGGCAGAGGCAGAAACGAAGGCTAAAGCATCCGCTAAGAACTTGTAACTGAGTTTCGTAACAGAAGCTTGAGGACGTACGCAGCCGGGGCAGGGCGCTTTCGGGCGCCCTTTTTTTTCAAAGGGTTCGAATCCCTCGGAGTCCGCCATTTTCGAGGCGGGGTACAAACTGGGGTATTCGCCGTGTTCCGATGACCAAGGCCTAGCATTGGCGCGGATTTCGGGTCGGAATGTGACGGCCTGCGTCTCCGCCAGTACCACCGTTTCAAAGCATTCCATGGAGTCTTCGATACGTGCCCCGCCTCGTTGGAACCCTCGTAATCGCGCTTCTTTCAGGCGCGGCGTGCGCGGTCCCATCTGCCGAGGAATGGGATATCAAGGCCGTCCGGCGGGAGGGCGAAGTGATCGTCGACGCCATCATGTATGCGCCGGTGGCGCCGCGCGAGGCTTGGGCCGTGCTCACCGATTTCGAACGGATGGCCGAGTTTGTCCCCAACTTGCAATCGAGCCAAGTCCTGAGCAAGCCTGGAGTACATCTCGTGCGTATCGCGCAAAAAGGCGCGGGACGGTTGGGTCCCTTCTCCTTTCCCTTCGAATCGGTGCGCGAAGTGGAGCTCGTGCCTTACGAAATTATGAAAGCCAAAAACATTTCAGGGAACATGCGCAAGATGCAGAGCACGACGCGGCTGATCCCCGAGGGCACGGGCACCCGGCTCGAATACCATCTCGAAGTAAAGCCCAACTACTGGGTGCCGCCGCTGATCGGGCCGGCGTTCATCCGGGCAGGCGTACGGGATCAATTCCGCGCCATCATCGGTGAAATGGCCCGGCGTCAGGGTGGTGCTGCGCTAAAGCCGGCTGAGCAATTAAAGCCGGTTGAGCAATAGGAGGTGCGCGGTCGAGCAGCAGTCCCGGCTGATATGTGCGAACGCGGCTTCTACTCAACGATTGTCGCGGCGGTGCGCCGCTGACCTTTACGTTTAGGCTGCAAAGTAGGGTCCGCGAGATGTATAGCATTGATCGGCTGGTCTACCTAGATCCCGGCTTTATCTCGGCCACGCCGACTCGTAGCCGCTCACCGCGCCACGACCACGGCTGCGCATTGCTGGGATTGCAACCTAATACGCGCGTGGCATGATCAAGCCATGGATAAGAAGATAAAGGCCCGATGGCTCAAGGCTCTGCGCGGTCAACGCTATCTGCAAGGCACCGGCGGACTGCGCTTCGGCAACAGCTTTTGCTGTCTTGGCGTGCTGTGTGATCTGCACTCGAAGGAGATGTTTCTGGGTTGGGACTATAACGCGGATACCGGCCTCCTTAGTTACCTTGGCGAAACGGTGATGCTGTCTCAGTCCGTGTGCAAATGGGCCGGCATCGGCAATCCCAATCCACCTGTACTGAAGGTAGCGCTCTCGACGCATAACGATACGAAGAAGCTTTCGTTCGTACGCATCGGGAAACTCATCGAGCGTCACCTTTGATCATGCCCCGACCCAAAGTTTGCGCGATGCATCACGAAGAGGACGCGTTGATCGCCGAACTCAAGCGCCACGGCATATTCGCGAAGAGAGGCGGTACGCTCAGTCGGATCGCCCCAGCCGAAACCTGACCGCGTAGGTCTCTGCAGATCTTGCGCGCAAGGAAATCGTTGATCTCGCGCTGGCGTGGAATCGTTGATGACTTGCATTTGCCGCGATTGACATACACCGTGTGCCTGGCACCTTCACGGTGAAAGGTACATCCATGTTGCTCGGGATGCCGGATCAGATCGATCCGCTTCACTGCTGCGCAATGAGCAAAGGCTCCCGAATCACGTCTTGTCCTTGTAGGGCGTCCTTAGAGAGCGCCCAATTTGCATCGAGGACAAGTTCGACGGCCTCGAGGAGATTGGCTCGCGCTTCTTTCAAGGTGTTTGCTTGAGCGTTAGCGCCGGGCAGTTCCTCTAGAGACGCGATATAGCCTTCGGCGACTTTTCGGTATACGGCAGAAAATTGCATCGTGTCTTCACGTACCGGTGTTTGGATTCAAGAAGTATAGTCCAGTGACGGGTCAAGACGCCTAGATAGAATGGCTTCGTCCGGGTTGGAGGCGGCTTGCGTGCACGAGACTGCCCACAAACTTCGCGAACGGCGCGATGTTGCCGTGCGCCGATCCTTGGTTTAGGGCCTTGAAGTATCCGGGCCGCTTCTCCACGGGAACAACAGTCCATGGGTAGCCTCCAGATGCAAGCATTGCGTTCATGATGAAGCGGCCGATGCGTCCGTTGCCGTCCATGTACGGGTGAATGAAGACGAAGACGAAGTGGCCGAGCACTGCGCGCGCCGCGGGATGGTCTTCGCGCTCCAGGAGAGCGAAGAAATCCGGCATACAGTCGCGCACGGCCTCGCGCGGCGGGGGCACATGGTCCGCGTTCTTGATGTAGACCGGGCCATTTCGATAGCCTGCGAGCTCGGAGGGCTTCAATATGCCGGCCTGTATCGATGGCATCCAGAGCGCCCGATGCCACTCCGGTAGGTCATTGCGCAGCACCTTGCCGGCATTCTGACCCTTGAGGATCTTCTCGATGCTCGCCTTCACTGCGTTGTGCGCGATCGAGTACCCCTTGGCGGCCATCGCGTCGCGCGACTTCTGGTCCTCGCCATCGGGATTCCACTTTCCCAAGCGTACGCGGTCGATAAAATCGGGTGTCACGCTGTAGCCTTCGATGGAGAGCGAGTTGTAGGCGTCGCTCACGTAGCGCGTGTCGAGGTCGGCGAGGTAGGCCTTGATGTCCGTCGGCATGCCCGGCGGCTTGTCGAACGCCTTGATGGCGGGTTCGCGCGTGGCGACCCACATCGCGTGCATGCGCATCACGTACGGCGAGCGCTTGATCGCAGGGTCGATCACGATCGGCGGCGTCGCGAACGGGTCTGATTCGGTCACCCGATACCCTACTGCCTCAAGGATCTTCCTGAGCTCATCCGCATGTCGATCACGACCTGCAGCTCGAAGAGCGCCCACCAGGCGTCCGCCGACCACGGGCTTGCCGGCATCTAACAGGACCCGCGCGAGGTCCGAGGAGTCGCGCAGCAGGCCCAGGGCAATTTCGGCGGACGCTTTCTGTGAGCGGAAGAAGTTTTCGCTCACCTGGCTTAGCGCATAGGGTACGGAGAGTAGCTGCAATCCGCCTTGGTCCACGATTTCCGAGCGCGGCGCGAGTGCCGGCGGCTTGTAGTCCATGATCGTCCAGCCGTGCAGTAGTTGGGTCACGTTGTTCTGACCCTTCGGCGTGTGGATCAGAACCTGGCGGGAGACGAGTGGCACCGCGGTCTGTTCGAGGAGTGAGATCTCGGGCGACAGATGCCAACGGGCGCCGAATCGCTTCTTCGCGTATCGGGCAACAAATTCCTTCCAGTTCGCGTGCCAGGAGGTGGTTTCGCCATCCTTCTCCCCAGGCCGGGATGTCAGGTACCAGCCGCGGACAATGGGAGTAAGGTAGCCGGCTTTGACCAGCCGTTCGCGGTCGGTATTGGGCAGATCGCTCGAGCCGAAAACATACTGCCGTTCCCGATGGCGCTTTTCGAGGCGCGCCAGAGAGTTAGCGAGGAAATCGCGAGGTCCGGCCATGGCACGCTTTCTAGTTTGAATGCTTGCATGGTATATAGTTTAAGGGCCGTTTTCAATTATAGTTTGAAGTCCGCCTTAGAATATAGTTTTGGGCCGTGGCGTGGGGCTGCGCGACCCGCAGGCCATAGCATGGATCCAGGTGCGCGTTGACCGCCTGGCGCTCGACGCTGTTCGAGTACGCGGGCTTCTTACACAAGCCGGCGAACAATCCGGTCGCGGTTGCGAAGCGAGATCAACAAGCGCGTCAAGGCAGCCCGTAAGGCCCATCCGGAAGAGTACTACGCGCCGTTGAGCGCGCGGTTTCAGTGCGCCGACTGCGCACGCCGAGGATAAAACCGATCACCGCTTCGTTGAAATCGCGTGGGCGCTCGATGTTAACGAGATGACCGGCATGTGGAATGATGGTGAGGCGGGAGTCGGGGATCATATCGGCAAGCTCCATCGCCATCTGCGGAGTGGTCAACCGGTCTGCGCCGCCTACGATCACATGCGTAGGCACACTGATTTCGCGCAGATTGCCGTGGCTGCCGGCCATCACGCTCGCCTCGATGCTTTTGATGTAGCTCTCCTTATGCAGACGCGAAATGCTGTCCACCAGGGCTTCGTATTGCTCGGCGGAGGCGCGCGGCCCGATCAACGTATCGGCCACCGGACGGGCGATATCTTTCGGTTCGCCACCGTTGATCAGTGGCTCCTTGCGCAGGCGAATGAACTCCCGCTTCTTTTCGTCTGAAAAGTGCGACATGCCACGGTGCGTGTCGCACAGCGTGAGGGTCAAAATGCGCTCTGGATAATTCTCGGCAAAGTCCATCGCGATGCGGCCACCCATCGACAGTCCGAGGATATGGGCCTTCGCTGTGCCGAAGTGATCGAGTACGCGGGCAAGATCAAGCGCATAGTCGGAAAATTGCAGCGGCCCCTCGTAGTCGTCCGAGTCGCCATAACCACGCGCGTCCCACGCGGCGACATGAAAATGGGCGCCCAAAGGGTCCATGCTGTCGCGCCAGTTGCGGCGATTGCCGCCGATTCCGTGCATCAGCACGATCAGCTCGCCGGAGCCGGTGTGCTCGACGGCGATGCGCGGCGAGGGGCCAACGTGCTCGATCATCCAATGGGTCATCGCAGTCCTCCCTGATTTCTGGAATAGGGGAGATCGGTTCGCCGCTGCGCGGGCACAAGCGCAAGGAGGAGCCATAATAGAGCGTGCAGCACTCCTTAGGTTAGCAAAAATGGAGACGGTAAATGTCCATCCTTCGACCCGTTCTGTTCCTTGTCGCGGCCTGCCTGTCGGCAACGGCGTTGGCCCAGTCGTGGCCTACCAAGCCGGTGCGCATTGTGGTCGCCTACCCGCCCGGCGGCGGCATCGACGTCATGGCACGCCAGCTCGCGGAGAAGCTCACCGCGACCTGGGGACAGCCGGTGATAGTGGAGAACAAGCCCGGCGCCAACACCATCTCCGCCACCGATTCGGTTGCGAAGACCGAGCCCGACGGCCACACCGTGCTGATGACCACCGACGCCACGTTCTCGATCAACCCGCACCTGTACGCGAAACTGCCCTTCGATACGCAGCGCGACTTCATTCCCGTGACCATGCTGGTGCTGCTGCAGCAGCTGCTGATCGCACATCCATCGCTTCCCGCGAATAGTCTCGATGAATTGATCAAGCTCGCGAAAGCGAAGCCCGGCTCGATCAATTACGCTTCGTATGGGAGCGGCAGCCAGCCGCACCTTGCCGGCGAGATGCTCAAGAACAAAGCCGGCATCGACCTGGTGCATATTCCGTACAAGGGAATCTCCCTAGCTGTGCCCGCGGTCATGTCGGGGGAGGTGCAGCTCACCTTCGCCGGCATCGCCACCTCGACGCCGCAGCTCAAGGCCGGGCGAATCAAGGCGCTCGCCATCGGCGGGCCGAAGCGCTCGCCGCTCTTTCCGCAGGTGCCGACCTTCACCGAGCTCGGCTTCCCCGAGGTCGAGACCCATGCCTGGTTCGGCCTGTTCCTCCCCGCCGGATCGCCGCGCGAAGCCGTGACGCGTATCTACCAGGACACGAAGAAGATCGTCGAAGACCCCGAGTTCCGGCAGAAGCAGCTCATCGACAAGGGCTACGAGCCAGTGGGCAGCTCGCCCGAGGAATTGGCCGCGTACATAAAAAGAGACAGCGAGAGCCGCGCCCGCGCGGTGAAGATCTCAGGCGCCAAGGCGGAGTAAACCGGGATCATTAAAGAGGAAGCGGTTTGAATCAGCCTGCGCTTAAAACTTTTGCCTCATCTGAAAATTGACGCGGTTGAATAATCAACACCGGCCGAAACCCGGCAGCAAGTGATCGTCCGCACAGTCTTAGAAGTTCGACGTTGCGCATCGCGTCGCTTGAAAGATCAGCTCGAGCGCATGTAGCGGTCAGTTTCAGGAAATGGCGGCGCAGGCTCCGCGATCCAGCAGCGAACGATCGGGTCACCACTATTGACTGCCTTGTGCGACCAGATCAGGCCCGTGATGCCCGGGCGTGCAAACTTCAACCGTTCCACGGTCTCGCCCCAGACATCGCAAATCTCGGCAGCCTCTTGCCCTTGCTCCACTTCCTCGCCGATCGCTATCTTGAGACGGATCAGTCCCGCCCGCGCGGCACGCGTGACGTAGCGTTCGGTCGCGATTAGCTGTTTACCCCGGACCTCGGGATCGCCGTCGATCATCTTCAGATAGCGCATGATGTTACGCACCCCGGCGAGGTGGACCTGGACGTCGGCTTCCTCGAGGGTGCCGTTTCCTCCCGACTCGGCAAGGATCGACACCACACCGCGCCGCGTCGCCTCCAGCACGATCGAACCGGCTGCGGGCGGCAACTTGCTACCATCGCGGTAGAGCGCGACCAGGCGCGGCGTGTACAGTCGCGCCAGCGCCTCTCCGCGTCGGTCGCGGTCGTTGTTGCCGGTCATCGGATAGCCGCCGAACGCATAGAGGATCTCGCCGACGTCCCCGGCGTGCATATCGATGTGGTACTCGGCCCTGCAGATCACATCGTTGAGAAGGACTTCGGCGAGGATCTCGGAGATTGAGCCGCTCCGCCCACCGGGCGCGACCTTGTTGAGGTTTAGCCCGTCGATCGGCGATACGAAGCCGAGTCGGCTCGCGAACATGTGCAAGTTGACGATCGGCACCGCAATGACGGTGCCGCAGAGAGCTTGGGGCGTGAGCTCGTGGGTCAGCCGCATCAAGGCGTCGATGGATGGATACTCCGTCGCATGCACGCCCGCGGTCAGGCAGAGCACCGGCCCATCGCGCTGACCGTTGATGATGACGAGGGGCAGCTGAATCGGGCCGGTTGCGGTTTCGCCGATTTGCAGGAAGCCTTTCGTCTTTTCCCCTTTTTCGGCAACGAGATCGCCGATCCGAACAGTGCCTTGGACGCCCAATCCATTTCTCCTCGTTTAGAGATGTCTATCGTCGCCGGCCGTAGATACGGGCGCTGCGCCTGCGCAGGACCTCGATTGCGCTCAGCAGCACGACCGAGACGGCGATCAGCAACGTCGCCGCGGCTGTGATGGTCGGGCTGATCTGTTCGCGAACGCCGTCGAACATCTGCAGCGGCAAGGTCCGCTGCTCCGGGCCGGCGAGGAAGATGGTCGTCACGATCTCGTCGAAAGACGTTGTGAAGGCGAAGATCGCGCCCGAGATCACACCCGGTGCGATGAGCGGCAATACGACTTTACGGAACGCGGCGACAGGCGGCGCGCCGAGGCTCAACGCGGCACGCCAAAGCGCCGGATCGAATCCTTGTAGCGTGGCGTGGACGACCACGACGACAAACGGAGCCGCGAGCACAGTGTGCGCGAGCACAAGTCCGAGGCGACTGCTCGTCAAGCCCAATGGCGAGTAGACGAAGTAGATGCCGATTGCAGTGATGATGACAGGCACGATCAAGGGCGAGATGAGCAGCCCGACAACGACCGGCTTGAGCCTGAACTCGGCGCGGACAAGTCCGAGCGCGGCAAGTGTCCCGAGCGGTGTCGCGATTGCCGTGGTGGCGATCCCCACGACGATGCTGTTGCGAAGCGCCGGAAGCCAACGCGGGGACGTAAAAAAATCGTCGTACCAGCGCAGTGAGAAACCCTCCAGCGGATAGGTCAGAAACGCGCCGCTGTTGAACGACAGTGGCACGACGGCCACAATCGGCATTACCAGAAAGAAAAAGACGAGGGCACAAAAACCGTAATACCCGAAGCGAAGCGCTTGCTGGAGTGGGGACGGATACGGTGGCAGAAACACGTCAGCGCCACTTTAAGCCGCTCGTTCCGGCCAGCTTCGTGTAAACGCCATAGAGGATCAAGGTCACCGCGAGCAGCACCAGCCCGAGCGCCGCAGCCATTCCCCAGTTGAGGGTCTGGTTCGTGTAGAAGGCGATGAAATAGCTGATCAACTGATCGTCGGCACCGCCGACGAGCGCTGGCGTGATGTAGAAACCGATGGCGAGGATGAAAACGAGAAGGCAGCCGGCGGTGATTCCCGGCAGCGTTTGCGGAAGGTAGACCCTGCGGAAGGCCGCAAACGGCGAGGCGCCAAGCGACAGTGCGGCCCGGACCGGGAGCGGCGATATGCCTTTCATGACGCCGTACAGCGGCAGCACCATGAAGGGCAGCAGTACGTAGGTCATCGCGATGTAGACGCCAGTCCGGTTGTGGATGAGCTGCAGCGGATCAGAGATGATGTCCGCCCGGCGCAGGATGCCATTGACGATTCCCTCCCGCTGAAGAAGCACCATCCAGGCAGTGGTACGGACCAGCACCGAAGTCCAAAACGGCAGCAGCACGAGAATCATTAAGAGATTGCCGATGCGAGCCGGTGCGGTCGCGAGGAGATAAGCGACAGGATAGGCAAGCACGAGGCAGAGCACGGTCACCACAGCGCTGATCCCGAAAGTCCGTTTGAACACGTCAACGAAGACCGCTTGTTGCGCCGGCGTCGTGACGATCGCGCCTTCCGCCGTCAGCCGGCGATCGATCGCGGCCAGGAGGTAGAAGCTTGTATAGGGCCCGGACGCGTGCTGCAGCGCCGCCCAAGTCTCGCGCTGGCCCCAGCGCGGATCGATCTTGACCAGCTCGTCGAGGGTGTCGGGACTTGTTGCGTCACCGAGCTGGCGGGTGGTGCGGAAAAGCAGGGTTCGGAAGCCGTTGATGTCGTAATTGAGGCGGTTGGCGACGGCGCTTAAAGCACCACTCTCGCGCGTTTGCCTTAGCTCCGTGACAAACACGGCCGCAATGTGGTCATCCGGAAGCGCGCCGCCTTCCAGGCCTCGCAGTAAGGCAGCCGTCCCGGGCAATATAGTGCTCAGTTCCGGATCCTGGATGCTGCGCAGTAGCATCGATCCGATCGGCAGGACGAAATTCAGCGCGAGGAACAGCAACAGCGGCGCAACCAACACTAAGGCATGGAGCTTTTGCGAGCGCTCAGCCCGCCGAAGTGCTGCTTTGAGGGCGGTTGAGTCGATAACGGCGGGACGCCCTGAGCCAATGGTCGCGCTGATGCTCAAGCTGGCGTCCCGCCTTGCTTCATTTGGCTGCCCAGGCGTTGTAGCGCTGGTTCAGTTGATCAGAATTCTCGACCCAGAACGCGGCGTTGATGTTGACGGCGTTCTTGATGTTCTCCGGATTGCTCGGGGTGTTCGCGAGCCCCTGGGGATCCGCCTGCGCGATGGCCTCCTTATTGGTGACTCCGAGCGGAATGAGCGAAGGCAGGTGCTTCTGGTTCTCCGGCCGGGTCATGAAGCTGACAAGCTCCATTGCCTGTTCTCTATTCGGGCTGCCCTTGAGAATGACCCAGTGATCGATCGAATAGAGGTTGCCGTCCCACACGATTTTGAAGTTTTTCTTGTCATTCTTGTTTGCGGCGAGCAGGCGTCCAGGGGTACCCACTGACATGATGAGCTCGCCCGAGGCCAACATGTCGGGCACTTGCGAGACATTGGTCCACCAGATGATCGACGGCTTCAGTACGTCGAGCTTCTTGAACGCGCGGTCGACACCTTCGGGCGTCGCGAGCACCTTGTAGATGTCCTGTGGCTTGACTCCGTCGGCCAGCAACGCAATCTCGAGCGTGTATTTGGCGCCCTTGCGCATGCCGCGCTTGCCCGGGAACTTCTTCACGTCCCAGAAATCCGCCCAGCTCTTTGGTCCGTCTTTCAACCGGTCGCCGTCATAGCCGAGCGCGTTTGCCCAGACTACCGCGCCGACACCGCAATCGCTCACCGCCGGCGCGATGAACCTGTCCTTGCCGCCGAGTCGGCTCCAATCGAGCTTTTCGAACAATCCCTCCTCGCAGCCGAGCATAAGTTCGTCGACCTCGACCTGGACGACGTCCCAACTGGCATTGCCCCCCTGCACCTTGGTCCGCAGCACGCCGATACCGCCCGACCAGGAATCCTCTTGCAGCTTGATCCCAGTCTTCTCAGCGAACGGCTTAAAGTAGATTTTCTGAGCTGCCGCCTGGCTGGCTCCACCCCAAGCGGTAACCGTTAAGTCGCGTGCTTCGACGCGCGTGCCCATCAGCGCCATAAGCGCCACCATCCCCATGATGGCGATGCTGCGGACCTGTGTTTCGTTTGTCATGGCCGTTCTCCAGTAGTTAATTCGGCGGCGCATCGAGCGCGCGACAATCGCCGCTCCGCCAGCCGATCTCAATCGTGTCCCCGGGAGCGATGCCGAGCTCACCGAGCGTGTTAGGAACCTTGATCAGAAATTCGCTGCTGCTGGGCACCTGCAGTCGAGCTCGGGTGTGATCGCCGTGGTAGATCAGCTCCTCGACGCGCGCCGCGAGGGTGTTGTTGCATTGTCCTTCGGCGGGGTGCAGCACCACCCGCTCGGGTCTGATCGAGAGCGTGGTGCGCGATCCAAGAGGGCCGATATTGACCGCCATCGCCTCGACGGTGTGGCCGTCGGCGATCTCCACCGTGCAGCGTCCTTCGTTGTTCATCGCCCGGAGCACGCCGCTGAGCCGGTTGCTCTCGCCGATGAACTGCGCCACGAAGGCGTTCTGCGGTCGGTCATAGAGGTCGGCCGGCGTTGCCAGCTGCTGGATCGAGCCGTCCTTCAAGACGGCGATCCGATCCGACATGGTCAGCGCTTCGGTCTGGTCGTGGGTGACATAGACGACGGTTAGCCCGAGATGCTTTTGGATGTGCTTGATCTCGATTTGCAACTGTTCGCGGAGCTGCTTGTCGAGCGCGCCCAGCGGCTCGTCCATCAACACGAGTACCGGGTCGAAGATGAGCGCGCGGGCAAGGGCGATACGTTGTTGCTGCCCGCCCGACAGCTCGGCGGGGCGGCGACTATCGAAGCCCCGGAGCTGGACCAGTTCAAGTGCGCGTGCGACGCGGTCCTTTAGCTCCGATGGCCGCATCTTTCGGACCGAGAGCGGGAAGGACAGATTCTCGGCCACGGTCATGTGCGGGAAGAGGGCATAGTTCTGAAACACCACCCCGATGTTCCGGCGATAATGCGGCACACGCAGCAGGGATTTTCCGCGCAGACGAATCTCTCCCGCGGTCGGAACCTCGAATCCGGCAAGCATCATGAGCGCAGTCGACTTCCCCGATCCAGACGGTCCGAGGAGCGTCAAGAATTCTCCCTGGGCGATCGACAGGTTGAGATCGGTGAGAGCCAGGTGCTCGCCGTCATAGGTCTTCTGTACGTTCTCGAACTCGACAAATGCCGACGCCGGCCCCGTGTGAGCCGAGGCGCGCAGCTCGACGCTAGTGGATTGCGCTGCAGCAAACCGGCGCATCGGCTGGCTGCCGGAAACGCCTTCAGTCCGCACCGCGACCTGCATCACGCCGCGTCCCAGCTACGCAGTTGTGGGATGCGAATGCGCCACCGGCCGCTCGATCGGGGCGCCGGCTGGACTGACGCCGCAGCGGCGCAGCGCGCCGGCAAGGCGCCGGATCCCTTCGTCGATCTCTTCCGGTGAAGAATGGCTATAGGCTAGCCGCATTTGGTTTTTCGGCGGACCTGCGCTGTGCAGCGCCCCCGGCCCCTGCACAGCGTAAAACTTGCTTCCCGCGAGCACGGTTACCCCGGCTTCGGCTGCGAGCTTAGCCAGCTCGTCGGCATCAATGTTGCGAGGGAGCGTAACCCATACATAGTAGCCGCCCTGAGGTACCACCACCGAGGCCTCCGGAAGATCGCGTCGAAGCGCCGCCACCATACGGTCGCGATGGAGCCGGTAAGTGCGCTGCACGTTTTCGGTGTGGGCGGGAAGGTTTCCGGCCTTGCACCATTCGACAATGATCCGTTGGACGAGAGGGGAAGTGCCGCCGTCCGCCTTGAGTTGCATCATACGGGCGAGGAGTTCCCGCTGTCCGGCAATCCAGCCGATTCGCAGGCCCGGCGCCATCAGCTTCGAAAACGTGCCGAGGTGGAAGACGTTTTTCGTTCGATCGAGCGCCTTAAGCGAAGGCTCGGAGTTGCCCTCAAAGCGAACTTTTCGATAGGGGCTATCCTCGACGATATACATGCCGTGTCGAGATGCGAGCTCGAGCAACGCTTCGCGTCGGCGACGCGACATGGTGATACCAGTGGGATTGTGAAAATCCGGGACGTTGTACACGAATTTCGGCGGCTTGCGTCCCTCTTGTTTCAGCCGCCTCAGAGTTGTCTCAAGTCGCGCCGTGTCGAGACCTTCCGCGTCCTGTTCGACCTCGACAAAGTCGACATCAAAGCTCCGGAAGATGGGAATTGAGGTGAAGTAGGTGGGTGCGGTCACGACAATCGAATCGCCCTCGTCGAGCAGCAATCGGCAGAGAAGCTCAATGCCTTGCTTGGCGCCGTTGGTGACCATAATCTCGTCGGGCGCCACATCGGCGCCGTCCCCGCTCATAGTTGCGGCAATCCATTCCCGCAACTCGAGAAGACCCGGGCGGCTGCCATATTGCAGCGTCTCGTCGCGATAGATCGTGAGCGCCCTTTCTGCTGCGGCCGTGAGGTCGGGGAAGAGGGCAGGGAAGCCGTGGCCGGAATCGAACGGAATGGTGGGTCCGTGACCCGACGCTGGCATGTTGGGCGATAGCCGAGCTGCACGACGCGCTAGGGAAACCTGCTTCATCTTGACCCCTCTTCCGGGCATTAGGTCCGTACATATTAGGCGCCGCGAAACTGGGCTGTCAATCCTTTCGGCTCGATGTATGTGAAAATATTAGCGACAGCGCCGATGCCGGCTTACTGGCTTGGCCGTTGCTCCGAGACGGGCCGGCCAATAGGCGCACGCGCTTTGCGAAAGGTATCGAAATGAGGGGAAACGGTGGCGCAAACTCGAGGGGCGAAGCTGCGCCGGGATTGCCGCGGTACGCCCAGGTCGCTAACGATCTTATGGAGCGGATCGCCGCAGGCGAGTACCCCATCGGGTCGCTTCTACCAAAAGAGTTGGACCTTTCGGCCGAATATCGGATCAGCCGGCACACGATGCGCGAGGCGTTGCGCCGGCTTGACGAAGCAGGCCTCGTCTCGCGCCGTCGTCGCGCCGGAACCGAGGTTCTGGCGGCGGTGCCCGCGGCGAGTTATCGGCAACCCATCAATTCGATCGACGATCTTCTGCAGTACGGCGAGGCGACGGAGATCCGCGTACGGCGCAAAACCCGCGTCAAGTGCAATGCCGCGCTCGCTAGGATGCTCGGTTGCGAGAAAGGCCGCGAATGGTTATGCGTCGAAACGATCCGCACCCGACCTGGCGACCCGCGTCCGATCTGCCACACGACCGTCTACCTCAACGCTGAACTCGACGGCATCGATGCTCGTGTCGGAGCGCTTGCCGGTCCCATCTCCGCCATGATCGAAACTATTTACGGGCTGCGGATAACCGAGATCGAGCAGAGCATTCGGGCCGTTTCGCTCGGCACCGCCGGTGCCAAACGCTTACGTGTTGATCCCGGTTCGCCTGCACTGCAGGCCATCCGTCGCTACTACGACGCAACCAAGCGACTCGTCGAGCTCGCCATCGCTGTGCATCCCGGCGAGCGTTTCGTCTATGTCACGCGCCTCCGGCGCCAATAGATGACTGCCGAGAGCCATGAAATCATCCTGCGTCGGCCAAATCGAGAAGAAGACGTAGGCCCGCGTGGTCGCGCTGTTCCGCAACTGGCGGGGCTACGACTGCTATCTATCCTTACGATATGGCCGCCGGGTATGATCGGCCCGACCCAGTCGGAGGAGCTTACCCAATGATTAGCATTGCCATCACGCTGCGGCAGATCGTTGTCGCCATGACTATTGCGATCGTCGCGTCTGTCGCGAGCCTCGCGTTCGCGCAACCTTATCCGTCGAAGCCGATCCGGCTGATCGTGCCGCTCGCGGCCGGCAGCACGGCCGACATCGTGTCGCGCTACGCGGGGCAAGAACTTTCCAAGGCGTTGGGGCGAGCGGTTGTCGTCGAGAACAAGCCCGGCGCCGGCGGCACCATCGCAATGACGGAACTCGCGCGCGCGGCCCCCGACGGCTACACAATCGCGTTCGCATCGCAGGGCACGTTGGTGTTCAACCAGGCGATCTTCTCGAAGCCCGGCTACGACTCTGTCAAGGACTTCGCACCCGTCGCATTCCTCGGCGGTGTGTCGAACGTCATGATCGTGCCGCCCGGCAGCAAGGCGACCACACCCGCTGCGGTCATCGCTGCCGCAAGAGCGAAGCCGGGCGAGTCGACATTCTCGTCGGGGGGTGCGGGCACGAGCCACCACCTGTCAGGCGTGTTATTCGGCCGCGTGACCGACACGCAACTCGTGCACGTGCCTTACAAGGGTGCGCCGCAAGGTGTGCTGGCCGTGATGTCCGGCGAAGTGTCGATGGGATTCTTCAACACGCCCACGGTGATCGGACAGATCAAGGAAGGCAAGGTGAAGGCGCTCGGAGTGACCAGCCTGACGCGCTCTCCGCTGCTGCCGGACGTCCCCACGCTTGACGAGCAAGGCGTGAAGGGCTACGAGATCAACACCTGGTTCGGCTTCGTCGCGCCGGCGGGCACGCCGCAGGAGATCGTCGCGCGGCTCAACACCGAGATCGGCAAGATATTCGCGAGCGCCGAGGCGAAGGAGAAGCTCGGCCCGCAAGGCTTCGATCTCGCCGCGCCGACTGCGCCTGCCGCATTCGGCAAGATCATCAGCGACGATCTCGCGAAGTGGGTGCCGATCGTGCAGGCATCAGGGGCGAAGGCGGACTGAGCCGGAATTCTCGGCTACAAGCCTACTGCCTCCGCTACCAGCTTCCGCAATTCCCGCCGCAGCTTTTCGCGAACCGGCGCCATCATCGGACTGGCGTTGAGATTTCGCAGCTCGTACGGATCCTGTTGCAGGTCGTAGAGCTCGTCGAGCTCGCCCGCGCGTCCGCGGTTGACCCAGTGGATGTACTTGTAGCGGTCGGTGCGCACCGCTTTGTACGTCATACCCACAAGCCACGGCAACGCCTGCTCGGCCCAGTATTCGCACAGGATTGACTTGCGCCAGCCCGCACGCTCGCCGGCAAACAAGGGCAGCAGCGAACGCCCCTGGATCTGCGGACCCGGTCTGCCGCCGGCCAGTTGGATCAACGTTGGCGCGATGTCCTGGCAGATCACCAGCTCCTTGCGGCGTGAGCCTGACTTGACCCTCTTCGGATAGCGCACGACGAACGGCGAGCGAATGCCTTCCTCGTAGGCGAACCGGCGTTCCGGCCCCAACGCGTGCTCGCCGAAGAAGAAGCCGTTGTCGCCCAGGAACACGATGAACGTGTTGTCGAGCACACCCTTGCGCTCGAGCAGGGCGAGGATCTGGCCCACACCCTCGTCGACCGAGGCCATCATGCGCGCGCGCAGCCGGATCTCCTCCTGCTCGCCCGAATGCAGCGCTGCGAGGATCGCCTGCGCTTTCTCGCCCGACTTGAGCGCGAGGCATTCCGCCCATGCCGGCTTGCGCTTCGCGACTTCCGCGGGCGAGAGCATGTTCGGCTTCTTCGGAAATATCGCGTCCTTATAGAGATCCTCGTGCCGGTCGGCAACGGCATACCCGCCTTGGGCCGCGATGTGCAATGTGCCATCAGCGAGCTGCTCCGCGTCCGGATGCACGGCCTTGTGCGCGAAGAACAGCGACCACGGCTTCGAGTGTTTTTTCTCCAGGAAATCCACCGCCAACCCATTCATGATGTCGGTGATGTAGCCCTGATGCTGGACATACTTCCCGTCGTGGTTGAGCTGCGGGTCGTTGAGCCGTCCGTGCCCGTCGTAGCTTATCCAGGTGTCGTAGCCCGGCCGCGGCATGCCGTCGTTGCCCATGTGCCACTTGCCGATATGCGCCGTCTCATAGCCTAGTCGCTGCAACTCCAAGTGATAGTTTGGCAGCCGGTGGCTCATCGCGTCGCGCGCGACGTTGTCGATGATTCCGTGCCGGCTCGCGTACTGTCCGGTGACGATCGACGCCCGGTTCGGCGAGCAGATCGGCGTCGTGTGGAACGCACGCTCGAACAGCGCGCCTTCCTGCGCGAGCCGGTCGATGTTCGGCGTCTGCATGAACGGGTGGCCACCCGCGCCGAACTCGTCGTAGCGCAGGTCGTCGATCAGGATTACGAGCAGGTTCGGTTTCTTCATGAGCGTTCGCGTGGAGGAGGCGTCGAGTGTAGCCTTCCCGCGTCAACGCGGGCCGCGGCGCTATCCGTTGCGGGCGAGCGCGAGCCAAGTCGCGAAGTGTGCGTGAACGGTGCGTTACAGCAAGTGCGCTCAGGCTAGGCCGCGAGAGGCGAGACCCCCTTCAGGTGCCTATTATCGGCGCGCTCGCTTCATCCTATTCTGCCCCATCGCAACCTCGATCCATGTCGGCGCGTGATCGCTCGCACCAAGCCTGCCACGCACGGCCTTGTCCACGTTCGCATCCACCATACATACCGCTAAGTCGGGGTTTAGTAGCAAATGATCGATGCGCAATCCCGCATTCCGCTCCCACCGCTTGCGCATGTAATCCCAGAAGGTGTAGATCGGCCCCGTCGGATGACGAGCGCGGATAGCGTCGATCCATCCCTGGTCGAGCAGGCGGCGGAAGGCGGCGCGGCTTTCCGGCTGCAGCAGTGCGTCGTCGTCGTAGGACGCAGTTGGATAGATGTCACCGTCCGTGGGCACGACGTTGTAGTCGCCGGCCAGCACCACCGGCGCGCCCGACGCATATAAATCGGCGGCATGCGTGATGAGGCGCTCGAGCCAGGCGAGCTTGTAGTCAAACTTGGGGCCGGGCTGCGGATTGCCGTTCGGCGCGTACAAACACCCGACCAGAATGCCGTCGATGGCCGCCTCGAGATAACGCGCCTGCGCATCGGCGGGGTCGCCGGGCAGCCCTCGTCGGATCTCCACCGGCTGTTTCCCCCGCGCGAGGATGGCGACGCCGTTGAACCGCGGCTTCTGCCCTTGCCAGAGCGCCCCGTAACCCGCGTCGCGGATCACCTCGCCGGGGAACTCCTCGTGGTAGATGCGCAACTCCTGCAGGCACACCACGTCGGGCTGTGCTTCGCGCAGCCATTCAAGCAGGCACGATAGACGGCCCCGGATACTGTTGATATTGAAGGTGGCGATTTTCATGTCTCTTGCAAGCTTAAAATCCGCATGAAGTCCCTCGCGTTGCATTGGCCTTGACCTCCGCAGTTGCTGTTGCAGACCACTTGGAGGCTCTCCACCTTTGCTGCAAGCGCCGCAATGCTCCTTTTGGTTTGGTTGGCTCGTCGTTTACGTAGTGGTATTTACGTCAACGCCGATTCGGGCGTGAGGGGGCCGCGCGATCGCATCGGCAAGCGCGCCGGGATCTCGAATAGCAGATGATCGCGTTGGTGTGGATCCGCGGCATTCTGCCGGATCACTGAGGCATCCCCGCGGAAACGCTCGAGTCTTTCAAGATCTAAGGCTCCTCGATGGCACGAAACAGACGAAATGCAACGATCACCTTATATGCGGCACCGCACAGACGGGGCTTGGAGGGGCGTGTACGGTTCCGCTTGTAGGCTACTTTCTAAGTGCTGCCCGCGATAGGGCAGCTCAGACCAGGAATGCGTTGCCCGAGGGGGCGGCAATTCTGGGCGAGCGAACGTGGTAGCCACATTTCTAATGATTGACGACGTGGAACACGTCGACACGCGGCGGCGGTGCGCCGCGGTATCGGTTCCTGCGCGACCACGCAATGGTGTCGATTGACGACGACAGTGCTGACGGGCATATCGCGCGCGAAGCGGAAAACCTCGATGCTTGGGTTGAGCGACTATCGGAGAATGACCCTTGACCTAGCGGCAGCGCGGGGGAGTCGGCACACTGCCAGCGGGTGGTGTTTTGCCGAACGCTTTAGCAGCGCCATGGGCGTCATCTTCGGCACGTTGTTCGGATGTGTCCTGTGGATGGCACTCGGGTTGGCCGGTGTACTGCTGTTCTGAGGGAATAGTCGGTCGCGTAGTGCAATCAGGCAGTAACGAAGGGGGATGCAATTGGGTACACGACCGGTAACACACGTTCGCTGTCGCGACTGCACGGTATTTGTGTTGAAGGAGGCGAACGTTTGTAATCACTGTGGCGCCGAGCTGGTTCCTCAATCAATGTTCGGTGCCGCCACCCAGGTAGATTCGGTTGCCCAGGCGGCGGTGATTGGGGACGGTGCAGGATTCCTCGATCGATTCCTGCGTTCGGAACTGCGCTCCCGAGCAAAGCTCGCCACGCTAGTGAAACGGGCGGCCCGGACGTCATAGAAGCGCAAGCTCCCATAAAAATCGCGTCGAAGCTAGGCCGCCACTCAAGTGAACCGTATGGTTGTAGCCGGAGTGCCGTAGTGCTAGTCAAGGCGATCGTGCCCAGCATGGCGCAACCAGTTTTCGGACGCGTCCCAATATAAGAGCTCTGCCGAAAATGACCCTGCCGAGGTCGCCGAATGCAGGACCACATATCAGTTCTACTCGCGCCAAAACCGCAGGAGCGCCGCGTTTTTCGACGCGGAGCGGTAGAAATCGCTGAGACGCGTTAAGGAAACCATGCCATGCGCTATGCGAAGCGAAGACCGAGTCCGTGGTCGTTTCATGCCGCGAAGTACGGGCTTCATAATGTCGTGGTAGATGCCAATCAAGAGCCTGTCGCCTTCAACGTCCCGGTGGGATCCGGCGCCTTGGTAGCCGCCGCCCCGGATCTGCTAAAGGCACTCGAGACCGTTGCCCGAGAAGGCTGGTTGGAACCTCTCCATGGCATACGGCCACCGAGGCGATCGAAGCTGAACGAGTACTTGAAGAGAAAAGCATTGCGAGTTCTGAGCAAGCGATAGTTCGTAGTTTCGGCTAACGGCCCGTTCGCCCAACGTTCAACCGCTGATGCTGACGAGCGGAAATACGACCGTCATCGCTGCAACGACACAGAAGCGTGGCGATACCTCGTGGGCAGATGCCTCAATACGGCCCGAACGTATTTCCGATATTGTCCTGGCGCCAGAACTGGCCATTGCCGATATAGATGGTGCCATTGCGGAACAATACCGACTGTCCGCCAGTGCTCGCGGCATCGATATGAGGCGCGGAGAGTTGCGTTGCCCTGGGGGTGATCAGGTTCGGCAGTTGCACGAGGCGCGCATCGGATGCAGTCGTGCCGTGCAGCTCGAAGCGCATCAATCCACCACGCTGCCAGGGGTACACAGCGGAGTCGCCGCCGCCGTATTCCGCAAACGGTCCATCATGGATACGCGCGGGAATGCCGATCGACACCGACCCGTCGGATTGCATGAGCGCGCTAAACGCATGGCGATGGCGCAGCAACGCTGACTCGCTGCCGCGCTTGCCCATCAGCACGCGCTGGATCTCGCGGGGGCTGACCCGCGTTTCCGACATCGAACAGCGTCAGCTGCAGCCCTTGGTACCAAGCGAACTGTCCATCGCCGAACACGTCAGGGGGGCGCGCATCCTTACCAAAGCCGAGCAGCAGGCCGTTGGGTAAGGGATGCAGGTAGTCGGAAAAGCCGGGGACCTCCAATTCGCCGGCAATACGGGGGTCGGTAATGTCCGCGAGATCGACGATGTAGAGCGGATCGGTCTTCTTGAAGGTTACGACGTAAAGTCGGGCGCCGAGGAAGCGCGTGCCGAATAGCCATTCATTGGGCTTGCCCAACGGTTGCGGCCGCCGCGCGTTCGGCAGGTACGAAACCGTTTTGAGCAAGCCGGGCGCCAACGCCGAAGGCTCCAGGATCGTCAGACGGTTCTTGTTTGCGCCGCTCCAAATTGTTTCGCCGCTGGTAACTGCCCGCAGCCGGCCTAGTACTCGCTCAGCCGGAAGGCCGCCTTGTCCACGTCGTAGCCGAGGACGCCTTCAATCGAAGCCGATCCCACGATGCTCATCGCGTCCGTCCCCAGCCGGACTTGGTGGATGTCGGTCAGGTTAAAGGGGCGGTTGCACCGCTAACGCCAGCGCAAAGGCATCGCGCCGCTCGTAACGGGAGCTGGCCATGAATAGATGCGCGCTTGCTGCATAGACTGTCTCGACCGAGCCGATACCAACGGTCTGCGCGATGCGCGGTTCGCTTCAGTCAATCGCCGTGATCAGGATCATGTCCGCCATGGGTTTGCGCGAACCCTGGGGTGGGGCGTGGACCGCCGTTACCGCGACTGCCGGGGTGGCGGCGCCGCCGTTGACGCGCACTTTAGGCAGTAGTCCCGCCAGCGGTGTGGCGGCGAGCATCTGCTGGTTGGTCGACAGAGCGGGCGGGTGGGTCGTACCGTAGACGTACCCAGGCACATACGGGACGAAACGCAAGACTACGTAAAGGCGCTGGCCGATGCGACGGCTCGCCACGATGTGCCCGTCGATCTCCGCCCGCCAGCGTGTTACCGGCAGATCGGGAGTCGCCGTGCTCAAGATCTCGACATGGGTCACGCCGCGCATCCACGATCCCGCCACTGCCCAAGGCGATGCAAAATAAGAAAACGGCTGCGTCCCGGCCACCGCGACTAGGTTGTCGCCATGCAGGAAAAACCCGGCGCTGCCCACCGCGGTATCGGGACCGCTTCGCAACGATACGGAACCGCGCACGTCGAGCGCCGCTCCGTCGTTGCCAACTTGCGCAACGCGCACGACCGGCTGGCGCATGCCGTTGCTGTCATGCAAGTAGGTGTACAGATATCGGCCGTCCGACTTCACCAGGTCAGCCTCATCGACATCCGTCTCCTGCAGGTTCGTGGGGGAAAACGCGGCGGCAGACGGAGCGCCGAGAAACCCGGCGGCGGCAGCGGCTGAGCACTCATCATCCCCGCGGCGAGGTAGGCCTTCAGGGTGGACTCGTCGTGGAAGGTCGCGAGCTGGCGATCGGCCGCGCGCCACGATGCGGGGCGCCGGCTCTTGGAGCCATCCAACTTGCTCCGCGGCGGTCGTGCGAACCCGAAATCATATCTCAACCCGACAATCGGCCGAACCGGCCGTTCTGAACGTCGCGTATGGCTTGGGCGATCTCAGTCTGCGTGTTCATGACGAACGGGCCGTACCCGATGACAGGTTCCAGAATCGGTTCGCCGCTGAGCAGCAACACCGTCGTGTCGGTGCCGGCTTCGACGGTGAAGGCGTCGCCCGACTGGTCCATGACGACTAGCTGTCCTTCCGCGACCGGCTGCGTGCCGTTGACGACAACGCTGCCGTGCATCACGATCAGAGCGGTCGAATGCCCTTCCGGCACCGATAAGGTCGCCGTCTTACCCGCGTGCATTCGCACATCCCAGACATTGATCGGCGTGAACGTCCGCGCAGGTCCCTTGTGACCGCCGAAGTCGCCGGCGATCACTCGTGCTTGTCCAGCCCCGTCCGTGAGCGGGACGGTGGGCATGTCCTGGTCGAGAATCGTCTGGTAGCCGGGCGGTGCCAGCTTGTGCTTCGCCGGCAGATTTACCCAGAGCTGCATCATCTCGAGCGTGCCGCCGCTGCGCGTGAAATTCGCGGAGTGGAACTCCTCGTGCATGATCCCCGAGGCGGCGGTCATCCACTGGACATCGCCCGCACCGATTCGGCCGCCGTTGCCGGCCGAATCGCGATGCTCCAGCTCGCCCTGGTAGACGATGGTCACGGTTTCAAAACCGCGGTGCGGGTGCTCGCCGACACCGCGCGGCCGCTCGCTCGGTGCGAAGTCCGCCGGTCCCGCATGATCAAGCAACAGGAACGGACTCAAGTGCTCGCGCATCGAGTGGTAGGAGAGAGCGTCCGCACTGGGAAGCCGTCGCGCACCCAATGCGTTTGGGGGCTGTCGTGAACACCCAGAATTCGTTTCATGAACGTGGTCTCCCAAGGGTCCGAATCAAGTCCGAATCGGCTTCAATCGAGCTCAGGTAGATCGCGAAGAATGGCCCTGCGATGGCTCCATCAGGCGACGGTACTGTGGATATTAGTCCACGCTGGCGCCGATCCTCTTGGTCATGACGTGCTTGACGATGCCGCACGGGAAACCACGGAGTTCCAGCGCAGACTCGTATCCAAGGTTTCGATAGAAAGCAGGAGCCTGAAAGCTGAACGTCTCCAAGTAGAAGGCGCGCCAACCGCGAGCAGTCGCGCGTTCTTCGAATAGCCGCACCAATCGCGACGCGATTCCGTTGCGGCGCAGCTTTGGCTCAACCCACAATTGCTGCAGTTCGCAGCAAACTCCCCACGTGCGGCCGATAGCGCCTGCGACGACGTTGCCGCGTGGAGAATGGGCGAAGCACGCTAGCGGCTGTACGTCCGACAACGGAGCCGCCGCAGCGTTTGCTGCTTCGAGTCCTTGGTCCACGACGAGTGCACCAGCACGAGGCGGCTCATCGTGAACAAACCACGTTAGCGGCTCGGTAATTATGTGAAGCTGACCTTAGAGGCGGGCTCCGTTCCTAGCGCGCCGCTAGGAGTTGTGGCTGGCGCCATGAGAATTCGCCGCGCTGCGGTGATCGCGTGTTTCGACGCCTTTCCTAGGGTATGCGGGCGCGTATGATGCGTTCGTTCTTAATTGACGGTTCCCGAAACGAGCGATTTATTCGTCTTGTCGAATCCGCGGCGTTTTGCGCGCGCGTCCTCGCGCATTTTTTTTCGATCCGCGTATTCCTGTTTGCGCTGTTCAACGGCCTCGCGATAAGCGATATAGCGCGCAGCGTACTCCTGACAAGCCGCCCGATGCCGCGGGGCGACACTGTCGCAATGCCAGCGGCTGCCCGCGGTCGCCGCCGTTGCGGCGAGGCAGAGAGCGATTGCGATGAGCGCGCGAGCCACCGAGTTTGCCTATAGCATTGAAAGTAAAGGATTACATGCGCCGCTAGTTGCGCACACATTGCCGCGGACGAGTCGCGTGGCGGGCGCACGACCAGGTACACGTTCTGTTGGATTAAGGCGGATGCAATGGCCGTGCCATTGCAGAGCTGCTGCGCTCGGAGTTGGGCCGTCAGGCTCGGCGCACGGTCGTTACTTCTGCAGGTTCTTCCACAGCATTTCGACGAATTTGCTTGGCAGCAGGAATCCCTTGCCCCACACCGCATCGAATTCGGCGGTGGGTTTCGCGGCGATTGCTTCCTCGAGCTTCTTGCCTTCTTTGATCCGCGCTTTGATGCGGGTGGAAGTAGTCGCCAGCATATCGCGATAGATTTGAAGATCGTCCTTGGTTGCGAGCGGGCCATGACCCGGAATGAGCTTGGTATCGTCGTTCGCCAAGCTCAACACCCTGTCCGTCGCAGCGATCATACCGTCGACCGAGCCACCGCTCGACGTGTCGATGAACGGATAAAGCTTGTTGAAGAATATGTCTCCCAAATGGATTACGTTGCTTTTCTTGAAATGGACAATCGCGTCACCATCGGTATGCCCGTTGGCAACATGAAAAACATGCACTTCGTCGCCATTAAGATGAAACGTGACGTCAGTCGTGAAGGTCACGACGGGAAGCGCCCGCTTCGGTGACGCTTTGATCGGCATTCCCAGAAATTCGATGAGCTGCGCGGTCGACATGCGCTTTCTGACGTTGTCGTGGGCGACGATCAGAGTACCGGCCTTGCCAAAGTTCTCGTTGCCGCCGGTGTGATCGAGGTGCCAGTGCGTGTTCAGCACGAACTTGACCGGTTTCTTGCTGAGTTTTCTGATGGCGGCCTTGATTTTCGGCGTGAGTGGGGCGAACTGATCGTCAATGACGAACACCGCGTCCGCGCCGATCGAGACGCCGAGATTGCCTCCGGCGCCGGTCAGCATATACGTAGAACTTGTCAGCTTCTCCGTCTTGATTTGAACCTTGGAGAAATTGTCTTGCGCGAAGGACGCCGCCGAAAGCAATGCAAAGGCCGAAACGAAAACCGAATATAGCCAACCTGAATTCATCGAAATTCCTCAGTCGAGGCTTCCGATGAAATCCCCCTTGCCTACTTCGACGCCGTTATGCCGGAGGATTGCGTACGCGGTCGTCATGTGGAAGTAGAAATTCGGTAACGACGATTGCTGCAGATAGTTGATCCCGGTAAACGTCTTGGGCTGACCGCGGACGGGCCGCGTGATTTGCCGACCTTCCGAGCCGTCAATCTGCGCCGCGGTGAACGTCTTTACGTAATCGAGAGACTTGTCGACACGCGCGATCAGCTCGCTGAATGTTTTCTCGTTGTCTTCCATCGGTGGCGGTTCGACGCCGGCCAGCCGCGCGCTGGTGCCGCGCGCGAAATCACTGGCGATCTGCACTTGGCGCGCCAGCGGCAACATATCCGGAAACAGCCGGTCATTCACGAAAACGGCGTCGTCGATCTTTTTCGCCTGCGCGTGCGCGGTGGCCTTTTCGAGAATGTTTTTGAGGCTGGTCAGCCCTCTGATGAAGGCGGGTACCGAGGCTTGGTACATGGAGATGGTCATGCAGTTTCCTTTGAAATAACGTGTGGAAGAGGCCAAGCGACGAGCATTGGCCGATGGGGCGGCCGATTTTACGCTAGCGATGGAAATCGTTACGGACGTGCGCGGGTTGGACGGTGTTGGCGCGATTCGTGGAAACAGCCGGGGTCCGACCGCCACACCGGGGTGGCGCATGGCTGCGCCGGATGGAATGCGAGCTTGCCCGCACGATGCCGGCGCAGCAGCAGCCGCAGCACGTCGATGTCTAACGCCGGCTGTGGGGATGCCTCGATAATGTATGCGAGCTCGCCCTCGTCCCGCGCGGTGCCCAGCCAACACCAGTCGCGCAACACGTGCACGTCGACGCGCTCGCCGTCGTAGGTGCTCTCGCGCAGCATGGCCGGCCCCGGATAAGGCCACGATGGGATGGTGTATGGCTGGAGCGCGGCGCGTAACCGGGCATCGTGTGACTCGCCGCTTTCCATACCGACACACGCGCCTGCGCACCGCCGCAACTGCCGCTGAAAACACGGGCCGTCTGCACGCCGCTCGAGGCGCAGCCGCGTCCAGCACAACGCATACTCGGCGGCGAGTACGCGCAAGTGTTCACGAGCGCTACGCCGCGAGCTGAAGGGACCGTAGCGCCCGGCGAGGTCGCGCGGCTCGATCCCGGCTGCGGTAACGTATTGCGGGCCGCTGCCGTCCGCTAGCGCTAGCACTCCGGCTTCCTCTTTGCGCCGAAGCAGGCGGTTGTGCGCGGGCATCAGCGCCTTCACCAATGTAGCTTCGCGCAGCAGCGCACCCAGTTCCCCCGCAGTTGACTCGTACTCGATCCGGCGAACTTCCTGCGAGAGCCGCAAATCCGTCTCGCTCATCCAGTCGCTGGAGAAGTGGGCGCTGACCCGATCGCGGATGTCGAGGCTCTTGCCGATATACAGCGGCAGTTGATTGTCGCCGTAGAAAAGATAAACGCCCGGGGTTTCCGGCAATCCGCCGAGCGCATCCTCCGGCAGTTGTGGGGGAAGACTCGGAGTCCGGAGGACTCTTTTGACTGCGGCTGCAATGATTTCAGGCGACCACTCGCGATAGAGCGCCACGACGAACGCCCAGATCGCGCGTGCGTCGCCCAACGCCCGATGCCGATCGACGATGGCGATGCCATGCCGCGCCACGACAGCGTCGAGGTTGTGGCCGTGAACGAAGGGATAGAGGCGTCGCGACAGGCGCGCCGTACATAGCGCGCGTGTAGAGAACGGCCGGCCGATGCGTGAAAACTCCTGCTTCAAAAATCCGTGGTCGAAACGCGCGTTATGAGCGATGAAGACTGCACCGTCGAGCCGTGCGACGATGTCGGCCGCCACCGCGCAAAACGGCGGGGCGCTTTTCACCATCGCGTTGGTAATGCCGGTCAACGCGGTAATCGCCGGCGGAATGGAAACCTCGGGATCGATCAGCGTGCTCCATTCGGAGACGCGTGGCAGTTGCCCACTCTCCGCCGCATCCACGCGAACGATCCCAACTTCAGTAATGCGGTCGCGCAGCGCGCTGCCGCCGGTCGTTTCCAGGTCGACGAAGGCAAGGGACGGGGCGAACAGTTGCATGAAGGCGCGAAGTAGGGTCCGGTGCGCGCCGCTTCGCCAAAAGGCATTGACAGCGCGAACGTTCGTTCGCTATTCTACCCAGATGTCGAACGATCGTTCCTACCTGAATGCGCTCCAGGATTACTACGCACGCCATCGCGTGCTGCCTTCCTATGCGTCAATCGGTGGCCTCTTGGGCCTTAAATCGAAGTCGTCGGTCGCCGCTTTGGTAGCGCGACTAAAGCTCGCTGGATTGGTCGAATCGACGCCGGATCGACGGCTCGCGCCGACGAGCCGATTTTTTGCGCGACCGCTCGCGGAATCGCCCGTGCACGCCGGGCTGCCGGATGCCGTCGCCGATGGCGCGGCCGAAGCTCTGACGATCGACGATTACTTGATCGAACACCCGTCGCAGACGGTGCTGATCCGGGTGAAAGGAGACTCGATGGTCGATGCAGGAATCTTCGAGGGCGATCTAGTCGTCGTGGAAAAGCGCCCGACGGCGGAGAACGGTGAGATTGTCGTCGCGATCGTCGATAACCAGTTTACGTTGAAGCGCCTCGGTATCGAACAGGGCCGGTTTGTCCTCAAGGCCGAAAACAAAGCGTACCCGGTCATTCGTCCGGAGGATGCGTTGGAAATCTTTGGTGTAATGGTCGGGCTCGTGCGCAAGCTCTAGCGTTAGCGCGGCGTTACACGCGCCACCTCGACCAAGCAATCGTAGAATGTCGCCGCGCGTCCCAGATCGGTCAGCGCTTGCGACGTGACGGCGTTAGCGTTGCAACCATCCGGCGCGAGTTTCTGCCACCAAATCGATGGCGCGACGGCAACGCCGGCGCGGGCGCGGTCGGTGATTCGCGCCGTCGCAGTGAAGACGCCGCGGTCGTTGAAAATGCGCACGCTATCGCCTTCCCGAATGCCGCGCGGCGCCGCGTCTGCGGGATTCAAGTCGAGTTTGGGGGAGACCTCCTCGGACACGAATGTCGGGAGGTTGGCAAAGGACGAGTTCAAAAAATTGCGTGCCGGCGGCGAAATGAACGCGAGCGGATAGCGCGCAGCGAGCGCCGAATTGCTCGCCGCTGATTCGCGGGGCGGAACGTAAGCGGGCAGTGGGTCGAATCCCCGTTCCGCCAACGTTGCGTTGAAAAACTCGCACTTTCCCGAAGGCGTAGGAAACCCACCTTGCGCGAAGGGTGCGTACTCGTGCGGCACGTTGAGACGCGTGAAACCGTCGCGTTTCAACGTTTCCCAGTCAAGATCGCGGGCGCGCGGATCGTCGCGCCGCCACGCCTGCCGCGCCATATCCTCGTCGCTATCGCCGAAGCACGGTTCGCTAAATCCCATTCGCGCCGCCAGGCGGCGAAACACCTCGGTATTCGGCAGCGCTTCACCAAGCGGCGCGATCACCTGATTGTTGGCCAGCGCGTACAAGTGCCCGTACGAGCTGTGCACATCGACCTGTTCGAGCTGCGTCGTCGCCGGCAGCAGGATATCGGCGAAGTCGGCGGTATCGGTCTGGAAAATCTCATGGACGACGACAAACAGATCGTCCCGCGCAAAACCCGCGCGCACTTTCGATGAATGTGGCGCGACGGCCACCGGATTCGAGTTGTAGACGTAAAGCGCGCGGATCGGCGGATCGCGCGCGTCGAGCAGCGCATCGCCGATGGTCGACATGTTGATCGTGCGCGGCTTGTCACGGATCAAGTCCGGACGTTCGAGCGCAAGGTGATCGACAGGATACGTCCCCGATGACGACAAGAGAGCGCCGCCGGCCGGGTTGCGCCACGCGCCGACGAGCGCGGGGAGACAGGCAATCGCGCGGACCGCGTTGCCGCCTCCGGCGCCCCGTTGCAGACCGTAGTTCACACGTAGGGCCGCCGGCTTAATCGTCCCATAGTCGCGGGCCAAGCGAACGACTTCCTCGGATGTGATGCCGCAGGTCGCGGCGGTGCGCTCCGGCGTCCACGCGGCAACGCGGTCGGCCAAGGCGGCGAAACCAAACGTATACCGATCGATGTAATCCCGATCGAGCAGTTCTTCCGCGATCAGTACATGCATCACGCCAAGCGCCAACGCTCCGTCGGTGCCGGGCATCAGCGCGATGTGCTCATGGCACTTCTCTGCGGTGGCGCTGCGATACGGGTCGATGGCGATCAGCTTGGCGCCGTGGCGCTTCGCTTCCTGTGCGCGGGTCCAGAGGTGCAAGTTGGACGTGATCGGATTGCTGCCCCAGATAACGATCAGCCGGCTGTCGGCGTAGCGCTCCATGTCCATGCCGATCGCAGCGCCGATAGTGGCAACCCATCCCGCTTTACCGGCTGCGGCGCAAATCGTGCGGTCCAAAAGCGATGCGCCGAGACGGTGGAAAAAGCGGCGATCCATCGATGCGGATTGCAATAGGCCCATCGTGCCGGCATAGCTGTAGGGAACGATCGCCTGCGGCCCGTCGGGGGAATCGGCGATCGCCCGGAAGCGCTGCGCAATCGTTGTCAGTGCTTCGTCCCAACTGATGCGTGCAAAGCGCCCCTCGCCTTTGTTGCCGATCCGCTTCATCGGATGCAGCAAGCGCTGGTCGGAATACGTGCGTTCGAGATATCGCGCGACCTTCGTGCACAGAACGCCCTGCGTGGTCGGATGGTCCGGCGCGCCGCGCACTTCGATCGCGCGGCCGTTTTCAACGGTGGTCAGCAGCGCACACGTATCGGGACAGTCGTGCGGACACGCGCCACGTACGACGCGGCGGGAGGCGAGGGCAGGCGGGTCGAGTGGCATGCGAGGTCCTAAACAGCAAGAGGCGATTCTACTTAAATTGTGAAGAGCAGAAGAGCTCCGCTCATCCTCCGGTTATCCTTTGCGCCATGAACCCGCCAACCCCGTCGTTACCGACCGTTACTTTGTCGGATCGAACAGCGGTCCCTGCGCTCGGCATGGGAACGTGGAAGATGGGCGAGCAGCGCGGCCAGGCCAAGCGCGAAATCGCCGCGCTGGCACACGGCGTCGATCTGGGGATGACGTTGATCGATACGGCGGAAATGTACGGCGACGGCGGCGCCGAGAAGATCGTCGGTCAAGCGATTGCCGGACGCCGCGACGAAGTCTTCATCGTCAGCAAAGTCTATCCGCATAACGCGGGCGCGCGCAGCGCGGCGGCCGCGTGCGAGCGCAGTCTCAAACGGCTCGCGACCGATCGCATCGATCTGTACTTGCTGCACTGGCGCGGAAGCATTCCGTTGGGCGAAACCGTTGTCGCGTTCGAACGCCTGGTGGCTGAGGGCAAGATTTTGCGTTGGGGCGTGTCGAACTTCGCCGTCGACGACATAGATGAGCTGCTGCGCCTGCCGGAAGGTCCGCGGTGCGCAACCAATCAAGTGCTCTACAATTTGACCGAGCGAGGCATCGAATGGCGGTTGCTAAATCGTTGCCGGCGCCATGACATTCCGATCATGGCGTACTCGCCGGTCGGGCAGGGAGCGCTCCTCAAGCACCGCAAGCTCGCGGCACTTGCTACGTCACTTTCCGTCAAACTGCTCGTCACACCCGCACAACTGGCACTCGCTTGGACGCTCGCGCAAGCGCAGGTCATCGCGATTCCGCAATCCAGCAATAGCGCGCACATCAGCGAGAATCGCACGGCGGCTAATCTCAAGCTTGACGCCGCAACCTTAGCGGCGCTTGACGCCGCGTTTCCGCCCCCTGCGGGACCAACTCGCCTCGCCACGAACTGAAGCTGCCGCGACGCGGCAACGAGAATCGGCCGCCGGACAGGTCACGGCTAGGCAGTTCGCAATTGGCAGTTCTCAAAAATTTCGCTTGTCCACCAAACACTTCCGCACTTGATACCGAAAGGGCTTTGCGCGATGGCACGCTTGCTGCTTAGGGTTTGGCATCCGGCCGGTTGCAAGTCGCCGAACCCAGGACAGGAGAATTACCGTGAAATATACGCACTACGATTATCTTGAACTCGCGCCCGGCGCGAGCCCAACGCGTATCGAGATTGCGTACATGGCCGTGCTTGAACGTTTTCAATATGGCGCGACGGATGCTGGGCAGGATCTGTCCGGATTGGTTCGCATGATTCACGCCGCATACGAAGTCCTGTCGGCACCTGAGCGGCGTCGCAGCTACGACGCGCAACTTGCGCAGGAAGCCGCGAGTGCTGACCAAGAGCTGAAAGCGATGCTCGATGGCCAGCCGGTCGTAAGGCGCCGGCGTGCGCAGGATGCACCCGAACCGCTTCGCGTCGCGTTCAGCGCTCTCGCGGCCTGATCAACCATTCCCGCTTACCGTTTTAAAAACGGCCGCCGGGAAGATTCTTCCAGACTGCAAACAGCGATGCGGTCGGCGGCCGTTTCCTCATTTTCCTCTCGTGCTGCACGGCGTAAATCGATGCACGCGAGCGGTCGGCGATCGCCTCGACGGGTGGCCGCAGTCACGCGAGCGCGGCGCAAGGTGGCATCCGTCGCGGTGAAACATAGTCTGCGTGCCAATACGCGGTGTGTCCGCCGAGTCGGCCGTCGGCATCGCCCGACCGCACTCATGCCCCGCGGGTTTCTTCCCCTCGTGCTTCATTAGCCAGCCGCGTGCTTTAAGAGCACGTACTCATCATCTATTGCGGCGCGTTGCTATCGACAACCCGCGCGGAGTTGCTCATCTTGGACAAATGCGTTCATTGTCAGTTTTACGACCGTCAAAGCGACCGCGCGATCGAGGGCAAAAGCGCGCAGTGGGCACAGTGCCGGCGCAGCGCACCGATGTTGCATCCGATCAACGCAAAGTCCTTCATGATCGAAGGGGTGTGGCCGCACGTGCGCGAGGACGACTGGTGCGGTGAATGGAAACCACGAGCTCAGCGAAACGATGCCCGAGGTGCGCAAGGCGTGCCTGCAGCCGTGCTGCCGCCGCCCAACCTGCCGGCAACGCCGACGGTCACCGCGCGCGCCGGTGCGATGTCTGCCTTGCGCACGGTGAGCCCTGCAACCGCGGGGCAAACGTTTCCCATAGCTACGAACGGGCATACAACTGCGAATGGCGGGTAAGGCCGTCCCTTCTCTTGTGCTGCCCCGTCAGTCGCTAGAGAGCTTCGACGACGGCCGTAAAGCGTTCACGTAGCGCCGGACGTCCGCGGCAACTGCGCGAAGCCTGCTAAAGTCGGTTACGAATCACGGTAGCGATTTTTAGCGTCTCCAGTGTGCTAAAGCCCGTTGTCGCCCCGATGCCTTTTCGTCGTCCGCCATGCTCGAACCGCATCTGCTTGCAGCGCTCGCCGCCGGGCATACCGTCGTTACGCCGAACAATCGCCTGGCGCGACGCCTCGCTGCGCTGCATGACGTTGCGGCACGCGAGGGTGGTGCGCGCACGTGGGCGGCCGCTGTCGCGATGCCATGGTCGGCGTGGCTTGACTCGTTGTGGCGGGAAGCGCTGACCGCAGGCGCCGTCGGCGAATCGAGTCGCCTGCTCCCGCCAACCACCGCATCGCATTTGTGGCGGCGTGTCGTCGAAGCAGATGCGCATTCGCGCACGCCGCTGATGGACACCGGTGCAGCGGCCAGCCTCGCGCTGGAGGCGTGGAACCTGCTGCATGCTTGGGGTAGTGGTGGCGCAAGCTGGCGTGCCTGGTCACAGGCAGCCGACGCTGCCGCGGATAACGATCCCGCGGCTTTCGCACGCTGGGCTGAGCGCTACCGGGCGCGTCTCAACGCGCTTGGGGCGATCGACCACGCTGGGTTTCCGGAAGTTCTGCTGCGCATTGCGGCTTCGATGCCGGCGTGGCGCGATCGCAACGTCGTACTCGCGGGATTTCTGGAGTTCGCCCCGCAGCAAACGCGGCTGATAGCGGCGCTGATTTCCGTGGGGATGCGTATCACGGCATGCGACTCCGTAGTACCCAGCGAGATACGCCCACGCTCCGCCGAGGGCGCAACGCCGCGCGATGAAGTGCGTATGGCGCTCTCTTGGGCGCGCGAGCGCGCGCTGGCGCAACCCGGCACGACGATCGGTATCGCCATCGAAGACTTGGCACAGCGTCGCGGCGAAGTGCGCGCGCTGGCGGAGGATCTACTCTGCCCGGCGCTGCAATGGCCGGGTCGTGCCGCAGACCTGCGCCCCTACTCGATCTCGCTAGGATCCCCGCTCGCCAGTGTACCGGTCGTCGCGATGGCGCTCGACTTGCTCGCGCTTGCCGCCGGACCGCTGCCGATGCACGATGTCGCCTTGCTGCTGCGCTCGCCTTATTTACCGGAAAAACAACGATGGGCAGATCGGGCAAGCGTTGAGCGCGTGTGGCTCGACGAAGGCCGCCGCACCGTCGGCTGGCACGAGGCACTGGCCGCGCTGCAGTCGGTCGATTCCGCGCTCGCACACGCGTGGCGCGCGGTCCGCACTTTCGTGCCAGCGCAGCCCGCGAGCTCGCCGCGCGAATGGGTCGGCGGTTGGCGTGCATGGTTGGGCGCGATCGGTTGGCCTGGCGATCGCGGCGTGTTGGATAGCGCTGAGCACCAGGCGATCAACGCGTGGGAAGAGTTGCTCGAAGCGTTTGCCGGCATCGCCGCGGTCGAGCCCCTGATGCGCGCGGACGACGCGCTCACCGTGTTGCGCAGCCTGGCGGCGACGCAGGTGTTTCAGCCGCAATCGCCTACAACGCCCATTCAAATCCTGGGCGTGCTGGAAGCAGCGGGAATGCCGTATGACGCGCTGTGGGTTGTAGGCCTTTCCGCCGACCGCTGGCCGCCTGCGCCCGAGCCGAATCCGCTGTTGCCGCTGACGTGGCTCCGCGAACGCGCCGCGCCGCGCGCCACTGCTGCGCGCGAACTTGCTTACACGCGCGTCCTGACGGACGTTCTTGCGCGCGGCGCGGAAGAAATCGTGTTCAGTCATCCGCGACAGCGCGACGATTACCCGTGCATGCGCTCGACGTTGCTGGCCGATAGCGAAGGCGAACCAACGTTGCTCGGCGACACGCCAATATCAGTGGCACAAGCCATTGCCGTCGCGGCCGCGCCATTGGAGAGTATCAGCGACGAGCGCGCTCCGCCGATCGCTGCCGGCACGCATGTTCGCGGGGGCGCGCGCGTCGTCGAGGCACAAAGCGATTGCCCGTTCCGCGCGACGGCATTGTTTCGTCTGGACGTAGAGCCTTGGCCCAGCCTGCCTGAGGGACTCGATCCCGCGGAACGCGGCACGCTCATGCACGAGACGATGGCAGCCTTTTGGCGCAAGGTCGACAGCCACGCAGCACTCGCCGGGCTTGCATCGGACGCAGTCGCAGATGTCGTTGCCGGTTGCGCGGCGCAAGCCCGCGCGCGCCTGCTGGCGACACGCTGGGCGCGTTTGCCCGCCGCCATCGCTGCGGGGGAGACGCGGCGTCTCACCGGCCTCGCGTGTCGATGGATCGAAGAGTACGAGCGCCCGCGGCCACCGTTCGTCGTGTCGCGGGTCGAGACCAGAGCGCACGTCACGCTGGCTGGGCTGTCGCTGCGCTTCACGCTCGACCGCGTGGACACGCTCGCTGACGGCACGAGCGCCATCATCGATTACAAGACGGGCCACGTCATTCCGGAAGCGAAGTGGTTCGACGCCCGCCCGCGCGCGCCGCAACTGGGACTCTACGCGCTGGCGTTGCTCGCCGAG
The DNA here is from genome assembly GCA_037719965.1 of Casimicrobiaceae bacterium. Taxonomy (GTDB): domain Bacteria; phylum Pseudomonadota; class Gammaproteobacteria; order Burkholderiales; family Casimicrobiaceae; genus VBCG01. The sequence goes on along the minus strand of JBBJMT010000006.1, from coordinate 49,163 downwards.
GCGCCCCATGAGGCGATTCGCACCGTTGCTTTCGCCCAGATCCAGCCAGGCGAGATGCGCGTGCACGGTATCGCCGCCAATCCCGCAACATGGCCCGGCTTGTCTTCGGTCTCCGACGTCGCATGGTTCGCGAGCTGGCCGCAAGTCGAAACGTGGTGGCACGAGGCGCTCGGCGCCCTCGTCGGCGAACTGCGCGCCGGCATCGCCACGGTCACGCCGCGCGACAACGGGGAACCGTGCCGTCGGTGCGAGCTGCAGCCGCTATGCCGCATTCGCAGCGCGCCGGGCTTGAGCAACGACGAAGTCAGCGATGCTTAAGCGCACCGCGGCAACGGAGGAAGACCGCGCCGAGCGCGCACGTGCGCTCGACGTCACGCGTTCGTTTCTCGTGCAGGCGCCGGCGGGTTCCGGCAAGACGGAGTTGCTGATCCAGCGTTTTCTTGCGTTGCTTGCGCGAGTGGAGCGGCCGGAACACGTCCTGGCAATGACCTTTACACGCAAGGCCGCCGGCGAAATGCGTTCGCGCATCTTGACTGCGCTTGCGGACGCGCACGCGGAGACGCCGATCATCGGTGCCCACCTGGCCAAGACGCGCGACCTTGCGCTTGCGGTACTTGCGCGCGAGCGCGAGCGCGGTTGGCAGCTGCTGGCGCACCCCGCGCGGCTTGCCGTGCAGACTATCGATGCGCTGTGCCTGGCACTGCTTCGCCAAGCGCCGCTTGCGACGCGATTGGGCGCGATGCCCAATATCATGGAACAGGCGCAACCTCTCTATCGGCAGGCCGCGCGCGACGCTTTGGCCGAAGCCGACCCGGAAGATGCGGAATGGCAGGCACTGCTCGCGCACCTCGACAACGATGCCGAGCGAGTCGTCAGCTTGCTGGCCGCGATGCTCGGCAAACGCGAGCAGTGGCTGCGGCCTCTCGGTCGAGCAGATCCTGTCGCACTGCGCGCAGCGTTGGAAGCGACCTTGCGTTCGGAGATCGAAGGCGAGCTTGAAAGCTTGCGGCAGGCCTTCCCGGTAGCGCTCGCCGGCCCTCTGGCCGAAGTTGCGTCTTACGCATCGCGCAACCTCGTGCGTGATCCTGCGCGAACGTTGCTCGCGGCAGGCTTGCAACGCTGCGCTGCCGCAGGCGGCGTGCCGGCCGGAGACGCGAAAACCAGCGACGATTGGCGCGTGCTTGCCGGTTGGCTGTTGGTCGCCGACGGCCCGCAATTTCGGCAAGTGGCAGACGTCCGTCATGGCTTGCCGGCACGCGGCAAAGGTGCAGGCGCTGCAGAACGCAAGGCGCGCAAGGCGCATATGAAGGCGTTGTTGGCGCAGATGTCCGCGTGTCCCGGACTCGCCGACGCATTGCATGTTGCACGGCAGCTACCGCCGGTTGCCTACGACGATGCGAGCTGGGACATGGTCGCGGCGCTGCTCGCGATTCTGCCGCGGGTCGCGGCGCAGTTACTCGTGACGTTTGCACGAGAGGGTGCGGTCGATTTTGCGCAAACCGCATTGGCTGCTCTCGCGGCGCTGGGCGAGTCCGACGCGCCGACGGATCTGCTGTTGCGGCTGGACATGCGCATCGAGCATCTGCTGCTGGACGAGTTCCAGGACACATCGCAGACGCAATACGATCTGCTGGCGCGCCTCACCGCGGGTTGGAGCCAGGGCGATGGCCGCACATTGTTCGTCGTGGGCGATCCGATGCAGTCGATCTATGGCTTTCGCGAGGCCGAAGTCCGCTTGTTCCTGGACGCGCAGACGCGACGCCACATCGGCAATATTCCCGTCGAGTTCGTGGATCTCACGTCCAATTTTCGATCGCAAGCAAATCTCGTCACCTGGGTCAACGGCGTGTTCGCACAGGTCCTCGCGCCGCGCCATGATCCGTGGCGGGGCGCGGTTGCCTTCGCTAAGTCGACGGCGGAGCAGCACCCCCACCCCGAGATCATTCCGACGCTCGAGGTATTGCGCACGCATGAGGACGAAGCGCAACGCGTGACGCAGTTGGCTCTTGCCGCGCTTGCTGCCGGCGCGCGCGACGTCGCGATTCTCGTCCGCGCACGGTCGCATTTGCAAGCGATCCTGCCCGCTTTGCGCAAGGCGGCCATTCCGTTCGCCTCCGTCGAACTCGATTCGCTCGGCGCGCGCCAGGCGACTCTTGATCTCGTGTCGCTCACCCACGCGCTGACGCAACCCGCAGATCGCCTGGCGTGGCTGTCGGTGCTGCGCGCGCCGTGGTGCGGGCTCCCCTTACCCGATCTCTTCGCTGTGGCACAGGGGAGGGGCGCCGGTCTGCCTTGGGCGCTCGCGAAGCGAGATGAAGACGCAGCGATAAGCGTTGATGGGCGCGCGCGGCTTGCCCGCGTCGCGGGGGTCCTCGAGCGCTCGTTTGAAGCGCGTGGGCGTGCGCCGCTGGTCGAACGGGTGCGCGGAGCCTGGCTCGCCCTTGGCGGGCCCGCGTGCTGCGACGAGCCCATCGACCTCGTTGCCGCGGAGCTTTTTTTTAAGTTGCTCGCTGAATACGAATACGCGGGCGACGTGCGCGATTGGCAAGCGTTTCGCGCCGCACTCGACGAGTCGCGCGCTGCGCCGGAATCCGATGCGGTGGCGCCCGTCAAGGTGATGACACTGCATCGCGCCAAGGGCCTTGAGTTCGACACGGTCATCCTACCGGGCCTGGCGCGGACGTCTGCGCGAACCGAGCCCAAGCTCTTGCGCTGGCGGGCGCGCCCGGCAGGGCTGATGCTGGCGCCAATGGCGGCGCGAGGCGCGAACGAAGGTCCCATCTCTGCTTATTTGAAGCGGCTTGCTCAAGCGGAGACCGACGCCGAGCTTGGACGGCTCCTATACGTCGGCGTAACGCGCGCGAAAGTCCGATTGCACATGACGGCGGTCTTGCAGCCGAAGAATTCGCAAGCGAACGAGTGGCAACCGCCACGCGTAGGGACCGCGTTGCACAAGCTATGGCGTCCCGTCGCGAATACGATCGCGCCACCCGCGACGATGGCGTCGGTTATCGCTCCGCCCATGCGGGCTCCTTTATTGCGCCGCTTGCCTCTTGGCTGGCAAGCGCCTCCATTGCCGGTGAGCGTTCCACTGCCCGCGTCAACGCTCGCAACCGCCAGTAACCCGATACCAGTGTTCGACTGGGCACACGCAACTGCCGCGGCGATCGGTACGGTGGCGCACCGCTTCCTCGCGCAACTCGCGCACGAGGGTCTTGCGGCATGGCCTCCGGAACGTGCGGCGACATTGTCGCCGCGTGTGCGTGCGGCAATGCGCAGCGAAGGCGTGGACGAGGCTGCGCTGGCAACGGCAACCGCACACACGGTGGGCGCGATTGAGCGAACCTTAACCGACGAACGCGGGCGCTGGATTCTTAGCGACGCGCACGCCGAAGCGAAGAGTGAATGGGCGCTTGCCGGTATCGACGGCAATGCTCTCGTTCACGTCACGATCGACCGGACGTTCGTGGCGGCAGGGGAGCGCTGGATCATCGATTTCAAGACCGGCCGGCACGAGGGCGGGGACAGTGCGGCGTTTCTCGACCGCGAAGTGGAGCGTTATCGCGCGCAGTTGGCGCAATACGCGCGTATCGTCAGCGCGCTCGACCCGCGGCCGATCCGGCTCGCTCTCTATTTTCCGCTGGTCGAGCGCGGCTTTCGCGAATGGGCATTCGGCGGGTGAAAGGAAAATGGGTCGAAAGTGAGTGGAATACGCTAAAATAGTGGGCTTTTCCCCCCGTAACTTTACTGCGGCGCGGATGAGGCCGTTTCCCTGCCTTCTCCGCCGGCAACCTTCCCGTGCGGATCTATCGCGGGTTTCCGGTGCAAGCCGCCGGGCCGGTCGCGTTGACGATCGGCAATTTCGATGGTGTGCATCGCGGGCATCAAGCGATGCTGACGCGGCTCGTCGAAGCCGCCGATGACCTGCGCCTGTCGCCGGCGTTGTTGACCTTTTATCCGCATCCGCGCGAATTTTTTGCGCGCGGCAGCGCGCCTCCGCGTCTCACGACACTGCGGCAGAAGCTCGACCTGCTGCGCCAATTCGGGGTCGCGACGACGTTCATCGCGCGTTTCGATGCCCGCCTGGCCTCGCTCTCGCCGCAGGCCTTCATCGCCCAAGTGTTGATCGAGCGGTTGCGTGCACGCTGGGTGCTCGTCGGTGACGACTTTCGTTTCGGCCAGGGCCGCGCCGGAGATCTGGCGCTGTTGCGTGCGCAAGCGCGAACGTTCAGTGTCGAAGCCATGCGTCCCGTCACTGTCGCCGGCGAACGCGTTTCATCGAGCGCCATCCGCGACGCGCTGCGCCGCGGCGACTTGAACCGCGCAAGCGAGTTGCTGGGCCGGCCGTATGCGATCTCGGGCCGGGTTGGGCACGGCGACAAACTGGGACGAAGCCTCGGGTTTCCCACCGCCAACATCGCGCTGGCGGCGAACCCGCCGTTATCCGGCATATTCGCCGTGAGAGTCCATGGTCTCGACGGCCCGGCGGAGCTTGGCGGGAAGGCACGCATGGGTGTGGCGAGCCTCGGCGTTCGCCCGACCGTCAAGCGCGATGCGAAGCCGCTATTGGAGGTGTTCGTGTTCGATTTCGACGAGACGATCTACGGGCGGCGCGTGAGCGTCGAATTCCTGCGCAAGCTACGCGACGAAGAAAAATACGACGACTTGACGGCGCTCACCGCGCAGATTCGCGCCGACGTAGCGCAGGCACGCGAGTACTTCGGCGCGACGCGGTGACGTTCGCGACCATACGCGCAAGAAAAACATAATGCCCGACGATCCGAAAACCGACTACAAGGTAACGCTCAATCTGCCCGATACGCCGTTTCCGATGCGCGGCGATCTTGCGCGGCGGGAACCCGGCTGGGTGCAGGATTGGCAACAACGCAAGGTTTATGAAACGATCCGGGCTGCATCGGCAGGGCGTCCGCGGTTCGTTCTCCACGACGGGCCGCCGTACGCGAACGGCGACGTCCATCTCGGCCATGCGGTGAATAAGATCCTGAAGGACGTCATCGTCAAGAGCAAGCAGATGGCCGGCTTCGATGCCCCGTATGTCCCCGGCTGGGATTGCCACGGAATGCCCATCGAAGTGCAGATCGAAAAAACCCACGGCAAGCATCTGCCGACGGCCGAAACGCAGCGGCTCGCGCGCGCGTACGCGACGTTGCAGATTGCTAAGCAAAAAGCCGATTTTCAGCGCCTGGGCGTCCTCGCGGATTGGGAACACCCGTACACGACGATGGCCTTTCGCAACGAGGCTGACGAAATCCGCACGCTCGGCAAGATACTCGAGGAGGGATACCTCTATCGCGGTTTGAAGCCCGTCAACTGGTGTTTCGACTGCGGGAGCGCACTGGCCGAGGCCGAAGTCGAGTACGAGGACCGGGTCGACGTCGCGATCGACGTCGGATTCCCGCTTGCAGCATCGGCGCGCGCGGATCTAGCGCGTGCGTTCGCTCTAGCGACGCCACTGGAAGACCCGGTGTACGCGATCGTGTGGACGACGACACCTTGGACGATTCCCGCCAATCAGGCGCTGAATGTACATCCGGCGTTCACCTACGCGCTGGTCGCCACTGCGCGCGGGCATCTCATCATTGCGCAAGACTTGGTCGACACGTGTCTCAAGCGCTTCGGGCTCGACGGCACCGTGGTCGCAACGACGCCAGGTCGAGCACTCGAACTGATCGCGTTTCGGCATCCGTTCTACGACCGCGTATCGCCAGTCTACGTGGGCGAGTTCGTCACGCTCGAGCAAGGCACCGGCATCGTGCACTCGTCGCCCGCGTACGGCGTCGACGACTTCTTGAGTGCACGACGCTACGGCATGCAAGATGAGGCGATCGAAAATCCGGTGCAGGGCGATGGTCGCTACGTCGATAGCTTGCCGTTGTTCGGTGGCCAGTCGATCTGGGACGCCAATCCGCGCATCGTCGAAACCGTGCGGGCTGCCGGTGCGCTTTTCCATGCGGAAAAGATCACGCACAGCTACATGCACTGCTGGCGGCACAAGACACCCATAATCTTCCGCGCGACGACGCAATGGTTTGCGGGGATGGATATCTCCCCGAACGCCGGGGCGGAAACGCTGCGCACCACCGCGCTGCGCGGCATCGAAGCGACGCAGTTTTTCCCGGAGTGGGGCAAGGCACGCTTGCACGGCATGATCGCGCACCGACCGGATTGGACGCTATCACGCCAGCGCCAATGGGGCGTGCCTCTGCCGTTTTTTGTGCACCGCGAAACCGACGAGTTGCATCCTGACACAAAGGCGTTGCTCGAACTCGCTGCCGCCAAAGTGGAGGAAGGCGGGATCGAGACATGGTTCGACGCCACCTACGAAGATTTCGGCGTTGATGCGACGCAATTCCGCAAGCTCACCGATACGCTCGACGTATGGTTCGATTCGGGCGCGACGCACGAGACCGTACTGGGCGGTCCGGCGGGCCGGGTCAGTGGCAAGGGATCGCATCCTGGCGAGACGGGCTTTCCCGCCGACCTCTATCTCGAAGGGTCGGACCAGCATCGCGGATGGTTTCATTCGTCGTTGCTCTCTTCGTGCATGCTCAACGGCGTGCCGCCGTACAAGGCGCTGCTGACCCACGGTTTTGCGGTCGACGGCGCGGGCAAGAAGATGTCCAAGTCGAGGGGCAACGTCGTTGCCCCGCAGAAGGTTGCCGGCACGCTCGGCGCGGAGATCCTGCGGCTCTGGGTAGCGGCTACCGACTACTCAGGCGAGCTCTACGTCTCGGACGAGATTTTGAAACGCGTCGTCGAGAGTTATCGGCGCATCCGCAACACGCTGCGCTTTTTGCTCGCCAACACCGCCGACTTCGATTCCGCGCAGCACAGCGTGCCGGTCACCGAATTGTTCGAGCTTGACCGTTACGCGTTGGCGCAGGCGCACGCGCTAGCTGCCGCGGTGACGACCGACTACGCGCGCTTCGAGTTTCATCTGGCCGTGCAGCGTCTGTCGATGTACTGTTCGGAAGATCTGGGTGGTTTTTACCTCGATGTGTTGAAGGACCGGTTGTACACCGCCGCGCGCACGAGTCGTGCACGGCGCTCGGCGCAAACGGTCCTTGCGTTGATTCGCGATGCGCTGCTCAAGCTCCTGGCGCCCATCCTCTCGTTCACGGCGGAAGAAGCGTGGCGCATCGTGCATCCCGAGGACGCGACGATCTTCATTCGAACGTGGGAAGGGACGCTGCCGGTCGTCGCCGACGCCGAATTGGTGCTGGCCAAGTGGCAGCAGATTCTCACGGTGCGGGCAATGGTGCAGAAGGAACTGGAAACGTTGCGCCAAGCTGGCGCGATCGGTTCGTCGCTACAGGCCGCTGCGACGATTACCGCACCCGAAGACATCCTGCGTCCGCTCGCCTCGCTGGGTGATGACTTGCGTTTCGTGACGATCACCTCGACCGCGGCCGTTGTTCTGGGCGACGAGCTGGCGATTCGCGTGACGCCAGCCGAGCATCCCAAATGCGAACGCTGCTGGCATTGGCGTGCCGACGTCGGCGCCAACCCCGCGCATCCGACGTTGTGCGGACGCTGTGTCGCCAACCTCTTTGGCAGCGGCGAACCGCGCGCGTTTGCATGACTGCGCGTGCGCCCCTGCCGTGGTGGAGCTGGCTGTGGCTGAGCGCAGCCGTCGTCATTCTCGATCAGGCGACCAAAGCGCTGGTATTGGCGCGTTTTGCTCCGGGCGAAGAGTTCCCGTTGACCGGGTTCTTCTCGCTGGTGCTCGCATTCAATTCCGGGGCGGCGTTCAGCATGCTCGCCAGTGCACCCGGATGGCAGCGCTGGTTCTTTGTGGGGATCGCGTTGGCGGCGAGTGTGTTCTTGGTCTGGATGCTCCGCCGCGGCGGTGAGCGCATGCTGTGCGCCGGATTGGCATTGGTTCTGGGTGGCGCCATCGGCAATCTATGGGATCGGCTGGCGATCGGAAGAGTGGTCGATTTCTTGCTGTTCCATTATCACGAATGGGCGTGGCCGGCGTTCAACGTCGCCGACAGCGCGATCACCATCGGCGCTGCCCTGCTGATCATCGACAGCTTCCGGCAGCGTCCAGTCAAACTGGCCGTCCCCGTGCGACATAAATAGGATCCGATGCACGTCATCCTCGCCAATCCCCGCGGCTTTTGCGCCGGTGTCGACCGCGCCATTGCGATCGTCGAGCAAGCGCTGACGCAATTCGGCGCGCCGATTTACGTGCGCCACGAAGTCGTCCATAACAAATTCGTCGTCGACGACTTGAAGACGAAAGGTGCAGTTTTCGTCGAAGAGCTGGCCGAAGTCCCAGCCGGCGCCACCGTCGTGTTTTCGGCGCACGGTGTTTCCAAAGCCGTGCGCGTGGAGGCGGATGCTCGCGGCTTGAACGTATTCGATGCGACGTGTCCGCTGGTGACCAAAGTGCACGTCGAAGTCGCGAAGATGCGCGCGCAAGGCCGAGAAATCGTGATGATCGGCCACGCCGGCCATCCCGAAGTCGAGGGTACGATGGGGCAGGCCGCCGAAGGCATCTTTCTCGTCGAATCGACGCAGGATGTCATGAGCCTCGTCGTGCAGAGTCCCGAGCATCTTGCGTATGTCACGCAGACAACACTTTCAGTCGACGATGCGGCGGCGATTGTCGCCGCGCTGAAATCGCGTTTTCCAGCGATTGTCGGTCCGAAGCGCGACGACATCTGCTACGCGACGCAGAATCGGCAGGACGCCGTCAAAGCGTTGATCCCGGAGGTGGATGCCGTGATTGTCGTCGGCAGCCCGAACAGCTCCAACTCCAACCGGCTGCGCGAAGTCGCGGCGCTCCGCGGCGTGCCGGCTTACATGGTCGACCGCGCGGAGGAACTGCTGCCCGAATGGATCGCTGGCAAGCGCCGCGTCGGACTGACGGCGGGCGCGTCGGCACCCGAGGTCCTTGTGCGTCAGGTGATTGCGCGGCTGAAAGAGCTCGGCGCATTGGGCGTGACGGAGTTGGTTGGCGTGACCGAGCACGTCACGTTCCCGATGCCCAAAGGATTGACGGGCACCGCAACGGCCAAGGCGCCGGAATTCGGTCCCGCGCGCTAGACAGCAACATGGTGCGCGACATCCTTTCGCGAACCGACAGGGACTCCACAAAGTCGCGCTTCGGCGCGTATGCGCCCGCTGACCTTACACGCCGGCGAGGAACTCGTCCTTTTGTACGAGCAGCGTGCCGGTGCGGCCGGGCACGATGCCGAAGCCGACCTCGCATCGGGGAAGCGCCATCGGGTCCACCGATTCATAGAGCGCACGCGTGGCGACGAGCTCGTAACCTTGCGCCGCCCATCCGGCAAGAAGTTGCTCGAATATAGGCGCCAGCTTCATGCCCTCGAGCTCGGCGTGCAGCGTATAGACGTGATCGCCCCTCGTCGTGCTCGTGCGCTCGAGCAGATGCGCCGCGACGTTCGCCGCGGTGACGCCGTCGCTCCCGATCAGCTCGTCGAGCGTGGGCAGCGTCGTGGGAAATTGCGGGCAGCGGATCAGCTCCGCGTTCCACACTGGCAAATGCGGTGAACGCCCGCGGCCGTCAGAGCAATAGTCGAAGCCGAGCCGCTGCGTGAGCCTGAGCGCGTGCGCGTTCATCTGCCAGCCTGCGGCGCCGTGCGTCCGGGGCGACTCGCCGAAGACGTCGGCGTAGCGGTCGACGGCCCTTTGCATCTCCGTCTCGACCCAGGCGGCATCGGCGCGCGCCACGTGGTCCTGCCAGCGGACATGGTCGTGGCAATGGATGCCGGTCTCGAAGCCTTCGTCGCGCACACTTCGCATGATGTCGCCCGCGCGGCGGCCGATGTCCGGTCCCGGCAGCAGCGTACCGTAGAGCAACGTGCGCACGCCGTAATGCGAGACAACGCTTGTGCGTCGCACCTTGCCGAAGAATCCCGGGCGGAACACGCGCCGGATCGCGCGCCCGGTGTGGTCTGGCCCGAGGCTGAACAGGAACGTCGCATTCGCGCCGTGCCGACGCAAGAGGTCGACGAGCCGGGGCACGCCTTCGCGCGTTCCGCGAAGCGTGTCCACGTCGATCTTCAGCGCGAGCTTCATCGTGTGGGAGCGTCGTCGGGGCGCGTCCGCCATACCGCGGAACGAAACAGTGCGGCGGCGAAGGCACACCGACCCCGCATCCGACGTCAATCGACCAGCGCGCGCGCCTCCGTCACCTTATCGCGGTATGCCTCGAAAATCCGCGCGAGCGCATCGTCCATGCCGACGATCGGCCGCCAGCCGAGATCCTGCGAGGTCGTGTCGATTTTCGGAACGCGGTGCAATACGTCCTGGTAGCCACGACCGTAATAGTCGAGCGACGTCGCGTCGACCAGGCTCACGTTCGCAGCACTTTCGCGATATTCCGGGATGCTGGTCGCCAGCGCGAGCATACGCTGCGCAAGTTCGCGCACCGACAGGTCGTTGGCCGGATTGCCAATGTTGTAGATCTTTCCGGAGGCGACGTTGGACGGATTGTCGATGATCCGCATCAACGCGGTGATGCCGTCGTCGATGTAAGTAAACGAGCGCCGCTGTTCGCCGCCGTCGACGAGGCGAATCGGCTCACCGCGCACGATGTGGCCGAGGAACTGCGTAATCACGCGCGAGCTGCCTTCCTTCGGCGTGTTCAGCGAGTCGAGGCCGGGCCCGATCCAGTTGAACGGCCGGAACAGCGTGTAGTCGAGCCCCTGTTCGAGGCCGTAGGCGTGGATCACGCGGTCCATGAGCTGCTTCGCGCACGCATAGATCCAGCGCGGCTTGTTGATCGGTCCGAGCACGAGCTCGGAAGCCTCCGGATCGAACTCGGCGTCCCGGCACATGCCGTAGACCTCGGACGTCGACGGGAACACGAGTCGCTTCCTGTATCGCACGGCCGCGCGCACGATCGGCAAGTTCGCCTCGAAGTCGAGCTCGAATACGCGCAGCGGCTCGCGCACGTAGGTCGCGGGCGTTGCGATCGCCACCAGTGGCAGCACGACGTCGCATTTCTTGACGTTGTACTCGATCCACTCGCGGTTGATCATAATGTCGCCTTCGAAGAAATGGAAGCGTTTCTCCAGCAGCAGTGATTCAACGCGGTCGGTCTGCATGTCCATGCCGAACACATCCCAGTCGGTGTGCGCGAGGATGCGGCGCGACAGATGATGGCCGATGAAGCCGTTGACGCCGAGGATCAGGACGCGTTTCATGGGCGACCGGCGCAAAGGCGCGCGGCCTTAAGGCGAGGCCGCGATTCTACCGTGGCGTCGAAGGCGGATCAGGAAGGCAGCCGCAGGCAGCCATGCCCGAACCGGTCCGCGAAAGTGTCGGGCGTCACCCCCAAGCCGTCGATCTCCAATGCGAGCAGCTCGAGCATGCCTCCGCCGCCCGCTTGCGCGAGCAGCCTGCCGCGCTCGACGATCAGCGACGCTTCGCCCGGTGAGCCGCGTGCGTCGAGCATACGCGTGCGCAGGATTCTCGCAGGGCGCGCTGCGATCGACGTGCGGGCGCCGGGGTAGGGCGGCGCGACGGCGCGCACCAGGTCGTGAATGGCCTGCGCGTCGCGCGACCAGTCGATGCGGCCATCCTCCGGGCGGCGTGCGCCGAAGTAGCTGCCTGCGGCGAGGTCTTGCGGAACGCGTGGCGCGCTGCCGGCGAGCAACGCGGGCAGGACGCGGTCCAACCCGATCTCCGCCGCCACCGTGACCTTGTCGAAGACTTCGCGCGCCGTGTCGTCGGGCAGGATCGGGACGGCTTGCTGCGCGACGAGGTCGCCCGCGTCGGGCTTGGTCGTCATGTAATGGAGCGATGCGCCGGTCTCGCGCTCACCGTGCAGCACCGCCCAGTTGACCGGCGCGCGTCCGCGGTAGCGAGGCAGCAGCGATCCGTGCATGTTGAGCGCACCGCGGCGAGGCAATGCGAGGAGCCCGGGCCCGAGCATTTTCCGGAAGTAGAAGCTGAACAGGAAATCCGGCTTGAGTGCCGTGACGCGGGCGAGGACGCCCGGCGCATTCGGGTCGTCCGGTGCGATGCAGTCGAGTTGCTGCTCGCGCGCGACGTCGGCGACTCGGGAGAACCATCGCTGCTCGCACGGATCGTCGTCGTGCGTGACGACGAGCGGCACGTCGACGCCGTGCGCGAGCAGCACGCGCAAGCACCGGACGCCGACGTTGTGATAGCCGAAGACGACCGCGCGGGCGGTGGTCATGGATGCGAGGAGCGCGCCCGGACCTCCGCTGGCGCCTCGATCGGGGGCAACGACTCGTCGGGCTCGAGCACGGCGCGCACCGAGTATCGTGGCCGGCCACGCACTTGCTGGTAGATCCGGCCGACGTACTCGCCGAGGAGCCCCTGGCCGAAGAGCACCATGCCAAGCAGGAAGAACTCGAGGATGTCGCGGTCCCACAGCCACTTGACGCCTTCCATCACGTCGCCTCTGAGCAAGTTATAGAGGACGATAAACATGTAGGCGGCGAGCGACAGCACGGCGACGAGCATCCCGAACAGCGAGAATAGCTGCAGTGGCACGAGTGAATAGCCCGTCACCAAGTCGAAGTTCAAGCGGACCAGGCGATACAGTGAATACTTCGAGTCGCCGGCGACGCGTTCTTCATGGTCGACTTCGACCTCTGCGGGCGAATGTGCGTAGGTGTACGCGAGGGCCGGGATGAAGAGGCTGACCTCGCGACTCGCCGCCACCGCGTCGATGATCTCGCGGCTGTACGCGCGCAGCATGCACCCCTGGTCCGCCATCTTGATATGCGTCGTGCGTTCGCGAACGCGGTTCAGAAGCCTCGACACGATGCGCCGCCACCAGCTGTCGCGGCGCATGCGCCGCACGCCGCCCACGTAATCGTGTCCCTTGTCCATCTCGGCTAACAGCTTCGCGATCTCCTCGGGCGGGTTCTGCAAGTCGCCGTCGAGCGTCACGATCCGCTCCCCCCGCACGCGCTCGAAGCCGGCGATGATCGCGACGTGCTGTCCGTGGTTGCCGTTCAGCAGCACGACGCGCGTCACATCGGGCCGCGCCAGATACTGGTCCTTCAGCATCGCCGCCGACCGGTCGCGGCTGCCGTCGTCGATAAAGATCACTTCGTAATGCACGCCCAGCGCATCGAGCGCCGCGTACACGCGCTCGAACAGCGCGGCCAGCCCTTCCGCTTCGTTGTAGACGGGGATCACCACCGATAGTTCGACGGATGGGCCGTGGGCGTCGGGAGCGTTCATGGACTTGACGAAGCCGAAGAGCGGACGGCGCCGCCGGTGCGGCGGCTGTGCGCGAGGACGTCAGCGACCACCGCGCACACGCGGTCGACGTCCACCGTGCGCATTGCGCTGAAGAGCGGCAATGTCAGCGTCTCGCGCGCGATGCGTTCGGCATTCGGAAATTGGCCTTCGCGATACCCAAGCCGGCGGCCGAGCGTGGTCAGGTGCAATGCCTCGTAGGAAATGCCGGTGCCGATACCGCGCACCTGCAGTTCGTCGCGAACCGCCTTTCGATCGACGCCGAGTTCGGAAAGTGGCAGCAGCACGCAGAACATGTTCCAGGAGAATCCATCGTCTGGCAACGGCCGCGGGGGCAGCAGGCAACGAGGGTCGCTATCGAACCGCTCGAAATAGCGCTCGACGAGCGCATGCCGGGCGGCGAGAAAATCCGGCAAGCGGGCGAGCTGTCCGACGCCCAAGCGCGCGTTTACGTCGGGAAGGTTGAACTTCCCGCTCGGATGCTCGATGTCGCGCGTGCCGTCGGCAAGCCGCACAATGCCGTGGAAGCGAAGCTGCTCGACGCGGGCCGCTTCGGCCTGGTCGTTGACGACGATGGCGCCGCCTTCGATCGTCGTCATGTTCTTGTTCGGGTGGAAGCTGAATGTGCAAAGGTCGCCGAACCCGCCGATCGGCCGGCCCTTGTAGCGCGATCCCTGGACCAGTGCGGCGTCCTCGATGACACGAAGACCGTGGCGCTTCGCGAGCGCTAGGAGCCCGTCCAAGTTGGTCATCGACCCCGGCCAATGGGTCGGCACGATGGCCTTCGTGCGGGAAGTTATCGCCGCTTCGGTCGCCGCCAGGTCGAGATTGCGCGTGACCAGCTCGCAGTCGACGAACACGGGACGCGCGCCCGCCCGCGCAATCATGTTGAGCACGGTAAAGAATGTTTGCGCACAAGTGATCACTTCGTCGCCCGGCACCACCCCCGCGATCTGCAGCGCAATCTCGATGGCAGCGGTCGCCGAGGTGACAACCCGTACCGGCCGTCCTTCGCAGCAGTCCGAAAGCTTGCGCTCGAATTGCTGGACCCACGGGCCGCTGGCGATCCAGCCGCTGCGCAGGACATCGGCCACGCCCGCGATCTCGGTTTCGTCGAGGTCCGGCCGGGCGAATGGGAGCGAGGGAGCGATCGTCATGTCGTCAGTGTCGCGCAACGAGCGCGCGGCGCGGATCACGCGCGAGCACGCGCATCGGGAGGCCCGCCGCGGCGAGCCGCTCGTAGTCGTCCCTTTGCAGCAGCGCGTAACCGTGCGGCAAATCCCGCCACAGCGTGATCCATTGCGCCTCGTCGGCGATGGCCTTGCTGGGTTCCGCGGCAATGCCGAGCGCGAATTCGTCCACGAAATTGACCAATGTCGTCGGCCGGCCGAGATAGAACGGCAGCGTCTGGTCGTAGCCCTTCACCTGAAATACCGGTGCCCCAGGATCGAGCCGCGCGCCGAGCCGGTTCTCGGCATCGCGAAGGATATCCCACGCCGAGCGCGTGGGCCGGAACGCATCGTGCCCGACGAACGCGACTTGCAAGCCCACGAGCGCCGTGAGCCCCGTCGCGACGATGCCTGTGCTGCGCGCGCGCAGCGTCGGGCGCCGGAATGCAACCGCCGCAGCGATGGCGCCGACGATCCAGATCGAGAAGGCTGCGATGACCCAGGGACGAAACGCGCGGAACAGCGCGAGCGGCTGCCGCTCGCTCGCATAATGCGCCACCATCGGCTCGTAGGCGAAGAGCGAGCCGACAAGCCCGATCGCCAGCGCGGCAGCCATCGCCCACGCCATCGGAACCGCACCGCGGAACGATCGGTCGGGCAGCAGCGCGAGCTGCCAGCCGAGCATCATAGCGAGCGGCGGAAACATCGGCAGGATGTACGACGGCAGCTTAGCGCCTGAGAGGCTGAAGAAGGCGAAGACGAATCCGGCCCAGACGATGCAGAACCGCGGCCAACGGAAGCCGTTGGCCGACGGCATGGCGTCGCGCCACATTCGATGCGCCGTGAGCGCGAGCATGCCAAGCCAGGGCAGGATCCCGACGAGGAACAGCGGCACGAAGTACCACCAGGCCCCTTCGCGCCGGTGGGTGGACGTGAGGAATCGATCGAAATGCTCGTAAATGAAAAAAAACCGCGCGAACTCCGGGTTTTCGCGCATGACGAGGATGAACCATGGGGCCGTAATGGCAAGATAGACGATCGTGCCGGGAACGACGTGCAGTCGCCGCCACGGCCCGGTATCGCGCGTCACGAGCGTGTAGAGCACCAGTGACGCAGCCGGGATCACGAGCGCGACCAGCCCCTTGGCAAGCGTCGCGAATGCGCAGAATGCGAAGGCACTGAGCATCAGCGCGCGAACCCGTGACGCCGCCTGACTGTCGCGCTGGGCAAGCAGAAAGCAGGCGAGCGCCCCGGTCAAGCAGAAGGCCAGCAGTGCGTCGAGCGTCGCGTAGTGCGACATAGCGACGTGCATTACCGAGCTTACGAGGACGACTGCGGCATACGCGCCTGCCGTTTCGTTCTGCGCGAGACGCGTCGTAGCCGCGCCGGTGATGAGCACGGCGAGGAAGCCGGCCAGGGCGGGGACGAGTCGGGCCGTCCATTGATCGACCTCGAACGCATGGTACGCCGCCGCCGTCAGCCAGTACTGCAGCGGCGGCTTCTCGAAATACTTGAGCCCGTTCAGCCTGGGCGTGACGACGTCGCCGGTTTGTGCCATCTCGCGCGCGACCTCGGCATAGCGCCCCTCATCAGGGTGCTGGAGCTTGCGCAGGTCAAGCACCGAGAACCAGGCGACGCCGGCGACGAGCGCGACGAGCGCCCAGGCGAAGCGGGGAAGCGACGAATGCACGAAATGGCGACGCGCGAGGAGCGCATCGCGATACTACACGCCTTCGGTCGTGGGTTTTACCGGTCTAGCTTCGTGCGACGAGCCAGACGCCGAGGACGATGAAGCCGATGCCGAGCCACCGCGCGAGCGTGACTGATTCACCGAAAAGGTAGTGGGCGGCGATCGCATTGACGACGTAGCCGAGTGAGAGCATCGGGTATGCGACGGACACCGGCACCCGCGAGAGGCCGATGATCCACACGATGAGGCTCGCCATGTAGATCGCAGCGCCGCCGACGAAGTGCGGCTGCGTGGCGATGCGTGCGAGCGTCTCCATCCAGCCCTCACGGGTGAGTGTGATCACGCCGAGCGCATTGGTGCCGGACTTCAAAAGCAACTGTGCGCCTGCGTTGAGAAGGACGCCGGTGAACAGGAAGGCAAACGCGGCGAAGGTCATGGATCGGCGAAGCGCGTTCAAGCGAAGCGTCGATGATCGCATACGCCGCGCTCGCGCGTCCGCCTACGGACGGTCGGGAAGTTTAAGCGCCCGCGACGTGCCGACTGTCAGGAGCGTGCGCGCCGCGTCGACGGTGAACGCGCTTGTCTATCCCCGCGCTTTTCCGCGCGAAAGCTCTGCAGGACCGCGGCGAAGGTCAACGCTGCGATTATTGCCGCCATTCCTGCAACCAGCGCGTGGCGACCGGGCTCGGTCAGCGCGCGCACCAGGGCTTCGGCGAAGTACCACGGCGTGAGTAAGGCAAGCCATTGCCGGGCTTTGCGCTTGCCGCGCGCGAGGCTCGGCAGAATGAACGCGAGCGGCAGCGCTTTGACTGCAAGCCAGCGGCCGCCCGGCAGCGGCGCGAGGACGAGTTCCCATAGGAGTTCGAGCAGCATCAGCGCAATCAATCCGCTGAACGTCCACCGTTTCGCCGCTGCTACGCCCACGGCACGCAGCTCGCCAAGTGTCCTGTCCCGGAGATAATCTTGCGAAGGTCGCGCTAGCGCACGGCGACGAACTCATAGAGCTCGAACCCCGGACCCTGCTCGACCAGTTTGGTCAGCACGGCGAAACTGGTGTCGCGGCCGCGCTTCAGGCTGATTGCCTGCTCCAATATAAAGGTACCCGCCGGCACGAGAATCTGCGGCGGCGCAGCGTCCGCGGCTGTCCCGGGGTCTTCCGGCAACACGACGACAGGCAAGAGCGATGCAACCACCGCATCCTCGGCTACCGCAGCGGCCGCTTCGGGGCCATCCGACAACAACTCACAGCCGAACTCGAGTCCGCTGCTTTTCAACGTATTGCGAAACCAGCGCACCATCGCGACCTGCACCCCGCCGCGACCTTCGATGCGCAACGCGATCAATTCGCCGATGCGCAAGCTTGCGGGAGCGGGATCGGTTTGCCGCAACGCGTAGCCGGCAGGCGTGTGGTTCATCACCTGGCACGTCGCCATCGGCGGCAACCCCGCGGGCTTGGCCACGCCCGTATGGGAGCCGCGGCTGTATTGCCAGACGCCGGAGAGCCCGGCGCACATCACGACGCGCGCTCGCGACGGCAGCCGGTTGAATTGCCGCGCCGGCGGAATCGCCCATTGTCGTAACAGCCGCTTCAAGAGCGCGATGTGCTGCAGCCGGGCCAAGGGCTCGCGTCCGACCTGCGGCGGCGATTCACCGCCGGACTCCAGAGTCTGCAACTGTTCCTGAATCTGGAACGCCAGATCGAACGTCAGCAAAAAGAGCTTGTTACCTTCGATGGACCCGCCCTTGTTCGCGGAAAACGGAGGAAAGTCGTGACCGACGGGGACAATCGCCACCGCCTTGGCCATCCGATGCACCGGGGACACGTCGGTCAATTTGGCCCAGTGCGCATGTTGCTGCACATAGCGCAATACGATCGGCAGTTGTCCAGGGAGGAACCCGTACGGATTCGCGAGCGCAAGCAGGAGCGCCTGCACCGTCATCCGCTCGGGGGTGGCCTCCGACTGGTCCGGCGCAACTGGGGTCAAGTGAATCCCGCGCTCTCGCGCGAATGCATAGATCATATGCGCGTCGTGCCACGTTCGCGGCGGCACGGGTGCGTATGAGAGATAGCTGTTGACGAAGATGCGCGCCGTGCATTGCAGGCAGCGATGAATGAGCACCACCAGGTGGCGGGGACCGCCGAGCGCAAGACGCTTTGCGGCTTCGCTCGACAACAAATGCTTGTAGGCGGTCGCAAGTTCGCTTCCCAAGGTCAGACTGGCCTTGGCCGCCTCCAACGCAGCGCCCGTCAATGGATGGGTTGCCCGCATGAATTGCCGCTCGAGCTGCGGCCACAGCGCGGACGCCGTATTCCAGTAAGTCTCCGCCAGCTCCAGACGCTTGCCGCTGCTCATGGCGACGCGATTGGTCGCCGCGAGGGCATCGCCGACAAGGCGCGCTGCATCCGCTGGGTCTCGTCGCGAAACTTCGGCAAGCCACGCGACCACCTTGGCCAACCTGATTTCCGGCGGATTGGCTGGGCTGGCTTGCACCGGCGGCAGCGAAAGAGTGAGCGACATCAGGGCCTAGAGTGAAGGGGAACGAGGAGACGCCGATCCATCACCGCGCGCATACGCATCGCGCGTTGCGATGGGAGGTGCATGGTGCCGCAGTCGAGTTGGATTGTAGGCGAAACCCGAAATGCGACTTTCGACCGCGAAGCAGCCGGTGTTACGAGAGTCATTCGTTGCCGGTGAGAAAGTCAACGACGGGTCGGATCTGCTCGGCACTCTGTAGCATCGGCGCGTGCCCAACGCCCGCGAACTCGACGACCCGAGGACGCGGTCCGCGCACGGCCATCGCCTGCGCCGTGGCATGCGAGAAAAGATCCGACTGCGCGCCGCGCAACACCAAGGTTGGGCACCGGATCGCATCCCACAGAGGCCACAGATCGGTTGGTGCGCTGGCGCGCCCGAACGGCACGGCGATTTTCGGATCGTAGGCAAGCACCCAGCGCGCGTCGGCGCGCTGGCGAACGTTGGAGCGGGTCAGGTGCGTCCACTGCGCGTCAGTCAGCGGCCCAAACGGTGCTGAAATCGTGCGCACGTACGTCTCGATTTCCGCGTACGTTTCAAACACAGGATTCAAGCCCACATAGCTGCCGATGCGCTGCAAGCCTGCCGCGTCGATCGTGGGTCCGACATCGTTGACGATGAGCCGCGCTACCGGCGAACCCGGTTGGGCGGCGAGCGCAATTCCCAAGAGACCACCCATCGACGTACCCACGAAGTCCACCTGCTGCGCGCCACTGCGCGCAAAGAGCGCCGTCAACGTCGTGACATAGGTTGGAAAAACGTAGTCGTGGGCGTCCTGGAGCCATTCGCTTTCGCCGCGGCCCGGCATGTCGACGGCAAGAACCCGATGTGTCGGTAACAGTGCTTGGGCGAGCGCGTCGAAGTCGCGGCTGTTACGCGCCAGGCCGTGTACGCAAATCGCGACTCGAGGATTGTCGGCGTCGCCCCACTCGCGATAGACGACGCGATGGAAGCCGTGCGCAGAGAGCCCGGCCAAGTGCCGTGTGCGCGGGATCGCGACGATGCTCATTGATGGACCCCCTCGCTAGCGGCCGCATTTGCCAATGCGGCCGCTGCGCTGCCCCCCGAGGGGGCGCAATTCGCGCCTTGGGGCGGCCCGGCGGGGGTCATGATGCCCCCTTGGGCCCTTCGGGCCGTCCCCCCCAGGGGGAGCGAGCACCTTCGGAACGGCCGTGCGGTGCTCATGGCGCGTCGCGCAACGTGCGGTCGAGGATCAACAACATCGCCGCGGTTGCGCCCCAGATATAGCGGTCGCCGAACGGTATCGCCCAATAATCACGCCGCGTTTCGCCCAGCATCCGGAAGTGCCGCTGCTGATTGGCTTGATCGAGCAGAAAGGTGAGCGGTACTTCGAACACATCGGCGACCTCGACGGGATCGGCCGTCACGACGAACGGCGGTTCGACCCAACCCACGATTGGCGTCACTCGGTACCCGGACACTGTTTCGTACGAGGAAAGCTCCCCGAGAACCGTCACGCGCTCCGCTGGCAATCCGATCTCCTCGCGCGCCTCGCGCAGCGCCGCTGCGGCGATTGTCGCATCGCCGGGCTCGACGCGCCCTCCCGGGAAACTGATTTGCCCGGGATGGTCGGGCAGACCCGCGCTTCGTTGCGTCAATAGTACCTGCAGCCCCTCCGGGCGATTGACCAACGGCACGAGTACCGCCGCCGGGCGGGGATCACCGCTGCGTCCGGGCAGACGAAAGCCGTCGCTCAAGCCGCGTGCAGTGGCCGGCGCGCTTCCCGCCAGCCGCTGCGCGATCCACGCGCGCTGGTTGACTTGCGGCAGGGAGAAGAGAGGATGCGACATCCGCGGGCGCTCGATCGCCGCGGTGCCGTAAGGTGGCAGGCTTGCGGCCTGGCCGATGTTAACGCGCGCAGGCTCGCATGGGTGTGGCCTGAGGCGCGCGCGCCTCGCCGCTACGGAAATCGTCGCCGAACGTTGCGCCGACACCCAACAGCACCGGCGCAACGGGATCGGTTTCGGCAAGCGCGGTCAGTGTCGCAATCGTGGCACGCTGCAACGTGGCGCCGGGCATCGCGACGTCGGCGGCGCAGACGACCGGAGTGTCGGCCGCATAACCTGCGGCCAGCAACGCCTGCTGCGTGGTTTCAATATCGCCGCGCGCCATGTACAGCATCAGCGTGTCGGCGCGGGGAAGGGTGGGCGCGGCCGAGCGCGCACCGCGGCGCTGGCGCAACGTCGCAAACGCCACCGAGCGCGCCACGCCGCGGCGCGTCAATGGCATTTTGAATTCGGCCGCAGCCGCGAGCGCCGCCGTGACGCCGGGAACCATTTCGCAGCAAACTCCCGCCGCAGCCAGCGCGTCAAGCTCCTCGGCAGCGCGCGCGAACAGCGACGGGTCACCGCCTTTGAGTCGAACGACAATCTGGTAACGCGCGGCCGCGGCGATGAGCGCCCGGTCGATGAATCGCTGGTCGGTTGCCGCTCCATTGGCCCGTTTGCCCACATCGACGAGACGCGCCTGACGTGCCAGCAGCAGCGTATCCGGATGAATCAGTGCGTCGTGCAGCACGATGTCGGCGGTAGCTAACAGCCGCGCCGCGCGCAACGTTAGCAGGTCCGGAGCGCCGGGACCCGCGCCGACGAGGTAGACGATGCCTGGCAAAGTCGCTTTCACGCGCAGGGAAACCATACATCGCCCGGCGGCGAAGCATCCGCGCGCCGCCGGAACCAAGGCGTGCGCAGATTAGTTGCCTGATAACCGTCGCTTAAATCGCCAAAGCCCGCTAGCGCCGCTTGCACGTCGTTGGCGGGCAGCGCAAAGGCGTCGAACCCGCAGTGCGCGAGGTAATGCAGTTGATCGCGTTGAACATCGCCGATTGCGCGCAACTCTCCTTGATACGCATAACGCTCGCGCAACAAACGCGCAATCGAATACCCGCGACCGTCGGTGAATACAGGAAAGTCAATCGCGATCACCGGTAGAAAACGCGCATCGGGCGCGATCCTCGCCGGATCGTCGTCCGGGCCCAGCCAAACGCCGGCTTCGCTGCGCGCGATCAGCGCCGCCCGTGCCTGCAACCAGAGCGCCAAGGGTACGATGACCGGCTCGCCGCCCACCAGACCGGCCAGTGATCCCGCCTGCCGCACGAGCGTCCAGCGGTCCTCGACGACGACTCCGTGTTTAATGAGTTGCGGCATAAACGTGCTCCTTGAACGGTTCGACGCCGAGACGGCGCGCCGTGTCGACAAAACGCTCGTCCGCGAAGCGCCGAGCGACGTACACATCGAGTAGGCGCGCGATGACGTCGGGCATTTCGTGCGCAGCGAACGATGGACCGATGACTTTCCCCAACGCCGCGTGCTCGCCTTGCGTGCCGCCAATGGAAACCTGGTACCACTCCTCGCCGCTCTTATCGACGCCGAGTACACCGATATGACCGACGTGGTGGTGACCGCACGCATTCATGCAGCCGGAAATGTTGATGTCGAGCTCGCCCAAGTCGTGCAGATAGTCGAGATCGTCGAACCGGCGCTGGATCGCTTCGGCAATCGGGATCGACTTGGCGTTGGCGAGCGAACAAAAATCACCGCCCGGACAGCAAACGATGTCGGTGAGCAGGCCGATGTTCGGCGTGGCGAGGCCCAGGTCCTTGAGCTCGGACCACAGCGTTTGCAGCGCGGACTGGCGCACGTCGGGGAAGATCAGGTTCTGCTCGTGCGAAACACGCAGCTCGCCAAAGCTGTAGTGATCGGCGAGATCGGCGATGGCATCCATCTGATCGGACGTCGCGTCGCCGGGGGGCACGCCGGTCTTCTTGAGCGACAAGGTCACGACCGCGTACCCGGGCACCCTATGCGGAAAGACGTTGCGTTTGACCCAATTGGCGAACGCGCGATGATCGGCGACCGCCGCCCGAAAACCGGTGTCGTCACCTGGCAGCGACGCGTAAGGCGGCGGTGCAAACGACGCGCCAATGCGCTCGATCTCTGCGTCGGGCACGGTCGCCGCGCCGTCCTTCAGATGCTCCCACTCGGCTTCGACATGCGTTGCAAATACCGGCGGAGTTTGTTCCTTGACCAGGATCTTGATGCGCGCCTTGTACTTGTTGTCACGGCGACCGAAGCGGTTGTACACGCGCAGGATCGCGTCCAAGTAGTTGAGAATCTGCGCACGCGGCAGGAACTGGCGGATCACGTGGCCGATGACTGGCGTGCGGCCCAACCCGCCGCCCACAATAACCCGGAACCCGACTTGGCCGGAGTCGTCGCGCACCGCCTGCAAGCCGATGTCGTGCACCAGAATCGCCGCGCGATCGGTCGTGGCACCGGTGATCGCGATCTTGAATTTGCGCGGCAGGTAGGCGAACTCCGGATGCAAGGTCGACCACTGCCGCACGAGCTCGCAGTAGGGTCGCGGATCGATGACCTCGTCGCCGGCCACGCCGGCAAAATGATCGCCGGTAATGTTGCGGACGCAATTGCCCGACGTCTGGATCGCGTGCATTTGCACGGTTGCGAGATCGGCCAATATGTCCGGCACGTCGGCTAACTTGGGCCAGTTGAACTGGACGTTCTGCCGGGTCGTGAAATGGCCGTAGCCGCGGTCGTACTTGCGGCCAATCCGCGCAAGCATCCGCATTTGGTCGCTCGAGAGCACGCCATATGGAATCGCGACGCGCAGCATCGGCGCGTACTTCTGAAGATACAGCCCGTTTTGTAGTCGCAGCGGCCGGTAGTCGTCTTCGGATAATTCCCCGGCGAGGAAACGCCGCGTCTGGTCGCGGAACTGCGCGACTCGTTCATCGACGATACGTTGATCGAAGGCGTCGTAGCGGTACATGGTGGCGGCCGTTGCTTAAGGACCCCCCGAGGTTAACTGCGCCGTTACGTGCGTAGAAGGAATGAATCGCTATCGCATTAGCACCGGCGGCAATAACGGCGCCCGAAGGTCACGTCGTGCCTCGTATAATCGATCGATGGCGTCCATCGGCCTCGTACTCTTTGCGCACGGTGCACGGGATGTGCGGTGGGCGGAGCCATTCGAGCGCATCAAAACCAAGGTGCAGGCGCGAGCGCCGGGGGTCCCGGTCGAACTCGCCTATCTCGAGTTGATGACCCCTGATCTTGCTACCGCTGCCGCCACATTGGTTGCGTCGGGCTGCAGCGAAGTGCGGGTCGTTCCAGTGTTTCTAGGGCAAGGCGGTCACGTGCGTAGCGACTTGCCGCGCTTGGTCCAAGCAATTTCGACGCGTCATCCCGGCGTGTCGATCCGTGCGGCCGCGCCGATAGGCGAGCACGATGTGCTGCTCGATTGCATCGCCGAACTCTGCGTTGCCGAAATCGCCGCGTGACAATGGGTGCCGAGCCACATGAAATCGTTCGCTACCTGCCATCCGAGCATTTCATAAATCGGACGCGGCGTAACGAAATAGTAATGCGGACACGCTAAATGTCAGACCGCACACGACGCCCGCGTACACGTCGGATGGAAAATGCACGCGGAGCAGCACCCGCGATAGGCCGACGGTCACGACGATCGTGACGGCGGCGACGATGATGACGATGCGCATCGGCGTGGCTGGAACGAACGGGACGAGCAACGCGGCGGCGAGCGCATAGAATGTCGTCGCCATCAACGTGTGACTGCTCGGAAAGGACGAACCGAAAAATGCGCTCGACGGGTCCTTCGGCCGGGCACGGCCGGTCACCCGCTTGAGCTCAACACCTGCCAAACCGGCTACAAGCGCGCCGCCACCGAGCGTGACTGCATCGACGGGGTGTCCGGCAGCCAGGAATGCGAGCACGCCAGTGCCGGCGAAGACACTGACAAGTGTGGATGAGCCCAGCGCCGAGAGATCGCTCGCTAACGCAATCCCGCGTGCCGTTGCGAAAAATCCTCCGGGCGAGCGCGGCGACGGCGGATCCGATCCTCCACGATGACGCATCCGCTTTCCCCACCATACGACGCCGGCGATAACGAGCGTTGGAAGGGCGACCGCGACCGCAATAAGCGCGAGATGACTCACGTGGCAACGGTAACCAACAACGCGGGCGCTGCCGCGCCGCGCGCCATCGTCATCATGAACGCCCGCTCCGGCGAACACGGGGACGACGATGCGCGTGGTGTTATCGAGGCGGCGCTCCGCAACGCTGGCTGGCAACCCGAAGTGCTGACCGCGCCGGAACCGGCCGCATTAGCAGGTCTTGCGCAACGCGCACGCGACGCGCGACCGGCACTGGTCGTTGTGGCGGGGGGCGACGGCACCGTCAACGTTGTTGCCAACGCCGTGGCCGAGACGGGTATTTCCTTCGCAGTCATTCCAATGGGTACCTTTAACTATTTCGCGCGGCTCCACGCAATCCCCGACGACATCGCTGCGGCAAGCCGGCTTTCACCCGGCGATGCGCCGATCAACGTGAGTGTTGGCGAGGTAAACGGCCAGGTGTTCCTCAACAATTTCAGCATCGGATTTTATACGAGCATCATCGAAGCCCGCGAGCGGGACAAGAAAATCTGGGGCCGGCATCGATTGGTAGCCCTAGTCTCCGCCCTGTGGGTCGCCCTCAAACCCGCTGGCCGGCGGCGGGTTACGCTGCAAACTCGGACCGGCGAGACGCGGATGCGGGTCGCGATGATTTTCGTTGGTGCTAACGCGCTGCAGTTCGAGGATGCGAATTTGCCACTGGCCAACGAGTTGGCGCTCGGCAAGCTGGGGGTCGTGATCCTGAAAGCCGCGGGACCGTGGAAACTCTTCAAAGCCGCGCTCGGCATGGCAATGGGAACGGCGCACGAATTGGAGGGTGTGACCATCGAGGCGCATGAAGAGCTTCGCATCGCGATACGCCGGCCACAAACACGCGTGGTGATCGACGGGGAGATCGTCAGGCTGCGGACGCCGCTCGCGATTCGCTTTCGACCGGCCGCGTTGCGCTTACTGCGGCCGCAAGCCGCACCCGCGGCAACCAGCGATTTGCCGGCGGCCACTGGCGACGAATCGCCTTCGCCTTCGAAGCCTACCGTCGCCCCCAAACTGTCTTGAGAGGTAGGTGGCTCGGTTTACCCGGGGATGGTTAACCTTGACCGCATCGACGGATGTTCATTATAATAGACACTGTTCTTTATATTGGACTTACATTATGCTCGCTGAACAGTTTGGAAAACTGGTTCGCGACCAGCGCGTCCGAAAACGGTTACGGCAGGTGGACGTTGCGCGATCGGCCGCAGTTTCGCGGACGGTCTTGTCGCGTCTCGAGCAGGGGCGTGCCCAGCCGGTTCAGACGGATGTCCTAGACCGACTGTTGCAAGTGCTCGAAATCAGCCCGCAGGTCGTTGCCCGTTCGGGCCCCGACGCCGCGCGCAGGCAGGCCCGCCTGGAGTTGCAAAGCAGGCTGGAACAGCAGCGCATTCGGCACCTGCGGCTGGCGATCGAACTGGTCGATGACGAGGTAGCGGCGCCAATCATGATTGCCAAGGCTTGGGCAACGGTGCAGCTCTGGCGGCGTAACGCCACGTGCAACTCCTACTATATCGAACGCTGGTCCGAGGTGCTGCGGCTTTCGCCGCGGAAAATGGCTAAGGCGATGGCTTCGCTCGGCGATAGGGAAGACGCACTGTTCCAGAATTCGCCTTGGTCCTGGGCATGGAACTGACCCACCTCCACGTACTACTCGCCCAAGCCAAGAAGCTCATAGGCAAATCTGAGTTCGTCGTGGTTGGCAACCTGTCGATCCTCGGTGTCGTGGGCGGAGGCAAAGCCCCGCCACGGATGCTGACGTCAATCGACGTCGATTGCTTCACGCGACAGGATCCGAAGCGAATTTTCGAGTTGCAGCGGGCATTGGGGCAGGGTAGCCCGTTCGAGGCCAAGCACGGTTTCTACCTGGAGCCGATGGACGAGAGAGTACCCACGCTCCCGGAGCAGTGGGAGTCGCGCTTGGTACGCGTCCCGCTGGACGACGGGATCATGGTCTTCTTTCTCGATTTGAACGACGCGGCGGTTTCCAAATACGCGCGCGGCGAGCCCAGAGACCGCGAGTGGATTCAGGCCGGCCTTGGCGCTGCACTGTTGTCGGCGCCGGTCATCGAAAGCCGATTTCGGCAAACCGATTTTTTCGATGCCGACGAGCATGAACGGGCGATCAAGGCGCTGGTCGAGGATCGCGCCAGATTCGACCCAGCGCTAAGGAAGGGACGTGGTAAGCATTAAGGACGGTGTAACACTGACGGAATTTGACATAATATCAATTATACGACGCATCGTTTTATGCGGTGAGAGAGCAAATGGATAAACGACTCATACCTTGAGGTGAATAGCTCTTCTAATTAACGCGGAGCCGAATGCCAACGCTATCGACTCGTTTTCTGATCCGGTTAACAAGACTAATCGCCTCACGGGACTGAAGTATTCCGATACGAGCTCGAACATATGCAAGTTTCTCCCAGCCGAATCAAATCGCGGCACTTGGCGGGATTCTTGCATTGTGCATAAACATTCGCCTCCCGACTTTCGTCGCATGTCTCAAATCCTGCGCGCCAACCTGCTTCTCTCTACACTGGTCACCGGCCTGATGGCAGTTGCCTTGTGGGTGCCGCCGCAGTTGTCGGTGAGCGGCGTGATGTTCATGGCCAGCACGGCGCTCTCCGCGTACATGGGCATGCGCGCCTGCCTCTACTACCTGACGCCGCTCTCTTCCGACCCGTCACCGACCCTTATGCTGGCCCATCTCGCCGGCCTGCTCACATGGCTCGGGCCTCTGCTCCTTTATCTACTTCTAGCTGACGTGCCGACGGCAACCATGACGCTCCTTGCCTGCGGCTGGTTTACGTTAATGGTGATGGGACCCATTACCCTCTTTACGGTTATTGCGCAACACAATCCGGACGCAACCGGAGACTGGCTGGTCGAAATGGTGCGCGGCGTACTGCGCGTGCGTTGACGGGGACCTTGTCCCAACCGGTCACAGCACCTTCGCTCCCGGAAGACCGCGCATCGCACGATCGAACGTTGCGGTGTACTTGCAGCTGATCGTGCCATTTTTTGCGACAATCAGGCAGTCGGAGAAATCGGTATCGTCCGGCGGTCCGTCCTGGCACGAGACAGGATCGGCGCGCCGGTCGCACCCCGACCGCCCTGCCCTATGACCCTCGCATCCGAATTCGACCGCGCGTTTCGCCTGCACCAACAAGGCAAGTTGCGCGAGGCCTTTCTGCGCTACGATGCGATCCTCAAGGCCGACCCGCGCCATGCGCCGGCGCTACATTATTCCGGTGTGGTCTTGCATCAATCGGGCAAACACGCCGCCGCCGCCGAGCGCATTCGCGCCGCGATCGCGGCCGATCCGGCGTCCGCTGATGCCTGGTCGAATCTGGCCCTGGTGCTGCAAGCGGTCGACCGCCCCGAAGCGGCGGTGAACGCACTCATGGAAGCGGTTAAACGCGCCCCGCATTCGCCGGAGATATGGTGCAACCTTGCTGCCGCGCACCTCGCGCTGCACCAGCTCGACGACGCCGAGACCTCGGCGCGACAAGCGATCGCCGCGGATCCTCGCCACGCTGCCGGCTGGTATCACCTGGCGCTGGCGCTGGAACCACGCGGGCGGACCTTGGAGGCGCTCGACGCGGCGACGCGTGCCCACGGCATCACGGCTGACATTGCCGCCTACGCGGGGCTGAAGGCGCAACTCGAGGACGCGCTCGGTTCGTTCGAGCAGGCCAAGGCGACGCTCACGCGTGCGCTCGTCCGCAATCCAACCGTCACGACATTGCGCTTCGAGCTGGCGGCGCTCCTGGAGCGCCGGGGCGAATGGGCGGAGGCCGCGGACTCGTTCGAGCAAGTGTTACGCACAGCGCCGAATCAAGCTGCGGCGCTGTCGCAGCTCCTTTTCCTGCGGCAACGGCTGGGGGACTGGCACGACCTGCCCGCCTTGCGCAGTGCCTTCAAGACGGGTGTTGCCGATTCTCGTCCGCTCCTTTCCCCGTTCGTCTTCTTGTCGCAGCCCGTCACACGCGCCGAGCAGCGGCGCTGCGCCGAGACCTGGATCCGTTCATTCATGCCGGCCGCCCCGCCTGCACGCCGCGCGCTGACGGACGGGCGTCTGAAGATTGGCTACCTGTCCGCGGACTTTCATACACACGCAACGGCTCACTTGACGGCGGGGCTCTTCGAGCATCACGATCGCCGGCGCTTTGACGTCGTCGCGTATTCCGCCGGTCCGGACGATGCGAGTCCAATGCGATCGCGCTTGCGCCGCGCATTCGATCGTTTCATCGACGTGCGCGGTGCGCCGCCCGCGGCCATCGCCGCCACTATTCGCCGGGACGGCATTGACCTGCTCGTCGATCTCAAGGGCCATACCGAGGGCATCTTGCCGGCGGTTTTAGCCCGGCGGCCGGCGCCGATCCAGGTCCACTACCTGGGTTATCCGGGCACGTTGGGCGGAGACCTAGCCGACTATTTAATCGGCGATGGCCTGGTCACCCCGCCCGCCCATGCCGCCGACTACGCGGAAACTTTGATCGAATTGCCGGACAGCTACCAGGTCAACGACAACACGCGAGCCGTCAGCCCTCCGCCCTCGCGCCTAGAGTGCGGGCTTCCCGAAAGCGGGATCGTCTTCTGCTGCTTCAACGGAACTTATAAGATCAATCCGGAAGTGTTTGATTTATGGGCAAGCATTCTCGCTGCTGTGCAGCATTCGTCCCTGTGGCTCCTGGCGCGCAATACGTCCGATCAGGCCGTCGCCAACCTGCGGCGGGAAGCGTCCGCGCGCGCCATCGACCCGGAACGAGTCATCTTCGCCGTTCACCGACCGCACGCGGACTATCTGGGACTCTATCGCCACGCAGACCTCTTCCTCGATACGTTTCCCTACAACGCCCACACGACCGCAAGCGATGCGCTGTGGGCGGGGTGTCCGGTGCTGACGATCCTGGGGACGACTTTCGCCGGACGCGTGGCGGCGAGCTTGCTGACCGCGGTCGGGCTGCCCGAACTGATCGCGCCTGACGCTGCCAGCTATGTGCAACGCGCGATTGCCTTGGCAGCGGATGCCAGCGAGCTCATGCGGCTCAAGGCGCACCTAGCCGGCATCGGCCACGCGAGTCCGCTGTTCGATACCGCTGCGACAACCCGCGCACTGGAAGCGGCTTACTTCGAAATCGCCGACCAATACCGCCGCGGCGTTCGCGTGCCATTTCGCGTCCAGCGAGCCAGCTAGAGTGAGCCCGTCGTATGTCGCCGAACGCAGCGCTGCTCCTTGATCACGTATTGGTCACCCATGCAGCGCGGCAATCGCATCATCGACACGATCGACGGTGATGATGCGTATTCCCGCGGTAGGCTGCCTTGGCTTGTTCGCGGTGGGAATGACGACGGTCGCGAAGCCAAGCTTCGCCGCCTCCTTGATGCGCTCCTGACCGCGCTGCACGGGGCGAATTTCTCCCGCCAACCCGACTTCACCGAAAACGAGAGATTTATCTGGTAATGGCTTGTTTTTGAGAGAAGAGTAGACCGCCAGCAAGATCGCCAGATCACCGGCAGGTTCCTGGATACGCACGCCGCCCACGGCATTGATGAAGACGTCGAAACCGGCCGTTTCCACACCGCCATGTCGGTGCAGTACGGCGAGCAGAAGTGCTAATCGCTGCGGATCGAGCCCGACGGCAAGGCGCCGCGGAACCGCGCCCTGCACCGGGTCGGTCAACGCCTGAATTTCCACGAGCAGCGGGCGCGAGCCTTCGAGAGTCGCCACGATGGCCGAGCCTGCTACTGCCTTGCCGTGGTGCGAAAGAAACAGCGCAGACGGATTGGCCACTCCTTTCAAACCGCGCTCGGTCATCGCGAAAATGCCGAGCTCGTTCGCCGCTCCGAAGCGATTCTTGATCGCGCGAACCAGCCGAAAAGTCGAGTGCGGATCGCCTTCGAAGTAGAGGACCGCATCGACGATGTGTTCGAGCACGCGTGGGCCGGCGATGGCGCCCTCCTTCGTCACGTGGCCGACGAAGATCACCACGACGCCGCGTTGCTTGGCCAGGCGCGTTAACTGCGCCGCGCATTCGCGCACCTGCGCCACACTTCCGGGCGCCGACTGCAGCGACTCGGTGTAGACGGTCTGGATCGAATCGACGACGACGATTTGGGGTTTGGCCGAATCGATCGCCGCTACGATTGCCTCGAGCTGCACTTCGGCTAAGAGGTCGATCGGCGCATGGACGAGTCCTAGGCGTTGCGCGCGCAGCGCGATTTGCTCGACCGATTCCTCACCGGTGACGTACAGCGTGCGCTGCGCTTTGCCCAGGACGGCCGCTGCTTGCAGCAACAGCGTCGACTTGCCGATACCCGGGTCGCCTCCCAACAGGATCACTCCGCCAGCCACGAGCCCACCACCGAGCACGCGATCGAACTCCTCGATTCCGGTCGCTATTCGCGTACTTTCAGACGCCGTGACCGAGCCAAGCGAAGTAATCGCGGAGCGCGTGCCGGCGATGGCTTCGAACCGCCCAGCCTTGGGTGCCGCGATCGTTTCCACCAGCGTGTTCCAGGCGGCGCAGCTGGGGCACTGGCCTTGCCACTTGGGCGCGGCTCCACCGCATTCGGTGCAGACGTAGACGGATTTGGTTTTGGCCACTTAGTTGACACCTAGTCGGCACTCGGGTGCACGCTCACCGACGGCGGCATCGCTGACGCCTCACCGCAGCAACGGAACAACTCACGCGAGGTCGTGCGGGTGGACGACTGCGGTGCCGAGCTTGCCCACGACCAGGCCCGCCGCCTCATTCGCGATCGCCACAGCGTCGGCCAGCGAGGCCCCGGCGGCGAGCAGCACGCTGAGAGTGGCGATGACCGTATCGCCGGCGCCCGACACGTCGAAGACCTCGCGTGCTTGCGCCGGGATGCTCAACGTGCCCGCTGCCTCGAAAAGACTCATGCCCTCCTCCGACCGAGTCACGAGCAGCGCGTCGAGCTCGAGCTCGCGCCGCAATGCCTCCGCTTTGTGCGCGAGCCCGGCCTCATCGCTCCACCGTCCAACGACTTGCCGGAGCTCGTTGCGATTGGGGGTAATTAACGTGGCGCCACGATAGCGTGAATAATCATCTCCCTTGGGGTCGACCAGCACGGGCCTCCCGGATCCCCGGGCTCGCTCGATCATCGTCGCAATATGGGCGAGGCCGCCCTTGCCATAGTCGGAGAGCACGACGACATCCGCGTCGCGCAGCAGACGATCGTAATCGGCGAGCTTGGTGGCGAGCACCTCATGCGAAGGCGAAGTTTCGAAATCGATGCGCAGTAATTGCTGTTGCCGTCCGATGACCCGCAACTTGACAGTCGTCGGAAGCGCGGGGTCGCGATGCAATGACATCGCGACTCGTTCTTCGGCCAGCAGGCGCACCAGTGTCGAGGCGGGTTCATCCTGGCCGATCACCGACAAAAGCGTTGCCCGCGCGCCTAGCGCGACCACGCCACGCGCGACATTGGCGGCGCCTCCGGGTCGATCTTCGGTACGCGCGATCCTCACGACGGGTACCGGCGCTTCCGGCGAGATGCGTTCAACGTCGCCAAACCAGTACCGGTCGAGCATGACATCGCCGACGACCAGCACTTTCGCCGCGGCGGCGCGGTCGCGGTACGACGAGAATTTGGCAGGGCCGGGCGATGCTGCCAAGTCTAGCCGCGAAAACCGCCGCGCCCAATCGCGAAATACTCGAGCCCAGCCGCGCGCACGACGGCCGGATCGTAAAGATTGCGGCCATCGAAGACGAGCGGCGATTTGAGCCGCGCGCGCAACTCTGTGAAGTCGGGGCTGCGGAATTCCGGCCACTCGGTGACCACAACCAGCGCGTCGGCGCCCGAACAGGCGGCCAGCGGCGATTCGGCAAAGGTGACGTGGGGCGCCTCGCCGAGCACCCGTTTCGCTTCGTCCATCGCGACCGGGTCGTACGCAGCGATACGCGCGCCTCGGGCGACGAGCGCATTGATGAGAACGCGCGACGGCGCCTCGCGCATGTCGTCGGTATTCGGCTTGAATGCAAGGCCCCACAACGCGAGCGTGCGCCCGGAAAGATCGTCACCCAAGCGCGCGACGATCTTCTCGGCGAGCACCAACTTCTGCGCTTCGTTCGCCGCGTCGACCGCGGCCATCAATTTGAGCGGCCGTCCGGTTTTGCCGGCGGCGAATTGCAATGCGCGTACATCCTTGGGAAAGCAGCTTCCGCCGTAGCCCACCCCGGGATAGAGAAAATGATAGCCGATGCGCGGGTCGGAGCCGATACCTTGGCGCACCATCTCGATGTCGGCGTCGAGCTCGTCGGCCAGATTCGCGAGCTCATTCATGAACGAAATGCGCGTCGCCAGCATCGCGTTCGCCGCATATTTGGTGAGCTCCGCCGAGCGCGCATCCATCACCATCAAGCGCTGGTGATTGCGCATGAATGGCGCATAGACGGCGCGCAGTGCGCCGATCGCTTGCGCGTCGTCGGTGCCGATGACGATCCGATCCGGTTTCATGAAATCCTCGACCGCTGCGCCTTCCTTCAAAAATTCCGGATTTGCGGCGACGGCGAAGGGTATGCGCACGCCACGGCTTGCCAGTTCCTCGTTGACTGCGGCGCGCACGCGGTCCGCCGTGCCGACCGGAACTGTCGATTTGTCGACAATGATCTTGTGGTCCTGCATGCGCCTGCCGATGTTGCGAGCGGCGGCGATGACGTATTGCATGTCGGCGCTCCCGTCCTCGTCTGCCGGAGTGCCGACGGCAATGAACTGCAGCGCGCCGTGCTCGACCGCCGCGTCAATGTCCGTCGTGAATTTCAGGCGGCCGGCCGCTGCGTTTCGCCGCACCATCGGTTCCAATCCTGGCTCGTGGATCGGTATCCCGCCTTTGACAAGCACGTCGATTTTCTGTTGATCGACGTCGAGGCACAGCACCTCGTTGCCGACTTCGGCGAGACACGCGCCGGTGACCAGGCCCACATAGCCCGTTCCGATCATCGTGATCTTCACGCGAGCGCCTCACGCTGGGACAAGAGCGCTGCGTTGACGGCCGCCAGCGCCGCGACTGGGTCCGGCGCCTGCGTGATAGGCCGGCCGATGACTAGATAGTCGGCGCCGTTGGCGACCGCCGCCTGGGTCGTCCTCGGCGTTACCAGTCGGCGGCGGCGTGCAACGCCGCCTCCTCGCCGGACGCCGTTCTGCGCAGCACCGTCCGCGAAACCGATTTCGCGGAGATTCTCTTCATCGAGACTGGTCAGCACCGTCACGCCGATCAGCCACGGGCACGGCGTACCGTGTGCGTTCGCCGTCTCGCGCACCGCCTGCCGCGCAGCCACAAGCATTTCGCGCCCGCCCGCCGCGTGGACGTCGATCATCCAGACGCCCAATCGCGTGGCCGCGGCGCACGCTTGCGCAACCGTGTTGGGAATATCGTGGAACTTGAGGTCGAGGAACACGTTGAACCCGCGCTCGATCATCCAGCGCACCGGTTCGGGACCGGCGACGACAAACATCTCCTTGCCGACCTTCAACCCGCACGTGCGCGGGTCGAGGCGATCGGCCAGCGCCAGAGCGTGCATCGGATTGGCGAAATCGAGCGCGACGAGCACCCGCGGCGTCGCGTCTCGCGATGGATGGTCTCCCACTCGTTTTACCTTTTGATTGTGGTCACATGAAACCGTCGGGGGACTCGGTCCGGCGCGGCGAGTAAGTTTCCCACTTCAGGCAGCCGGGACAACGCCAGAAGTATTGCTTGGCCCGGAAACCGCAGCCATCGCATTTGTAGAGTCCCAGGCGCTTGATGTGTTGTCCGACCAGCCCCTTGACGAGCTCCAGATCACGCCGGCGCTCGAGGGGTGCGCCGATGAGTTGCGCCTCGAGCAGACGATCGAGGCCCAGCAAAGTTGGATTGCGCGCGAGCTCTTCCTTGACCAGGGCGGCTGCGGCGTCGGGGCCTTCGTCTTCGAGAACCAGCGTGAAAAGCGCATTCAATAAATCGAGCGACGGGTACTGCGCCTGGTAGCTGCGCAGGACGCGAACTCCGAGCGCGGTCGTGCCTTGCTTGCGGTGCGTGTCGGCAAAGCGATCGGCGGCGAGCGCCAGAAAGGCGGGATTCTGCGTTTCGATCTTTTGCCAGGCGGCGAGCGCGGCGCCGAGGTTGCCCTGCTGCGCCTCGAGGTCGCCTGCGAGCAAGGTCGCGCGCGTGCAACCGCGATATTGCGCGAACGCCGTCTCGAGCTCGCGCGCGACCGTCGCATAATCGGCGCGCAGCAGTGCGATCTGTGCGAGCTCGCAATGGTATTGCGCGATTTCCTTGAAATACGGTTGCTTCGCGAGCGTCTCCATCCGCTGCGTCGCGGCGATCGCCTTCGGCCAGTCCTTTTCGGTCTCGTAGATCGAAATCAAATGCGCGAGCGCCGAATGCTCGAACGTCGTGCCGTCGAGCTTGGTGAACAGCTCCTCGGCCCGATCGAGGAGGCCCGCTCGATGAAAATCCTGTGCGAGCTCGTGCGTGGCAATCGTCCGTTTGTCGTCGGGAAGATCGGACCGGTCGAGCAGATTCTGGTGCATGCGGATCGCCCGTTCGATCTCGCCCTGACGGCGGAACAGCGACCCTAATGCGAAATGCAAGTCGATCGTTGCCGGATCGACTTTGACAACCTCGATGAACGATTCGATCGCCTTGTCGGGCTGCTCGTTCAACAAGAAGTTGAGGCCGCGAAAGTAAGACAGCGGAAGCGCGCGCGATTCGCGGAGCAAATGCTTGATGTCGATGCGCGCGGCAATCCAGCCGAGCGCGAAGAATAATGCCGGAATCGGCAGCAGCCACCACAGTTCGAAGTCCATCGCCCCGCTAAGCGGTCGGGTCCGGCGTCATAGGCCGTCACCCGTGTGCTCGCCGCGCCCGAATCGGGGACCCAAGGTTGAATTTCCCGATAGCTTGGCTGTGTCCAGCGGTGAGCGCGTTACCTCAGTGCCACGATTCTCCCGCCGCAGCGCATTCAGTTGGCGTTTTAACTGCGCTGCGCGAAACGCGCCAGCGAGCAAGCCTGCGGCAACGCCGCCCGCGAACGCAATGAACACGACGAAAACGAGCGGCGCCTGTAGGTTCGCGAGATTGAAGAAACGCAAGGTCACCTGCTCGGCGTTCTGCAGCGATAGCAGCAGGAGGGCGAGAAAGATGGTGGCGGCTACGATCCAGCGGATGGTTTGCATCTGGTCTTAAGCGAACCGCAAAGACGAGCACCGCGTTCGTTGCGGCGCCGGGGTAGATTCGTTAGTCCGATTCTCGGAAATCGACTCTTTCACGCAACTCCTTGCCCGCTTTAAAATGCGGCACGAACTTCTGCGGCACCTGCACGCGCTCTCCCGACTTGGGGTTGCGCCCCGTGCGCGGCGGGCGGTAGTTGAGGCCGAAGCTGCCGAACCCGCGGATCTCGATGCGCGCCCCTTTCGCGAGGCTTTCGGCCATCGCGTCGAGGATCGTCTTGACCGCCAGTTCGGCGTCTTTCGCGACCAGTTGCGGAAACTGCACCGCGAGGCGGTCGATCAGCTCCGATTTGGTCATTTACTTTGATTCCGCTGTCAGCCGTTGGTCTTATTGTCGGACAGCTTGGCCTTGAGCAACGCGCCGAGGTTGGTCGTGCCGGTATTCGCACCCGAAGTCTCCGCGCTCACCCGCTGCATGGCTTCGCTCTCGTCGGCGTTGTCCTTTGCTTTGATCGACAGATTGATGCTGCGATTCTTACGGTCGATGTTGATGATCATCGCCGACACCGAGTCGCCCTCTTTCAAGTGCGTGCGCATGTCCTCGACGCGGTCGCGCGACAGCTCCGACGCACGCAAATAGCCTTCGACATCACCCCCCAGCGCAATCACGGCGCCCTTGCCGTCGAGTGATTTCACCGTTCCGGCGACCACACTCCCCTTGTCGTGCATCGCGACGAAGTTGGTAAACGGATCGCCTTCGAGCTGCTTGATGCCAAGCGAAATGCGTTCGCGCTCGACGTCGATTGCCAGCACCGCGGCCTCGACTTCCTGCCCTTTCTTGTAGTCGCGAACCGCGGCGACTCCTTCCGCGGCCCACGAAAGATCCGACAGATGCACGAGGCCGTCGATGCCGCCGGGGAGACCGATGAATACGCCGAAGTCGGTGATCGACTTGATCTGCCCGCGGACCTTGTCGCCCTTCTTGTGGTTGATCGAAAATTCTTCCCAGGGGTTCGGCATGCACTGCTTCATCCCGAGGGAGATACGCCGGCGATCCTCGTCGATTTCTAGGATCATTACTTCTACCTCATCGCCCAGTTGCACGACCTTCGTTGGGTGAATGTTCTTGTTCGTCCAGTCCATTTCGGAGACGTGGACCAGCCCTTCGATTCCCGACTCGATTTCGACGAACGCGCCGTAGTCGGTGATGTTGGTGACCTTGCCAAAGAGGCGCGTGCCCGGCGGATAGCGCCTTGACAGGCCGACCCATGGATCCTCGCCCAACTGCTTCATGCCGAGCGACACGCGATTTTTTTCCTGGTCGAACTTGAGCACCTTGGCCGTTACTTCGTCGCCTACCGTCAGCACTTCGGAGGGATGCTTGACGCGGCGCCATGCGAGGTCGGTGATGTGCAGCAAGCCGTCGATCCCACCCAGGTCCACGAACGCGCCATAATCGGTAATGTTCTTGACCACTCCCTTGACGACGGCGCCTTCGGAGAGTGTCGACAGGAGCTTCTCGCGCTCTTCGCCCAGGCTGTCTTCCAGGACCGCACGCCGCGAAACCACGACGTTGTTCCGTTTGCGGTCGAGCTTGATCACTTTGAAATCGAGCTGCTTGCCCTCGAACGGAGACGTATCCTTGACCGGGCGGATGTCGACCAGCGAACCCGGCAGGAATGCACGGATGCCGTTGATCATGACCGTAAGACCGCCCTTGACTTTGTTGGTGACCCAACCCTGCACGACGAGGGCTTGTTCCATTGCGGTTTCGAGATCGAGCCAAGCCTTCAAGCGTTTGGCCTTGTCGCGCGACAGACGCGTTTCGCCGTAACCGTCTTCAAGGGATTCGATCGCGACCGTCACGAAGTCGCCAGGCTTGACCTCGACTTCGCCTTTGTCATTCTTGAATTCTTCGATCGGAATGAACGATTCCGATTTGAGGCCGGCGTTGACGACAACGACGTTGTAGTCGACGCGTGTCACTTCCGCGGTGATGAGCTCGCCCTGCCGCATCTCCTGCCGCGACAGAGATTCTTCGAACAGCGCGGCGAAATTTTCGATTACGGGGCTGACTGACGGCGCTGCTTGGGACATATCGGTGGCGATAGCCATGTGTGGGTTAGTTCCTATGTTGGTCAATACCGCCAGTCGCGCGAGAACCCTGTTTCTCGAACCTGGCGGGTCGGTTAATCAATCCTTCTCCTAAGCGCTGGCTAAAGCACGTCGGGGACGGTCGTTCAATAGTGCTCGGACCTACGCAACCTGGTGCAATTCAAACCCGCCCTAACGCGATCGGGGCCACGGCATCATCGCCCGGTACCGTGCGAGCACCCGGTCGATCGCAGCGTCGATCGTCAGATCGGTCGTGTCCAGGATGACTGCGTCCGCCGCCGGTTTGAGCGGCGCTGCGACCCGTCTAGCGTCGCGCGCGTCGCGTTCGCGAATATCACGCAAAAGACTTTCAAGTGTAACCGAGTTTCCTTTTGCGATCAACTGCTTATAGCGCCGTCGTGCCCGCTCGTCGGCGCTGGCCGTGATGAATACCTTGAGTCGTGCCTCCGGAAAGACCACTGTTCCCATGTCGCGCCCATCGGCGACCAGCCCGGGCGGACGCAGGAACGACCGCTGGCCGGCGAGGACCGCGGCGCGCACCGCTGGGTGGACGGCGACGTGGGACGCAGCTGCCGAGACGTCCTCACTCCGGATCGCTTGTGTGACGTCGCGTCCATCCATCCGGATTTCGCCGACACGGAACATGGCGTCGAGCTCGATCGCCAGCGGCGCGACAGATGCAGCGTCGTCCAACATGGCTCCGCGTTCGAGCGCTCGCAACGCGATCAAACGGTAGAACGATCCGCTATCCAGATAGTGAAAGCCCAAGGCGGACGCGACCGCGGCGGCCACCGTGCCTTTTCCCGATGCTGCCGGGCCATCGACGGCGATGACTGGCGCATTCTCGACGTTAGCAACCGGCGGGTTCTGCACCTTAGTCACGCGTGAGGTGTTCCAATCGGGAAAAGAAAGTGGGAAACGTCTTACGCACGCAACCGGGATCGTTGATCGTCACGGGGACACCGGCCAGCGCGACCAGTGCGAAACACATCGCAATGCGATGATCGTCGTACGTTTCGACGACCGCCGGTTGGAACTGCTTAAGCGGTGAGATGCGCAGCCAATCTTCGCCATGCTCGACTTGCGCGCCCAATTTGGAGAGCTCGGTGGCCATCGCTGCGATGCGATCGGTTTCTTTGACCCGCCAGCTCGCAATCCCGGTCAACGTCGTGGGCTGGGCAGCAAACAGCGCGGTGATGGCAAGCGTCATCGCGGCGTCGGGAATCGCGAGGCAATCGATAGTGCCACCAATGAAGCGCTTTCCGCGCCGCGCCTCGATCCAGTCTGGCCCGAACGATATGGTAGCGCCCTGCTCCGCCAGCGCATCGGCGAACGCGACGTCGCCCTGAATAGAATCGCGTCCGGCACCGGTTACGCGCACTGGACCGCCGCCGATCGCGCCGGCGACCAGAAAATACGCCGCCGCCGATGCGTCGCCTTCGATCTTCAAGGTTCCGGGCGATGTGTAGCGGGCACCGGCGGGTACGATGAACGTCGCCGCATCGGGCATGGCGACGGTCACGCCGAAACGTCGCATTAGATTCGTCGTGATCGCAACGTACGGTCGCGAAACCAAACCGTCGATGACCGTGACGCGCGTCGCGGGTGCGCGCGTTCGGCGAGCCAGCGGCAACGCCATCAACAACGCCGACAAAAACTGGCTCGAAACTGCTCCGCGGATGGCGACTGCGTCCACCCCGCCGCCGCAGTTGCGGCCAATCGCCAGCGGTGGATACCCGTTCGCGCCTAGATAGCGCACGTCGCAGCCGACCGCACGGAGCGCATCGACAAGGTCGCCGATGGGCCGTTCGTGCATCCGCGGCACGCCTGCCAGCTCGTATGTTCCGCCTAGGACGGCGAGCGCCGCGGTCAGCGAGCGAAATGCGGTCCCTGCGTTGCCAAGAAACAATTGCGCCTCGCGCATGGGAAACGCACCCGCGGTGCCGCGGACCACGCAGGTTGCCGCGCTCTCATTCCGTTCGACGACCACTCCCAGAACAGCAAGCGCATCCAGCATCACTTCGGTGTCGTCAGCAGCGAGCAGGTCTTCCAGAATCGTCGTGCCGGTCGCCAATGCCGCTAGTAACAGGCAGCGATTGGAAATGCTCTTGGAGCCCGGCAGCGCCACGACTCCAGTGGCGCGCGCCAGCGGTCCTATCGTCAGCGCCGGCGGCCACGCGCCGGAGCCGAACTCATTCGTCGCCGGTGTCGGCATGGGCATGCGTGGCTTCCCATTGGCGGCGCGCCGCACGGGCTTGTGCAAAAACACGCTGCAGCGTCGCGCCATCGCCTGTATCCAACGCGTCCGAGAGGCGGTCAAGCGTTGCGCGGTATGCGGCCAACTCGTATTGCAGCGCCGGGCGATTCGCCAACGCGATGTCGCGCCACATTTCCGGAGAGCCGCCGGCAATCCGCGTGAAGTCGCGAAAGCCGCTGCCCGCGCGATCGAACAGCGCCGCGGCTTGCGGCCGGGTTGCGAGTTCCGCCACGTAAGCGAAGGCCAGCAGATGCGGTAAATGGGAGACCGCCGCGAAAATACGATCATGCTCCGCGGGATCCAGAGTAACGACCTGCGCGCCGCACGCCTGCCACATCGCCGCGACGCGCGCCTGGCAAGTTGCGTCGGTCTCCGGCAACGGGGTGACAATCACGGTGCGCTTATCAAACAGCGACGGTGTCGCAGCGCCAACGCCGGAGGCCGAGGCGCCGGCGATCGGGTGGCCGGGAACGAAGCGGGCAAAGGCGACGCCCAGAGCTGCCCGCGCTGCACCGATGACGTCCTGCTTCGTGCTGCCTGTGTCAGTCACGATGGTCGCGTGGCCAAGCGCTCCCCGCAGCGTTTTGAGGATCGCGCCGTACTGCGCCACCGGCGTTGCGAGCAGCACGAGGTCGGCATCGCGCACCTGTTCGGCCCAGTTCTCGTCGATCGCCACGCCACGGTCGATGGCACCGAGTCGCAACGCTTCGTTCAGGTTCGCATGACCGCGGCCGATGCCGACAATCGTCGTCACCACTTGGGCGCGCTTGAGCGCGAGCGCACACGAGCCGCCGATCAACCCGACGCCGACGACGACCAGCTTGCCGATGGGCAACGCGCCGGACGCGGGGCGGTGAATCACGCTAGGCGGGTCGCGCCACGGCGGCAAGCCCCGCTCGGAGCGCATGCAGAAAACGCGCGTTCTCGCCGGGCAATCCGACCGAGATGCGCAACCATTCGGACAAACCGTAGTTCGCAACCGGGCGCACGATGACGCCCTGCGCCAGCAGCGACCGATAGACGCGACCGGCATCCGCCACTTTCGCCATCACGAAATTGGCACGCGATGGAAGGTACGCGACGCCGAGATCGGTGAGCCCTTGATAGAGCTGGTTTAGTCCGGTGGCGTTCAAGGCACGGCTCTGCTCGGCGTATTCGGTATCGGCGAGCGCAGCGATCGCCGCAACCTGCGCGAGCGTGTTGACGTTGAACGGCTGCCGCAC
Source organism: Casimicrobiaceae bacterium (assembly GCA_037719965.1). Taxonomy (GTDB): domain Bacteria; phylum Pseudomonadota; class Gammaproteobacteria; order Burkholderiales; family Casimicrobiaceae; genus VBCG01. The sequence goes on along the minus strand of JBBJMT010000006.1, from coordinate 7,772 downwards.
GCGGTTCAGCATGTCCGCCGCCTCGGGATTCATGACGCCATAGCCGATGCGCAGCGCGGCTAAGCCGTACGCCTTCGAAAAGGTTCGGGTCACGAGGAGATTCGGGTAGCGCGCGACCCACGCGAGCGATGGCGCGCGCTCGGCGGGATCCAGATATTCGTGGTACGCCTCATCGAGCACGACCAGGACCTCGGGTGGCACCGCGGCGATGAATGCTTCAAGCGGTAGGGCCGAGATCCACGATCCAGTCGGGTTGTTCGGATTCGCGATGAACACGATTCGCGTTTCCTGAGTGATCGCCGCGCGCATCGCAACCAGGTTGTGCCCGTAGTCGCGCGCGGGGACTTCGATGCCCGTGGCGCCGCGCGCCTGGGTTGCCAACGGATAGACGGCGAATGCATGCTGCGCGTACACCGCCGCATCGCCGGGACGCAAAAAGGCTTGCGTCGCGAGCTCGAGGATATCGTTCGAGCCGTTGCCCAGGACGATCTGCGCCGGGTCTACCCTTAGGCGTTGCGCAAGCGCGGCCTTGAGCGCAAAGCCGTTGCCGTCGGGGTAGCGCGTGATCTCCGTTGCCGCCGCCGCAATCGCTGCCAGCGCCTTCGCGCTCGGCCCACGCGGATTTTCGTTCGATGCCAGCTTGACGATGGTCTTGGGATCGAGATTCAGCTCGCGTGCGACATCCTCGATCGGCTTGCCCGGAACGTACGGCGAGATGCGACGCACGTAGTCCGGCGCGGTGGGGGTCAGCGCAACCATCCCGCGTCGTCTTTATGCCGACGCCACTGGGTAGCTGCCCAGGAGCTTCAGGAACGGCGCCTTGATGACAAGTTCCGCGAGCGCCGCCGCCACGGCGTGATCGTCGCGATGACCGAGAACGTCGACGAAGAATAAGTATTCCCACAATCCGGTACGCGCTGGACGCGACTCGAAGCGCGACATCGAGACGCCGTGACGGGCGAGCGGCTCCAAGAGCTCGTACACGGCACCCGGCCGATTCGGACACGACATCACCAGCGAGGTCTCATCGTGCCCCGACGCCGGCACCGATTGCCTTCCCAGCACCCAGAAGCGAGTTGTGTTATTCGGCTCGTCCTCGATGTGCGGCGCCAGCACCGCCAGCGCGTAGATCGCCCCGGCATTTTCGCCTGCGATGGCCGCAGCATCGGGCTCCGCCGCCGCCAAGCGCGCCGCCTCCGCGTTACTGGAGACGGCCACGCGCGGCACGGCAGGCAAATGTCGCGCGAGCCACCGCACGCATTGCCCGAGCGATTGCGCGTGCGAATAGACTTTTCGGATGTCGGCAAGGCTGCCGGCGTTCGACAGCAAATGTTGCTCGATGCGCAATTTGACTTCGCCGCAGACCGAAGCGCCGGTCGTGCACATCAAGTCGAGCGTACGCCCGACGACCCCCTCGGTTGAATTCTCGACCGGAACGACGGCGTACTCGGTCTGGCCGCTTTCAACGGCGCGGAATACATCGTCGATCGTGGGCAGCGGTAGAGCATCGACAAACGCGCCGAATTGCTTGGCCACGGCGGCATGGCTGAACGTGCCGGCCGGTCCGAGATACCCGATGCGCAGCTTTTGTTCCAGCGCGAGGCACGCGGACATGATCTGCCGGAACACCCCGGTCACGACGTCGTCGGCAAGCGGTCCGCCGTTATCGGCGGCGACCCTCTGCAGCACCTGGGCTTCGCGTTCCGGCCGGTACGCGAGGCCCTCGCCCTTCAATTTGCCGATGGCCTGCGCGTGGCGTGCGCGGTCGTTCAAATGAATCAAGATTTCGCGGTCGAGCGCATCGATCGCCGCACGATGTCGCGCGAGCATCGAAGGCTCACCGCTGGGTTCGTCGTGGGTCATGCCGAGATCCAAGCCGAGTGTACGGAGGTGCGTTACTAAGGAGACTTGAAGACAACGCCTACTCGACGCCAATGTCGTCGTCAGGCTCGACCACCCGTTCCAAGCCTGCGAGTTTCTCCCCGACGTCGAGGTTGATCAGCGTCACGCCTTGGGTCGAACGACTCATCTCGCGTATCGACTTGACCTTGGTGCGGATCAAGACCCCCCCGGTGGATATCAGCATCACCTCGTCATCTGGACGTACGAGTGCGGCCGCGACGACCTGGCCGTTGCGCCCGGTTTGCTGAATCGCGATCATGCCCTTGGTGCCGCGGCCATGCCGCGTGTATTCGACGATCGGCGTGCGCTTGCCGTAGCCGTTTTCGGTGGCCGTCAACACCGACTGATCTTCGTCTTCGGCGACGAGCATCGAGATCACGCGCTGCTTCTTTTCGAGCATCATGCCGCGCACGCCATGCGCCAGGCGACCCATCGGCCGCACATCGTTCTCATTGAAGCGAACCGCCTTGCCGCCCGAGCTGAACAGCATCACGTCGTGCATGCCGTCGGTCAGCGCAACGCCGATCAACGAATCCCCGTCGGTCAAGTCCACGGCGATGATTCCCGACGGTCGCGGACGCGACAGATCGGACAGCGGCGTTTTTTTCACCGTTCCCATCGCCGTCGCCATAAACACGAACTGGTTAGCGGTGAATTCACGAACCGGCAGGATCGCGGTAATCTTTTCGTGGTCGATCAGCGGGACGAGGTTGACGATCGGCTTGCCGCGCGACGACCGCGATCCCTGCGGCACGTTGTACACCTTGAGCCAGTACACCCGGCCGCGATTACTAAAGCACAAGATGAAATCGTGCGTGTTGGCAATAAACATGCAGTCGACGAAATCGTCTTCCTTGGTCCCGGTCGCCTGCTTGCCGCGCCCGCCGCGCCGCTGTGCGCGATACTCGCCAACCGGCTGCGCCTTCATGTAACCGCTGTGCGACAAGGTCACCACCATTTCCTCCGGTGCGATCAAGTCTTCCAGCGAAAGATCGACTCCCTGCGCGACGATTTCCGACCGGCGGGTATCGCCGAACTGGTCACGGATCGACGCAAGCTCGTCGCCGATGATCTTGGTGACCCGCGGCGGCTTGCCGAGGATATCGATCAGGTCGACGATCAATGCCATCACTTCTCGATATTCGCCGGTCAGCTTGTCCTGCTCCAGTCCAGTCAAACGCTGCAACCGCAATTCGAGTATCGCCTGCGCCTGGGCATCCGACAGCTTGTAGCCCTGTAAGCGTTCCTGCCAACCAAAATCGAGCGGCAGCCCGTCGGGCCGCGCGGCATCTGCCGCGGCTCTACGCAGCATGTCCTCGACCATGGCAGAGCGCCACGTTTTCGCCATCAACATGGCTTTAGCCTCAGGGGGTGTTGGCGACGACTTGATGAACGCGATGATTTCGTCGACGTTCGACAGCGCGACAGCAAGCCCTTCCAGGATGTGTCCCCGCTCGCGTGCGCGCCGTAGTTCGAACCGCGTACGGCGAACGACGACTTCGCGCCGGTGGATCAGGAAAAACTCGAGAAACTGCTTGAGGTTGAGCAGGCGCGGCTGGCCGTCGACCAGCGCCACCATGTTCATGCCGAAGCTGTCCTGCAACTGCGTCAGCTTGTAGAGATTGTTGAGAATGATCTCGGCGATTTCTCCGCGCTTCAATTCGATGACGACGCGCATGCCGGATTTGTCGGACTCGTCGCGCAGGTCGGAAATGCCCTCGAGCTTCTTTTCGCGGACCAGTTCGCCGATGCGAATCAGCAGATTCGCCTTGTTGACCTGGTACGGGATCTCATCGACGATAATCGCCTGGCGGCTCCCTTTATCAAGGTCTTCGATGTGCGTGCGGGCGCGAATGACAACCCGCCCGCGACCGGTGCGATAGCCCTCGCGCACTCCCTCGAGACCGTAGATGATTCCGGCGGTCGGGAAATCGGGGGCTCTCACATGCTCCATGAGATCGTCGATGGAAAGCTCGGGATTCCCCAGCAGTGCGAGGCACGCGGATATAGTTTCGGTGAGATTGTGCGGCGGAATATTGGTCGCCATCCCGACGGCGATGCCCGACGAGCCGTTGACCAGAAGGTTGGGCAGTCGTGCCGGCAATACGGCAGGCTCCAGTTCCTTGCCGTCGTAATTCGGCACGAAATCGACGGTCTCGCGATCGATATCCGCCAACATCTCGCCGGTGATCCGCTGTAGCCGGCATTCGGTATAGCGATACGCCGCCGGCGCGTCGCCGTCGACCGAGCCAAAGTTTCCCTGGCCATCGATCAGCGGGTAGCGCAGCGAGAATTTCTGCACCATCCGTACCAACGCCTCGTAGGTCGCGGTGTCGCCGTGCGGGTGGTATTTGCCAAGAACCTCGCCCACCACGCGCGCGCACTTCACGTACGGGCGGTTGGCGGCAATGTTGGCTTCGTGCATCGCGAACAACACGCGGCGATGCACTGGTTTCAGTCCGTCCCGAACATCCGGCAGCGCGCGTCCGACGATCACGCTCATGGCGTAATCGAGGTAAGAATGGCGCATTTCGGCCTCGAGGCTTACCGGGAGGGTTTCTTTGGCGAATTGCTCCATGGGTGGGGGACGGGCCGGTCGGAGTTGAAAACAGAAGTTTTTTAAGCGAGATTGCTTGTCTTGCCGGGAAGGGCGCGGCCGGTAGGGCGACCTTTGGGCCACCTCTTTTGGACTGTCTTTTGGACTGGTTAGAACGACCCGGCAGATTGCGTCAAACGCGCCGGATCGTGTCGGAGGCCATTGAAATCATGTAATTTTAACACGGCGTTGTATTGCCGCGACAGTTGCATGCCCGATGCATAGCCGCCGGGCGTTTTCTTTGCGAACGCCAAAACCCGTGTGCTATATTCATTCGGAGACAAAACCTTTGACGTGGCGGCTTTTGGTGGATCGACGGCTCGTCGCGCAAAATCGCAAGTTCGAACAAAACTCGTTCAAAACCAAAGCCAAAAGGGGTAAACAATGACTCGACGCTTCGTGTACGGGGTGCTGGCTGGCGCGATGACGGTTGCGGTTGCCGGCAGCGTCGGCGCGCAACCCAAGCCTGCGGCGCCTGCGACAACAGGTTATGTCGCCGGTACCGCTCCCGCTGCCCCCGGTTACCTTCTGAACGCGTACCCCACACCGACTGACGGGATCGTCAAAAGCGCTACGTACAACGGCGCCAAGGGCCTCGCCGGTAATCTGTGCTGGCGCACCGGTTTTTGGGCGCCGTCGATGGCGACCGCCCAGTGCGACCCCGATCTCGTGCCGAAGCCGGCGCCCGTGCCCGCTCCCGCGCCTGCGCCCGCACCTGCTCCAACGCCTGCTCCCGCGCCTGCGCCTGCTCCTGCTCCGACGCCTGCACCTGCGCCCGCGCCAACGGTCCAGAAGGTGACGCTGGCATCGAAGGCTTTGTTCGACTTCGACAAGGCGGTCTTGCGCCCGCAAGGCAGGGCGGCGATCGATACCGAAATCATCGCCCGGCTGCCGCAAGTCCAGAAGCTCGAATTGGTCTTGGTCACCGGCCATACTGACCGCATTGGCACGCAACAGTACAACCAGCGGCTTTCGGAACGGCGTGCCGACGCTGTCCGCAACTACCTGGTCAGCAAGGGCGTGCCGCGCGACAGGATCGAAACGCTCGGAATGGGCGAGACGCAACCTGTCCCGGGTGTGGTTTGCAACCAGAAATCGCTGCGCGAATTGATCGTCTGCCTGCAGCCGCACCGCCGCGTGGAAATCGAGGTCAAGGGCGACGCGGTCAAGCGCTAGCTCGTCATTGCTGTTCGATTAGCCGCAAAAGGCAGCGTCATCGCCACAAAAGCCCCGCCACCGTGCGGGGCTTTTTTTGTGTGGTGCGCCCGGCGATGTCCGGTAAGCTGTGCAAGCTGCTGGCGCGCTTCGGTGTGGCGGCTGCGGTGCAGGTGGTCTACAGGCTGGGCTGACGGGTTAGGCTTGCGTGCGCGGGTGCGGCGCGGTTATCCGTGCCCGGTGATTGCGCCCCGCCGTTGATTCGGGCGATCGCGTCAAGACCGACCGCCGAGATGGATTGCGCCTGGCCGAGCTCGCCTCTGCTGGAGAGATGCGCGCGGTATGGATGCCCGATCCTGCCGACGAGGCGACTCGCGACCTGCCCCCTGCCCCCCGAGGAGGCGCCCGTGTGCCTAGCCCAATTGCAGGCGGCGGATCAGCACGTCGATTACGTCTTCGCCGTCGGGTGATTTGAGGCGATGTTGACGCAGCGTGCGCACGAGATCGGGTTTTGGCAGCGTAGCGTAATCTGCACGAATGAGGACGCCGGCGATTGCCCTCTGAACATGCACCGACCTCGCGAGCGGGAACAAACGCGTCAGCTCCTGCAAACTTTCGCCATCGGTAAGACGAAGCCGTGCGAGCGTATCGAGGGCGCGGACCTGCCCATCAGAACCGCTCATGTGTGCGATTTCCGCCGCGATGGCGCGGAGCTCGTGCACATCCGAGATCGGGCGGTGACTGAGATAAAGCTGAGCGATTTCAACATCGTCATCGCGTGAGCTGGTGAGCGCCCGCAGGACCCGGGCGCGACCGTCTGCACTGCCGAGACAGGCCAGGATCGCCGCATGCGTGACTTTGCTCGCCTGAGCCGGAGGCACTTGCAACCGATAAAGCTCTCGACCCAATTCACGTTCCCGGTCAAGGGCGCACGCGAGGTCGACTTCGGTCGAGCCCACCGCGTCCGCGGCGAGCTGCCCGTTCAGCATCGCGACCAGCTCCGAGCGATGCTCGCTTGGCGAAAGCCATCCGAGACGGTTCGCCACATCGAGCATGCGGACGCGGACTGTGCGCTCGTCGGCATCGCGCGCAAACTCGAGGAACCGGCCACGTGCGGCCTGATCGTGCGCAATCTCTTCGAGCACACGAGACTCCGCGCCTGTCTGCCGACCCGCGTCAGTGAGCGAAGCAGCAACTTTCTCGATGTGATCGAGGAACATCCGGACTTCAGCCATTTCCCGACCCAGTAGTCGATGCACGAACTTGAGCTTCTGCGCGGGTGATGAACGATCATCGGAGAACTCGCACACGTCCTGCCGATACGCGGCCTGCGCGTCCACTGCGCCTACACCCGCGGTGACCGTCATGGAAACAGGAGCGAACAGGCTGAGCAGCTTTGCACTCGCGCGGCCGCTGCCAATTTCCGCCTTGGCGCCCGATTGAAAGTACCTGTCGAGGACGGACGCCGCGGTAGGCCCCAGTGGCGCCTTGCTCGAAAAACCGTAGATCACCGGCACGTCCTTGAAGATCTGCCGCATGCGCTCGCGATTGCTGTCGCCGTGCCGCTCGTTCAGCAAGCGCGAGAGTCGCTCGGCGGCCGCAGGCGAGTGCCCTGACCGCACCAGGCTGCGCGCGATTTCGGCGGACGTGCTCCGCAACGGTTCCGCGTTCAGCGTGTTGCAGCCGAAAAGATGGACCTCCTGGAGCTGCGAAAACAATCCCGGACAGGAGTCGCTGCAGGAGATCCGCTGCATCTCCTCCACGGGCAGAAACTCACGCGTATCCAGCCGATCTGAATAAAACTGAGTGCCATCATCGAAATGGCCGGAGATCAGCAGAACATCGCAGTGCACTCCCTTGCGGCACGCCGACTCCAGCCAATCAGGGCGGCCATGCTCCACGAGTTCGACGAACTGGAATTCGTCTTCGGGGAGGTAGCGGCGGAATATCTGCTTTTCATCGGATGAGTTAACGGTTATTGTGCACACCGTCTTGCTGTCGGCATGGGCATAGGGCGTCCACACCGAGACCAGCAACACGGCGAGCAGAAGGAATTTCGCAAAAGTCGACATGGCCGAAGGCGAGCGCAAAGCGCGCGCCAGTATCGCACGAGACCTAG
>JBBJMT010000005.1:0-243026 GCA_037719965.1 Casimicrobiaceae bacterium | reverse complement strand
GAAGCCAAGGCCCGGAGGGCGCGTCGCCGCGCGACCGAGCTGAGCCCGACGCGCACCGGTCGCGCCCTGTCTGCCGCGTTCAAGGAGGGCGAATGAGGGACAGCGAATGAGCGCCTTGCTTACCTTCATATTCGTCGTCGGCGTCATTGCCGTCTCGCTCGCACTGCCGGGCGCCCGCCGGCGGCTCATCAGCGATCGCGCACTGTCGGCCTTTCGCCGTCTCATGCCGCCAATGTCGCAAACCGAGCGCGATGCACTCGACGCGGGCACCGTATGGTGGGATGGCGAACTTTTTTCCGGCCGGCCCGATTGGGACAGACTTCTGGCAACGCCGGTACCGACCTTGACGGTGGAAGAACAGCGCTTTCTCGACGAGGACGTCGAGACGCTGTGCGGGATGGTGACCGAATGGGAGACAACAAACGTCTACGGCGACTTGCCACCGCGGGTGTGGCAGTTCATCAAGGATCGTGGCTTTCTTGGGATGATCATTCCGAAAGAATTCGGCGGGCTCGGCTTTTCCGCGTTTGCGCATTCGCAAGTGATCACCAAGCTCTCGACGCGCTCCTCGACGGTTGCTGTGACTGTACTCGTGCCGAATTCGCTGGGACCGGGCGAGCTCTTGCGGAACTATGGCACCGACGCGCAGAAGCGCTTCTACCTCCCCCGGCTCGCCCGTGGCGCCGATGTGCCGTGCTTCGCATTGACGAATCCGAACGCCGGTTCGGACGCTGCGTCGATTCCGGATTTCGGGATCGTATGCCACGGCGAGCATGAAGGGCGAAGAGTCGTCGGCCTGCGGCTCACGTGGGAAAAGCGTTACATCACCCTTGGACCCGTGGCGACACTGCTCGGTCTTGCGTTCCGTGCGTTCGATCCCGACCATTTGCTTGGCGCCGAGGAAGACCTGGGCATTACTTGCGCACTGATTCCGACGTCGCACCCCGGCGTGGTCATCGGCCGCCGACACATGCCCCTGAATGCGGCATTCCAGAACGGCCCGAATTCCGGCCGCGACGTCTTTATCCCGCTCGACTGGGTGATTGGCGGACAGCCTATGATCGGCCGGGGCTGGCGGATGCTGATGGAATGTCTGGCCGCCGGGCGAGGTATTTCGTTGCCATCGTCCAACACCGGAATGGCGAAGCTGGTGGTGCGCACCACCGGTGGTTACGCGCGCATCCGCAAGCAGTTCAAAACGCCGATCGGCCGGTTCGAAGGCATCGAGGAACCCCTCGCGCGGATGGGCGGTAATCTGTACGTGATGGACGCCACGCGAATTCTCACGGCCGCGGCAGTCGACTTGGGCGAGAAGCCCGCGGTATTGTCCAGCATCGCCAAGCTGCATTTGACCGAGCGTAATCGCGAGATCATCAACGATGCAATGGACATCGTGGGAGGCAAGGGCATTTGCCTGGGTCCAGCGAATTTCCTCGCCAGCGCGTACATGCAGATGCCGGTGTCGATCACCGTGGAAGGTGCGAACATCCTGACGCGCAGCCTGATTGTCTTCGGGCAGGGCGCGATTCGCTGCCACCCGTATGTGCTGCGGGAAATCGACGCGGCGCGCGAGCCCGACGGCGTCAAGGCTTCCGTCGCGTTTGACGCGGCCCTATGCGGCCACGTTCGGTTCACCCTTGCCAATTTCGCGCGCACGCTGGCGATGGGCGTGACGGGCTCGCGCTTCGCGCGCGTGCCCACCGGCGTCGCGCCGGAGACCCGGATCTACTATCAGCAACTGACGCATTTCTCCGCGGCGTTGACCCTTTTGACCGACATCTCGATGGCGACGATGGGCGGCGCGTTGAAGCGCAAGGAAAAATTATCCGCGCGGTTGGGCGACATTCTTTCGATGCTGTACTTATCCTCGGCGACGCTCAAGCGCTATGAGTCGGAAAACCGGCAGGCCGCCGACGCGCCGCTCATGCACTGGGCGATCCGGGACGCGATGTTCAAGGCGCAGGCCGCGTTCGAAGGCGTGTTCGCGAATTTTCCCAACCGCGTTACCGCGGCGTTGGTGCGCTGGATCGTGTTTCCGCTGGGTCGGCCCCATGTCGTGCCATCGGACCGGTTGGGGCACGAAGTGGCGCGGCGCTTGATCGCGCCGTGCGCCACGCGGGACCGACTGACTGCGGGCATGTTCATCCCGCAGGACGCGGACGACCCTGTCGCTGCCATCGAGCGCGCGTTGTCGGCGACGATTGCCGTGGAACCGATCGAGGCAAAGCTCAACATCGCGATCAAAGAGGGACGGATTGCGGGCACGGCGGCGCCCGACGCCGGGATCGAAGTCATTGCGGAACGTGCGGTTGCGGCGGGCGTCATCTCCGAGGAGGAGCGACAGAGCCTCGTCGCGCAACGTGCGCTCGTTGGTCAAGTCATCCGCGTGGATGATTTCGACCGGGACTTGATGGCGTCGTCGCAGAAGCCCTCAACCGAAACTGCGCCGCCCCCGCTGCCCAAACTCAAGCACCGTGCGGCGGCGTGACCATGCGCGAACCGATTTACATCATCGACGGCGCGCGTACGCCGTTTTTGAAGGCGCGCAACCGGCCCGGACCCTTCTCCGCATCGGACCTCGCCACCGACGCCGGCCGGGCACTGTTGCTCCGGCAAAAGTTTGCACCGGCGCAGTTGGACGAAGTCGTCCTCGGTTGCGCCGCGCCATCGCCCGACGAAGTGAATATCGGCCGCGTGGCCGCATTGCGCATGGGCTGCGGCCACAAGGTGCCCGCGTGGACAGTGATGCGCAACTGCGCTTCCGGCATGCAGGCGTTGGACTCGGCGATCGCCAACATCGAGGTCGGACGATCGAACCTTGTTCTGGCCGGCGGCGTCGATGCGCTGTCGCGCGCACCACTCTTGTTCTCGGACGTCATGGTGATGTGGCTCGCGAACTGGTACGCGGCCAAATCGTTCGGGCAGCGCGCGGCATTGCTCACGCGGTTCCGGCCTTCACACCTGGCGCCGGTGATCAGTCTCATGAAAGGCTTGACTGACCCCAACGTCGGGTTGCTGATGGGACAGACCGCTGAGAATCTCGCGTTTCGCTTTGCGATAACGCGCGAACAAATGGACGAATATGCGGCGCGCAGCCATCAGCGGACGCTGGTAGCGCAGCGAGCCGGTCATTTCGCCGGAGAGATCGTTCCCCTCTTTGATCGTGCCGGAGCGCTCTATGCGGCCGACGATGGCGTGCGCGATGATTCCACACAAGCGAATCTCGCAAAGCTGCGACCCTTCTTCGACAAGAAGTACGGCAACGTCACGGCGGGCAACAGCTCGCAGGTGACCGACGGTGCGGCGTGGCTCGTGCTCGCCTCCGAACGGGCCGTCACCGAGCACAAGCTCGCGCCGCAAGCGCGCATTGCGGATTCGCAGTGGGCGGCGCTCGATCCGGCGCAAATGGGTCTCGGACCCGTGCATGCGGCAACGCCTATCCTCACGCGTAATCACCTTGGCCTGAACGATCTGGATGCATGGGAGTTGAACGAAGCCTTTGCCGCGCAAGTTATCGCCTGCGCGCGCGCGTGGGCGAGTGAGGATTTCTGCCGCGACGAGCTCGGGTTGCCCACCGCGCTTGGTCAGATCGACGAGTCGAAGCTGAACATCGATGGCGGTGCAATCGCCATCGGCCATCCGGTGGGCGCTTCCGGCGCGCGAATCGTGTTGCATTTGTTGAATGTTCTGCGGCGCACCGGCGGCAAACGCGGCATGGCGACGATCTGCATCGGCGGCGGTCAAGGCGGCGCGATGCTCGTCGAACGGGTCTAGCGTCCCGAGTCCACTTTTACTAGAACGAACCAACGCCTTGGGGCACCAGCACGCTTTGCACGAACCGCCGACAAATTGGACGCTTGCCCGTGACGAAGGCGGCGTTGCCTGGCTCACGATCGATCGAGTTGATGCGACGACGAACACGCTGTCGGCCGCGGTACTCGCCGAATTCAACGGGCAACTCGATGCGCTTGACCACGCCTCCCCAAAGGGCCTTGTCATTCGCTCCGGCAAAGCGAGCGGATTCATCGCTGGCGCCGACATCGACGAGTTCACGGAAGTCACCGACGAAGCGGGCGCGATCGCTCTAGTAAAGCGCGGCTGGGATACCTTTGAACGGCTCGCGCGGTGCCCTTATCCGACCCTCGCCCTGATTCGTGGCTTTTGTCTAGGGGGAGGGCTGGAGTTGGCGCTCGCCTGCCGTTACCGTGTTGTCGTCGATGAGCCCGGTACCCGGCTCGGATTGCCGGAAGCCTTGCTCGGCATCGTCCCCGCATGGGGCGGCATCAAACGCCTGCCGAAATTGATCGGAGCGCCCGCGGCGCTCGATCTCATGCTGACGGGGAAAGCCATCGATGCGCGGCGCGCGAGAAAACTGGGGCTCGCCGATGAGTGCGTGCCACTGCGCATGATGGACAACACCGCGCGCGGCGTCTTGCTCGCCCAACCTCCGCCGCGCACAGTCGCCTTTCCGTTATCGCTGTCGCTGCAACCGTTCGCTCGTGGTTTTATTGTCGCCCAAGCGAAAAGAGCCGTCGCGAAACGTGCCCGTCGCGAGCACTACCCCGCGCCTTACGCGATCCTCGACCTCTGGCGCAAATACGACGGCGATGTGTTGGCGGCACCTGCGTCCGACCCGGCGTCGATTCCGGCGTTACTGCGCACTCCCACGGCGGCGAATCTGATCCGCGTGTTTCGCTTGCAGGAACGGTTGAAGGGCATTGGCATGGCAGGCACGTGGAACGCGGCGCATGTGCATGTGGTGGGTGCCGGTACGATGGGCGGCGACATCGCTGCATGGTGCGCGCTGCGCGGGTTGACCGTCACCCTGCAGGATCAGAATGCCGAGCGGCTCAAGCCGGCAATGAAGCGCGCCGCGAAACTGTTCGCCGACCGGCTGCGGGAGCCGCGCCGCGTGCGCGATGCGAGCGACCGGCTCATTCCCGACGTGGCCGGCGATGGCGTCGCCCGCGCAGACATCATCATCGAAGCGATTTTCGAGAATGTCGAGGCGAAACGTTCGCTCTTCGCAGCGCTTGAGCAAAAGGCGAGGCCGGAGGCACTGCTCGCGACCAATACGTCGAGCATTCCGCTCGAAGAGATCGCCCAGGCACTCACCGATCCGTCGCGTCTCATCGGCGTGCATTTTTTCAATCCGGTGACGAAAATGATGTTGGTCGAGATCGTCAGCGGACAGGCGACTCTTCCGGCGTTCGCGGCACAGGCGGCGGCGTTCGTGCGGCAACTCGACAAACTGCCGTTGCCCGTCGAAAGCGCCCCGGGGTTTCTGGTCAATCGGTTGCTGGCGCCGTATCTGACGACGGCCATGCGATGTGTCGACGAGGGCCTGACAGCCGAAACGGTTGACGAGGCGGCACTTGCCTTCGGGATGCCCATGGGACCGGTCGAGCTCGCGGACACGGTGGGACTCGACATTTGCGTAGCCGTAGGGCGGATGCTCGGCTCGACCGAAGCAACTCCGAAAAAACTGACCGAACTCGTCGACGCCGGAAATCTGGGCCGCAAAACGGGACAGGGCTTCTACCGGTGGATCGACGGCAAAGCGCAAAAAGCCGCACCCGGTAGCGCCCCGCCAGGACTGGCCGATCGCCTGGTCTCGCCGTTCGTCGCGGAGGCAAAAGCAGCATTGGCCGAAGGTATTGTCGCGGATGCCGATCTGGTCGATGCGGGCGCCATTTTTGGAACCGGATTCGCGCCGTTTCGCGGCGGGCCGCTGCACTACGCCGTCAGCGCGGCCTCGGCCGTTGGAACGGCACGCGCGGCAAACGCTTCTGTTGTAGGCTCCATTGGAACGTCGCCCACCGCGTGAAGCCCCCGCCATGAACCCCGGTTACCTCAAGACCTAATAGCCCGTCGGTCCGGCACGACGCGGCAAGGAGAAGGTCGTGGAAAAAATTTGGCTCAAAGCCTATCCGAAAGGCGTTCCCGCGGAGATCGACGTCAACACATATGCGTCCGTACGCGAGATCTTCGAGGAAAGCGCTGCCAAATACGCGACGCGGCCGGCTTTCACATGCATGGGCAAGACCATCACGTTCTCCGAGCTCGATACCCTCTCGTCTACGTTCGGTGCCTGGTTGCAGGGACTAGGCTGCAAGAAAGGGACGCGGGTCGCGTTGATGATGCCCAACATCCTGCAGTACCCGATTTGCCTGTTCGGCACGCTGCGCGCGGGTGGCACGGTCGTCAACGTCAACCCGCTGTACACGGCACGGGAGCTCGAACATCAGCTCAAGGATTCCGGTGCGGAAGTGCTGGTGTGCGTCGAGAACTTCGCCAATACCGTGGAGCAAGTCCTCGCAAAGACCAAGATTCGGGAGACCGTCGTCACGTCGATTGGCGAGTCCCTGGGGTTCAAGGGCGTGATCGTCGATATCGTGCTCCGGCACGTGAAGAAAATGGTCCCGCCGTACTCGATTCCGGGCGCGATCAGGTTTTCCGACGCGTTGGCCGACGGGCGCAAGCGATCGCTCGAGCGGGTGCCGATCGGGCACGACGACATCGCATTCCTGCAATATACGGGCGGCACAACCGGCGTGGCGAAAGGGGCGATGCTCCTCAATCGCAACATCGTGGCGAACGTGCTGCAGGCGAGTGCATGGGTGTCCCCAAGCCTCGACCCGAGTCAACGCGAAGTCATCATCACACCGTTACCGATGTATCACATTTTTTCGCTCACTGCGAATTGCCTCGTGTACATGATGCTGGGCGGCGAGAACGTGCTCATTCCAAACCCGCGCGACATCCCCGGACTCATCAAGGAGATGGGCAAGCACAAATTCACTGCGTTCACCGGCGTCAACACGCTCTTCAACGCGCTGGTCAACAACCCGGAGTTCGCAAAGCTCGATTTTTCCTCGCTGCGAATTACGTTGGGCGGCGGCATGGCTGTGCAGGAAGTGGTGGCAAAAAAATGGAAGGAGATCACGGGCACCTCGCTCATCGAAGCGTACGGTTTGACCGAGACGTCTCCCGCGGCGACGATCAATCCGCTCGACCTGCCTGCGTTTAACGGATCGATCGGCTTGCCGGTTCCGTCGACCGAGGTCATGCTGCGCGATGACACGGGTCACACCGTGGCGCTGGGACAGCCGGGCGAGATCTGCATTCGCGGCCCACAGGTCATGGCCGGTTACTGGCAACGCGACGACGAGACGCAAAAGGTCATCGACCGCGAGGGGTGGTTCGCCACCGGCGACATCGGCGTAATGGACGAGCGGGGATACGTCAAGATTGTCGATCGCAAAAAGGACATGATTCTGGTGTCGGGCTTTAATGTTTACCCAAACGAGATCGAAGGCGTCATCGCCACGCATCCGGGTGTGCTCGAATGTGCGGCGGTTGGCGTGCCAGACCCGAAATCAGGCGAGGCGGTCAAGCTCTTCGTCGTGAAAAAGGACCCGAAATTGACATCCGAGGATGTCCTCAAGTTCTGCCGCGAACAGCTGACCAATTACAAATGTCCCCGCGACGTCGAATTTCGGAAGGAGTTGCCCAAGTCGAACGTCGGCAAGATACTGCGGCGCGAATTGCGCGACGAAGCACGGAAGGCAGCGGCGTGAGCGACGGTGTGAGCGGCGAGCAGGGGCCCCACGAAGTGGGGATGCGACCAGACCGAATCGACGCGCGAGACTGACGCGCGACGTCCACTTCACGAGACGGTACGAGGAGATCGAGGCGGCATGAACGCATCCAGTGCATTTTGCGAGGAGCTCGCGCAGGCAGGGTATAGTTGCGACCGGTCGGAATGGGACCACGCTTCCAGAAGCCCGCTGCCGTAAAAAAACAACGCGAAACCGTGTTCCGAATCAGCTTGAACTTCGAGAATAGAGAGAAGAAATGATGCGAGTCCAAGATTTCGAACGCACGCGGGTCGCGTCCGCCGTCAGTGCGCTGGTGCTCGCGCTGTCCAGTGGTGGGGCGTTCGCCTCGGCATTCGCACTCCAGGAGCAACACGGCAGCGGTCTTGGCAACGCGTACGCGGGCGGCGCGGCGTCCGCCGAAGACGCGAGCACGATCTGGTCAAACCCAGCCGGCATGTCGCGGCTCGGGTCGACCCAATTCGTCACCGCAGTGCATCTCATCACGCCTCGGATCAAATTCAGGAATGAAGGCTCGCTTGCGGCAGCGGGGCAGCCGCTGGGCAACGATGGCGGTGACGCGGGAAGCTTGAATGTCGTTCCGAACCTCTACGTTTCGGTACCGATTCGGGACCGCTTCGCCATCGGTTTGGGAGTTGGCGCGCCGTTCGGCCTTGTTACCGAATATGGAGACGGCTGGATCGGCCGTTTCCAGGCATTGAAGTCGGAGATCAAGACGATCAACGTCAACCCTTCCGTGTCGTGGAAAGTCAGCAATTCGGTGGCGATCGGCGCAGGTGTCAACTATCAACGGATCGACGCGGAGTTGACGAACAGCGTTAACTATTCGGCCGGGCTCGCGCAGGCGGCGCAGCAGGCGGCCGCCCGCGGGTTGATCCCTGCGGCGCTGGTACCAACTATCGCCGGAGCGACGGCAGGCCTCGAGGCGCATGCAAAAGTCGATGGCGAGGACGGCGCATTCGGCTGGAACGTCGGCATCCTGCTCGATCTGTCGCCGAACACGCGGCTGGGTGCTTCCTATCGCTCATCGATTGAATACGACGTTTCAGGCAATGTGACCTTTGGGCGGCCCGCGCTTCCAACGCTTCCGGCGGCGCTCGCGCCGGTGGTCGCGCAGCTCGCCGCCGGCGTGAACGCGCAACTCGCCGATGGCGGCGTCAAAGCGGAGATCGAACTGCCCGACATCGCCAACGTCTCGGTGTTCCATAAGCTGAACGACCGCTGGGACATCATGGGTGACGTGCAATGGACACGCTGGTCGACGATCAAGGAATTGCGCTTCGTTCGCGCGAATGGCGCGTTGCTGTCGGTGACGCCACAGAATTTTGATGACGCATTGCGCGTTGCAGCCGGGGTCAACTACCATTACGACGACCGTTGGATGTTCCGCGGCGGCATCGCCTACGACGAGACGCCGGTCAACTCGACCGATCGCACACCGCGCCTGCCGGACGAGAGCCGCGTCTGGTTTTCGGTGGGCACGCAATACCAGTTCTCACCGCATCTGAAATTGGACGCGGGCTTCACCTATATCAAAGCTGACAGGGCGGATATCCAGCAAAACGCCGGCAGCGCGGCCGCGAACGGTTTGATCAAAGGTCACTACGACGCCGACGTGACCATACTGTCGGGGCAGATCACATACTCGTTCTAGCGCGCAGTCGCAAAATACGCGGTCGCTCCTGTCCGACGCTGCACTCGACCCGCCGCATTGCCGCGTCTACGCGCGGCCGTTCCGGCTACGACTTTTTGCGGTGCGCCCGCGTTCGCAGCGCAACGGGCAAACGCTCGCACACGCTTTGCCAGGGGTCCAATCATGCATGCGTTGATCACTACGTTGTTCGCTGGACTTGTTACGGCGCCCGTCGTCGCAGCGGAAGTCGTGGGTGTGAAGATCGAGGACAAAGCGAGTGTCGGCGGCCAGGAACTCGTGCTCAACGGCGCCGGCGTGCGCACGCGGGCAATCTTCAAGGTGTATGTCGGCAGCCTCTATCTGCCAGCGAGAACGGCCAATCCTCAAGGCGCGCTTGCTGCGGGACCGCGTCGCATCCAGTTGAACCTGCTGCGGCGGCTTTCCGCCGATCAATTGGTCGACGCTCTGGTCGATGGGCTCAAGGCCAACGCCACTCCACAGGAATTGGAGGCGGTGAAGGCGCAGACGGCGGAGCTCGTCACGATTATGAAGACGTTTGGCGAGGTGAAGGAGAAGGACGTCGTGACCATCGATTTTGCGGATGGCGCGACGAAGATCGCGTTGAACGGCGCGGCCAAGGGCGTGACTGCGGGGGAAGCGTTCAACCGCGCGTTGACCAAGGTCTGGCTGGGCGAGAATCCCGTGCAGGCGGACTTGAAGAAAGCGATGCTGGGCAACTAAGGTTCCTTGATGCCTGATTTCTGGCCGTCGTGCGGCTATCGATTGCTGACGCAACGCGACGACGGGCGGTTGGCTGTCACCGACGATTTTTTGCGCAGTTATCTGCTTCGGCTCGAGCTCGCACCTATCGCCGAATCGTGCGCGGCGGAGCTCGAGTTGCACGACGCGCTGCTGGCACATCCACGCCAGAGTGTCGACACCGGCGATCTTGCGGCAATCGCCGATGCCGATGCGCGCGAAAATTACGGTATCTGGCTCCGCTTCCGCGAGAGGCTGCTTGTTGCCGATTCGCTGGAATCGGCTTACGCCGGCTTGTTCCAGGGCGACGGCGTCGACGTGCCGCCGCTGTTCGTGCACCAGTTGACGCAGATATTGTTGCGGCACATTCTGACTTCAGAAGCGCATCCGATGGAAGCCCGCGCTTCGGAAATGCTTTTCCGGACGCAAAAGATCGCCGTGATGGCGGATGGCGCGGTGATGGCCGCGGACGAGACGACCGTCGACCTGCTCGCCACCACTAGCGGCTTCGGATCGCTCGGCGAGTTGTTGGCCCAGAACCAGACCCCTGCGCGCTCAGTCGATCTCGATGTGCTCGATGCCGACAACGCCGCGCAGTATTGGGAAGGCGACGAGCGCTTCGACTATTCGGTGAGCTTGAACCGCGGCCGTCCGGCGCTCGACGCGCTTACCCGCGTACTCGAGCGATGGGTCCGACATTTCCTCGCGATCGACGTCATGATCAAGCCGGAACGTGCGATCGCGGACGAACGCTGGATGTGGCACGTCGGACTCGATGTCGAGGCCAGCGCGCTCTTGAACGACCTGTACAATCAAGTCGACGTGGATGAGGAACGAATGGGACGGCTCCTGTGTCTGTTCCGTTTGGATTTCGTCAATCACGCGGACATGCGCCCCGCAATCGCCGGGCACCCGGTGTATCTCGCCATGGCAATGGATCGTGATAATCGGCTGCGGCTGAAGCCGCAGAATCTTTTGCTCAACTTGCCTCTCGCGCGGCTGCAATAGATCTTCGCCATGCCCCTCCCAATGCGCAAATTATTCGTGCTCGCCGTGATGTCGGCCACGGCGGCGAATTGGCTGCTGGCGAGTCCGCTGGCGCTCGCACAGACATCTGAAGTCACGGCACCTCCGAAAGCGGCGTCTGCGCCGGAGTTATCGGCTAACCTCGAGTCATTGGCGTGGCTTGCCGGCTGCTGGAGCGGTTCGGTGAATCGCCGCGAGTTCCGCGAGCACTGGTTGCCGTTGCGGGGCGGGATGATGATCGGCGCCGGCCACACGGTCGTGGAAGGCAAGACGCAGGATTTCGAGTTCATCCGTCTGGAAACCCGGCCCGAAGGCGTGTTTTACGTCTCTCTGCCGTCGGGCCAAAAGGAGGCGGCGTTCAAGCTGACGGCGACCGCTACGGACGAGAAGGATCAGATCTTTACGTTCACGAACGTTGCACACGATTTTCCGCAGCGCATCGTGTATCGCCGGGGTGGGGAAGGCTGGCTCTATGCAACGATCGATGGCCGTTTGAACGGCGAAGAGCGCAAGGTGATCTATCCGATGCGGCGAATCGACTGTCAATCGGGCGAATTCATTCGCAACTGAACGCAGACACCAAATGGATGCTGCGCGCACCTCCGCCGCGCTCGTCAACTTCGAGCGCATGCTCGCCTCGGGCAAGGACGGCGCGCTGCTGCGCTTCTCGCTGGGGAATGAATACGTAAAGGTCGGAGACGCCGTGCGCGCAGCCGAGCATCTGCAACGCGCGGTAGATTTCGCCGGCGACTACACCGCCGCGTGGAAGCTACTGGGACGAGCGCTCGCCGATTCGGGACGACGCGACGAAGCGCTCGAGGCGTACCGATCCGGCATCGCGGTGGCGCAACGCAAGGGCGATAAGCAAGCGCAGAAGGAAATGCAGGTATTCGCGCGCCGGCTCGAGCAGGCGACTGGCTCCGGGCCTGCGAAGGTCTAGTACGGCGATGCGAAGTGCTGGTCGCGTGTCGGCCTCGCGCGTCGATTCGCCGCGGTCGCATCCCCACGGCGCTACGCTTGTGGGGCCCCTGCTCCCAGGCTCACGCCGCGGTTTGCAAGCTCGTCGGCGCGCAAATTGCCTGCGTTGTCGGCGTGACCCTTGACCCAGCGCCATGAAACGCGATGTTTCGCGACAATCAAATCGAGCTCGCGCCACAACTCCGCGTTCTTGACCGGTTTGCGATCGGCGGTCTTCCAGCCGTTCCGTTTCCATACGTGAATCCACGATTCGATACCGTTTTTCACGTACTGAGAATCGGTGTAGAGCACGACGTCGGCGTTGTCGCGCAAGGCTTCGAGCGCACGAATCACCGCCGTCAATTCCATCCGGTTATTAGTCGTGCGAAGCTCGCCGCCGAAGATCTCGCGTTCCCGCGTTCCGCAGGTCAGCAGTGCGCCCCACCCACCCGGACCGGGGTTCCCTTTGCAGGCGCCGTCGGTGTAAATGACGACCGGTCTCAACGCGGCAATTTCTTTTTGGTCGTCAGCCCTTCACGCGCGCGGGAAGCGGGAGCCAGAGCTTTTCTGCTGCGCTCGCGCCGCTCCCACGCGGGGGTGAGCACACGCATGCCGAGGACCTTTTTGGTCGCGCGCAGAAAGTACACGCCGCCAGCGATTGGCCACCAGCGATCGCCCGCGGATTCGAAGAAACGAAAACGCGCGAGCCAGCGCTCGCGTGCCAGCGGCGGCACATAACCTTCGAGGCGGCCACCGACGACATCAAAGCCGAGCAAGGTCAGCCAATCCTTCAACCGATACAACGCAATGAAATTGCCGTTCCAGGGAGGGGTCTGCGAACGTCCAAAATAGCGTTTGGCGCCAAAGAGGGAGAACGGATTGAATCCGGCGATGGCAATCTGGCCTCCGGGGCGGGTCACGCGATAGACCTCCCGCAGCATCAAATGCGGATCGTCGGTGAATTCGAGCGCGTGCGGCAGGACGATCAAGTCGAGCGCGTTTTCGGCAAACGGCAGGCCGTGGGGATCGGCAATTAGGTCGGCAGGAAGGTCGTAGTCGAGTGTCCAGCGCGACGCTATCCGGCTCTGTGCGAGGAAAGTGCATTCGGGGAGTCCGATCTGCAGCGCGTGGAACCCGAAGATGTCGGCAACGGTCTGATCGAAGTAGGCTTGCTCACGCGCGAGCAGGTATTTTCCCAGCGGTGTCGTAAACCATTCGGCCAGGGTCGTTGACACGGCGGGCGCCGTTGCTGATGATGCGTTCATGCCGACGATTATCCCCATCCCCGCGTTCGTGGACAACTACATATGGCTGTTGCGCGAAGGCGCGCACGCCGCAGTTGTCGATCCGGGCGACGCCGCGCCGGTTCTCGCGTACCTCGAACGCGAGGGCGCGACGCTCACGGCCATCCTTGCCACCCACCATCATGCCGACCACGTTGGCGGCAACACGGCGCTGCTCGCGCATTTCCCCGTGCCTGTGTACGGTCCCGCGCGCGAGACGATTCCCGGTCGCACGCACGCGCTTAAAGAAAGCGATTCATTCGTCGTTCCAGGGATCGGTGTCTCGCTTTCTGTTCTCGATGTGCCTGGGCACACGTCGGGGCACATCGCCTACGTCGGTGATATCGGTGGGGCCGCATCACTTTTTTGCGGTGACACGATGTTCGCTGCTGGTTGTGGGCGGCTGTTCGAGGGCACGCCGGCGCAGATGTGGAAATCGCTCGCCAAGTTCGCTGCGCTTCCGCCCGCGACGCACGTTTATTGCGGTCACGAGTACACGCTAGCGAACTTACGCTTCGCAGCCGCGGTCGAACCGGACAACGCACACGTGAAAACGCGGCAGGTGCGCGAGCAGGCCAAGCGCGATCGCGGAGAGCCCACGTTGCCGTCGACAATCGGCGACGAGCGGGCCACCAATCCTTTCCTGCGCGCCAACCTGCCTTCGGTGAAGATCGCGGCAGAAGCGTATGCGGGACACGCCCTGGCAGATGACGTTGCATCGTTCGCCGCGGTCCGCGCATGGAAGAACGCGTTTTAGAAACCGAGCAGAGCCAGCCGCGCAACGGTCGGTGCTCGATGGTGCGATGAGGCTTAACGCGCGTGCCGGCCGTCGTTTTGGGTTGACGCTGCCATAATCGCGGGCCTAACATGGGTTTCGTTCGTGGCGAAAAGAGGCCACGCGAGCGCCTTTTTAACCGGGGAAACGAATTGCGCTTACGATCCTTGCCTTCCTTCCTGATGGCCGCCATGCTCTCTGCGTGTGCGACCCCGGGTCCCGAATCGGAACCGCGTCTTCCTCCTTCCCCTCCCCTTCCAATCATCGCCGCTGCACCGGAGCCATTACCAGCACCTCCGGTTGTGCCCACTCCGTTACCGTCGCTGCCGCCGCTGGCGCGGGTCGAGCCGTTTCCTGCCGCCGCCTTCGCCGATCTCGAGCCATTGCCTGCGCCAGCGACCGACTTGTGGGATCGCATTGTCGCGGGTTATGCAATCCCGGATCTCGACGGGCCGCTCGTTGCCAAGTGGGAGCAGTGGTATGCAGACCGGCCGGAATACGTCGCGCGCATGGTGGAGCGCAGCCGCCGTTATCTGTATCACATCGTGAGCGAGGTGGCCGCGCGCAACATGCCGGCCGAAATCGCCTTGCTGCCGATGATCGAGAGCGCATACAACCCGAACGCATTGTCGACGAGTCGCGCTTCGGGCATCTGGCAGTTCATGCCTTCGACTGGGCGGCATTACGGGCTCGCGCAGAATTTTTGGGTCGATTCACGGCGCGACGTGCTCGCGGCCACCGACAAGGCGCTCGTTTACCTGACAAAACTGCACAAGGACTTCAGCGACTGGCAGCTGGCGTTGGCTGGTTACAACTGGGGCGAGGGGAACGTCGGGCGCGCGATCACCAAGAACCAGGCCGTCGGGGCGCCGGCCGATTACGACAATCTCCCGATGCCGGAAGAAACGCGCAACTATTTGCCGAAGCTGCAAGCGATCAAGAACATCGTCCGTGATCCGGAAAAATATGGCCTGGCGTTGGCCGACATTCCCGACGCGCCGTATTTCACCGTCGTCAAAACAACCAAGAAAATGGATACCAAGCTCGCGGCCGAGTTGGCGGAAATGCCGCTAGCCGATTTTCTGGCGCTCAATCCACAACACAATCGTCCGGTGATCGCAGGGGCGGATGAACACTCGATTCTTCTGCCGATCGACCGAGCAGAAATCTTCGCCGCCAAGCTCGAATTGACAGATCAGCCGTTGGTGAGCTGGCAGGCTTATCGAATGCGACCCAACGAGACATTGCTGCAGGTGGCCGGGAGATACGCAATGTCGATCGAAACCCTGCAGGCGGTAAATGGCCTCAGTGTCAGGGCGAAGGTTCCGGTCGGACACACGCTTCTCGTTCCCGCCCAGCTTCCTTCGAAAGAAGTCGTCGCTTCGCTTGCGCAGGCGGTTTTCACTTCGGTACCTTCGGGTCGGACCTTTTACTACACGGTGAAACGTGGCGATACGTTGTACCGGATCGGCGCGCGCTATGGCGTCACCGCGCAGGAATTGCGGGCGTGGAACGGACTGACGGGCGAAGCGCTCAACGCCGGTCGAAAGCTGCGGGTCACCAGTGACGTGGTGCCGGTTGCGCAAGCGGGCGGCAAGACCAAACGGGCAGTGGCGACGAAGGGTGCGGTGAAGCAGGGCAACCTAGCCGGCAAACCTGCTGCGAGCAAGGCATCCCCTAACGGCAAGCCGGAACCGTCGGCAAAAAGGCCCGTGCCGCCGACCGCGCGCGCCAACGGTAGCGCCGGCGGATAAGTCCTTCCGGCGTTAAAAAAGCGTCCGCTCGTCGTCGAGTGAGCGCGGCGGTCGAAGCCAAGATCCGAAAAGGCTCATCGCCCTTCCGCTCACTCGCCCTCCATGTTGGGCCGGCGCGATGTATTGCGTCGAGTTGTCGGGCTCTGCTCGGTCGCGCGGCGACGGGCCCTGTGGGCCTTGGCTTCGCCCGCTGCGTTCACTCGCCCTCTGCGTTGGGCCGGCGCGATGTGTTGCGTCGAGTCGTCGGGCTCTGCTCGGTCGCGCGGCGACGGGCCCTGTGGGCCTTGGCTTCGCCCGCTGCGTTCACTCGCCCTCCACGTTGGGCCGGCGCGATGTGTTGCGTCGAGTTGTCGGGCTCTGCTCGGTCGCGCGGCGACGGGCGCCACGCGCCTTTGCCTGCGGCTGGCTCTCTCACTCGCCCCCCAAAAACAACACGGGCGACGCTTCGCGCCGCCCGTTTCCGTTCGCCGCTCAATTGGCGGCAAACGACTCCTGCCCGACTACTTCTTCTTTGATGTCTTCTTTGCCGACTTCTTACCTGTCTTCTTGGAAGACTTCTTGCCTGTCTTCTTGGAAGATTTCTTGGCGGCTTTCTTCGCCGACTTCTTGCCTGTCTTCTTAGCCGACTTCTTGGCAGATTTCTTAGCCGACTTCTTGCTAGTCTTCTTAGCCGACTTCTTGCTCGTTTTCTTGCCCGTTTTCTTAGCCGACTTCTTAGCGGTTTTCTTAGCAGATTTCTTGGCTGTCTTCTTGCTTGCTTTTTTCTTTGGAGCGGCCTTCTTCGTAGCGGATTTACGTGTCGCCGATTTCTTCTTCGGCGTCGGCGCCGGAGCTTGCGGCGTCATCATCGACATCATGTCAGCAATCATTTGGTTTCTCCTGTCTGAGTTACCTTAACTGTTATGTTGCTTCTCGTTAACGCAGGCATTCCCGGATCGTTTCGGGTCCGCGGTTTTTTTGCGGACCACTTGACAAACCCTTTGCCACCTGCTGCCTGCATTGTAACGACGTTTTTCTGATTTGCAAGATATCGCGCCTCGATCCGGTGCGGAAGAAGGTGGGTGTTGCGCTTTCGCACACGCGTGCCCTTCGTTTTCACGGCCGATTCTGCGCGAGTGAGCGATGCAAATCGGTGCTGCGCACATCACGTTGCGAACGTGCGCGCATGCTCTTCAAGGTAGCGTTGTTTCGCATGCAAACAACTCAGCGGGAGTTTCGCGGCGTCGGACAAGATGTGCATCCATCGCTTGCACGATGACTTCGCAGGCGCGTGGCCGCGCGTTGTAATTCGAGCTCATCGCCATCCCGTATGCCCCGGCCGCACCGATTACCAGAAGGTCTCCCGCAGCAAGCGCAAGTTGGCGGTCGCGCGCGAGAAAATCGCCGCTCTCGCAAACCGGCCCCACGATGTCCCAGTGGCGGAGTGGTTCGTCGCGCGGGCGGACCGGATCGACCGGATGCCACGCATCGTAGAGTGCGGGTCGGATAAAGTCGTTCATCGCCGCGTCCACGATGGCGAAGTTCCTCGGCGTTCCCGGTTTTAGGTACTCGATCCGCGTCAACAACACGCCGGCTTCGCCCACCAAACGACGTCCGGGTTCGAATAGCAGCATCTCGCGGCGCCCGCGAAACACCGCGGCAATCATCTCGGCGTATTCGGGGAGCGGGAGCGGAATTTCGTTCCGAGAACGGATGCCCAATCCCCCCCCTAGATCGATATGCGCGAGTGCTATGCCCTCGCGATCAAGCTGCTCGACCAATTCGAGCAGGCGTCGTGCGGCGTCCCGAAAAGGTGCAAGATCGGTGATTTGCGAGCCCAGATGCATATCGGCGCCGCGGATGGCAATCGGGCCCATCTGCGCTGCCCGCCGGTAGAGATCCAGAGCATCCGCGAATGCGACGCCGAACTTGCTTTCCTTGAGCCCGGTCGCGATGTACGGATGCGTCCCAGGATCGACGTCGGGGTTCACGCGAAAGCTCACCGGCGCAATTCTTCCGGCGCGGGCCGCGACCGCCGTCAATCGGTCGAGTTCGGCCGCGGACTCGACGTTGAAGCAAAGGATGCCGGCGGCCAACGCCGTTTCCATTTCGGCTTCCGTTTTTCCGACTCCCGAAAACACAATCCTTCCAGGATCGCCGCCAGCAGCGATGACCCGTTGCAATTCGCCGCCCGAAACGATGTCGAAACCACTGCCGAGGCGTGCGTACAGATTCAGCACGGCCAGCGTAGGATTCGCTTTCACCGCGTAGCAAATCAAATGCGGGACACCTGCAAACGCGGCTGCGAACTCTAGATAGCTGTGCTCGAGCGCGGTGCGGGAATAGACGTAGCACGGGGTGCCATAGCGCGCTGCAATGTCCGACAATGGCACGCCTTCGGCATGGAGCTCACCATCGCGATAAGCGAAGGCGCTCAAGGCTTGCGCTCAGGTATTGCGGAAGATGGCGGGGCTGGGGCGTTGCCCGTCGCCGCCGGCGGCGCTGGCGGCAAGGTCAGCGGACCCTTGCTGCCGCAGCCGCTTTGCGCCCCGATCGCAACCAACGCGACGAAGGCGGTGACGTAACGAAAATGACGTAACATCAGTGCCAATGTATCACGCGTATACCCCGCGCATCCTTCGGCTTGGGCGAGGCTTCAAGCCATGACCGATAGCGAATTCATCGCGGTTACCGACGCGACGCTGGCGGCGATCGGCGCTGCGCTCGACATGGCGTTCAATGCGAGCGACGCCGATGGAGATTGGAAGCTCAATGACGGGATTCTCGAAATCGAGGGTGGCGATGGGGGCAAGTTGATTGTCAATCGCCATGTGCCGAATCGCGAAATCTGGGTCGCGGCGCGCGCCGGCGGATTTCATTTTCGCGCGGAACGGGGGCGCTGGATCGACACCCGCTCGGGCGAAGAATTATCGGCATTGCTGACCCGGCTGCTCGCGCAGCAAGCCGGGTGGAAGGTGGAACTGCCGGCGTTGCGCTCTGCGTAGCAGTTCTCCTTTATCCGCTCGGCCTCTTTGTATGGTGGTGCGATGTGTTGGTCGAGTGTCGGCCTCCGGCAGCGATTCGCGATTGGTGGACCGCTGCTCGCTCGGACTCCATGGGCGCTTAGTGCGAGGTCGTGACGCTCACGTGTCGTCCTCTGGCCGTGATTCGCAATTGCTCGCATCCCCGCAAGCGGGGGCCCCTGCTCGCTGCTCACACGGCCGCTCACGCGGCCAACAGCGCCGTCCAGTTTTCGAGTTCGCGCTTGAGCGTAGCGTGGCCCGGCAGCAAATTCTCGACCGTCGCCCAGAAGCGAGGCGAATGATTCAGTTCGACGAGATGCGCGACCTCGTGGGCGACCACGTAGTCAGCGAGTGCGGGCGGCAACTGCACAAGCCGCCAGTTCAAGCGAATCTCCCCCCGCGCATTGCAACTCCCCCATTCGCTGCGCGCGTTGGATAGACGCATGGCCGGCGTCGCCGATGTGATGCGCTGGGCGTGGAAGGCCACGCGCGGCGCGATCAGGTGCCACGCTTCGTCCTTCAACCAGCGCCCGACTCCCTCGGCCACTTCCGCCTCGTTATGCGCGCGCGGATGGCGCACCGTCAAATGGAACAGGTCGGGGGCGATCGCCTCGCGGCGACCCGGAAATATGGCGAGGGAGAGTTCACGGCCGCGGTAGAGAATCGGTGCGCCCGATTTCCATTCGCGCGGCATCACGTCGCGGCGGCGGGCCCGCCATTCGGCGAGCGCCTTGCCGATCCACATCGCCCGCTCGCGCAGCGCCCCTTCTATTTCCGCAAGCGTCACCCAGCGCGGCGCGCGGACGGTCAGCCCGCTCAAATCAACCTCCATGCCAATCGTGCGCCGGCGGGCGCGAATCAGCCGGTAGTCCAAAGCTTCGCCACCGAGCACGACATGGCGGGGTGCCCCGTCCAGTGCGCGCCGCCGTACGCTCAAGCGGCGTCGTTCGTCGGATTCGTCGTCCGTCCGATTGGCGCGCGAGGCCGAAGCGTTTGCGCTGCATTCGCTGTGCGTGATTCCAACGCGGGCGGTGTCACAGGAATTCGTGGTCAACCCGGAACTCCAAGTCGTGCGACTTCGGTTTCGATCCACGTTTCGACTTCCTGAGCCAGTGTCACCGCGTCTTTCCGCGAAGAATCGATGGGCTTGCCGATCGACAAGGTGATCGTGCCCGGTTTTTTGCCGAAGACTCCCTTCGGCCAAAGATAGCCGGCATTGTGCGCGACGGGAACAATCGGAGCTCGAAGCTCTTTCGCGAGTCGCGCGCCGCCGGTCTTATAACGCGCTCGCGTTCCAGCGGGAATCCGCGTGCCTTCGGGATAGACGACGATCCAGAACCCCTGCTTGAAGCGCTCGCGCCCCTGCTCTACGATCTGCTGCATCGCGCCGATTCCCGCGCTGCGATCGATCGTGATCGGCGAGGCAAGGGCAAAACCCCAGCCGAAAAACGGAATCGACAGCAGCTCTTTTTTGGCGACGAAGGCGAGGCTGGGGAAGTAGAGATTGAGTGCCATCGTTTCCCACGTCGAGCTATGCTTGGACATCACGACGTGCGGCGAGCTGGCTGCGGTCGCGACGTTTTCGCGGCCGATCACGCGCCAGCGAATTCCGCAGATCGCTTGCGCAGCCTTGAGGTTGACCAGGGACCAATGGGCGGCGATCCGATAACGCGGGATTCGCGGCAACCAGAATGTGGCGAGCATCGTCGCAGCATAGAGCGGCGTCACGACAAGCTGGAACAGCAGAAACAGAAGCGAACGCAGAGCGGATGGCATCCCGCTTGGTACTCATTCGCCGGCGAGAAGCGCCGACACCGCGAATGCGAGGTCGGGAAAGATCGCGGTATTCTTGGGGATCGCTTCGCGCAACGTCTTTTCGCCCTTCCCAGTGAGCACCAGCATCGGTTGCGCGCCGACGGCCTCGGCGGCTTGCAGGTCGCGCAACCCGTCGCCGATGCACGGGACCCCCGTCAGCTCTGCGTTGAAGCGAACGCCGATCTCGAGCAGCATGCCCGGTTTGGGTTTACGGCATTCGCACCGCGAATCGGCCGTATGCGGACAAAAGAAGACCGCGTCGAGTCGACCGCCGGTGTGCGCCAACGCGCGGTGCATCTTCTCATGGATGGCGTTCAACGTGCCCATGTCGAACAGGCCGCGCCCGATGCCGGACTGGTTGGTCGCCACGACCACGCGATACCCCGCGTGATTGAGTCGCGCAATCGCTTCCAGGCTGCCGGGGACGGGCCGCCATTCTTCGGGGCTCTTGATGTACTGTTCACTGTCGTAATTCACGACACCGTCGCGGTCGAGCACGATCAGCTTGACGGCGCGCGTAGGCAGCACTTTTTCCGAGGCGAACTGGACCATCGCCGGCTATTGGGCGAGCTTGGAGATGTCGGCGACGCGGTTCATCGTGCCGGCGATGTCGCGCAGCAACGCAAGGCGATTCGCCCGCAGCGCGGGATCGTCGGTCATCACCATCACGCTGTCGAAATAACGATCCACGATGGGCTTTGCGGTGGCCAGTGCGCGCAGCGCACCGTGGAAATCGCCATTGTCGTAGCAGGCCGCCACTTGGGGACTAAGTTTCTGGAAGGCCATGAAGAGGTCGCGTTCGGCGCCTTCGGCCAGCCGCGCGCGGTCGACCGCGCGCGCCGTGTCGACCCCGCTCTTGCGCAGAATGTTGACAATGCGCTTGTTCGCTGTGGACAGTGCCGCGGCCTCGGGAAGCCCGGCAAACGCTACAACCGCGGCAAGGCGTAGCGGAAGATCGTCGATAAAGTCTGGCCGCGAGTCCACGACTGCCGCGACCTGATTCGCCGTGTAGCCTTGCTCGCGCAGATAGCCGCGCAGCCGGTCGTAGATGAAATCGAGCAGAGGCTCGCGCGTAAGAGCTACGGCAGGAACGGCGGCAAAAGCGCAGTACGCAAGGTCGATCAGATCTGAGAGCGAAACGCGCCGTTTGCGTTCGACCAGAATCCGGATCACGCCCAGCGCTGCGCGACGCAGGCCGAACGGATCCTTGTCGCCGGTCGGGACCTGACCAATCCCGAACATGCCCGCAAGCGCCTCCAGCTTGTCCGCGAGGGCGACTGCCTGCGCGACCGGGCCCTCGGGCAGCGCGTCGCCGGCAAAACGCGGCCAGTAGTGTTGCGCGATCGCATCCGCAACGGCCGCGGGCTCGCCATCGTGTTGCGCGTAATAGCGGCCCATCGTGCCTTGCAGCTCCGGGAATTCGCCCACCATGTCGGTCGTGAGGTCCGCCTTGGCAAGGCGCGCGGCTCGCTCGGCGTGGGCGGCGTCCGCGCCGATGTGCCACGCGATCTTCGCGGCGAGCCCGCATAGGCGCCCCACTCTTGCGCCCTGCGTGCCAAGCTTATTCTGGTAGACAACACGACTGAGCTTGTCGACGCGCGTTTCCAATGGCTCCCTGCGATCCTGATCGAAGAAGAACTTGGCATCCGCCAGCCGCGCGCGCAACACGCGCTCGTTACCGGAGATGATCGCTGCTGGATTCGGCGTTTCGATATTGCTGACTAGGAGAAACTGGTTGGTGAGCTGGCCGCTCTTGCCGGCCAGCGCGAAATACTTCTGATTGAGCTGCATCGTCAGGATCAGGCATTCCTGGGGGACGGCAAGAAAGGCCGGATCGAACGTGCCAGCGTACACGGCGGGCCATTCGACGAGCGCCGTCACTTCATCGAGCAGGGTATCGGGCATGAGGATCGAGAGCCCATTCGCTAGCTCGTGCAATCCTTTCACGATGGCCGCCCGGCGCGCGGCAAACGATGCGATGACCTTGGCTTGCGCGAGCGCCGGCGCATAGGTTTCCGCGGTCGCGATTTCAATGACGCCGCGCGAGAGAAAACGGTGGCCGCCGGTTGTTCGTCCCGCGCTTAAGTTAAGTGCGCGCACGGGCACGACGGCAGCGCCGTGCAGCGCGACAATCGCGTGCACCGGTCGGATGAACTTGACGTCGTTGTAGTAACCGCCGTGCGAGTAACTCATCATCTTCGGGATCGGGAGGTGCGCGAGCGCGTCGTCGAGCGCCGCTTGCAGCCCGAGTGTCAGCGATTGTCCTTTGGCGAGACTTCGCAGGTAGACGTACTCGGCTTTTCCGTCGGCCGCAACGTAGATGCGATCGGGACCATCGTTAGCGTCGAGGGACGCGGTGGCCAGATGCGGACGGCCGAGTCCGGCGAGCTTTTTCTTAAGCGCTTCGCTGACTTGTCCGGCGGCATCGCGGGCAACCTTGGCCGGCATCAGCTTGACGCTCACTTCCGCGTCCGGCGCGACTGCGCGCACCTGCGTGATCGCAACGGCGAGTCGCCGCGGCGTTGCATAGGGAGTCACCGTGCTGTCCTTTGAGAGGAAATCGCGGTCGCGCAAGCCCGCGCCAACGCCCTCGGAGAATGCCTCGCCAAGACGCGGCAAAGCCTTCGGCGGCAACTCCTCGGCGAGGAGCTCGACGACGAGTGTTGCCGTGCTCACGTCCCGGTTTCCAGATATTCGCTCGGGAGCGTTGCTCGCGCCTCCGGTGGAACCATCGGATACTCGCGCGCCCGCCGCGAATCGAGATAACAGGTGGCGACCAGCCGCGACAGCGTGCGGAGTCGCCCGATATAGGCCTCGCGTTCGGTCACCGAAATCGCGCCGCGCGCGTCGAGCAGATTGAACGTGTGCGCGGCCTTCAAGATCATTTCGTAGCCAGGTAACGAGAGCGTCAAAGCGAGGAGCCGTCTTGCTTCGGCTTCGAAGAACGCGAAGAGCTCGAAGAGTTTGGGCGCGTTGGACTGCTCGAAGTTGTACGCCGACTGTTCGACTTCGTTTTGGTGATAGACGTCGCCGTACGTGACGACGCGCGCCGCCGCATTTGCGGTCCCACGCGTCCACACTAGGTCGAACACGTTTTGCACGTCCTGCAGGTACATGCACAAGCGCTCGAGTCCGTAGGTGATCTCCCCGGTGATGGGATTGCAGTCGAGTCCGCCAACCTGCTGGAAGTACGTGAACTGCGTCACCTCCATTCCGTTCAGCCACACTTCCCAACCGAGGCCCCACGCCCCCAGCGTGGGATTCTCCCAATCGTCCTCGACAAAGCGCACGTCGTTGCTCTCTAAATCGAAGCCCAGCGCGCGCAGCGATTCGAGGTAGAGCTCTAGGATGTCGGGCGGCGCCGGCTTCAACACGACCTGATACTGGTAGTAGTGCTGCAGGCGATTGGGATTGTTGCCGTAGCGGCCGTCTTTGG
Organism: Casimicrobiaceae bacterium; assembly: GCA_037719965.1. Lineage (GTDB taxonomy): Bacteria > Pseudomonadota > Gammaproteobacteria > Burkholderiales > Casimicrobiaceae > VBCG01. Next base: position 218,967 of record JBBJMT010000005.1, on the reverse strand, counting down.
GCCGCCGCGACGGCTGCACATATGCCGCGCGCCACGGCTCAGGACCCAGCGCGCGCAAAAACGTCGCGGTGTGGGAGGTGCCGGCGCCGACTTCCATATCGTAGGGCTGCAACAGTGCGCACCCTTGTCGACCCCAGTAGTCGTGCAGGCGCAGCAGCAATTGTTGAAAAGTCAGCATGGGGACAGTACACGTAGGGGACGGGGCCAAAACCCATCGGAAAACCGGCGCGGCCGCGCATCGTCCCGGGATTTTACTGGTTACCGTGGCGCGACACCGGATGCGCAATGCTTCTCGCGCGCCGCGCGCTCCACACGGCCGTTGCGAGAAACATGAAGGCAAGGCCGAGTGCTACGGAGTCACCCCAGCGCACGTACGGCGTGTCGCCTTGCCGGCCGGCCAGTTCGACTTCAAGGATGCCGCGCTCGAACCAAGGCAGCTCGGCGAATACGCGTCCATCATGGCCGATGGCCGATGTGATGCCGGTATTGGTCGCCCGCAGCATCGGGCGCCCAGTTTCCAGCGCGCGCATTGCGGCAATCTGGTTGTGCTGGCGGGCGGCGATCGAGCGTCCGTACCACGCGTCGTTGGTGACGTTGACAAGCATCGTCGCCGTGCGCGCCGGGCCGATTAATTCCGAACCGAACGCGTCCTCGTAGCAGATGTTGACGGCGATCCGCTGCCCCGCGACGGCGAACGGTGCCGGGTTCGCCGGCCCAGGCGTCTGATCGGCAAGGGGAATGGCCAGCACGCGATTGATGAGCCATCCGACGATCGGTTTCGCCGGAATGGTTTCGCCGAACGGCACGAGGTGATGTTTGCGATAGAGCTGCGGCGGATTCGCGCCGAGGCTGACAACACTGTTGTAATAGCGCGGACCGTCGCCGCCCGGCAGCGGAGGGTCAAGCGTGAACAACCCAAACAGCACGTCGCCATCGCGCGTGCCGCCGATATCGACGAATTCTCGTAGAACCGCTTCCGGAACTTCGTCGGCAAATACGGGGAACGCGCTTTCCGGTAGCACCACTAACCTTCCCTGCGCCTTGCGCGCCAGTGCCGTATAGAGCGTGAAATTCTGCTCGCGGAAATCCGGATCGAACTTGAGCGTTTGGGCGACGTTGCCTTGGACGAGCGAAACGGTCAGCGGGCTGCCGAAAGGTACTGTCCAGCGAATCTGTCCTAGCAGCGCGCCGCCGGCAAAAAGCGCGACGATCGCCATCGCGCAAACCGCGCTCGTCCGCGGCACACCGTCCGCCAGGCGGGCAATCGCCACGGCCAGCGCCGCCGCACACAACGCAACGATGAGCGAGACCAGAAATACGCCGCCGACAGGCGCAAAGCCGGCGAGCGGCGTCGCGCCACTGGGCAGCAATTCCGCATAGCCCAAGCTCACCCAAGGAAAGCCCGTATACCCAGACCCACGCAGCCATTCGGTGAGCGTCCAAGCGCCCGCGGCGGCGAGCGCACGCGCGACACTGTCCTGCCGTGTGGATCTCACCGCGACCCACCCGGCCAACGCAGGCCACAGCGACAGATAGGCAACCCAGACTGCGGTGCCGACCAACGCGATGGGCGCGGGCATGCCGCCGAATGTCTCGAGTGCGATGTAGACCCACGACGCGCCAGCGCCGAAGAGTCCCACGCCGAATGCGAAACCAAGCGCGGCAGCGGTGCGCGGCTGCGCCACACGCTGCCACAGCCAGAACAGGGTGGCCAGCGAGACGATCGGAAGCAGCGCGAGATGAAACGGCGCGAATCCGAATACCGTTACGGCACCGGCGCCTGCAGACAACGCCAGCGCCAGCCCGGATTTCATCGCGCGGGCGCGTTGCGCGTCGCCATTTGCTTCCTTGGTCTCGTGCGTTTGTTCGTTGTAGAACGAGTCGATGCCGTGCCGGAAGCCGACTAGATTCCTTCCGCATTCTCGGCCTTGGCCGGTGGCGGAATCCGTTCGATATGCAGCGTGTGCAGCCGCCGACTGTCGGCGCGCAACACGCGGAAGCGCAGGCCCTCGAGCGTGGTTACTTCCCCGCGCTTGGGCAGACGGCCGAATGCCCGCAGCACAAGGCCGCCCACGGTATCGAAGTCCGCGTTCCCGAACGATGTTCCGAAATGCTCGTTGAAGTCGGCAATCTCGGTTTGCGCCTTCACGCGGAAGCGGCCGTTGGCCTCGATGATGATGTTGTCCTGGGATTCGTCGAAGTCGTATTCGTCGTCGATGTCACCGACAATCTGCTCCAGGACGTCTTCGATGGTCACGAGGCCGGACACGCCGCCGTACTCGTCGACCACTATCGCAATGTGATTGCGATTTGCGCGAAATTCGCGCAGCAGGACGTTCAGGCGCTTCGATTCCGGCACGAATACGGCGGGTCGCAGCGTGTCGCGCAGGTTGAACGCTTCCGGATTCGCATAGTAATTGAGCAGTTCCTTCGCGAGCAGAATACCCACGACGTCGTCTTTGGATTCGCCAATGACCGGGAAGCGCGAGTGGCGAGTGTCGACCACCTGGGGGATGAACTCCGGCGGCTCGTCGTCGATGGACACGCAGTCCATCTGCGCGCGCGGGATCATGATGTCGCGCACGGTCGTTTCCGACACCGACAGCACGCCCTCGATCATCGACAGTGCGTCGGCGTCGAGCAGCCGGCGCTCGAACGCGCCCCGCAGCAGCAGCAGCAATTGCTCGCGGTCTTCGGGTTCGCGGGTCAGGAGCGCGGAAAAGCGTTCGCGCAAGGTTGGCTTGTCGCCGTACTTGCCGCTCTCGCCCATGGCTGGACCGCGCGTCACGTCGCGGCAACGCCGTAGGGGTCGGGAAGCCCGAGCCGCGCGAGAATCGCCGTTTCGCGCGCCTCCATCGGGGCCGCGTCGGCGGCCCGCTCGTGGTCGTAACCCTGTAGGTGCAACATGCCGTGAACGACGAGGTGCGTATAGTGCGCGGCCAGTGGCTTGCCTTGCGCGGCAGCCTCCTGGCAGACGATCGGCGCGCACAGCACAATGTCGCCGGCGCGCGGGGAACCGTCATCGTACACGAACGTCAGCACGTTGGTCGCGTAGTCGTTGCCGCGGAACTCGGCGTTGAGCGCGCGTCCCTCGATCGCGCCGACGAACCGTACGGTCACCGTGGCATCCATCTCCTGCGCGGCACGCACCCAGTGCCGGACCTGCGCGCGCGTCGGCAACTCGGCGTCGCTGGTCGCGTATTGCACGGCGATCCCGAGCTTCGGCGATCCCGAGCTGCGGTCTCCTGTCTGCGTCCTGCGGGTTGGGTCGCTTGCCGTGCGAGTCATCCGCCGGGTCCACTCCCCTCGCGGTGGACTTTCTCGCTCTCGCGGTCGTACGCGTCGACGATTTTCTGCACGAGGGGGTGGCGCACGACGTCGGCACTGGTGAATTTGCAAAACGCGAGGCCGCGCACTCCGAAGAGAATGCGTTCCGCTTCGATCAGTCCGCTTTTCTGACCGCGCGCCAAGTCGATCTGGGTGACATCGCCAGTAATGACCGCTTTGGTGCCAAAGCCGATTCGCGTCAGGAACATCTTCATCTGCTCGGGTGTGGTGTTCTGCGCTTCGTCCAGAATGATGAACGAATGGTTGAGCGTGCGCCCACGCATGTAGGCGAGCGGCGCCAGTTCGATGGTCGTGCGCTCGAAGAGCTTGGCCACCTTTTCGAAGCCCATGAGATCGTAGAGCGCGTCGTAGAGCGGCCTTAGATACGGGTCGACCTTTTGCGCAAGATCGCCGGGGAGAAAACCCAAGCGCTCGCCGGCTTCAACCGCCGGCCGCACGAGGACAATGCGCTTCACCGTGTCGCGCTCAAGAGCATCCACCGCGCAGGCGACGGCAAGGTAGGTCTTGCCGGTGCCGGCGGGGCCGATACCGAAGGTGATGTCGTGACTGCCGATGTCCTTCAGATACGCAACCTGATTGGGGGTACGGCCGTGCAAGTCGGCGCGGCGCGTGCGCAAGCGGGGTGAATCGTCGGCATCGGAATCGGCCGATGTTTCCGCATCCGGCTTGCTGGCAATCTCAACTAAACCCAGCTGGATTTCATCCACCGATAGCGGCTTGTCGGAAGCGTCGTAGAATCGTTTCAGCGCTTCAACGGCACGCTCCGCCTGCGCGCGTTCGCCGGCGATCGTAAATGCGCCGCTACGCCGGCTGATCGCAACGTCCAGCGCCGCTTCGATCTGGCGCAAGTTGGCATCGAGCGGGCCGCATAGGTTCGCGAGCGCCCGATTGTCGACCGGCACGACTGAAAATTTGGCTTGCGCCCGCCTTCGTTCCGAAGATGGCGCGATCCCGTTATTGCGGGCTTCCGCGGTCAAAGGCTTTGCCGTACGAGCGGAGCCCGCAACGCTTCGTCCAGCGTCGCCAGCGCTTCCACGAGGTGTGCCTTGGCCTCGGGCGAATAGCTGGAACGCTTTTGCGCGGCGGCGATTTCGGTACGCAGCGTCTTGGCTTCGACTCTGAGCAGTGCGCGCGCATCCGCGGGCATCGTAGCGGCTGACCGCAGCAGTGCACTCGCGACCCGGTTGGCATGTTCCCGCTGCAGATTGCGGCGGAACAGATCGATATCCCGCCCGGTCTTCAATTCGCTCCAGATTGCGCTGTGCAAGGTCGTGTAAAGCTCGGACAGACGGAACGCCTTCGCGTCGGGCCGGGTCTTCACCTCGGAATCAAGAAGCCGCGATGCGGTGGTGTCGTTCATCAGCTTGGCAAGCGCCCCGGACTGGAGCGCGAGCACGCGCTGAATCAGGCTGAAATCGGGATTGACGTTCGGCCACTGGACCTGGAGGTAGTCGACCCCCATCCGTTGCATGAACTCGGGTTCAAATTTGAAACTGTCGGTCGAAAAGATGCCGTCGGCCAAGAGCTTCAGCGCGGCGCGTTGTTTATCCGGTGCGACCGGCGTCAGCGGATTGCGGCCGCTGCCGGCAAAGTCCCGGACGTACGCCACGCCGGCGATGTATTTGGTCGACGTCTGCGCGGCCCGCACGGTCTGCCGGAGCCCCGCGTCGAAACTGCGGCGCAGCGAATCGTAGGCTTGTCCCTGTGCCAATTCCTTGCGCTGCAAACGCCGCCACAACTCGCTCGTCAATTTGAATCGCCGCTCGAGGAATGCAAGCGGCTCATCGCCGAAATCCCAGTGGCTCGCGGCTGGGTCCATGCCAGCTACGACTTCTTCGTCGGACGAAAACGCGAGCAACCGATCCGAGGCGCCGCGCCCGGCGATGCGCGCCAATTCTTCCTTTTCCTCGGCGGGAGCGATCGGCTTGTAAGCGTATTCGATCGCCCAGAAATCATACGGTCCCAGGACCGATTGGTGAAACTCGCCCTGGAGTTCGCCTTTCAGCGCGAGATTGACCGGCGAATAGTCCATCACCGATCCGGACATACCGTATTGCTGCGTGAACATCCTGTCGGAGAGCTTGTCGAGCGGATAGATCGTCGATGCGCGAAAGTTGTGGCGCATGCCCAGCGTATGCCCGACCTCGTGCATAACCACGGACTTGAGCGAAGCAAGGACATACGCTTCCGCCTCTGGACTGTCGGTCTCGATGTCGCCGCGTTCGACGAGCAGATCGAGACCGAATTCCATTTCGGCGAGCGCGTCGTGCGCGTACGTGCAGTGACGAGCGTCGTGCCCGTGGCCGTCCTTGAAAGAGTCGACCACGGGCCACAGCCCGGCGAGGTCCTCGCGGATGAAACGCCGACCGCCACGCGCCCAGATATCGGGAATCGCGACGTCGGCGTCCAGGATTTCGCCGCTGCGAGGATCGGTATGACTGGGACCGAACGCGAATCCCGCATCCGTTCCGGCGAACCAGCGCACGGTGGCGTGCCGTGCGTCGGCGGTTTCGAAGTCGGCGTCGTCGGGTTGTACCTCGACGCGCAACGCATTCGCAAACCCGATCTTCTCGAACGCCTTGTTCCATTCGAGAATACCTTCGCGCACCGCGCCGCGGTACTTCTCCGGCACGTTGCGGTCGATCCAGTAGACAATGGGTTGCACCGGCTCCGACAGCGCCGCGCTCGGGTCTTTCTTCTCGAGGCGCCACCGGGAGACATAATTCTTGCGCGCGGTGTAGCGCTGATCGTCGGTGAAGTCCCAGACCTCGTCGGTAAAGTGACCGATGCGCGGATCGGCCAAGCGCGGCCGCATCGGCTCAGGAACCTTGGCGAAGCTGTATTGCAGACCGAGGAACAGGCTGCGCGGATCGGGCAAGTTTTCAAAGCGCGGGAAGGGGCTGGACGCGAGTGGTGACGTCGGCGCTGACGGCATGCCCGCTCGCGGGCTAGTGTAATGCGCGAGCACGAAAAACGATAGTTGATCCGCGTTGTTGAATGTACGCTCGATCGACGAATTGCGTTGGTCGAAAACGTAGCCGCGCTGGTGCACTCCCTGGGCGAATCGGGTTTCGGCAGCGAAGTCGGCCAGCAGCAACGAGTTCGCTTCGATCAGAATCGACTTTCGCTCCGGGTGCGGCTGGCTTGCCACCGCCGCTGCACCAAGCAGGCTGTCGGAAAAGCCCTCTCTGACCATCCGCGCCATCGGTGTGCCTTCTTTGGCGGCGAAGCGGTAATTGCGCGCAATCAACTGGACATGATTGCCGATCTTCTTGAAGCGGGCGACATGGCTCAGTCCCATCATGCCGCCGTACACCCCTTTCTCGCCGATTCCCCGCGCATTGTTGAGTTGAAAGAAAAATGCCTGATCAAGACGCTCAGGGGCAATCTCGATCCAGACTTTGTCATCCCTGGCCCAGGTCGGGAAGAACCCCGGTACTTCCTGCGCGCCTTTGACGACTTCGCTGAACGACTTGCTTTGTCCCTGCGCGATCGCAGCGGCAGCGGCGACGGCGGCAGCGGTGGATCGGGGCGCGACGCCGGGCGCGGTCGGTGCGGGCGGGGTCGTGGTGGACGTTGCGGCGGCTACGGCGGCCGCGACCGCGGCGATGTCTCCGGAGCTCGCAGCATTGGGAGTTTCTCCGCCGGAAGGCAACGTTGCGCATCCAGTCGCCAGCGCAGCAACCATCACGACGAGCGCCCATCGCGCGGCCCGATCAGTCGATACGACGGTAGTCATCGGCAACCCCCTGTGTTGTAAAGACGCGTCGCTGCGAAGCGCACGCATCCGAATTCAAACGGCGACAAGCTGGCCACGCAACGAGTGTGCCAGCGCGCCGGTAATCGTCACGTCGACGTACTGGTTCACAAGCGAGTCGTGCCCTTCGAAATTGACAACACGATTGTTCCCGGTGCGTGCCGATAGCTCACGCGCATCCTTCACCGCATGTCCGGTGACGAGCACCCGCTGGCGCGAGCCGACCATCGCGTCGCTTCTGGCACGATATTGCGCTTCGAGCAGCGCCTGCAGCCGCGTGAGACGCGCCTGTTTCTCGGCGCGGGGAACGGGATCGGGCAATTCCGCGGCGGGTGTCCCCGGTCGCGGGCTGTAAAGAAAGCTGAATGCGCCGTCAAAATAGACGTCGCTGACTAATTGCATCGTGCGGGAGAAATCATCGTCGGTCTCGCCGGGGAACCCGACGATAAAGTCCGACGTCAGCGACAGTTCCGGGCGCTTCCTGCGCAGTTGCCGCACGATCGACTTGTATTCCAACGTCGTGTAGCCACGCTTCATCGCCGCGAGAACGCGATCGGACCCGGATTGTACGGGTAAGTGAAGATGGTCGGTCAGCTTGTCGACGGTGCCGTAGACGTCGATAAGTCGCGACGACATGTCCTTTGGGTGCGACGTCGTGTAGCGGATACGTTCGATTCCGGGAACCTCGGCGACGTACTCGATGAGGGCGGCGAAGTCGACATCATTGCCTGCATCCAGCGCGATCACCGGTGACCCGCCGTTGGGCTCGCTCGACCTTCCCGCAAATCGTCCACGGTAGGCATTGACGTTCTGCCCGAGAAGCGTGATCTCCGCAACGCCTTGAAGAGCCAAGTCCGCGACGTCGGTCAGCACGTCGGACAGAGGGCGCGAAAACTCCTCCCCCCGCGTGTAGGGCACGACGCAGAACGAGCAATATTTGCTGCAGCCTTCCATGATCGAGACAAAGGCGGTGGCGCCCTCGACCCGGGCCGGAGGCAGATGGTCGAACTTCTCGATCTCCGGGAAGCTCACGTCCACCTGAGGGCGGCCACTTTCCCGGCGGCGGGCGAGAAGATCGGGCAGCCGATGCAGCGTCTGCGGGCCGAACACGATGTCAACGAAGGGCGCTCGCTTGACGATCGCCGCACCTTCCTGCGATGCCACGCACCCGCCTACGCCGATCAACAGCGCGGGATTCGCTGCCTTGAGGCCGCGCACGCGCCCGAGGTCGTGAAAGACGCGCTCCTGCGCTTTCTCGCGGACCGAACAGGTGTTGAACAAGATGACGTCCGCAGCCTCCGGACGATCGGTCAGGTCAAGCCCTTCCGCGGTGTGCAGCACGTCTGCCATCCGATCCGAGTCGTACTCGTTCATCTGACAGCCGAAGGTGCGAATGTAGAGCTTCTTGGCCACGCGCGCGGCGTGGCAATAGGTGCCACGCCTTCCATGTAGTCGTTGATTATAGCAGCGACGACAAGCGTGTTGACGCGTACGAGGCGGCGCGCGAAGACCTTCTGCCGCTCGTGTTTCGACGGGTCAGCGAGTGCGGGCGAAATGATAACCAACTCGTTGTGCGCTACATCGCGACACCGATGCCGTATGTTGGAACGGCCTATAATTCGCGTCCCGCACGGCGAACGCGCGCGGCTTTAATAGGAAGGCGGACGCATGAACAAGGCTTTCACCCGCGAATCCGACGCCGAGGAAGATGAAGCGCCAGAAGTAGCATCGTCGCTTCCGATTGGCACGAAAAACTATATGACGCCGGGCGGTTTCGCGCGGTTGAAGAAGGAGCTCGATCAGCTGCTGAGCAAGGAACGGCCGCAGCTCGTGGCGACCATCGCATGGGCGGCGAGCAACGGTGACCGATCGGAGAACGGAGATTACATCTACGGCAAGAAGCGGTTGCGCGAGGTCGACCGGCGCATCCGCTTTCTGATCAAGCGGCTCGACAGCGCGGAGGTCGTCGACCCGACCGCGCGCGAAGGCGCCGAAGATTCCGACCGCATCTACTTTGGCGCGACCGTGACCGTGGACAACATCCGCGGGGAACAACGGACCATCAGCATTGTGGGTGTGGACGAGATCGATCCGGCGCGCGGGTATATCAGTTGGGTGTCGCCGATGGCACGGGCTGTCATCAAAGCGCGCCAAGGCGATTTCGTGACCTTAACGACACCGGGAGGCATCGACGAGATCGAAATCGTGGCCGTGAAATACGCTGCGCTGGCGACAGACCCGTCAGAGGTTTCTTAAATCCGTCCTCGGTGCTTAACCGGATGACGATGCAAAGCGAGCGGCAACCGATGAGCGGGCGCGCTCCTCTAGTTGACGGCGTACGCGCACGCCGCCACTATCGTTAGTCAGCGAATCTCACGGCTTTAAAACATGGAACAGGATTTGAAGGAACTCGAAGGCAAGCTGTCCACTCTGATCGAGCACACCTACTCGCTGCGCGCGGCGAACGACGCATTGCGGCGGGACCTGGCGGCAGCGTTGTCGGATAATCGGGACTTGCATCGGCGCGTGACGCAAGCGGGCGTGCGGCTCGATGCCCTGATCGCCAGGATGCCCGCCGAATGACGATGAAATCAACCGGAATGGGTGACGCGAAGGTTCACCTCGACGTGCAGATCGTGGGGCGAGAGTACAAGATTGCTTGCCGCGAACATGAGCGCACCGATCTCTTGGAGGCAGTGGCATTTCTAGACCGGCGGATGCGCGAGATCCGTGATGCCGGCAAAGTGAGTGGCGCCGAGCGCATCGCCGTCATGGCGGCGCTCAACATCGCCAATGAATTGCTGCGCGAGCGGCGCGCGCCGTCGCCAATGCCGGCAGCGGAGGTTGACGGAGCGGACGCGCGGGGTAGAATCAAGGCGATGCAGACCGCGATCGATCAGGCGATGGCGGGTCAGGAAAAGCTATTCTGAATCGTCCGTTCGCTAGGCGGGCAGACAGTAGCGGTAGCGGCGCAATCGTTCCATGTTCCCTGCGGTGTTCGAGCTGGCCAGTGACTCTTTGAACCAATGCTCTCGTAGCGAGGTTGCCTATTGCCCATTGCGAGCCGGTGTGCGCTCCTACGTGGAAGCGCCTTAAGGCTCCGGCAGGCGACCAATCTTGAACCCAGGTTCAAGAAGAGGGTCGGCACGGCACTCGCGGGGAACACCCTCTTCATGCGGCGGCGAACGCGGCGCAAATACCCACACGACTTCCTGAAGCCCGGTTTTACCAAAGCGCTTTTGCGCAATGCTTGCGCATGAGCCTGTCCTTGGTAACCAGCCTCGCGTCTGCGACCATGGCCTGCGCAGCAATCAGCCGGTCGAACGGATCCCGGGTCCAACTCAACTCGCGCGCCGCTGCGGCTATCAGGAAAAAGGCCGTCGTTTCCATTTCAAGACCGACGTCCCGGGCGAGCGCAGAGAGGATCGTGTCAGGCCCCTTGAGGATGCGTCCGACCTCTCGCAAGAGCTGCAACTCGAGGTCAACCACGGGCGAAATCATCAACCGCCCATCCTCGATGGCGTGCGCCGCAACTGCAGAGAGCAGATCAATCCTACCCTCGTACAGCCAGCAGACGACATGGGTGTCGAGATGGACTACTTCAGATTGCCCGGCTCGCCCCACGTGCCTGCTTTGACTTTGACCAGGGATTCGGCGGCGCCCTTCACCAGCTTTCGGCGCTTGAGCCGCGCGAGCTTCGATCTCGCGGCCTGCGCAGACAACAACAGCGTTTTACCGCGCCGCTCGATAGCGACCGGCACACCGGTTTCAAGGACGCGGTCCGCGACTGCGAAGAGCCTGTGGCGCAGTGTGGTTAGGGTGAGCTTTTCCATGGCACAAGCATGAACATGTACAATCGGTGAAGCATATATGTACAGGTGTCGGGCGTCAATGACTCTTGAGCGCTGCTAACCGCGAAAGCGCGCCAATGCCCTTTTTAGGTTAGATAGTAGAGATAAGGGCAGATACACGATGCGCTACTGGCTGATGAAATCCGAGCCGGACGAGTTTTCGATCGATGATCTCGCGCGTGCGCCCGGTCAGCGAACGCCCTGGTTCGGCGTGCGCAGTTATCAAGCGCGCAATTTCATGCGCGATATGAAGTTGGGTGAGCTCGCGTTCTTCTATCACTCGAGCTGCCCAGAGCCGGGGATCGCAGGCATTGCGAAGGTGTGCAAGCTCGCCTATCCGGACGCGACGCAATTCGAACGCAAGAGTCCGTATTTCGACGCAAAGTCGACGCGTGATGCGCCCCGCTGGTTCAACGTCGACGTGCAGTGGGTCGAAACATTGCGGCTCATTCCGCTCGCGGAGTTGCGCGAGCAGCCGGCACTGTCCGACATGGTTGTTCTTCGCCGCGGCAATCGCCTGTCGATCACGCCGGTTACTGCCGGCGAATGGCGGTATATTGCGCAACTCGCCAAGACGTCCACGCAGTAGTGGACTGGGCGCTGATCCCGGCGTTCATCGCGCTCGGCTGTCTCGTCGGATTCCTGGCCGGATTGCTCGGAATTGGCGGTGGGATGACGATGGTCCCGCTACTGACCCTGGCTTTTGCTCACCAGGGATTTGCGCCGGAGCACGTCGTGCACATGGCGATCGCCACGGGGATCGCCGCCACTGTTCCCACGTCGCTGTCGAGCATACGGGCACATCATGCGCATGGCGCGGTCCTCTGGCCGGTCTGGCGAATTCTTGTCCCGGGAATCGCGCTGGGCTCACTCGTGGGCCCGCAAATCGTGCAGGGGATGTCGAGCGGTCTGCTCGCGGGAATCTTCGGAGTAGTTGTGACGCTCGCCGCAACGCAGATGTTGATCGACCATAAACCTAAGATCACGCGGGACCTGCCTGGAAAATGGGGACTCTCCGGTGTGGGAGTCGGCATCGGTTTGATCTCGAGCATGTTCGGCGCCGGGGGCGGTTTCGTCTCGGTGCCGTTCATGACTTGGTGCAATATCAAAATCCATAACGCGGTCGCGACGTCGGCGGCGCTGGGATTGCCTATCGCGGTTGCCGGAACCATCGGTTTCGTGATCGCGGGCCTTCGCGAGACCGACGTGCCGCGCTATAGCGTCGGCTATATCTATCTTCCGGCGCTCTTCGCGATCGCCGTTGGCAGCGTCCTGCTGGCGCCGGTCGGCGCGCGCCTCGCCCATCGCTGGCCAGTGAAAAAGCTGCGGCGGGCGTTTGCCTGCCTGCTCTATGTCCTCGCCGCAGTGATGGTTTGGAGGGCGGCGTAAGCTTGGGAGCAGGGGCCCCACGAGCAAAACGAGGCGGGATGCGAGCAAACGCGAATGTCCCAGGGGACGCGTCAGCGTCTCGGCCTTGCGCTAGAGCGCCGAAAGAGGCCGACTGGCGGTCTCGCCGGCGGCGCGGAAATACCCGGGAGCCGGTAATTGACCACGGTCAATTACCACTTCGTGAATTTGGGACCATCATGCGTGTCCAAACATCAAAGAGCCGTATTAAACGGCTGAAGAGTTTCCATAAATCGCACGAATCTTAGGAGGTTTGACATGGACAAATATTCCCCAACGACGGTCAAGCGCGCCCTATGCGCGCTGGCGGCGGGTACCTTCGTGGTGGTTGCGCCTGCGGCGTTTGCGGCGTGGGAACCCACCAAACCAGTGGAGTTTGTCGTCCCCGCCGGAACCGGCGGCGGCGCCGACCAGATGGCGCGCTTGCTGCAAGGCGTCATCACCAAGAACAATTTGATGAAGCAACCCCTAATAGTCGTCAATAAGTCAGGGGGTGCGGGAGCGGAAGGATTCCTGGCCGTGAAGGAAGCCAAGGGCGATCCGCACAAGATCATCATTACGCTCTCCAATCTGTTCACCACACCGCTTGCGACGGGCGTGCCGTTCAATTGGAAAGACTTGACGCCGGTGGCGATGCTGGCACTCGACCAGTTCGTTCTATGGGTAAATGCCGAGGCGCCGTACAAGGACGCGAAGGAGTATCTCGCCGCGGTCAAGGGTGCCAGCCCCAACAAGATCATGGGCGGAACCGGATCGAAGCAGGAAGACCAGATCATCACCGCCGCCATCGAAAAGGCCGCCGGCGTGAAGTTCACCTACGTTCCGTTCAAGGGCGGCGGTGACGTCGCGGTACAACTGGTCGGCAAGCACGTCGATTCGAGCGTCAACAATCCGATCGAAGCCGTTGCGCAATGGCGGGCCGGAAAATTGCGCCCGCTGTGCGTGTTCGATGACGCGCGCATGCCGTATAAGAACAAAGTAACCGAGACCATGTCGTGGAGTGATATTCCGACCTGCAAGGAGTCGGGTGTGCCGACCGACTACGTGATGCTGCGCGGTATCTTCATGCCGTCCGGTGTCAACAAGGAACAGGTCGATTTCTACGTCGACTTGTTCAAGAAAGTGCGCGAAACGCCGGAGTGGAAGAAATTCATGGAAGACGGTGCGTTCAACCAGACCTTCATGAGCGGCCCGGAGTATGCGCAATGGGTCGAGAAAACCGAGGGTACGCACCGCGAGCTGATGCGCGAAGCCGGCTTCCTGGCAAAACCGTAATGAGACTGGGGACCGCCGCGCGTGTCAGGCGCGGTTTTCGCTTTTAGGTGCGCGCAGGCCTCGTCGCGACGAAAAACCAAGTAGCCTATGAATGACAAAGAGACGTCTGCCGTCGGCGATCGTGCGGGCGTTTCAACCCGCACCATGGAAATCGCGGTCGCGCTGGTGCTGTTCACGATTGGCGCGATCGTAGTTTTCGACAGTTACCGGCTGGGCTCGAGGTGGGGGAGCGACGGCCCGCAATCCGGCTACTTTCCGTTCTATATCGGTCTGCTGATCTGCGTCTCGAGCGTGGTAACGATAGCGCAGGCCATGCTCGCGAAGTCCGCCGCGGGCAAGCCCTTCGTCATGTGGGGGCCGTTCAAGCGCGTGCTGACGGTGCTCCTTCCGGCGGTGGGCTATGTGCTGAGCGTCAAGTTCGTGGGACTCTATATCGCATCGGCGATCTATATCGCGATCTTCATGGTCTGGCTCGGCAAGTACCCGTGGTGGAAAGGCATTGTCGTCGGATTCGTCATCAACGTTATTTTTTTTCTGATGTTCGAAGTGTGGTTCAAGGTACCGTTGTTCAAGGGCGAGTGGAACCCATTGGGCTTTCTCGGATACTGACAATGCGCCTAACACGCGGCCTTTTTGCACCCAGCGCTCGGAGAGGCAATTGGTCGAACTGAGCGCCCTGTTCCAGGGTTTTGCCGTCGTGCTGACGCCGTTCAATCTGCTGCTGATGATGATCGGCATCGTGCTCGGCGTCATCATCGGGGTGCTCCCCGGCTTGGGCGGCGCCAATGGCGTGGCCATTCTGCTGCCGCTCACGTTCACGATGCCGCCGACCTCGGCGATCATCATGCTGTCTTGCATCTATTGGGGAGCATTGTTCGGCGGCGCGATCACGTCGATCCTGTTCAACATCCCCGGTGAGCCCTGGTCGGTGGCGACGACGTTCGATGGCTACCCGATGGCGCAGCAAGGGCGCGCGGGGGAAGCACTGACCGCCGCGTTTACGTCCTCGTTCGTCGGGGCGTTCGTCGCGGTCGTGATGATTACGTTCCTGGCGCCGCTGGTCGCGCAATTCGCGCTGCAATTCGGGCCGCCGGAATTCTTCTCGGTATACCTGCTGACCTTCTGCAGTTTTATCGGCATGGGCAAAGGATCGCCGTGGAAGACGCTCGCGGCGATGATGCTCGGTTTCGCGCTCGCGGCAGTGGGGATGGATACGGTGACGGGACAACTGCGGCTGATCTTCGGCTTTACCGAGCTCATGCGCGGCTTCGATTTCCTGATCGCGGTGATCGGTCTCTTCGGGATCGGCGAGATCCTGCTGTCAATGGAAGAAGGCCTGTCGTTTACCGGCAAGAGCGCCAAAATCAATCCCAAGGTCGTATTCGAAACCTGGGCCAAGTTGCCGAAGTATTGGCTGACACTGCTGCGCAGTTGCGCAATCGGTTGCTGGATGGGAATTACCCCCGGCGGCGCGACCCCGGCCTCGTTCATGAGCTATGGGGTCGCCAAGCGCATGTCGCGCGATGGCGCCAAGTTCGGCACGGGTCAGCTCGAAGGTGTGGTGGCGCCGGAAACCGCCGCGCATGCAGCGGGCACGTCCGCATTGCTGCCGATGCTCGCGCTAGGCATTCCGGGTTCGCCGACAGCGGCCGTGCTGCTTGGAGGGCTCTTGATCTGGGGGCTGCAGCCGGGCCCGCTGCTGTTCGTCGAGCAGAAGGACTTCGTCTGGGGATTGATCGCGAGCATGTACCTGGGCAACATCGCCGGTCTGCTCATCGTCCTCACCTGTGTGCCGCTGTTCGCCGCGATCTTGCGGATTCCGTTTTCGATCATTGCACCGATCATCATCGTGATTTGCGCGATTGGCGCTTACACCGTGCACAATGCGATGCTCGACATCTGGCTGATGCTGCTGTTCGGCGTCGTCGGTTATGTGTTCAAAAAGCTCGATTATCCCCTCGCGCCGCTGGTGTTGGCGCTGGTGCTGGGCGATCGGGCCGAGGACTCGTTTCGCCAGTCGATGCTCATCTCGCAGGGCGATATGCGCGTGTTTTTTTCCAACTGGCTCGTCGGCGGCATTACCGCGCTCGCGCTGCTGATGCTGTTCTGGCCGTTGATTGGACGCGGTCTCGCCCGAGTGCGCGGAGGGCGAGCCACTTTGCCCGAGCCCCTCGAATGATTCCGGGGTGTTCGGCGCGCTGCTAGATTTTGCCTTGGTGGCGCAGCCGGGAGAGCGTTTCAGCCGAAAGATTGAGATATGACGCGAGTTCTTTCTGCGGGACGCGGTCGGAGAATTCAGGGTGCTTGCGCATGAAGCGGTGCACGCGGCCTGGCGCGTCGAGCAGGTGGAGCGTGATCGTGTGCGCCATGATCTCGCTCATCAGGTGCATCACTTCGAACTCGAATACCTGCTTTATGTCCGTGTGCTGCTCGAGGAACGCCGCCCATTGCGGCAGCGCCAGTTTGGCGACCCGCGCTTTCGTGACTGTCATGATGCTGTACGGCGCCGGGGTGTTGAGCCGCCACGCGGCGTAGCTCGTCTCCATCGCACCCGCGTCGGTGAAACGCAGAATCATTTCCTTGCCTTGCTGATTCGCGACGACTCGCTTCAATATCCCGTCCAGCAGGAAATACTGCTCCATATCAAGAGCGCCCTGCCGGATCAGACACTCGCCTTTATGGCAATCGACAACGGACAGCAGCGGTTCCAACTCCGCCATCGCGCTTGCCGTCATCTGCTTGAGAACAACGTTCTCCTTCAGTTGGGCGCGAAGGCGCGTGCATTCGGGATGGGTCGCAACGAGACTCATGGAGGGCGCATCCGCCTTGAGAGCGAGGGTCGGCCTGGAAACCGGTTTTAAGGCTCAGGAAAATTGACACGGGTCAATGACCCGGCTTCAATCAATACTATAGGATGAATTTTCACAACATGTCTACCTCGGCCGCTTGTTGCCGGCCGCCGAACGAGGCAAGTTTTCCCTGACCTAGAGCGCCGAACCAGACATCCATTAACCGGAACGAATATGTCTTCAGTCATTGCAACCAAGCCAGCCGCAACTACCGCCGACGACACGCTGAAGCGCAAGACCCGCGACGCCAACGTTATTTCGGGCGGTCACCTCGTCGCGAAGGCGCTGAAGAGCGAAGGCGTCGACACGATCTTCACGCTTTGCGGCGGGCACATCATCGATATCTACGACGGTTGTATCGATGAAGGCATCCGCATCATCGATGTGCGCCACGAGCAGGTCGCGGCGCATGCTGCGGATGGCTATGCGCGTCAGACCGGCAAACTCGGATGCGTCGTGACGACCGCGGGGCCCGGTTGCACGAATGCGGTCACGGGCATCGCGACGGCGTTCCGCTCCGAGAGCCCGGTGCTGCACATCGGCGGCCAGAGCGCGCTCGTGCAGTGGCGGATGGGCGGATTGCAGGATCTACCGCACGTCGACATGATGCGGCCGATCACTAAGTTCGCCTCGACGGTCATGTCGACCGAGCGTGTCGCCGACATGATCGCGATGGCTGCGCGCGAGTGTTTCGCCGGCGCGTATGGGCCCGTGTATCTCGAGATTCCCCGCGATGTGCTCGATCGCGAGATCGATGTGGCCAAAGCCGTGCTGCCGAAGCCGGGGCACTATCGTGCGTCGACCAAGTCGCCCGGCGACCCGCGCGACATCGAACGGCTCGCCGACATCCTGGTGAACGCCGAGCGGCCCGCAATTTTATTCGGCCAGCAGGTCTGGGCCGCGCGCGGCGACAAGGAGGCAGTCGAGCTGCTGCGCACACTCGACATTCCCGGGTATTTCAATGGCGCGAGCCGCGGCTTGTTGCCTCCCGGCGACCCGCATCATTTCGACCGTACGCGTAGCGAGGCCTTTGCAAAAGCCGATGTGATCGTGATCATCGGCACGCCATTCGATTTTCGCATGGGTTACGGCAAGCGCATCTCGGTGCCTGTGCTCGTGCAAATCGACATGGACTACCGGACCGTTGGCAAGAACCGTGATATCACTTTCGGCATCGTCGGCGATCCGGGCGCGGTGTGCGCTGCAGTGCTGCAGGCGGCGTCGGGCCGGATCAAGAACGACAAGCGGCAAGCGCGCCGGGAGTGGATGAAGGCGCTCTCCGCCGCGGAAGACACCGCAGCAGAGAAGCTGATGCCGCTGTTCAAGTCGAACAACACACCGATCCATCCCTACCGCGTTGCGTACGAGATGAACGAGTTTCTGACCGACGACACGATCTATATCGGCGACGGTGGCGACGTCGTGACGATCTCGGCGCAGGCAGTGCGTCCGCGCAAGCCGGGCCAGTGGATGGACCCCGGTGCGCTCGGCAGTCTCGGTGTCGGCACGGGTTTCGCGATCGCCGCGGGCCTCGCCAATCCGGACAAGGAAATCCTTTGCTATTACGGCGACGGCTCCTTCGGCATGACCGCGTTCGACATGGAAACGGCGAACCGATTCGGGGTCCCTTACCTCGCGGTCATCGGTAACAACTCGGCGATGAACCAGATTCGCTACGGCCAGCTTACGAAGTACGGCGAAGAGCGCGGCAACGTCGGCAATCTGCTCGGCGACGTGCCTTTCGGCAAGTTTGCCGAGATGTTGGGAGGTTACGGCGAGGAAGTGCGTGATCCGACGCAAATCGCGCCGGCGCTGATCCGCGGCCGCGAGGCCGTGGCGAAAACGCGGAAGTCGGCGGTGATTAACATCTGGGTCGACCCGCGCGAGTACGCGCCGGGGACGAAGGCGCAGACGATGTATAAGTGATGTTAGAGCGTCACGCAAGACGTGACGCTCTAACCACCGGGATTGGAGCGTCAACGAGTGACGCTCAATCCCGGCGAGCGCGGTGGTAACGGGATCTTGCGAAACATGGGACGCGGGAATCCCGGCGGGGGTCGTGGAAAGTTATTGTTTGGAACCGAATCGGGGGAATCGATGAGCAAGGCGCTTTCCGGTTTTCGCATTCTGGACATGACGCATGTCCAGGCCGGACCAACGGCGTCGCAACTGATGGCGTGGCTAGGTGCGGAGGTGATCAAGTTCGAGCCGCCGACGGGCGACGCGACGCGCGCTCAATTGCGTGATGTGCCCAATGCCGACAGCCTATATTTCACGATGTTGAACTGCAACAAGCGTTCGATCACCGTCAACATGAAGAACGCGATGGGCAAGGAAGTCTTTATCCAGTTGCTGAAGAAATGCGACGTCGTGATGGAAAACTTCGGCCCCGGCGTGCTTGACCGGCTGGGCTTCACATGGGAAACCGTGCGCGAGATCAATCCGCGGATCGTGATGGCCTCGATCAAGGGCTTCGGTTCGAGTGGTCCGTACGCAGATTTCAAGGCGTACGAGAACGTCGCGCAGGCGATGGGCGGCGCGATGAGCACCACGGGCGTGCCAGATGGTCCACCCTTCGTAACCGGGGCGCAGATCGGAGATTCGGGCACCGGGCTGCACTTGGTGATCGGCATTCTCGCCGCGCTGCACCAGCGCAACGTGACGGGCCGCGGGCAGTATGTCGAGGTGGCGATGTTAGACGCCGTGATGAACCTCTGTCGCGTCAAATGGCGCGATCATCAGCGCCTTGGCCACGGACCATTGACCGAGTACGGCCTGCCAACGGCGGGGCTGGACGCCACGCCGCGGTCCGGCAACGATTCCGGCGGCGGCCAGCTCGGCAACGTGCTCAAGTGCAAACCGGGCGGGCCCACAGACTATATCTACGTCGTCGTACAAGAGGCGGTGTGGAACGCTTTGGCGAACCGCGTTGGCAGTGCGGCGTTGGTCAGCGACGCGCGGTTCGCCGCCATTGCCGACCGCCGCAAGAATCAGGGAGAGATGTGGGCATTGCTCAACGAATTCGCGGCAGGTTATACCAAGCGCGAGTTGATGGGGATTTTGAACGAGATCGATGTCCCGTGCGGCCCAGTCATGAGTACCAAGGATCTGGCCGACGACGAGCACGTTCGACTGCGCGACATGTACGTCGAGCTCGATCATCCGCAGCGGGGCAAGTGGTACAACGTCGGCATGCCGATCAAGCTTTCCGATTCTCCAGCAGAGATCGAGCGCTCGCCGATGTTGGGCGAGCACACGGAAGAAATCCTGCGCGAGGTCCTGGAGCTTCCCGATGCGCAAATCGACGCGATGCGCGACGCCGGAGCCTTCACCAAGGACCCGCCGAAAAAAACGACCGAGTACCACCCGCTGCGCGCTTGAAGACTGGATGACAACGCAAATCCCCTTTGCGCGTGCCGCCATCCCCATCGTCGACGCACGTCGTGGCAAGGGAGGAGGCCGCGTACGCGCGACGCCAAAGGGACGCGCAGTGGAACCGCAGGCGCTCGAGGAAGTCCGAAAGCTCTTGGGCGATGATCCGCGCCGGCGCGACCTGCTGATCGAATATCTGCATCGCATCCAGGACCATTACGGCCACATTGCGGCCGCGCACATCGTTGCGCTTGCGGCCGAAATGAAGCTCGCGATGACCGAGGTGTACGAGGTCGCGACGTTCTATCACCATTTCGACGTCGTCAAGGAAGGCGAGACCGCGCCGCCGCCGCTGACGGTGCGCGTGTGCGAATCGCTGTCCTGTGAAATGGCCGGCGCCAAGACGCTGCTGCGGGAACTCGCAGCCATTGCAGGCAGCGACGTCCGGATTCTCGCCGCCCCGTGCGTGGGTCGCTGCCATGCGGCGCCCGTGGCCGTCGTCGGACAGAACGCGCTGGATCGGGCGACGGTCGGCGCGGTCAAGGCGGCGATTGCTGGCAACGCGATCACCGCGGACGTCGATTCCGCCTATATCGCGTACGATCGATATCGCGCCGCGGGTGGCTACACGACGCTCATCGAATGCGTGGACGGCGTGCGCGACGTGGAGTCGGTCCTCAAGACGATGGAAGGTTCCGGCCTGCGGGGCTTGGGCGGCGCCGGGTTTCCGGCGGGACGCAAATGGCGCATCGTGCGGAGCGAATCTGCGCCGCGGCTTCTGGCCGTCAACATCGACGAAGGCGAGCCCGGTACGTTCAAGGATCGCTATTACCTCGAACGCGACCCGCACCGGTTTCTCGAAGGCATGCTGATCGCCGCGTGGGCGGCGGACATCGCGGAAATCTACATCTACCTGCGTGACGAATACGCAGGCTGTCGCGAAATTCTGACGCGCGAACTCGAATCGTTGCGGGCAAATCCACCTTGCCAACTCCCCGGCATCCATTTGCGGCGCGGCGCGGGCGCTTATATCTGCGGCGAAGAGTCGGCGATGATCGAATCGATCGAAGGCAAGCGGGGCATGCCGCGACTGCGCCCGCCCTACGTGGCGCAGGCGGGCCTGTTCGACCGGCCGACCTTGGAACACAATATGGAGACGCTCTACTGGGTGCGCGACATCCTAGAGAAAGGTGGCGAGTGGTTCGCGGGCTCCGGACGCAACGGCCGCACGGGCCTTCGGTCGTTTTCGGTCTCGGGTCGCGTTGCGAAACCTGGGGTCCACCTTGCGCCCGCCGGAATCACCGTGCGCGAGTTGATCGATGAATATTGCGGCGGGATGCTGGCTGGCCAAGAGTTTTACGCGTATCTCCCTGGCGGCGCTTCGGGCGGCATTTTGCCCGCGGCGATGGGTGATATTCCACTCGACTTCGATACATTGAACGAGTACGGATGTTTCATCGGCTCGGCGGCAATCATCGTGCTGTCGGACCAGGACAAGGCCCGCGATGCAGCGCGCAACCTCATGCATTTTTTTACCGACGAGTCGTGCGGGCAATGCACGCCGTGCCGAGTAGGCACCGCGAAGGCGAGCATGCTACTGGCGGCGCCGCGCTGGGATCAGGCGTTGCTGGAAGAGCTGTCGCAGGCGATGGTCGACGCTTCGATCTGTGGGCTTGGCCAGGCGGCGCCCAATCCGATCCGCTGCGTCATCAAATATTTTCCGTACGAGATCGCGTGAGCGAGGAGCCCGATAAATGACCGCGATGCTCCCGCACGAAGTCGCTCCGGCGATGATCGAATTCGCGCTGAATGGGCAACCCGCCAGCGCGCGGCCGGGCCAAACCATTCTGCAAGCCGCCAAACGACTGGGTGTGGCGATCCCCTACCTTTGCTACATGGACGGCATGCGCCCCGACGGCAATTGCCGCGCGTGCGTGGTGGAAATCAAGGGCGAGCGCGTACTGGCGCCTTCGTGCTGCCGGTACCCGCAGGCGGGGATGGACGTCGCCAGCGCGAGCCCGCGCGCGCTGCACTCGCAAAAGATGGTGCTCGAGTTGCTAGCGTCCGATATGCCGGCAAAGACCTATAAGACCGACTCAGAATTGGACTATTGGCTGGGGGAGCTCGAAGTCGGCAAGCCGCGCTTTGCGCCCCGGCTCTCGCCTAACTCCGATCTTTCCCATCCGGCGATCGCCGTCAATCTCGACGCGTGCATTCAATGCACGCGCTGCGTGCGCGCATGCCGCGAAGAGCAGGTCAACGACGTCATCGGCTATGCGTTTCGCGGTCCGCATTCGGAGATCGTGTTCGACTTGAACGATCCGATGGGCGTCTCCACCTGTGTCGCCTGCGGCGAATGCGTGCAGGCGTGCCCCACCGGCGCACTGATGCCCGCCGGCGGCGTTGGGTTGATCGAGGCCGACAAGACGGTTGCGTCGCTCTGTCCCTATTGCGGTGTCGGCTGTCAGCTCACCTATCACGTCAAGGACAACAAGATCCTACGCGTCGACGGACGGGACGGCTTGGCCAACGAGAGCCGCTTGTGCGTCAAAGGCCGTTACGGCTTCGACTATGTCCACCATCGCCAGCGTCTGACCACGCCGCTGATCCGCCGTCCGGACGCGCCGAAATCCGCTGACTTCGTCATGGACCCGGATGACGTCGCGAGCGTGTTTCGCGAGGCGAGCTGGGACGAGGCCCTGGCGCTTGCCGGCGGACGCCTTCGTGAGATTCGCGACGGCAAAGGTCCGAACTCGCTGGCCGGTTTCGGGTCGGCCAAGGGCAGCAACGAAGAGGCGTACCTGTTCCAGAAGCTGGTGCGCACCGGTTTTCGCACCAACAACGTCGATCACTGCACGCGGCTGTGCCACGCATCGAGTGTGGCGGCGCTCCTTGAAGGCATCGGCTCGGGGGCGGTTTCCAATCCGGTGATGGATGTGCTGCAGGCTGACGTGGTGCTGCTCATCGGCGCCAATCCGGTGGTCAACCATCCGGTGGCCGCGACGTGGATCAAGAATGCCGTCAAACAGGGGACGCGGCTGATCCTCGCTGACCCGCGCCGCTCCGAGCTTGCGCGCCACGCGACGCACTATCTGCAGTTCAAGCCCGATACCGATGTCGCGCTCTTGAACGCGATGATGCACACGATCGTGCATGAGGGGCTGACCGACCAGGCGTTCATCCGCGACCGCACCAGCGGCTTTGATGAGCTCGCGCGCAACGTCGAAGGGTTCAGCCCCGAGGCGATGGCGCCGCTATGCGGCGTTCCCGCCGACACGATCCGCCAGGTGGCGCGCCTGTTTGCCACGTCCAGAGCCTCGATGATCCTCTGGGGGATGGGCATCTCGCAGCACGTCCATGGCACCGACAACGCGCGCTGTCTGATCGCGCTATCGTTGGTGACGGGACAGATCGGCCGTCCCGGCACTGGCCTGCATCCCCTGCGCGGCCAGAACAACGTGCAAGGCGCGTCGGATTCGGGACTGATCCCGATGGTCTTTCCCGATTACCAGCGCGTCGACAGTCCCGAAGCGCGCGCCAAATTCGAGCGGCTCTGGGATGCAACGCTCGATCCCAATCCCGGGCTGACGGTCGTCGAGATCATGGACGCCGTGCACGCGGGTCAAGTCCGCGGCATGTACATCATGGGGGAGAACCCCGCGATGTCCGACCCGGACGTGCACCACGCGCGAGGCGCACTGGCCAAGCTCGATTGCCTCGTCGTGCAGGATATCTTTCTCACGGAAACGGCTTACCTCGCCGATGTGATACTGC
Source organism: Casimicrobiaceae bacterium (assembly GCA_037719965.1). GTDB lineage: Bacteria > Pseudomonadota > Gammaproteobacteria > Burkholderiales > Casimicrobiaceae > VBCG01. Next base: position 195,334 of record JBBJMT010000005.1, on the reverse strand, counting down.
CGGCGACTGCATTTCCAGAGAAAACCGGCACGTTCACCAACACCGACCGGCTCGTGCAGTTGGGGCGCCAGGCGCTGGACCCGCCGGGACACGCCAAACCCGATCTGTGGATCATCCAAGAATTGGCCAGGCGTCTAGGGCTTACCTGGAACTACGGCCATGTCTCGGACGTGTTCAACGAGATGCGCAAGGGGATGGCGTCGATCGCGGGCATTACGTGGGAGCGGCTCGAAGCCGAGTCGGCGGTGACCTACCCCTGCGCACAAGAAGGCGACCCCGGCGATCGCGTGGTGTTTGAGCAGGACTTCCCGACGCCCAGCGGACGCGCGCGGCTGGTGCCGGCGGACATCATCGCGGCGGATGAGCAACCCGACGGCGAATATCCAATGGTGCTGATCACCGGACGGCAACTCGAACACTGGCATACCGGCAGCATGACGCGACGCGCGGCTGTGCTCGATGCGATCGAGCCGGAGCCGGTGGCCTCGCTCAATCCGCTCGACATTGCGGCACTCGGCTTGCAGCCGGGCGACGTCATCACGGTGGCATCGCGGCGCGGAAGCATTGCGCTCTATGCACGCGCTGACGACGGAACCCCGCGAGGCGCGGTGTTCGTCCCATTCTGCTTTTATGAAGCCGCCGCCAACCTGTTGACCAATCCGGCGCTTGATCCGTTCGGCAAGATTCCGGAGTTCAAATACTGCGCCGTCAAAGTGTTTGCAGGAGGGCGAGTCGCCGAGCATTCGAGTTTCGGCGGCGGCCAAATGCTGGCTACTGCAGCGGACTGACTGCCGGTTGCCAGGTTGACAACGTCGGATCACAAGACAATCTATTCATGTGGATTTCGTTGCGGCGGCGGCACTCGCGGCTAGCGCGCCGCATTCCTGCTGAGTGTGATTAAAAATAATTCAAGAGGAATCAAAAGATGGCAAACGACAAGACTTCGGTTCGGCGGATTCTCGACAAGGCGAAGGCGGAAGGGCGTACGTCGCTCACCGCGCCCGAAGGCAAGCTCGTGTGCGATGCCTACGGAATTGCCGTTCCCAAGGAAGGTGTTGCAACGTCGGCCGCGGAAGCGTCGCAGCTCGCTTCAGGAATGGGCTTTCCGGTTGTGCTCAAGATCGTCTCACCGACGATTTTGCACAAGACCGAAGCCGGCGGTGTTCTGGTCGGCGTCAGGACGAAGGACGACGTCGAACGTGGCTATACGACGATCATGGAGAACGCCAAGAAACATGATCCCAAAGCGGATCTTCTCGGCGTTCAGGTGCAGCAGATGCTCTCCGGCGGACAGGAGGTCATCATCGGTGCCGTCACCGATCCGTCCTTCGGCAAGCTCGTCGCGTTCGGTCTTGGCGGCATCCTGGTCGAGGTGATGAAGGACATCACGTTCCGCTTAGCACCCGCGTCGCGTGAGGACGCGCTGTCGATGCTCGATGGTATCGCTGCGGCGGAAATCCTGAAGGGCGTGCGTGGCGCGGATCCGGTGAACCGCGACGCACTGGCGACGCTGATCCAGAATGTCTCGCAACTCATCAGCGACTTTCCCGAAATCTCCGAGATGGATTTAAATCCGGTATTCGCGACCAAGAGCGGCGCGACCGCCGCCGATGTGCGGATTGTCGTCGACTGGAATCCTGCGCCGCCGCGCTATCGGCCGAAGCACGACGACATCGTGCGCGACATGAACCGAATCATGAAACCCGATGCGGTGGCGGTCATCGGCGCTTCCGCCGAAGACGGCAAGATCGGCAACTCGGTGATGAAGAACCTGATCAACGGCGGCTACCAGGGTGCGATCTATCCGATCCACCCCAAGGCCGACGAGATCATGGGGAAAAAAGCGTACAAGAGCGTCAAGGACGTGCCGGACAAAATCGATGTCGCCGTCTTCGCCATCCCCGCGAAATTCGTGGCGCAAGCGCTCGTGGAAGTAGGCGAAAAAAAGATTCCTGGCGCCGTGCTCATTCCCTCGGGATTCGCCGAAACCGGCAACGTCGAGGGGCAGCAGGAAATCGTCGAGATCGGGCGCAAGTACGGCGTGCGCCTGATGGGACCCAACATTTACGGGTTCTATTACACGCCCAAGAATCTGTGCGCGACGTTTTGCACCGCGTACGACGTCAAGGGCAAGGCGGCGCTGTCATCGCAATCGGGCGGCATCGGCATGGCGATCATCGGCTTTTCGCGTTCGGCCAAAATGGGCGTGTCGGCGATCGTCGGGCTGGGCAACAAATCCGATATCGACGAGGACGATCTGCTCACTTTTTTCGAGCAGGACGACAACACGCAGATCATCGCCCAGCATTGCGAAGACCTGAAAGACGGCCGCGCTTTCGCCGAAGTCGCGAAGCGCGTTTCGAAGAAGAAGCCCGTCGTCATGCTCAAGGCCGGCCGCACCAGCATGGGCGCCCGCGCCGCGAGTTCGCATACGGGTGCGCTCGCCGGCAACGACAAGATCTATGAAGATGTCTTGAAGCAATCGGGCGTCATCCGCGCGCGCAGCTTGCGCGATCTGCTCGAATTCGCCCGCGCGATACCCGTGTTGCCCACACCCAAGGGTGAGAACGTCGTCATCATCACCGGGGCGGGCGGTTCCGGTGTGCTCTTGTCGGATGCCTGCGTCGACAACGACCTCTCGCTGATGGCGATGCCCCCCGATCTGGACGCCGCGTTCCGCAAATTCATCCCGCCGTTCGGCGCCGCCGGCAACCCGGTCGATATCACTGGCGGCGAGCCGCCGAAAACTTATCAGAACACGATTCGCTTAGGGCTCGAAGACCCGCGCATTCATTCGCTCGTGCTGGGCTATTGGCACACGATCATCACGCCGCCGATGGTATTCGCCAAACTGGTTGCAGAGGTCGTCGAAGAAATGAAGGCCAAAGGCATTGAAAAGCCGATCGTGGCTTCCCTAGCTGGCGACGTGGAGGTCGAGGAGGCCGCCGAATATCTGTTCGATCACGGCGTGCCGGCGTATCCGTATTCGACCGAAATGCCGGTCGCAGTGCTGGGCGCCAAGTACCGGTGGGCACGGGGAGCGGGATTGATTCGATGACGTTGTGATTCGGCTATCGCCGGCAGGGCTTGACCGCTTGATGGACTGCGGTGCGCCATGACGGTGCGCGCGAATTCGCATAGCGTTCCGGGGCCACCGGGAGGAGAGTGCGGCCCCTGGAATCCCGGGCTCGATTCTCACTTGCCCAGGGAGTTGCTGCCGCTGTCCACGATGTTCTGGCCCGCCAACGTGCTGACCAGCATCGAGAAGGCGGAGGAGCTGCACGATCTCACGGGTTTGCCTATTCACGGACTCGTCGCGTTCCGGCCCGAGCGCCTGCTGTTGCACGAGCTTTTGATTCGCGTCACCGCCGATTTGTCGGTGCCCAGCGGATCGCGCGTCGAGGATCTGGGCATCAATTTCCGGCAGATAACCAACGCCATCCTCGCCAACCATCTCGCATCGCGGATGGGGGAGGTCACGGTAACCTATGACGCGCTCAGAAGACAGCTCTCGCGGGTGATCGAAGCCGAGCTCGCGGCCCGGCTCTTCGCGTCTGACACAGGCGCCGGCCCGAAGATTCCCGAGCGCAGGAAGGGATTTTCCGGTCTGTTTCGCGGGGCCTCTACGGTTGATGCTCTCCTCCCCGTCGATCCATGGGGACACGCCCAACCGGAGGATGCGCTCAGTGCGTGGCAAGCCAGAGCGCGGTCCAGCGATGATGCTTTGCACAAGGCCGCGTACCGGTCGCTCGTCAAGGTCGTATCGTCGTTGCTGGGCCGTCACGGCCGCGTGTGGGGAACCCCCGAGCTTATCGCGTCGGTGGCGACGGACCTCGCCTGCAACGAGTACGGCAGCGAAGAAATCGGACGCCTTATCGAGCCCTATTTTCTCGAGGCGGCACGCTGCGAAGGCTTTTCGTTGCTGCCGGCGCAGGCGCGGCCGGTCATCATGAACACCAAAGGGGCATCAGCGGCCGGCAAGAGCACGATGCGCCCGGAGCAGAAGGCGCTGGCGGAGAGGATCGGCGCGAACTGGAGTGACTTCGCGCTGATCAGTCCCGATATCTGGCGCAAGCAGCTCTTGGATTACAGCTCGCTGGGAGCCGCTTACAAGTACGCGGGCGCGTGCACTGGCGAAGAGTTGCGCATCATCGACCACAAGCTTGACCGGTACATGGCGCGCAAGGCTGAGGCTCGGGCGATTTCGCATCTGTTGATCGATCGCTTCCGCTTCGACAGCTTCGCTCCAGCCTCCGACGAGCCGGGAAGCAATCTGCTGACGCGATTCGGACATACCGTCTATCTATTCTTCATCATCACGCCCCCTGGCGAAATTGTCGAGCGTGCGTGGCGACGCGGTCTCGAATTCGGCCGATACAAGGCGGTCGACGATTTGCTCGCGCATAACATCGAGGCGTATTCGGGAATGCCTCAGTTGTTCTTCACGTGGGCGCTGCGCGCGGACAAAGAGGTGCATCTGGAATTTCTCGACAACACCGTGCCGTTTGGTTCGCGACCGCGCACCGTGGCGTTCGGCTGGAACGGCGAGCTGAATGTGCTCGACGTCAAGTCAATGCTGGATGTGCAGAGGTTTCGAGAGTGGATGTGCGTGCCACAGGTCCGCACAACCTCTACGAGAACCCGGACCTATTTGCGCCGGAGAACAATACGAGCTTTCTGCTCGAGTGTGCGCGCCGGCTTCCCCGGGTCAACTTCGCCGATCAGGCGACGGGCCGCATCTATCTCTGCCTTGCTGCGGGCACGCCGATTTGGGCGGACGCCGACGCATTGCACGCGGCAATGACCAACCCGGAGACGCGCGCGGGCATTCTGGCGGTTGCGCCCGATGTGGCGAAAAGGCCGGTGATCCCGGGTCCTCAGACACCGGTGTACTTAGCCGAGCACTTAAGTATTGATCGAATCCACACGCTCGGACGGTGGGGATCGTGTGATTGAGGAGATTCAGGATGCCGGTCGAAATCGACACTTTGCGCTCACTCACCGGGCGTTCCGGGAAGGGGCGATTGTTCTCCTCGGTGACCGCGATGATAGCGTTGCCAGGAGTCAGCGGAACCTGGGGAAGGGCGAGGGAGAGCGTGCCCAACGCGACGTCGCGCCAGGTCATTGTCGCAAGCGGCCATGAGGGCAGCCGAACTGACAGTGCCGCGGCTCGAGGCTCGGCTACCAGTGCCGGGTCTTGCATCAGCGCAACCGCGGCACCCAAGATGAGGAGCAGGACATGACGGGAATGCCGCAATTCTTGAGCAAGAGGAGCCCGCGAGCGGGCTACTCGACCGCCAGAGCATACTTAGGGGCGTCGCGCAGCCGCTATTCACCTGCGCATCGGATCGATCCGCTCGATCTTGCGCCATTCCGTCGTGGCGCCGACGTTCGGGTTGTACCCCGTCTGTTCGGACAGAACGTATTCACCCTTCGAGTTGGCCCAGTATTCCTTGTAGCCGGCGGGAAGATAGACCGGCTGGTGTTGGAACGGGTCTTTATAGTTTTCCACGCCGCCCAGCACTTCGCGGAACGCTTCGTTGCGCGCGTCCATCGACCTGATGCGGTCTTCGTAGATCTGCTGCCTCATCTTGGAAATGTGCTCGCGGTATTCCGCCAGCTTCTGGCCCATGACAACCGAATCTCTCATCGTCTGCTTCAAACCCTGCGTGAACAGCTGCTTCACGACGTTGTGCGCGGCCAACCATTCGGGCGTGAACTGAGTGCTGTTGAGCACAGCGCGCGTCACGCTTCCAAACTGATCGAGCGAACCTTTCGGCCGCGTGCCGAATGGGCAGCGAAAACATCCCAGAAGACAAGGTCGGGATTGGTCGTGGACGCGAGCGTCAAGAAAACGTCTTCCTCCCATGGCTGTCCGTCGCGCGCTTTGAATTCATAACGCATTCGCACCGTGCGCACGTGCTTTTTGCCTGGCGCGGTCATCTGCGCCATGTGGAACTTCGCTTGATTCGGAAACTCTTCACCAGCAACGAACTTGGCGTCGCGCAGGTGCGGAAGTGTCTGCGCATAAAACCACTGGACGAACCGGGCTGGATCACCGATTGGCTGCATCCACACGCGACCCATGTAGTTCGTACCCGGTTTCATCGGCATGGGCGCGTTCGGCATGAACGAGAAGCTTTGTGTCGGCAACCATTGCATCGACATGCCGCTCTTCGGATCGCGCAAGACGAGTTCGAGGTTCGATGCAACCGAATATTCGGGCAACCAGACGACTCGCCCGTTCATCGCCCACCCCTGCGGGACCATGACTTGCACGGCGGCGATGTTGTTCACGCCCGGATCGAAGATCGTCATCAGCGAAAACTTCTGCACGCCCGTGGCGTTCGTGGCGCGCTGTGGTTGTGGCGCTAAGCCCTGCGGTCGCGCGGAGCCCGGCGGCATCGTTTCCGACGATTGCGAAATCGGGGCTCGCGCCTGATCGGGGGCCTGCCTGTGCGCCGCCGCGAGTTGCTGGCCAGCACGCTGCCACGCCTCGGTCCCGCCGCGGTACCACAGCACGTTGCGATAGCCGAGGCGGATGGCACGCGCCGCGGCGTTGTAAGACATCCAGCACAGCGGTCCGCCGCAGTAGAAGACGAGCGGCGCGTCGGCCTGGCCGGTTGTCGCTTGGCGCAGCATCTGCGCGAGCCGTTGCTGGGTCGGATCGTCGAAGTTGCCGGGCTGGCCGGCCCAGGCGGCCGGGATGGCGTTCGGCAGCATCGCCGGACCGCCAAGCACATCGAAGACATGCACCTGCATGCCCTGTTGCAGCAGCGGAATGAGCCCTTTGGTCGTGATCACCTGACCGCCGGGAATCTGGTTCGGTGTCGGGCTGTGGAATTGGCCGGAAAACAGCTCGCGCGGCGCAGCGATTCCCATGTCCTGCCGCTCCCAGGCGGATAACTGGTCGAGTGACATGCCGCCGCCACTGGGAGAGCCGCCCTGCGGGTAGGCAGCCGGTGTCGAAGACTTCGGCGCGCCTTGGGCCAGGGCGTGTGGGCTGTGTGCCGCCACGATCAGCGCTGCAAACAGCGTGGCAGCGAATGCGCGGCAGCGGGGCTTTGAGTCGAACGTAGGTCTCACCGTCGTTTCCTCTTTCGTTGAGAGGTCACCCCAGGGCGTTGCTCTACCCTGCATATTCATGGTGTCGAGGATTTTGGCACGAACGCGGAGAAATGGCAGTGTGACAGAGGGTCGCTGCGGGTTACCCCTAACTTTTGAGCCAGCGTCGCGTGTGGAGAATTCTGCGCAAGGACAGCATCCAGCTACGGCGCCAGCGCTCCTGGTGCGTGAGCACCGACTGGCAGTTTGCCGCCCAAGCTACCGACATCATCGCCCCTGTATCTGAATCCACCGCTCAACGCCCTGGTGATTTGCGTCGACGAAAAGCGCTCGATCCAGGCCTTGCAACGTAAGAACGGCTACGTTTTCACTAGCAGCGAGCGGGAAGCTGGTGCGCAGCTCGGTGATCACGCCGACCGGCCGCACTGTGCGCCCGCAGGCAATGCTCCGCTGCGCGCAGGATCATGCGTAGGGCGGCGGCATCGGGTTGATGCCAACTTCGTTCGCTTTCTGGGGCTATCCCAGAACGCGAATCGAGCACGGCATGGGTTACGCTGGCATCGATAGCCCGGAGAAGCGCGCCGATCTCTTTAGGAACGGGTCGAGAGGCACGAAGCGGCCTTTCGCATAGGCCATCTGCACTTCCCATAGACTGATGGCCGCGAGCCGAAGATCGGCGACACTTGCAAGCCGATCGAGTGCACTCCGATCCGCTTTGGTCAAGCGGTCGTCTTCGGAGAGCCACCACACCCATACATGGGTGTCCAGCAGGACCGCCATCAAAGACCCTTAACATCGCAGTCGGCAATGAAATTCTCGTCCGGCGCAGCGAGCCAACGAGCGCGTCCGCGAAGCCGTTCCCAGGGCTTTGCGATCGTGACGGCGGGAGGACTTGGCTCCAGCTGCGCCACGGCTTTTCCGCGGCGTGTGATGGTCACCGACCTGCCGGTCGCTTCCACCTCGCGAATCAGCTCGAGGCAACGATGTTTGAACTCAGAGACCGAAATGTCCATTTTGTAACTGTATATGGCCAATTCGCAGATATCCAGCCGATCGATTTAATCGACGGCGGCGCCCGAGTAGTTGACGCGTGGGCAGCTATCGCCAAGAAGTACCGGTGCCGACCGGGACTCTTGTTCGACCTGTTCAACGAAACGCACGGACGAACCGCTGATGAAGTCGCCGGTAACCACCGGTTGCCGAAGCAAGTCTGGAACGCACTCTATCCAAGGCTCGCGTATGCCATGATATTGATCCGGAGCGGCGCGTCGTTGTTGAACCGATCTGGGGCAATGCTGCGGTTTCAGAGCGCCGGCGCAACGTCCTGCTCGAGCCCTCAAGCCATGACGGTGGCGGGATCGACGTAGGCATGCCCCAGTGCCTGCGCCACGGGCTCGCAGGTCACCTTGCCAAAGGCGATGTTGAGCCCGTTGCGAAGATGCGCGTCCTCCGTGAGGGCGCGCTTCCATCCTTTGCCGGCGATCGCCAGCACGAACGGCAAGGTGGCATTGTTGAGCGCGAACGTGGAGGTGCGCGGCACGCCACCAGGCATATTGGCCACGCAATAGTGGGTCACACCGCTCACGACGTAGACTGGATCGGCGTGCGTTGTGGGGCGCGAGGTCTCGAAACAGCCGCCCTGGTCGATCGCGACGTCGACGATCACCGAACCCGGCTTCATGCGGGCGACAAGCTCCGCTGCGACGAGTTTGGGTGCGGAGGCCCCCCGAATCAGCACACCGCCGACCACGAGGTCGGCGCTGATGACGTGATTTTCGATGGCATCGCGCGTCGAGAATACGGTATTGAGAGGACGTCCGAATTGCCGCCATAGCGCGCGTAGCACCTCGGTATTGCGATCGAGCACCCACACCTCGGCGCCCATGCCGAGAGCGATGTGTGCGGCGTGCGACCCGACCACGCCACCGCCGAGGATCACCACCTTCGCCGGGTCCACCCCCGGCACCCCGCCTAGCAGCATGCCGAGGCCGCCGTGCGGCTTCTCGAGATAGTAGGCGCCGGCCTGGATGGACATGCGGCCAGCGACTTCGGACATCGGGGCGAGAAGTGGCAAGCCGCCGCTGGGTGAAGTGACGGTCTCATAGGCAATGCACACTGCATTGCTGGCCAGAAGATCAGCCGTCTGTTCGGGATCGGGCGCGAGGTGGAGGTAGGTGAACAGGATCTGCCCGGACTTGAGCATGCGTCGCTCGTCAGCTTGCGGTTCCTTTACCTTCACGATCATGTCGGCCGTTGCGAAGACTTCGCCGGAAGAGGCCACCACGTCGGCGCCCGCCCGCCGGTATGCCTCGTCACCCATGCCGATGCCAATACCCGCATCGTGCTCGACCACGACATGATGACCATGCGCCACCACTTCGCGAACGCTGCCAGGCGTCAAGCCGACGCGGTTTTCGAGTACCTTTATTTCCTTCGGAACGCCTATTTGCACGTGCGACCTTTCGTCGATGAAACACGCCTAGACCTTGGGTTCGACCCCATTCCTCCATCGGTCCGCCAGACGAAAATTCTACCCAAACAGGTGTGTAAGCAGAAGCAGCACGCTAGCCGGTTCGGCAACCCTGGCGGCAAACTCACTCATCGGATTGCCGGACCACGGCGTGACGGGGGTACGACGTACGACGCGCTGGTAGCCGCGACCGCGGCCGGATTCGGCGCTTAAGCTCGTCAGCTGCCTGGCGTGCGCTGCCCGTTCACGATCTCTAACCCGCCGGAACTGGGCTACCTTGCCATGCAGGTGGGGGCCAATCGGATTCACACGCTTGCACGGTGGGGTTGAGCGCCGTGTAGCGTCGGATAGCAGCGAAGCCGCCGTCCGGTCGCAGTACCTGCCAGAAGCGGCTCTCCGCGCCGGCCGCTCCAGGATGATGCGGCGCATCGCGCCGGCCTTGTTTGCCTGGATTTCTTGCCGCGTTGGGGGCCATGTGGGCGACGAGCGGCATCGGCGCCACGCTTACCTTCAATCTCCTGATCGATGCCGACAAAAACGCGTCGACCGGCTGTTCGCCACCGGCAGCGGACCCTTCACCGGAGTCGAGCAGGTCTTCGCGACCACGGTCACCTGTAGCATGGCTGGCGCCACCGTCACCGGCGTAGCGCGGTCGCTGTGTGCGGGTGGCGCGCTGGGGGCTCCGACCACGATCAGCGCAGGCGGTTGGCCCGTGGGCATCGGCAAGGGCGCGAGCGCGATGTCGGGAGTCGCGCATCGCATTATCACCGACCAAGTCGGTAGCGTGCGGCTAGTTGTTAATACCAGCACCGGTGTGATTGCTCAGCGCATGGACTACGACACCTTCGGCAATGTCATCCTCGACACCAGCCCAGGCGACTAAAGAGAGAACTCCAGGCGCCGCGGAGCTAATCCGCCTGCACCGCCAGCATAATCTTGCCGATGTGCTGCGACGATTCCATCAGCGTGTGCGCGGCGGCAGCTTCCCCCAGCGGAAACACGCGGTAGATCACCGGTTTCAAGCGTCCCGATGCGAATAGCGGCCAGACGCGCTCGCGCAACGCGCGCGCGATGTCGGCCTTGCGTTGCGCCGGGCTCGCGCGCATCGTCGAACCGGTGATCGTCAAGCGTTTCATCATGACGAAGCGCCAATCGGCGGTCACCTTGCTGCCCTTAAGGAACGCGATGATGACAAGCCGTCCTTCCATCGCAAGGGCGCGCAAGTTCTTCTCGATGTAGTCGCCGCCGACCATGTCGAGCACTACGTCGACGCCGCGGTTATCGGTCAGGCGCGCAACCTCGACCCCGAAATCCTGCTCGCGGTAGTTGATGGCGTGATCGGCGCCGAGACCGCGACAAAAAGCCGCCTTGTCCGCGTTCCCGATGGTCGTGATCACCGTTGCGCCGAACGCTTTGGCCAACTGGATTGCGGTGACGCCGATCCCGCTCGACCCACCGTGGATCAACACCGTTTCGCCCTGTTGCAAGCGGCCGCGCTCGAACAGGTTATGCCAGACAGTGAAATAATTCTCCGGCAGACTTGCTGCTTCGAGCATTGTGAAGCCCGTGGGTGGTGGAAGGCAGTGGCCGGCCGGCGCGACACAGAATTCCGCGTAGCCGCCTCCCGGCGTCAGCGCGCTCACCGCATCGCCGATCTGCCAGCCGTCGACGCCTTCGCCCAGCGCGGCGATGGTACCGGCCACTTCCAGACCGATGATCGGTGATGCGTCCGGCGGCGGGGGATAGGCGCCCGTGCGCTGGATGCAGTCAGGCCGGTTGACGCCGGCATACTCGACGCGAATGAGCACCTCGCCTGCGCGCGGCCGCGGAACCGCGGCTTCCGCGAGTCCAAGCACGTCCGGCGGACCGGGTTCCCGGGCCGCGATTTGCTGCATCGTGAGCGGAAGTTTCATCTCGATCGAAGACATTATTATCGAATCGCAGCGTAAACCGAAGTGGTGGACAAGAAATACAAAATATCACGCTTCGCTACCTGCCGGTCCGGACACTGAATGCCGTTCGCGTAACACGTTCTTCTGCACCTTGCCCATTGCATTGCGCGGCAGCTCCGGCACGAATAGCACGCGTTTGGGCACCTTGAACGCGGCCATGTCCGTCTTCAACGCGGCGATGATCGAAGCCGCCGTGAGAGTGTGATTGGGCCTGCCGACGACGACAGCCGTCACCGATTCGCCGAAATCGGCGTCGGGAACACCGATAACGGCGGATTCGACGACGCCGTCCATTAGATTGATGTGCTCCTCGATCTCCAGCGGATAAACATTGAGCCCGCCGGTGATGATCAGATCTTTCACGCGACCGACAAGACGCAGATAACCGCATCCGGGACCATCGGGCACCCATTCGCCGAGATCGCCCGTCTTGAAGTAGCCATCGGCGGTAAATTCGTCGCGCGTCTTCTCCGGCATCTGCCAATAGCCGCTAAAAACGTTGGGTCCTTTCACTTGCACATCACCGACGACACCGGACCCGGCGCTGTCCTCGCCGTTGGCATCGGCGATGCGAACGGCGACTCCCGGCAGCGGCGGTCCGACGGTGCCCGCCACGCGCGCGCCGTCGAGCGGATTTGACGTGTTCATACCGGTTTCGGTCATTCCGTAACGCTCGAGAATCGCGTGCCCAGTGCGTGCACGAAATGCTTCGAAGGTATCCGGCAGCAGCGGGGCAGAACCCGATACGAACAAGCGTACTCCGCGGCAACTCTCACGAGTGAGCGCTGGCTCGGCAAGCAGGCGCGAGTAAAAAGTCGGCACGCCCATCAACACCGTCGCGCGCGGGAGGAGAGACGCCACTTCGCCAGCGTCGAATCTCGCGAGCCACAGCATTCGCGATCCTGACAACAAAACACAGTGCGTGGTAACGAACAGGCCGTGCACGTGATACGCGGGAAGGGCGTGCAGCAGCACGTCCCCCCGCGTAAAGCCCCACGCAGCGACCAGCGCGATCGCGTTGCTGGCGAGATTGCGATGGCTGAGCATTGCTCCTTTCGCGCGGCCGGTCGTGCCCGATGTGTAGAGCACCGCTGCCAGGTCGTCGGGCTGCAAGTGGACGGTGGCAAACGAATCGGGCATTTCGCGCGCGCGGTTACCCAGCTCGCCGCCATTGGCGTCGAGGGTCAGAACCGTCGCCCGCTGCGCAATCGTTGCGACAACCCCAAGCGCATCGGCGCGGCACACAATGACGCGCGGCTGCGAATCGGCGAAGAAATAATTAAGCTCCGAACGTTGGTATCCGCTATTGAGCGGCAGATAGACGAACCCCGCGCGCAGGCAGGCGAGATACAGCGCGAGCACACGCCAGTCCTTATCGGTCTGCACGGCAACCCGATCTCCCGGCCGGCACCCGACGGCTACGAGCGCGTGCGCGATCCGGGACGATTCCGCTGCCAATTCACCGTAGGAGATCACCCGGCCATTGGGAATGATGAGGAACGGCTGTTCCAAATCCTCGGGGAAATGCCGATCGAAAAGCGCGTATAGATTGGCGTTCATTGTTGGCGGGTCGGAGCCTACGCGTAAGATTGAGCGCGAACGCGACAGTGTCATTATTTCATGCGAAGGCTGCGCTCGATCTTCCGCAGGCGCTCCGTTAAGCACATGTCACGCTCATTTCACAACAAATTCAGCGCGCTCGAGCCGACCTCGCGGCTTGACGCGCTCGCCGATCCCGCATCGCTTGCCTGGTTGCCTGCCGCGGGCGCAAGCCCTCATCTCGCGCGCCGGGGCATCACGCCGGTGGTGGACGACGGCATCATTCGGGCACATTTTCGGATTTCCGGAAAGTCGATACTGGCCGCTGCGCAAGACGCACGCTTTTTGAGCGGGAGTGTCGGCGCAAATCACGGTGCAGCGTTGCGCAATCTCTTCGAGCGCGCACTTGCGCAGCGGCCTGCCGCGGTTGTCCTGTTGATTGATTCCGGCGGCGTGCGCTTGCATGAAGCGAACGCCGCGGAACTCGTGCTCGCACAAGCGCTCCGTGCGCTTTTGGATGTCCGGTGCGCCGGCATTGCGACTGTCGCATTCGTCATCGGTAATGCGTTCGGCGGTGCGTCGGTGCTCGCCGCGGCGTGCGCCTGCATGCACATGCTCCGGCAGGCGCAGTTCGGGCTATCGGGTCCGCGGGTGATCGAGACTGCGCACGGCAAAGCGGAGCTCGATGCCGACGATGACGTCGCGGTCGCCGCGCTTTACGGCGCGCAGGCGCGGGTCAGCGCAGGGATTGGCGCACTTGTTGCCGACGACGCGACGGCCATTCGCAACGCAGTGGAGGATGCAATCGCGACGTCTACTGCATTCGACGACAATGCGCTCGAGCGATGGGATCGAGCGCTCGCCGCGCGACTCGCGCGCGCGGAACTGACGCCTGCAATCGCGCCGGACGCGCTGCCTGCCTGGCCGTGCTTTGACGATGCCGAGCCGGTCGATCCGGCGCGCTGGCTCTGGCGGGTGCGCGGCCGCGATGTGTATCTGCTGCGACCGCTGACCCCGCATCACTTTGATCCCGCGGCCGCCGTCGCGATCGCCAATGCGTTGCGCTCGTCGCTGCCGCGAGACGCTTCGCTGGTGATCGTCGAAGACTCGCCCGGCCATGCGACACGTCGCGCGGCGGAAGCGATTGGTGTCTCCGAATATCTCGCTGCGCACGCGGGGCGGCTCGCCCTACTGCGGCAGCATGGGCATGCGCTCTTTGGATTGCTCGTCGGTGTCGGACACAGTGCCGCGTTTTTCGTCAACGCGCTGCAAGCTTCGGTGCTCGATGCGGTGCTCGATGCACGCGTTGAGGCGATGTCTGCCAACGCGATCGCGCGGGTGCTGCACATTCCTGCAAACGAACTTGCCACCTTGATCGAAGACGACCCAATGCTGGGGCAGTCTGTGCGGCACTTGCACGCGCTTGGCGGTGTGGCCCACGTTTATGACGCGCTGACCGCGCAATCTCTACTGGAACGCTGGGGACGAACCCGCTGACGGTCTTAATTCGTGGGAAGGGCGACGTTTGCGCCGACCCACGTCTGCGGGCACATTTTACGGGAGTTCGCGGGGATGGGTCCGGTTTGCGGCAGGCTTACAGGAGAGGTGTGGGCGCTCACGCAACGTGCTGTCGTCCGCCGCCTGCGGCGTCCCACACACGCGCGGCTTGCTCGGAGCGATCGGCAAGCAACTCCGCGGTGCGCGCCAAGCATTCGGCAAGCGTCATGGGCCCATCGGCCAGCGCAAAGCACCCCGCGAAATGTTCGCTTAACGCCGGCAACGCACACGCGTCGACGCTGCCGGAAATGAGCGTTGCCCGCACGCCGTGGGCGCGAGCGCGTTGTGCAACCACCAACGGCGCCTTGCGCAACAGCGTCTGTCGATCGCTCTTGCCTTCGCCGGTAATCGCCCAGTCGGCCTCGCTTAATGCCGCGTCGAGCTTGATGGCGTCCGCGACCATATCCGCGCCACCCAGGAACGTGCCGCCCAGAAGGTGCAACCCGAATCCGAGTCCGCCCGCCGCGCCGGCGCCTGGTGCGTCGGCTGCGCGGCACGGTGCCTGTGGCTTCAGCGCGGCTTCGGCGAGCTGCGCGAAGTGTGCGAGTGCGGTATCAAATCGCCGTTGGTCATCGTCGGCGACACCCTTTTGTGGACCGAAAATAGCCGTCGCTCCTTGATCGCCGCAAAGCGGATTGTTGACGTCGGTCATGATCTTGATGTCGCTCCTCAGGATTCGCGCATCAAGCGCGCTCGCATCGACGCGAGCCAGGCTGGCGAGGCCGACCGGAGTAGGAACAATTGAATCACCTTGCGCATCGCGCAGCGAGACGCCCAGCGCGGTGAGCATCCCCGCGCCCGCATCATTGGTGCTGCTGCCGCCAAGCCCTACCATGAAGCGACGTATGCCGTCATCCAATAGCGCTTTAACGAGTTCACCGACGCCTAGAGTCGACCGGTTGCCGACGTCTGTCGTCATGCCGAATTGATCGGTGATGCCGATGATCTGCGCGATCTCGATGATGGCGGTGGCGCCTTCCGGTCGCGTGATGATGCCGTAGGCCGCAACGACCGGAGCGCCACTGGCGCCGGTTACCGTGCGCGTCGACCGCAAGTCATTCCCTCCCAATGCTGCAAGCACCGCATCGAGTGTTCCTTCACCGCCATCGGCCATCGGCCGCGCCACGGCAATCACGTCGGGCCATACGCGAGCGAGGCCGCGCGCGAGTGCGACACAAACCTGTGGAGCGCTCAAAGAGCCCTTGAACGAATCCGGTGCGATGACAACGCGCAACATATGAAGGACCTCGCGCAAGCTGCAAGGCGCGTACTGATCGACCTGGTTCGGCTTAGGTCTTCGTCACGTAAAGCTCCCCGGATCCCGCTCGGCCACCGCCGCGCTACTGGATCCTCGCGCCCGACGCCTTGATGAGCGGCAGCCAGCGGTCGTTCTCGGCGGCGATGAACCGGGCGAACTCCTCCGGGCCGCGTTCCATGACGGGCGTACCGGCCTTCATGAGGCGGTCGCGCACCTCTGGCTTGGCGAGGGCGTACGTGAGCGCGGCATGCAGCTTCTGCACGACTTCCTTCGGCATGCCGCCCGGTCCGATCAGCCCTTGCCAGCCGGAGGTCTCCAGTTCCGGGTAGCCGGCTTCGCGCATCGTGGGCACCTGCGGGAGGTCCGAATCGCGCGTCGGGCTCGTTACCGCGAGCACCTTGAGCTTGCCGCCCATGGCCTGCGGCTTTAGCACTGACCCGACGTCGATCAGGATGTGTGTCTGACCGGAGATCAGGTCGATGATCGCCGGCGCGGACCCCTTATACGGCACATGGGTCATCTTCAGCCCGGCAACTTGATTGAGTAATTCGCCGTTGAGATGCGTGATCGAGCCGTTTCCGCCGGAGGCGAAGTTCACCTTGCCTTCATTCTGCTTTGCCCACGCAATGAACTCCTTCAGCGACCCCGCGGGATGATTGGCCGGCACCGCCGCGACGAAATAGGTGGCTAGCACCTGGCCGATGGCGGTGAAGTCCCGCGTCGGCTCGTAGGGCCGCTGATCCATCATGTGGGGGGCCAGCGCCAGCGGCCCGATGTTGCCGATGATGAGCGTGTAGCCGTCGGGCGCGGAGCGCGCGATCTCGCTGTGCGCGAGCACGCCCGCGGCCCCGGATTTGTTCTCGACAACCACCGGCTGGCCCAGCGCTTCCGACAAGAATGGCACGAGGAGGCGGGTGGTGAAATCAAGGCCGCCTCCCGGGGGAAAGCCGACCAGGATCTTGACCGCCTTGGTAGGAAAGGCCTGGGCTAGCGCGGCGGCGGGGGCGAGCACGCTGAGCGTGAGGGCGGCGAGGGCGAAACAAGCGCTACGTCGTTTCATTGGGTCTCCTCTTTGGCCAGCGGCGCGGCGCGAGCGATAACGCTACCATGAGTATACTGAAAAATGATGCAGGGCCCTGAAGCGTGGTGGGCGGGCTGGCCGGGGCGCGCCGCGACGTGGTCGGCGTAATCGTGCCTTCGATGCAACAACGCCTTTTGAGATCTCGCAAGCGCTAGCCTGCACGTGCACGTGCTCAGGGCAGACGACGCGTCGCTTCCCCAAAGTGCGGGAGACGCTGCTTGCTTAGGCGTTGGGCGCGCGGCAGGATTTTCTCGTTCGCAAGCAGACGCACTCGCCAAACTTACCGCCAGCTGTTTTGAAGGAGCGCGAAGGAGTCGAAGGCAACCCGAGAAGAGTGGAACAAGCGCATGTCAGAGCACCTGCGTAATGGAAAAGTGAAGGCGTTGGCCTTCGATGTGTTCGGTACCGTGGTGGACTGGCGGGGCAGCATCATCCGCGAAGCCGTTGCCTTTGGCGTCGAGCACGGGATTGACGCCGACTGGACGCACTTCGCCGACGCCTGGCGCGCTGGCTATCGGCCGGCCATGCAACGGGTGCGAACCGGTGCATTGCCGTGGCTGAAGATCGACGCCTTGCACCGGCTCATCCTCGACGACCTGCTGGTGGAGTACGACATACGCGGGCTTGCCGAAGGCGACATCGATTATTTGAACCGCGTCTGGCATCGGCTGGATCCGTGGCCCGACGCGGTGCCAGGGCTCGCACGGTTGAAGACGCGGTACATCATCACCACGTTGTCGAACGGCAATTTTTCGCTGCTCACCAACATGGCCAAGCGCGCCGGGCTGCCCTGGGACTGCGTCGTCTCGGCTGAGCTTTTCCACCACTACAAACCCGACCCGGAGACTTATCTCGGCACGGCGGAGCTGCTGGGCATCGCTCCCACCGAGCTGATGCTGGTGGCGTGCCACCCGGACGACCTGCGCGCTGCCCGGGCCTCAGGCTGCCGGACCGGTTTTGTTGAGCGACCGCTGGAACTTGGGCCGGGGCACCCGCGGGCTCACGTGGACGTCGGCGAATTCGATGTCATGGCGGGCGATTTCGTCGAGCTGGCCGAGCGGTTGGGCGCATAGCGGCTGATAACTGTCGCGGATAGCCGTTCACAATCATGGCGCCCACAGTTGTTCGCGACGGGAAGTTCCGGCTTTTCTTCTTCTCCCGCCAAGAACTGAGGATGCATGTGCATGTAGCGCACCCTGACGGCGAGGCCAAGTTCTGGCTCACGCCAAAGGTCGAAATCGCCACGCACACGGCTCTCGCGGCGAAGCAACTCCGAGAGGCACATGGTATCGTTGTCGCCCACTTCGAGGAGATCCAGAATGCATGGAAGCAGCACTTCGGTGGCTGAGATCACCCACGTATCGAAGCACGGCTTTTGGTTGCTGCTCGATCAAGAGGAACTCTTGGTTCCGTTCCTAGAGTTCCCGTGGTTCAAGCAAGCTACCATCGAGCAACTTTCGGACGTTCAGTGGCCCAGCCCCAATCACCTTTACTGGCCACAGCTCGACGTTGACCTTTCTGTTGAGTCCATTCGCAATCCTGCGGCGTTCCCACTAGTCGCCAAGGCACAGGGCTAACAGGTCGGTCAAGCGGACGTGCACCGGCTTCGCCGTCTTCGCACGCCGCTTGCCTTCGACGATAGGCAATGACGTCACGCATCCTCGCCATAGGTGGTGGAGGATTCCTGAGTATTCGCCATCTCCCATCGATCAGTATCTCGTACAGCTATTGGATCGCGCCCGGCCAAAGATCTGTCTTGTCGCCACGCCAAGTGGCGATTCGGCCGAGATGATCGACAAATTCTATGCAACATTTGAGCCGTTCAACTGCGACCTGGCTCACTTGGCGTATTTCCGAAAGCCAGTTCGAGGATCGCTGCCACTTGCGAGCTTTGCGATGGCGCTACTGGAATAGAACGCAGTCTTCGTCGGAGGCGGGAACCCCAAGTCCGCGCTTGCGGTGTGGCGCGAATGGCAGCTCGATGACATTTTCCGGGAGGCTTGGCGGCGCGGTGTCTTGCTCTCGGCTCCGGAGGCGACCGAAGATCTTCGCGCCTTACCGGCGACCGCCAGAGCTAAGTTGAAGCATGCGTTGGAAACTCACCTTCGCCATGAACCAACGAAGGTGAGTCGCAGCCGTATAAACGACTGCGAGGCGTCTCACGTCCGCAGTATCGCTTGCGGGTCGAACAGATTCGCGTGTTCTACGACGTCGCGGCGCAAACGGTTCAGGTGCTCGCGATCGTTGCGAAGAGTGAGGCCTCATCATGGCTAGCGAAGTTCGGGACCCCCGAGTGAAGGAAGTGCCACTATCTGAAGTAAAGGATGATCTTTCGCGCTATCTGCGCGAGGCCGAAACACGCGAGATTGTGATTACTCGCCACGGCAAACCTGCTGGTGTGTTGATTGGGTTTGCCTCGGAAGACGACTGGTTCGATTACCGGCTGGAGAATGACCCACGCTATCTAAAACGTATTGCGGCTGCACGCGAGAGTCTTCGACGGGGGCGCGCCGTTGCCCTCGAAGATGTCGATATTTGACATGTAGCTGCCGGCAGAGTTATCGGCGTCAAGCGACGTGGGGACAACCCGGTTTGCCATGACCGTTGGTCGGTCGATGGTCCTGCCCGCTTGAGTGGCCACGCTGGCCGCGTACAGCACCGAGCGCGCCCGTGTGTGAGCGTGGTTGGTGTGCGTTTAGCGCCGGGCCTTGCATCCTCGGTGGTGGCGCGTCGCTCAACGGAAGCGACAGAACTCAAGGAAGGGATGTGATGATCAAGACGATTACCGCATTGGCCAGATCGTGCCCAGTTCCAATACGACGATGGAGACCGAGATCCCCGCGATGCTGCGCGCCCGCGAGGCGGTGGAGCGTTTCACTTTCCATTCCAGCCGGATGCGCATGCAGAAGGTGACCAGGGAAGAGCTGGAAGCCATGGACCGCGACTCCGACCGCTGCGCCGTCGAGCTCGCCGACGCGAGAGTCGACGTGCTCGGCTATGCCTGCCTGGTGGCCATCATGAGCATGGGCAAGGGGTACCACCGCGTCTCCGAGGAGCGCTTGCATCGCCGCACCGTCGAGGCGGGTGGCCCCGCGCCGGTGGTGACCAGCGCCGGCGCGTTGGTGGACGGGCTTAAAGCCCGGGGTGCGAAAAAGGTGTCGATCCTCGCGCCCTACATGAAACCCTTAACCCGACCGGTCATCGACTACATCGAGCACGAGGGCATCGAGGTCATCGACAGCATTTCGCTCGAGATTGCCGACAACCTGGAAGTCGGCCGGCAGAACCCGACGGCGCCCGCAGGAATTACCAAGCGGCTCAACACCAAGGGCGCGGACGCCATTGTCGCTTCCGCCTGTGTGCAGATGCCCTCGCTGTCTTCGGTGCAGGTGATCGAGGACCGCACCGGTCTGCCGGTGGTGACTTCGTTCGTGTGCACCACCTTCATGATGTTGAAGAGTCTGGGCCTGAACACTGTCGTGCCGAACGCCGGCGCGCTGCTTTCTGGGAGGTATTGAGGCGAGTGAGCGCGGCGGGCCGAGGCCATCAGGCCGAGGCAAGGCCCGTAGGGCGCGTCGCCGCGCGACCGAGCAGAGCCCGACAACGTGACGCAACACAACGCTCCGACCGCGTGGAGGGCGAGTGAGAGAGCCGGTCGCAGGCGAAGGCGCGTAGCGCCCGTCGGCTCTCGACCGAGCGGCGCCCGACAACTCGACGCAACATATCGCGGCGACCCAACGTGGAGGGTGCCAAGTAAGCGCGGCGGGCGAAGCCAAGCCCCGTAGGGCCGTCACCTATCGAGCGCTTTCGCGCGGGCTGTCGTTCAAGACGACGATGGGCACGTGCTGACGCTGACGCCGGCGCTCGTCACGACGCGCGCGCAGATGGTCGACGCGCTCGACATCCTCGATGCTTGCCTGGCGGAGGAAGGCGACGCCGCCTGACGCGCGCAGTGGTCATGGCCGACGCGTGAACACCCTCTGGCCAGTGCATGTTCCGTGCAACTGGCCTACTACGCGCCAGGACCGACGGACTGCAAGCGGCCTTGAAGGGTCAGCTGCGCCGCCGTCTCCACCATGCGCCGGGTGCGGCACGATGGGCACACCGCACGTCCCGTGCAGGAGAAGGCGATGCGGAAGTCGTGCCCACACTGCCCGCAACGGGCCCGGGCGAAACCCTGGGCGCGGATCCCGCAGGTGCGGTAGCGGCGTGGTGGAGCGCGAGGTGTGTCCCCCGCGATCAGACGGAACTTCGCCCCATTAGCTTCGTACGTCCTACTGCGCGGTCTGTGTGGCACACTAGCTTCGGTCGCAAGCATGCCTATCAGACGCGGCTCTTGCGCCCCTTCCTGCGGAGCCTTAAGCAAGAAATGAATCAGGCCGTCGCCAGCACAACTGCTGAAGTTTCCGGCCGCGCCGCCGGCACATCGTTACTTTCGGTCGAAGACCTGCACGTTCACTTCGTGACCTCGCGCGGCGTCGTCCGTGCGGTGGAGGGCGTGAGCTGGCGCGTGTATCCGGGCGAAATGGTGGCGTTGGTCGGAGAGTCGGGCTGCGGAAAATCGGTGTCCGCCTTGGCGGTCATGCGACTGCTCGCCAAGCCGGCCGGGCGCGTCGCGCACGGGCGCATCCTGTTCGAGGGCCGCAACTTGCTCGAGCTGCCCGAGGAGGATATGCGCGCCATACGCGGCCGCGACATCTCGATGATCTTCCAGGAGCCGATGACCTCGCTCAACCCGGTGCTGACCATCGGCCTGCAGATCATGGAGCCGCTCCTCATCCACAAGGGCATGAACGAGGCGCAGGCTCGCAGCCGCGCCATCGATTTGCTGCGGATGGTTGGCATTTCCGACGCCGAGCGGCGGCTCGGCCAGTATCCGCACCAGTTCTCCGGCGGCATGCGCCAGCGAGTGATGATCGCCATCGGGCTGGCCTGCAATCCCAAGCTGATCATCGCCGATGAGCCGACCACCGCTCTCGACGTCACCATCCAGGCGCAGATCCTGCACCTGATGAAGGAGTTGTCGCGCGAGCTTGGGATCGCCATGGTGGTGATCACTCACAACCTCGGTATCGTGGCGCGCTACGCTGACCGGGTGAACGTAATGTACGCGGCGCGACTGGCCGAGCAGGGAACGGCAAGAAGCGTCTTCGCCAAGGCTCTGCATCCCTATACCGTTGGCCTGCTGCGCTCGGTGCCGCGACTCGATCGGCCGCGCGGTGCGAAGCTCGAGACCATCGAGGGTCTTCCGCCTAGTCTTCTTGCGCCGCCGAAGGGCTGCCGCTTCGCGCCGCGCTGCCCCGCGAAGCAGGAAGCCTGCGAATTGATCTTGCCCGAGCTCGAGGAAATCGAGCCGGCGCATTACTCCGCCTGCCTGCGCGCGCGTGAGCTCGCGCAATTCGGCCCTCAAAGCATAGGCCTCGTCTCGGCCGATGCAACGCGACCGGCTCCGCCGAAGACGTTCGATAGCAAGCCGCTGCTTGAAGTGCAGGGGCTCAAGACCTGGTTCAATGTAAGCCGCGGCCTACTTGGCGGCGACCGCGCGGTGCTGCGCGCGGTGGACGACGTGTCTTTCGAGATCCGCGCGGGAGAGACATTGGGGCTGGTGGGGGAATCCGGATGCGGCAAGACGACCGTCGGCCGAACGCTGTTGCGCCTGGAGCGCGAAACCGCCGGCAGAATCGTGTACGACGGCCTCGACGTTACGCGTGCCAGCGCCGAGGAGTTGAAGCGCTACCGGCGCTCGATCCAGGTCATCTTCCAGGACCCTTACTCCTCGCTCAACCCGCGGATGACCGTGGGCCAGATCATCGCAGAACCGACGCTGGTGCACGGCTTGGTGCCCGACCGGGCCGCGGCAGCGAAGCGCGTTTCCGAACTGCTCGCCCAGGTCGGCCTGTTCGAGTACATGGGACAACGCTATCCGCACGAGCTCTCCGGAGGTCAACGCCAACGGGTCGGCATTGCGCGCGCGCTCGCCCTGGAGCCGAAGTTCATCGTGTGCGATGAGCCGGTGTCGGCACTGGACGTGTCGATTCAGGCGCAGATCATCAATCTGCTCGAGGACCTGCAGAAAACGCTGGGGCTCACGTATCTGTTCATCGCCCACGACCTTGCGGTGGTGCGCCATATCTCGGATCGGGTGGTGGTGATGTATCTGGGGCGGGTGATGGAGATCGCCGACCGCGATCGCCTTTACAGCGAACCGCTACATCCCTACACCAAGGCGCTCTTAAACGCGGTGCCGATTCCCGACCCGGAACTCGAGCGCGAACGCGCCCGCTCGGTGCTCGGCGGGGAGGTCCCCAGCCCGCTTGATCCGCCGAAGGGCTGCGTGTTTCACACGCGCTGTCCTATGGCCACGGAGGAATGCCAGGAAAGCGTGCCGGCGCTGCGGGAAATTACGCCGATGCACTTCGCTGCCTGCATCAAGGTCTAGGGAAACCAAGGGAAACTATCAAAAACAATTACAGCAACTATCCGACTTGACCAGATTTGCCAAAGGAGGCCCACATGAAAATTCCATCCGCCGTTGTCGCGGCCGTGCTTGCGTTCGGGGTGCCGCATGCGCTGGCGCAATCGCCCAAGACGGGCGGCACGCTCACCTTCGCGGTCAGCGCCGAACCGCCCAATTACGACTGCCATGCGCAGAGCTCGTTCGCCTTCATCCATCCGGTGCGGCCGCATTACTCGACCTTGCTCAAGTTCGATACCGCCAACTACCCGAAGGTGGTCGGTGACCTGGCCGAATCCTGGACGGTCTCCCCCGACGGCCTGACCTACACGTTCAAGCTCAAGCGCAACGTCAAGTTTCATGACGGCTCCGCGTTTACCGCGGAGGACATCAGGGCCACCTACGACCGGCTCAGGAAACCACCCGAGGGCGTGCGCTCGCTGCGCGAGGAGACCTACAAAGACATCGCCTCTATCGACACGCCCGACGCGCAAACGGTAGTGTTTAAGCTATCCAAGACCAACGCTTCGATGCTGTCCAACTTCGCCTCACCCTGGGACTGCGTCTACAGCGCCGCCAAGCTCAAGGCCGATCCCAAATTCCCCGAGCGCAACATCCTCGGCACCGGTGCATTCTCTTTCGTCGAGCACCAAGCCGGCTCGCACTGGGTGGGCCGCAAGTTCGACGGCTACTTCCAGCAGGGCAAGCCTTACCTGGATAGCTATCGGGCGGTCTTCATGAGCGGCGCGCCGATGGTGAACGCACTTTCGGCGGGCCAAGTGTTGGTGGAGTTTCGCGGCCATTCGCCGGCGGATAGGGATCGCCTGGTGCAGGCGCTGGGCGACCGCGCGGTCGTGGTCGAGTCTCCTTGGGTCTGCAGCCTGGTCGTGAGCTTCAACGCCAAGAAGAAGCCCTTCGACGATCCCCGCGTGCGCCGAGCTCTGTCGCTGGGGATAGACCGCTGGACGGGTGCGCAGGCGCTGCAGAAGATCGCGCTGGTGCGCCACGTCGGCGGGTTGTTGCGCCCGGGCTACGATCTCGCGATCAGCGAGCAGGATCTCGTGAAACTGCCGGGATTTTCGCGCGACATCAATGCGGCTCGGGCCGAGGCGCGTCGGCTGCTCAAGGAGGCAGGGGCCGAGAATCTGACCTTCAAGCTGACCAACCGCAACGTGGCCATGCCCTACACGCCCGTGGGCGTGTTCCTGATCGACCAATGGCGCCAGATTGGGCTCACTGTGCAGCATGAGCAGCTCGAGACGCGGCTGTATCTGGCCGCGCAGCAACGGGGGAATCCGACGTATGATGCGGCGCTTGATTTCAACTGCGACTTCATGGACGAGCCCAATCTGCAGCTGCAGAAGTACTTGTCCGCGGATCGTTCGGCGCTCAATTATTCGGGCCACGTCGACCGCAAGCTCGACGATCTCTACGACAAGCAGGCGGGAGAGCTCGACCGGGGCAAGCGCGTTGCGCTGCTGCGCGAGTTCGAGCGCCAGCTGCTGGATCAGGCCTACGTCATCCCTACCATTTGGTGGCACCGCATCATCGTCCACCACAAGCCGATGAAAGGCTGGCACATCACGCCCAGCCATTATGTGGGGCAGGACCTGACCGACGTCTGGCTGGACCAGTAAGGACCGGCCTCGAGCTTTAGAAATGCAGCGGACTCCGGCCCGGGTCCGCTGCGCCATCCCTTCATCCGCCTCTTAAACGTTGCTTCGCTACATCGCCCAGCGCCTGCTGCTGATGATCCCGACCTTGCTCGGGGTCGCGATCCTGGTATTCCTGATGCTGCGCGTCATGGGTGGCGATCCGGTAGAAGTGATGCTGCGGGGCGAGGGCGCCAACGTCTCGCAGGCCGTGATCGAGATGGAGCGCACGCGCCTGGGGCTCGACCGGCCGATCTATGTCCAGTTCGGCAAATGGTTGGCCGGCATGGCGACCGGTGATTTCGGCGTGTCGATGTGGACCGGCAATCCGGTGTCCCAGGAGATCGCCTCCAGGCTGCAGCTTTCCATCCAGGTCGCCGTCATGGCGACCATCCTCGCGGTGCTGATCTCGATTCCGCTGGGAACCCTTTCGGCGCTGTACAAGGACACCTGGATCGACCATGTCATACGGGTGATTTCGATCGCCGGCCTCGCCGTGCCGTCGTTTTGGCTGGGCATGATCATCATCCTGCTGCTGCTGACGTATTTTCAGTGGCACCCGCCAATCACCTTCACGCCGTTCTTCGAGAATCCACGTGAGAATCTGTCGCAGCTTATCTGGCCGGCACTGGCGGTGGGCTACCGCTATTCCGCGGTGGCGACGCGCATGATGCGCTCCACGTTGCTCGAAACGCTGCAGGAGGACTACATCCGCACCGCGCGCGCCAAGGGCGTGTTCGAGCGCGTGGTCGTGGTGCGGCATGCGCTCGGGAACGCGATGTTGCCGGTGGTGACAGTGATCGGCCTCGAGTTCGCCTTTTTGATCGGCGGTCTGGTGGTCACCGAACAGGTGTTCAACTTAAACGGTCTCGGCAAGCTCTTCGTGCAGGCGGTGACGCGCAGCGACTTCACCATGGTCCAGGCGCTGGTGCTGCTAGTCGCCACCTTTTTCATCATCGTCAATTTCGTGATCGATCTTCTGTACGCGTGGCTCGATCCGCGCATCCGTTATCGCTGATGAGCACCGTCCCCGGAACTTTCGAGATCACCTACAAGGTGCCGCGGCGCCGCCATCCGGTGCTTGCCTTCGCCCTGCAGCAGCCGCTCGGCACCGCCGGGCTGGCGGTCATCGTGCTGATGATCCTGGCGGCGGTGTTTGCTCAATGGGTGGCGCCCTATGACCCGCTGACGGTGGACTACGGCAACATACTGGCCCCGCCCTCCTGGGATCATCTGCTCGGTACCGATAACTTTGGGCGCGACGTATTCTCGCGCATCATCTACGGCTCGCAGACCGCGCTGGCGGTGGGCTTCCTCTCGTCGCTCATAGGCTCGACCCTGGGCGCAATCATTGGGGTGGCGTCGGCCTACTTCGGCGGCCGCACCGACATGATCATCCAGCGCTTCATGGACATCATCCTCGCCTTCCCCATCATCGTGCTGGCGCTGGCGGTGGTGGCGGTGCTGGGCAAGAACGTCATGTTCGGCATTGATTGGAACCTGATCATCGCCATCGGCTTGCCCATGGTGCCCAAAGTGGCGCGCGTGGTGCGCTCATCCGCGCTGGCCGTGCGCGAGATGCCCTATATCGACGCGGCGCGCACAGCCGGTTTCTCGCACACCCGCATCATCTTCCGGCACATCGTGCCCAACGTGGTGGCTCCCTATCTCATCATGCTCACCGCCTTTGTCGGCCAGGCAATCCTGCTCGAGGCCTCGCTGTCCTTTCTGGGACTGGGCGTGACCGAACCCACGGCGGCCTGGGGCTTGATGCTGTCGGGATCGGCGATCGACTTCTATCAGCAGGCGCCGTGGATGATCGTGTTTCCCGGAGTCGCGATCAGCCTGGCGGTATTCGCCTTCAACCTGTTTGGCGACTCGCTGCGCGACTGGCTCGACCCGAGAATCAAGATCTGACGGGCGGCTTCAAGAGCAGCAGTATCGGTGCAAGCACCCGTGCAACATCGATCTCGTCGCCAATTTACTGAGGCCTTCCATCGCCTAAGCGGTAGGATTTCGGTGGCGCAGGATCGAAAATTCGCCCGGATGCAGGGTGGTCGTACGTTGGCTTCCGTATTGGTCTTCACGGCAGTGATCGACAGTGGCTATCGGCGTACGACCCATTAGCACTTCCCCCTATCCTGATGCCCGAGCCGCCTTCTGGGCGGCGGCGCGTGAATCCATAGGCGCGCCCTCCATGGTGCTCGCTGCCGGCTATCTGGGGTTCGGCGCCCTCGCCAACGGCCAGTTTCCCTTGTGGGCCGCGCTCTTATCCACGGTCACCATCTTCGCGCTGCCGGGGCAGTTGGCGATGCTGGAAATGTCGATTGCCGGGTCGGTGCCGGTGATGATCGTAATCACAGTGTCGCTCACCGCCGCGCGCTTTCTACCGATGACCGTGGCGCTGCTGCCAATGCTGCGCTCAGCCGGCCGTCCCACCTGGCGGATCTATGCCGCGGTGCACTTGCTGGCGATGACTGGATGGGCGGCCAGCATGCGACGCTGCCCGGAGTTGCCGCTTCCGCAGCGCCTGCCCTGGTTCGTCGGCTTTGCGCTCACCAACTGGGTGGCCTGCGTGGTGGCGACCGCAATCGGCTACGCGCTGGCCGAATCGCTGCCGCCGCTGGTGCGCCAGGGACTCGTATTCATCGGACCGCTGTATTTCGTGCTCCTCCTCACGGGCGAGACGCGCACACGCCATGGCGTGGTGGCGCTCGTCTGTGGCGCGGTGGCCGGCCCATTGATCCACTTGGTTACACCGCAATGGAGCGTGATGCTGGGAGGGCTCGTAGGCGGCACTCTGGCGTGGGGGCTGGTCGGGGCGAAAAAACGTGGTTGAACTCGCGTTGCTTGTCGTAGGATGCGCCCTCGCGACCTATCTGTGGCGCGGCCTGGGCATGCTGGTCTCCGGCAGGGTGCGCATCGATAGCGAGTTCTTCGCCTGGGCGGGCTGTGTCGCTTATGCTTTGATCGCCGGACTGGCGGCGCGCATCCTGCTCCTGCCTACCGGCACGCTCGCGGCCACGCCGCTTCCCGAGCGACTGATCGCTTGCGCGATCGCGCTCATCGTCTATTTCGTCTTTCGCCGGAATCTTCTCGCGGGCATCGCAGCGGGGTTTGTGACGCTCATCGCCCTGGTCGCGATCCGCTGAACCGCCGGTCGGGCGCATACCGGCCTGGTGCACGCCAGCGCCACGAAAGGCGGCGGGCGGTGAGGCTGTCCAGCAGGAGGGTGTGCGGGTCGAGCCCGCGCACGACAGGCCGTTACAATCATGCCGACTCTCTCGCGGGCAACACCAATGCGCCGGTCGCGATGATCGCCGAAAGGGCATCGACGCTGATTCTGGAAGACGCTCGCGCTCAATGATCTGGAGGACGCCCTGATGAAGGAAATTCATTCATGACATTAACGGACGTCGAGCGCGCGATCCTCGCGGGAGAACGCGGCGAGGCGGCAAGGCGTGCCCTCGAGTATCAAGTCCGAGTCGCCGAGTTCTGGGGCGCGAAACGGTTCGTCCCCGTCACCAACGTCCACATGATGGGCGACATCGAGGTGATGGGAGACGGCGGACTCGAATGGCTGCGCGCTGAAGCGCGAAGCGGCGCGCGCTGCATCGTCGGCACCACGACCAACGCGCGCTGCATCGACTTCGCGCACTGGGAACGTCTAGGGCAGGACGCAGGTGCAGTGGCGAAAGAGCGCGAGCTGATCGCGTGCCTGCAACGGATGAACGTGATCACGACCGACACCTGCATCAACTATCAGACCGTCTATCAGCCGCACCTCGGCGAGCACGTCGCATGGGGCGACACCGGCACCGTGATCTACGCCAACTCAGTTTTCGGTGCGCGCTCGAACTTCGAGTCGGGGCCGGCGGCGCTCGCCGCAGGAGTGACGGGACGCACGCCCGAGTACGGGTTTCACCTGGACGAGCACCGCAGGGGGACTTTTACCGTCCAGCTCGACGCGGCGCTTGATGATCTCGCCGACTGGGGCGCGGTGGGAAAGCTGGTCGGCGAAGCGCACCAGAGCTACTTCGCCGTGCCGGTGTTCCACGGCTACGGCAGATCGCCGAACGCCGACGAGTTAAAGCACCTTGGAGCGGCGCTCGCAAGCTACGGCTCGATGGCGATGTTCCATTTCGTGGGCATCACCCCCGAGGCGCCGTCGCTCGAGGCGGCGCTGGGCGGTCGCGCGCCCGTCGAGCGCATCCTGATCGGCGACGCGGACATCGAGCGGATCTACCGCGGGTACGACCTCGGCGATGGGGACGCGCGGCTGGTGGTGTTCTCCGGCCCGCAGCAGTCACTCCTCGAGATGAAGCGCCTGGCCGAGCTGTTCGACGGCCGCCAGTTGCAGCCCGGCTCGAGCTGCTTTGTCACCACAAATGGGGGTGTTCTCGCGCAGGCACGCAAGCTCGGCTATGCCGGCAAGCTCGAGGCAGCCGGCGTCACGATTCTCGAGGGCGTGTGCTTCTATATCCTGCAGAACCTTTCGCCGATGCGTGTGGCGAACCGCTGGACCAACATGGTCGCGAATTCGGCGAAGATCGTGAACATCATCGGCGCGCACCGCTTCAACACCATTCTGCGGCGCACCGAAGCGTGCGTCGAGATCGCCTGCTCGGGCGTGCTGAAATGAGCGCCGCATGGCCGCCCCTCGGCGCTCGCCCCCCATCGGGGGGTGCGGCGCGAAGCGACGCAGGGGGGCACCATACAAGCGTCATCATCCGCGTGCAACGCGCCTACGGCCAGGTCGTGGAGGGCGAGGCGGTGGTGTCGGACGAGGGCTTTTCGCCGCGTTACGACCTCGACCGCTGGTCGGGTGTCATCACCAAGCCGGGCCACCGCCTTGAAGGCACGAGCATCGCGGACAAGATCTGTTTTTTTCCGACCGCGAAAGGCGGGATCGCCGCAGGCTGGGCGTTCTACGACATCAAGTGGAAGAAGATCGCGCCGAAGGCGTTCGTCTTCGGCGTGACCAACCCGGTGATGGTGCAGGGGGCGGTCTTTGCCGGCATTCCGATCACCGAGGGTTGGGAGCCCGACCCGCGCGGCGTGGTGAATACGGGGGATTGGGTGCGGGTCGATCCCGCGCGGCGGGTGATCGAAGTGATGAGGAGAGCAGCATGAAAGGCTGCGTCGGAGAAGTCGACCATTGATTCAATGCGAAGTGCGAGCTGCCGCACTGGGCCCATCTCGCCTGCGAGCATCGCTCCAAGTCGTCCAGCCGCATATCAGTCGACCGCGGCGCCGGAATCGCGAACGGCCTTGCCCCACTTGACGAGTTCACGCTGCTGGAACTGCGCGAAGTCCTCGCGCAAACCTCCGATCACCTGCACGCCCCGCGGCACCAGACGCTCGCGGAACGGCTCCGACCGAACAACTCGGTCGATTTCGGCATTGAGCTGTGCCGCTATCGCAGAAGACAGATTCGCCGGGGCGAACACGCCCCACCACGCAGTCGCTTCGAAATCCTTCAACCCCGCCTCGGACAAGGTCGGAACGTCGGGTGCTGCTGCGGAGCGCGTCGCGCTGCTCACCGCGAGCAGCTTGAGCTTGCCGGCCTGAACATGGGGCAGCATCGATTGCAGGGGATCGAACATCAGCTGGATTTGCCCGCCGATCAAGTCCGTGATCGCGGGAGCGCTCCCTTTGTAAGGCACGTGTTTTAAGTCGGCGCCAGTAATGGCACGAAACATTTCGCCGGTAAGGTGGCCCGGCGTGCCATTGCCCGCCGTTCCGAAGCTGATCGAACCGGGTTGTGCCTTGGCTCGGGCAATCAAGTCCGCAACCGAGTTCGCCGGCAGCGACGGATGCGCAACCAGCGCAACCGGTGCAGCGGCGACCAGCGCGATCGGCGTGAAATCCTTGACCGGATCATAAGCGAGGTTCTTGTACAGCGACGCATTGATCGCATGAGTGCCGACCGTGGCCATGATCAGTGTATATCCGTCAGCCGGCGACTTCGCGACGTTTTCCGCGCCGATGCTTCCGCCTGCCCCACCGCGATTGTCGACGATGACTTGCTGCTTCAATGCTTCACCGAGAAATTGCGCGAGCGGGCGCGCGACGATGTCGGTCGGCCCGCCTGCGGGAAATGGAACGACCAACCGGATTGGCTTGGTAGGATAGTTCTGCGCCACTGCCATCGTGCACATTGCGCTTGCGAACACCAGCAGTCCTGCCTGCAGCAACCCACGAGGTCCCAACCGCCGGCACGCCGCCGAAACCGATCTGCGCGAGCCGGCAGCCGCATTGCGCGCCGAAATGTGCGAGGTAGTCACCAAGAGCCCCGTTCGCTTGATTAATAGCGCGATTACTTTCTGCCACTGAAATCCGCACTGATCAGTATACGGCGTCCGAATCGGCGAGGCGTTGAACCCGCGCAGAAGTGACTTCAAGTTAGCGGCAGCATCACAACCTTCTGGTACGCCGGCCGCTGCGCCAGGCAGTCGAACCACCGTTGAACGTGGGGCAATAGGGGGCGTTCGATGGGCAACGCCATCCAGCGCCAGACCCCGCAACCGAGCGCGATGTCGCTCACTGTAAAGTCGTCCCCCGCGAGAAACGCGCGGGATTCGAGGTGGCTGTCGGCGATGGCGAGCACTTCAGCGGTCTTGAGACGGTGTTCCTTAAGCGCCTGCGGATCACGCTGGTTTGCCGGCGTGCGAATCAGTCCCATAAACAGTGGGCGGAGGGCCGGCCAGAACGTCGAGCTGCTCCAGTCCATCCACTGGTCCGCTTTCGCGCAAGTCTTGAGATCGTTGGGCCAGAGGCCCCGGGCTTTGTTCTTCGCGGCAAGGTACCGGACGATCGCGTGGGACTCCCAAAGAACGAGCCCCTCGTCCTCAATCGTGGGTACGAGGGCGTTCGGATTGAGACTAAGGTAGCGAGGGGTCTGTACGATCCCGAAGTCACCGCCGGCGTCGATGCGCTGATACTCGATTCCGATTTCCTCGCAGCACCAGAGCACCTTCTGGACATTGACCGAGTTCTTTCTTCCCCAGATTTTCAACATGTCCAACCCCAAATTATCTGAATGATCGTGCCACCAACCCGCTTAATTTGATCACACGACTTCCAAAAGACCCACAGGAAAGGTGTTCTTTTGACGCTTGCCCTTGATTCGTTTCACAGTTAGCGTGAGCGTAGATGGCACGCCGCCACAATGCACCTTTTTCCCCTTCTCTCTCTCGCATTTCTCGCAGCTGGCTGCGCGTCGCCGGTGGCCGCCCCCGACGCAGCCCGCGAAGAACGCTGGGCGCGTGAGATCGTGCCGCAAGTTGTCGTGGGCGATGCAGTGTGGCTCGCAACTCCGCAACGCGCCAACGTCCTGGCGCTCTACAGCGAACCGGCGCAACCCGCCAAGGGTGGCATCGTGCTGGTCCACGGGCTGGGCGTGCATCCCGATTGGGGGTTGAATGGCGCGCTGCGGGTCGCGCTCGCCGATCGGGGCTTCGCAACACTGTCGGTGCAAATGCCGGTACTCGCCGCGGATGCGCTGCGCGAAAGCTACTCGACTCTGTTTCCCGTGGCGGGAGAGCGGTTGTCGGCTGCCGTTGCCTTCCTTCAAAGTAAAGGCCACAGTAGGATCGCCGTGGTTTCGCACAGCTTGGGTGCCGCGATGGCGAACACCTACTTGGCAACGGCGAAGGGGCGCGCGATCGCTGCCTGGATTCCGGTCGGCATGCTGGTTGATTTCGCGTCGGTCCCCACAATGCCGGTGCTCGACGTCGTCGCCGAGCATGATTTTGCCGAAGCTTTGACGAGCGTTCGGGCACGCGCCAGGCAGCGGCCGCGGGATCGATGCTCTGGCGAAGTGCGCATCGCCGCGACCGACCATTACTTCGCAAACGCGACCGGCGCTTTGATTGATTCGATCGTGCCGTTCGTCGAACGCGCCTTCCGTGATGATTGCTAGCTCGCGCATGCTGACACGACGTGTCGCGGCTACTTGCTGTGCGCTCGCGGCGGCTGTCGCGTTCAGCGGCTGCGCAACGATCATCTACGGCTTGACGCAGACGCTCACGGTGGCGACGGACCCTCCCGGGGCCGAGTGTACGTTGGAGCGCAAGGGCGGCGATATCGGGGCGATCGCATCGACTCCCGCCGAAATCGAGATCGCGCGCTCGCAGTTCGATCTCACGATCCGTTGTCGCAAGCAAGGTTATTTCGAAGCGACCTCGAAGTTGACGTCGGACCTGTCGGGTCCGATCTTCGGCGCCACGTCGATTCCCAGTTTGGCAAGTTATGCCATCGGTGGCGCCGGTGCCGCCAATCCGTTGGTGGGCCTCGTTCCCGGCGCCGTATCGTCGGGCTTGGGCGTCATCGGCGTCCTGGGACTACTTGCGCCGCTCGCTCTGGCAGTTGATGTAGGAACCGGAGCTCTGGTTGAATATCCGGGCAACGTCTCGATTCGCCTTGTTCCGAAAAGGTTTCCGACCGCTCTCGTGCGTGAAACTTTTTTCGCACAAATGCACGCCAGTATCGACGCCGACGCGACCGCGCTGGCGGCCCGCATTAACGATTCGTGCGTGCGATCGCGCTGCACACGTGAACGTGCTGACGCGGATGTGATAACTACGCTCCGTCGCGCCGAGCTGGAACGCCTGCGGACCTTGACGCAGATCGATTCTTAAACGCTCCGGGCGTTTGAATCCGACGCCTCGCTGGTCGCGCGTCCCAGCCGGTCGCGCACCGCCAGCCATTCCGTAGCGGCTGGAACCTGCTCGACGAGAATCGCCGCTGCGACGCTCGTGTCGAGCTTTCGCAAATGCGCGTACAAACCTTGCGCGTAACTCGCGGCATCGCGGGGCGCCGTGATCCAGGCACCGTCGAAGCCGGTCGGCCGCGCAACGGTCAACGCCAGCACCGCGACACGCCCGGGGCGCGCCATGCGCCGGTCGATTTCCAGCGGCAGCTCCCGTGCGGTCACGACATAAAGGGGCGTGCGTGGGGCGTAGTGCGACGGCAGGCTTCCGGACGCACGCGGCGTAGCCGCGGTAGCAAAGCCTAGCGAATGACCCAGCACGCGTACCAAGGCATCGCGGTCGATCGCGCCCGGCCGCAGCAGCATCGCTTCGCCTCCGGAAAAGGCGACGATGGTGCTTTCGATGCCGATGTCGCACGGGCCGCCATCGAGAATCAGCGAAACGGCATCCCCCAAATCATCGGCGACGTGCTTTGCGGTAGTCGGTGAGATGCGCCCGAAGCGGTTGGCCGACGGTGCGGCGATGCCCTTGCCGCCCAACGCGGCGAACGCCGTGAGCAGCATCTGCGCGACCGGATGCGCGGGCACACGCAATCCGACGTTGTCCTGGCCGCCGGTCACCGCATCAGAGGCAAGCGGCGTGCGCGGCAGGATCAAGGTCAGCGGGCCCGGCCAGAATGCCTCGGCGAGCTTCGTCGCGCCATTCGGCAGCTCGCGCGCCCAATGCGGCATCTCTCCCGCGTCACGCACATGCACGATCACCGGATGTGCAGCAGGCCGGCCTTTGGCTGCAAAGATCTTGCGTACCGCATTTGCATTTCCGGCATCCGCGCCGAGCCCATAAACCGTTTCGGTCGCAAACGCGACGAGTTCCCCCGCATGCAACAGGCATGCAGCGTGCTGCACGGCGGCGCTGTCCGGGACTGCAATGCCCGGCGACCCCCCACGCGTTTGCGTCTTATGCATGTCGGAGGTGGGCGCAACCGCGCCTGCGAATACTGCTAGAATTTATGTCTTTGTCTGGGTGCGGGCGCCAACTTTCGCTGTGGGCCGACAGCGTCGGCGTCCCGCGCAACAAACGGCTGGGAGAAGAGATGAGCGCGTTTTTGTTCACGTCGGAATCGGTGTCGGAAGGGCATCCGGATAAGGTTGCGGACCAGATTTCCGACGCGGTGCTCGATGCGATTCTAGAGCAAGACGCGACGGGCCGCGTCGCCGCGGAAACACTGGTATCGACCGGCCTCGTCGTCATGACGGGGGAAATAACGACTCGCGCCAACGTCGATTACGGACGCGTGGCGCGCGAAACCATCCGCGCGATCGGCTACAACGATCCGGCGCTGCGCTTCGACGCCGATGGCTGCTCGGTCATGGTCTGCTATGGCCGGCAATCTCCCAATATTGCCCAAGGTGTCGATCACGCGTCCGACGATTTCTTGAATCAGGGCGCGGGCGATCAGGGCCTCATGTTCGGTTACGCGTGCGATGAAACGCCGTCGCTGATGCCATTCCCGATCTATTACGCGCATCGCCTCGTGCAGCGGCAAAGTGAAGTCCGGCGCGACGGCCGGCTCCCGTTTCTGCGCCCCGATGCCAAGTCGCAGGTCACCGTCCGATATGTGGACGGCAAACCCCACAGCGTCGATACCGTCGTATTGTCCACCCAGCACGACCCGTCGATGAATGACAGCCAAGGCAAGCTCGCTGAAGCGGTGATCGAGGAGATCATCAAGCCAGTGTTTCCGCCGGCGATGCTGAACGGCGCCAGGTTTCTCGTGAATCCGACCGGGCGCTTCGAGATCGGCGGACCGCATGGCGATGCCGGACTTACCGGGCGCAAGATCATCGTCGATACCTACGGCGGCGCGGCGCCGCATGGCGGCGGCGCGTTTTCGGGGAAGGATCCGTCCAAGGTCGATCGCTCGGCCGCTTACGCTGCGCGCTATGTCGCCAAAAACGTTGTCGCGGCGGGTCTCGCCACGCAGTGCCAGGTTCAGCTTTCGTATGCGATCGGCGTGGCCAAGCCGATCAACGTCACCGTTTACACCGAGGGCACCGGAACGATTTCTGACGAGAAGCTCGCTGAACTCGTGAACGCGCATTTCGATCTGCGTCCGAAGGGCATTATTCGTATGCTCGATCTCTTGCGTCCGATCTATCGCAAAACGGCGGCGTACGGCCATTTTGGTCGTGACGAGCCCGAGTTCACGTGGGAGGCCACCGACAAAGTGGACACGCTGCGCGCGGCCGCGGGCATCGACAAAGTGGACACGCTACGCGTTGCCTCGGGTAACGACGACGCGGCCAGGCGGCGCGCCGTCGTAGGCGTGTAATGCACGTCTGGAGCAAGCGCATTGTCGGCGTCGTGCACGGCGCGATCGTGGTGGGCGCGGTGACCGCACTTGCCGCATGCGCGACCTTGGAGCCCGAGGGCATCACGGCGGGCCCGGGCGGAGGAGCGTACGTCGTGCGCAGCGGTGCTCCGTTGGTGATCGGTCTCGAGAGCGACTCGACGACCGGTTATGGGTGGGAGTTGCAAAGAAGCTCCGGCGCTGCGCTGCTGTTGGCCGGAGGCTCCGACTTCACACCCGCGCCGCTGCCGGCCGGCATGATGGGCGTCGCAGGCACGACGACGTTTCGGTTTCGCGCGCTGGAGCCGGGAACGGCAGTGCTTGAATTCGCGTATCGGCTACCGTTGGAACAAGGCGTTGCGCCTGCAAAGGTTGTTCGTTACGACGTCACCGTCCGACCACTGGGACGACTCTACGGCCTCTTCGAGCGCGTGTCTTTGATCCCTGCTGCGGGACAACGCAATTGACATAGCGTCGGATACGGTAGAATCCGTCCTCTACGGCAAAAGGCTCACGGATCGCTATCGTTGAGGCGAGCCGTCTCCCCCAAGCAAAGGAAATTTAATGGCCGAACGTTCCCGGACCCGCCGCAACACACTTGAGCGGCGTTGTCTCCCCAAGACCTTCAAGCGTATGTTTGTCGGCGCTCCGAAGGGCATCTTCAAGATGTTGGAAAAGGTCAAGAAGAATTGACTTAGCCGCGTGACGACGAAGTAGGGCCGCCTGTGGGCGGCTTTTTCGTCTCTGCGGGTCGAGGTCCTGCAGGTATGGCATAAGGCCGAAAGCGGAAAGACAAGCCGATAAGCGCTGGAAATCGCTACGTGACTTTACAGTCCGTGCACTAGAATAATTCGATGCGCTTTGCGTATTACGACCGACTCGGAAGCCGCCGCCAACGAATTTACCGCGAAAGCGATGCAATCGAGGTACTGGACCTCCCGGACGGCGCCATCGTCGTTGCGCCGGTGGGCGCGATTCGCGACGGCCTGCTCCGCGAGGACCGAATCGAGGTGCAGCGCGGCTGCCAGGCTTTGCTCGATGCGCTGATCACAGGTTATCGCGTGCCACCTGTTCGCGTGCGCGTGCTCGCGCGGCGTCCTTCGGGCGATTATGGCGAGTTGCACGGACTCTACGAGCCGAGCGAGGAGCAGCCGCCGGCGCGCGTTACCGTGTGGATGCGGACGGTACAGCGCAAACAGGTCGTCGCCTTTCGTTCGTTTCTGCGCACGTTAGTGCACGAGTTTCTGCATCACCTCGATTACGAGCATTTCAAGCTCCCCGAAACGTTTCACACGGAGGGCTTCTACAAACGTGAATCGAGCCTCGCCAACGCGCTCTTCGCCGAAGTCGCTGCCATGCAGCAACGTTGAACGCACCGGCAATAACATCCGTTCAATAATCCGGTAGAATCACGCCCGCTCCCCGAGGAGCGTTGCAACAGCGATTCCTGCCGGATCGAAGGAACCCTGCCAGGCTCGGGGCGCTTCACTTTTCTTGTGAACCGCGCTCGTTGAACCGTGAATCGTGCACGGAGCGACGAGTGGCGGATCCCTCGTCTTTTCCGCCGGCGCGGTCACCAACAATGGAGTGACCGATGAACGCTGCTACCGATACCAAGAATTTCGCCGACTTTCACGTTACCGATCTTGCGCTTGCCGAATGGGGGCGCAAGGAAATCGCGATCGCCGAAACGGAGATGCCCGGCCTGATGGCCATTCGCGAGGAGTTTGCGCCGACGCAGCCGTTGCGCGGCGCCAAGATCGCCGGATCGCTGCACATGACGATTCAGACCGCCGTCTTGATCGAGACGCTGCAGGCGCTGGGCGCGGAAGTGCGGTGGGCTTCGTGCAACATTTACTCGACGCAGGATCACGCCGCCGCGGCGATCGCCGCGCGCGGAACGCCGGTCTATGCGTACAAGGGCGAAACGCTCGACGAGTACTGGGAATACACGCATCGCATTTTCGCGTGGCCGATGTCCGACACCTCGCTCGGCACGCCGAATATGATCCTGGACGACGGCGGCGATGCGACCTTGCTGGTGCATCTCGGCGCGCAGGCCGAAACCGACCGCGCGGTCATTTCCAATCCCCGCAATGAGGAGGAATTCTCACTTTACGCCGCTATCGCCAAGCGACTTGCCGACGATCCCGACTTCTATTCGCGGATCAAGGCCAATATCAAGGGGGTCACCGAAGAGACGACGACCGGGGTCAAGCGCTTGTACCAAATGCATAAGGAAGGGCGGCTTTCGTTCCCCGCGATCAATGTCAACGACTCGGTGACGAAGTCGAAGTTCGACAATCTGTACGGCTGTCGCGAGTCGCTGGTCGACGCCATCAAACGCGCCACCGACGTCATGATCGCCGGCAAGGTCGCCGTCGTGGCGGGCTATGGCGACGTGGGCAAGGGGTCTGCGCAGGCGTTGCGCGCCCTCTCCGCGCAAGTCTGGATCACCGAGATCGATCCGATTTGCGCGCTGCAGGCGGCGATGGAGGGCTACCGTGTCGTGACAATGGAATACGCGTGCGACAAGGCCGATATCTTCGTCACGGCCACCGGCAACATCGACATCTTGACGCTCGCGCACATGAAGCGGATGAAGAACAACGCGATCGTGTGCAACATCGGTCACTTCGACAACGAGATCGACGTGGCCGGACTGAAGCGCTACACGTGGGAAAACATCAAGCCGCAGGTCGACCACGTCGTGTTTCCGGACGGCAAGCGGATCATCCTGCTCGCCGAAGGGCGACTCGTGAACCTCGGTTGCGGGACTGGCCACCCGTCGTACGTCATGAGTTCGTCGTTCGCGAACCAGGTGATGGCGCAAATCGAGCTGTGGGGTGACGCACAGCGGGGAGAGCACCGGTACCCGGTCGGTGTCTACGTGTTGCCGAAGCACCTCGACGAGAAGGTTGCCCGGTTGCAACTCACCAAGCTTGGCGCGATGCTCACGCCATTGACGGACAAGCAGGCGACGTACATCGGCGTTACGCCCGACGGTCCGTACAAGCCGGACACGTATCGCTACTAATCGCCGGACATCGCTATGGCGCGCGCCGGCGCGGTTCCGCCGCTGGCGCGACATTTAAGACCTCGAGGCGCACCGGTACGTTGCCCGCGCGCAGCATGCCGAGCTTGGTGGCCGCTGCGCGGGAAAGGTCGATGATGCGGTTGGGCTGGGTGGGTCCGCGGTCGTTGATGCGAACCTCGACCGAGCGTCCATTCCGCGCATTCGTGATGCGTACGCGGGCGCCGAAGGGTAGCGTCTTGTGAGCGGCAGTCAACGCATTGTGGTCATACTTTTCGCCGCTAGCCGTCTTGCGCCCGTTCAGCCGCGTGCCATAAAACGCGGCCAAGCCTTCCTGCACGTCTCCGGCTTTGCCTAGCGTCGCGCTCGCGGTGGGCGCCGGCGTTTGACCCGCGGCAGGCAACGCCGTCGCCGCGGTCAACACCGCAAAGGACAAGAGCGTCGAGAATCGGGGCATGAATCTCCAGCTACTTAAGACGGGTTGGCAACGCTTCGCGGGTCGCAGTGTCAGGCGAATCGTGCGCCGTTCCTTAGCCTCGCCGGTAAGAGACAAGCTCAAGCACGGCGTTCTGCGAGCGAATCCGGAACATCGATTGGCCATCACCGCGCTCGAGGTAATCGGCGCGTTTGACTTCGCGCACGGACGCTCCCGCCGCCGGCGCATACCAAATCTCGTAATTGCAATCGGTGGCGTAGCGCCAGAATTCTTCGTCGTCCAGGCGCATCAGAACGCGTAGCCGCAGCGTGTCGAACTCCCCCGCAGGAGTGGCGATCCGATCCCAGCCGCCGACCTTGACATAGCGATTGATGACACCTTGCCGGCGCGCCGTTTCGTTGAAATTGGCGACAAACTGGTTCCAGATCTCGCCTGGTGTCAGCGGAAACTCGTAGCGTTTGAGCGGCGCGGCAAAGCGCCGGATTTCGTTGTCGAAGACGGCGCCAATGGTCACGATGCCGGGCGCCGCCCACGTTTCAGTGCGCACGCTGTCCACCGTCGGGCCGATTTGGGTGATCCGCGCGGAAATGCCATCCGGACCGACTGCGACGATCTCTTGCGTCTCCTCCCACGTCACCGGATCGCGGAAGCCGTCTTGCGCGCGGTAGACCCATCGATCACCGACCCGGTACGCGGGGGCTGGCACCGGCGGCCCGGCGCCGCCGACAGAAACGCACCCAGCCAGCACCGAAGCACTGGCCGTTGCAAGTAGAAAGGAGCGGCGGTTCATGTCCGTTAGACCGCGCTTGCGCCGACAGTTTCCGGTCGAGCGCCAAGCACTTCAGCGAGTCCGGTCCACCCATGATACGCTGCCTCGGTGCGGCCTTCGTGGGGTTCGCTTTCCTATTCTTCGGAAAGACGATGCGCGCGCGGCGAACGCGTCGAGCTGTGGGAACGAGTTCCGTTCCGGACGGACACGCGTGACCGCTCGACCGCGAAGCCGCCGTCGATCGCGATGGAACTTCTCGAACGTGAACAGGGACTGCGGGAGCTCGGCGAAGCGTTCGCGCAGGCATTGCGCAGCGAGGGACGTCTGGTACTGGTTGCCGGCGAGGCGGGGATCGGCAAGACGGCGCTGGTCGAGCACTTCCTGAAGACGGCGCAGCCGGCAGAAGTGCTGGTGGGGGTGTGCGATGCGCTGTTCACCCCTCGGCCGCTGGGTCCGCTGCGCGACATCGCGCTGCAGTGGAGTGACCCGGCGCCGCTTGATCCCGAGACCGATCGTCATCGGCTGTTTTCCTCGGTGCTGCGGTATTTCCGTCAACGCAGCGCGCCGGTGGTCGCGGTGTTCGAGGACGTCCACTGGGCCGATGAAGCGACGCTCGACCTCATCAAGTTCCTCGGCCGTCGCATTGCGCGCCTGCCGGCGCTGATTGTCCTCACGTACCGGGACGACGAAGTGGGTCCCCGGCATCCACTGCGCTCGGTGCTCGGCGATTTGCCGCGGGCGAGTACGTCGCGTATTCACCTTGAGCAGCTAAGTGAGTCGGCGGTTCGGCACCTTGCCAACGACTTACCGAATGCCGTCTCCGGCGCGCTCTACGCGCTGACCAGCGGCAATCCGTTTTTCGTGACCGAGTTGCTCGCGAGCAGCGACGAAGGTGTCCCGGCCACGCTGCGCGACGCGATTCTCGCGCGCGCCGCGCGCCTCGACGCCGCCGCGCGTGAAGCGCTCGATCTTGCCTCGTTGTCGCCGGTCGCCATCGAACCCTGGCTGATCGAGGCGTGCCTGCCCGGTGGGTCGGCGCTCCTGGACGAGTGCGCGGCACACGGCATGCTGAAGCCGATGGGCGCGCGCTATGCGTTTCGGCATGAGCTCGCGCGCTTGGGCGTGCGCGACGCGCTCTCGCCGCAGCAGCGTCAGGCACTGAGCCTGCGCTTGCTGCGTGCGCTCGAATCACCCCCGCTCGCACCCGATGCGCTGTCGCGGCTGGCCCACCATGCGGAGGAGGCGGGCGACGACGCCGCGGTGTTGAAATACGCGGCGGCCGCAGGCCGCAGCGCGGTGAGTCTGGGCGCGCATCGCGAAGCGGTGGCGCATTTCCGGCGGGCACTTCGCCATGCCGACGCGCTGCCGCAGCCGGAACGCGCCGAGCTTTTCGAAGAACAGTCGGTGGAGTGCCACAGCGTTGGCGACATGGACGGCGCGATCGACGCACGTAGGCGCGCCGCGGACCTGTGGAATGCGCTCGGCAATCCGTTGCGGCAAGGCGAGAACCTGTGCCGGCAAATGGGCAGCCTGATCGGCGCCGGCCGCGATCGTGAGGCGGAAGCGGTCAGCCGCGACGCAATCGCGCTGCTCGAGGCGCATCCGCCCAGCCGGGAGCTGGGGGTCGCCTACCGGACGCAGGCAGCGTTGCGGATGCTCGAGCGCGACAACGCCGAGGCGCTTGTCTGGGGCGAGAAGGCCGAAGCGCTTGGGCGGCGTTTCGACGACCAGGAAACGCTGCTGTCCACCTACAACACGATCGGCTCGGCCCTCGTGCTATCGGGCGACGAGACGCGCGGATGCGAGATCCTGGAACAGAGTCTCGCGATGGCGCGCGAAGCGGGGCTCGCAGCGCATATCGCCAATGCCTACAGCAATCTCGGCTCGGGGTGCGGCGAAGTGTATTCGTTCGTGCGTGCCGAGGGCTATCTTGCCGCAAACATCGCGTTCGCCACCGAGCGCGACCTCGATCATTCGCGCCTGTACTCGCTCTCGTGGCAGGCCAACACGCGGATGTACCAGGGACACTGGGAT
The DNA here is from genome assembly GCA_037719965.1 of Casimicrobiaceae bacterium. Classification (GTDB taxonomy): domain Bacteria; phylum Pseudomonadota; class Gammaproteobacteria; order Burkholderiales; family Casimicrobiaceae; genus VBCG01. Next base: position 152,969 of record JBBJMT010000005.1, on the reverse strand, counting down.
GCCGCCGCGGAGATTGCGCTGGGCGTGGTCCAGCGGGCCGGTGTGGCCACGATCAGCCGCATCATGGCGCTGCTGGCGCTGGGACGATTGCGGACCCGCCGCGGCGACCCCGGCGCAACCGAAGTGCTGGACGAAGCGCTCGCGCTCGCCGAGCGCACGGGCACGTTGCAACGCATTGGGCCCGTGCGCGCAGCACGCGCCGAAGCCGCATGGCTCGCCGGCGACGTCGCACGTGTCATGGCGGAGGCGCAAGCCGCCTACGCACTGGCGCTGGCGAAGTCGCACGCGTGGTTCGCCGGTGAGCTCGCCTACTGGCAATGGAAGGTCGGTGCGCTCGCAGCGGCACCGCCGATCGCCGCGGAACCGTTTCGCCTCCAGATCCAGGGGGACGCTGCGAACGCGGCGCTTGCGTGGCAGGCACGCAACTGCCCGTACGAAGCGGCCCGCGCGCTCGCCGAGGCCGGCGACGAGACATCGTCGAAGCGCGCACTGCGCGAGCTCGAGCGATTGGGCGCGCGGCCACTGGCGGAGCGCGTGCGGCGACGTTTGCACGAACTCGGCATTCGCAGCATCCCGCGCGGACCGCGCGCGGTGACCCGGGCCAATGCGTTCGGCCTGACCGCGCGCGAGCTCGAAGTTGTCGCGCTGCTGGCGCAGGGGTTCTCCAATGCGGCGATCGCCGCGAGGCTTTATCGCTCGGAAAAGACTGTCGGTCATCACGTGTCGTCGGTTCTTGCCAAGCTCGGCGTTCCTACGCGCGAGGCCGCGGTCGCCGCCGCGACGACGCATGGCCTGATCCCAAAATAGGGAACGCCGCATCGCAATATAGGGCGGGCTTCCCCATGCGGACGCCGGCACGCTCCGCCATCCTGGTGACTCATCGTCACCAGGAAAGGAGAGTGCCCCATGCCCCGCTATCTCGTCGAACGCAGCTTCCCGAGCGGCCTCGCGTTGCCGGCCACCCCGGAAGGCGCATCAGTCTGTCGCGCGGTCATCGACCGCAACGCCGAAGGCCAGGTGACCTGGATTCATTCCTACGTCACGCCCGACAGGACGCGGACCTACTGCATCTACGACGCACCGAATCCCGAAGCGATTCGGCGCGCGGCCGAGCACAACGGGTTGCCGGTCGACCGGCTGACCGAAGTGCGCGTCCTCGACCCGTATTTCCATATGTGAGTGTTCCGCCAGCGCCTGTGGAAACCCATCGCCTGAGAATCCGTAGGCATCTTAAGTAGTCCAACAGAGAATAGGAGTCTCGCCATGAGCCGATTCGATGTGAAGAAGATGCAATTGTTGAGCGCCGGCGTTGCGCTCGCCGCCGCACCGCTGCTTTCAGCCCACGCGGAATATCGCTGCGACGCGCCGCCGTCCAGCGCTGACGCGCGCGCGTGCGCCGCCGCCACGCAAGGTCCGGTCGAACTGCGCCGGTTCGTGGAGCGCACGCGCGTGATCTACGGGCTGTATTACGGGGACTACAAGCGGCCCGAAAGCGACGCGACCGCCGCACAACCACGCTCTGACCGTTCCGCGATGGCGATTCCGCGGCACGACACCGGGGGTCGCGCAACGAAGGAGTAGACGCTTCTACCGTCGCGGGGCAGCGCAGCGCCGTCCCTGCTGCCCCCGCACGAGTCGCGGCGCACCCATGAGCGTCACTGGTCAGGTACGTGCCGCAGGCGCGTATATGCCGTTGACGACACCGCCTTTCGCGCTTCCTAGTTAGGCGTCTTCTTGTCCGTCGGTGATCGCGCCTCTGCTCGCCGTTGAAACGAGCCGCCTATATTTCGCCAGCAACCCGCGTGTGTACCGGGGCGGCGGCGGCTTCCACGCCGCGCGCCGGCGAGCGAGCTCGTCGTCGGCGACGTTCAACTGTAGCAGCAACCGATGCGCATCGATGGTGATGGAATCGCCTTCCTGCACGAGGGAGATGGGGCCGCCGACATAGGCTTCTGGGGCCACGTGGCCCACGACCATCCCCCAGGTGCCGCCGGAAAATCGGCCATCGGTGACGAGCCCCACCGATTCGCCCAATCCCTGGCCGATCAGCGCTGACGTGGGTGCGAGCATTTCCTGCATCCCCGGGCCGCCTTTGGGGCCTTCATACCGGATCACGACGACGTCGCCGGCGACGATCTTCTGTTGCGTGATGGCGTCCATCACTTCCGGCTCAGAGTCGTAAACCCGCGCGGGGCCGGTGATCGCGGGATTCTTGAGTCCGGTGATTTTGGCGACGCATCCCTCGGGAGCGAGATTGCCGCGCAGGATCGCCAGGTGGCCTTGCGCGTACAACGGTTGGGCAAATGGCCGAATCACGTCTTGTTGGCGCTGCGCTTGCGCGGGTACGCGCGCGAGCTCATCAGCCATCGTGCGGCCGGTGATCGTCATGCAATCACCGTGCAGCAATTCGGCTTCGAGCAATATTTTCAGCACCTGCGGGACGCCACCCACGTTGTGGAAATCGATCGCAACGTACTTGCCGGAGGGCTTCAAGTCGCACAACACCGGCACGCGTTTGCGCACCCGCTCAAAGTCATCGATCGACCATTCGACTTCGGCCGCTGCGGCGATCGCCAGGTAGTGCAATACGGCGTTGGTCGACCCGCCGGTCGCCATCACCAACGCGATGGCGTTCTCGATCGAACGCCGGGTGATGATGTCGCGCGGTGTCAGGTTCGCTTCGACCGCCGTGATCAGGACGCGCGCGGAATCGGCCGCCGACACCGCTTTCGCGGGGCCGGGCGAGGGCATTTGCGACGAACCCAAGAGGCTCATGCCGAGCGCTTCGAACGACGACGACATGGTGTTCGCCGTGTACATGCCGCCGCACGCGCCCACCGACGGGCATGCGTTGCGCTCGATGCCGTCGTAATCGGCTTGCGTCATTTTGCCGGCGGTGATCGCGCCGACCGCTTCAAACGGAGACACGATTGTGAGCGCCTGGCCCTTCCACTGCCCCGGCAGGATCGTGCCCGCATAGACATAGATGCCGGGCACATTCATCCGCGCCATCGCCATCATGCCGCCGGGCATGTTCTTGTCGCAGCCGCCGACGACCAACACGCCGTCCATGCACTGGCCGTTGACCGAGGTTTCGATGGCGTCCGCGATCACTTCGCGCGACACCAGCGAATATTTCATGCCCTCGGTGCCCATGCCGATCCCGTCCGTGACCGTCGGTACGCCGAAAACCTGCGGCATCGCGCCGCCTTCGCGGAGTGCGGCCATCGCCGCATCGACCAGCGGCTGAATACCGGCGTTGCAGGGATTCATCGTGCTGTGACCGTTGGCCACACCGACGATGGGCTTTTCGAAGTCGCCGTCGGAAAAGCCGACGGCGCGGAGCATCGCGCGATTGGGCGAGCGCGCGATGCCGTGAGTGATCAGGCGGGAGCGGCGATTGGACGGCATGGGACGAGGTCGGAGGCAGGGCGAAAGTGGTTTGTATAATCGATGGATTCTAGCGCAGGCTATGGTTCCCTGCATGTAGCGCGTCGTCGTCACCTCCTGGCCCGCGAATCCGTTCCCTATGCTCGTTCACCCGCAGTTCGATCCCGTGGCGTTTCAGCTGGGTCCCATCGCGGTCCGGTGGTACGGACTCATGTATCTGGTCGGCTTCGCGCTCTTCATTTGGCTGGGCAAGATTCGCGCGCGCCAGAATCTGCTCACCGGATGGCATCCGCGCGACGTCGACGACATGCTCTTTTTCGGGGTATTCGGCGTGATTCTTGGCGGCCGTCTGGGCTATGTCCTGTTTTACAAGCCGCTTTATTATTTGGAGCATCCGCTCGAGATTGTAGAGGTCTGGGCGGGAGGCATGAGCTTCCACGGAGGTTTACTGGGCGTCTTGGTCGCGCTCGTGTTTTACGCACGCGGCCGGCGTAAACGCTGGCTCGATGTCACCGACTTCGTGGCGCCGCTGGTGCCGCTGGGTTTTGGCGCGGGACGTCTGGGTAATTTCATCAATGGCGAGCTGGTCGGCCGCGTGACCGACGGACCGTGGGCGATGGTATTCCCGCAAGTGGATACCGCGCCCCGGCATCCGTCGCAGCTCTACCAGTTCGCGCTGGAGGGCGTGCTGCTGTTCGTGCTGCTCTGGTGGTACGCGCAACGCCCGCGACCGATGGGCGCGGTATCGGGATTCTTCCTGATCGGCTACGGGACGTTCCGCTTCATCGTCGAATACGCGCGTGCGCCGGACGGTTTCCTGGGCCTCCTCGCTCTAGGGTTGACGATGGGCCAGTGGTTGTCAACGCCGATGATCGTCATCGGCATCGTGATGATGGTCCGGGCCTACCGCCACGCCGGCAAAGCGCAACCGACGATCCTCGATCGGATGAAACGCGAATAGTGGCGCTTAGGTAACCGCGGTTGCCCTCACGCGCCCTTCAGTCGATCCGGCGATGCTCGCCTTCGATTGCGTCGAACTCGCGCCCACGAAGGGTGGAGCGCGAAGTCCCTGCGGGCTGCGGTTCGAACGAACGCCCGACGTTCAAAGGCAACGCAAGTAAAACGAGGGCGATAAGATCGGACACGATCCCCGGCAACATCAGCAGTACCCCCGCCAAGACCTTGCGACCGCTGTCGAGCAGCCCGCGCAGCAACGATTGCTCCCCCTGCAGCGCGGCGAGAGTTTTCGCGCGAAACGCGATGCGCTCGTTGCGCAGCAGCAGCGAGCCGACGGCGAAGGAGCCGACGAGCCATACCCAGATCGGTATGCCGGTCATGCGGGCGATGCGCGTCGACAGGTAAAGATCCGCCACTGGGAAAGCCAGTACAATCATGAGGACCAAGAAACGCATGGAGTCTCCTTGCCGGACGCGGTAATCCTGGTGCTGACGACCGTGCCCGATCGCGATGCGGCGCTGTCGCTGGCTCGTGCACTGACCGCGCAACGCCTTGCCGCCTGCGTCAACATCGGTTCGCCGATGGACTCAATGTATCACTGGCGCGGCGAAATCGAAACTGCACGGGAAATTCCGGTCGCCATCAAGACCCGGCAAGCGCTGTATTCGCAGGTCGAGCGCGCGATTCTGGCCACCCACCCCCATGAACTTCCCGAGATTGTTGCGGTCCGCTTAAGCGATGGATACGTTCCCTACCTCAACTGGATCGCCGCGGAAACGGCCGGGCGTTGACCTGTGGCAGGCGTGCGCGGTGCTGGCGTTGGCGGGCACCGGATTACTGCCGTGCGAACTCAATGCGGCCGAGCCGAAGCTGCTGCCGCCAGAACAGGCGTTTCGCTTCGCGGCCCGCGCGCTGGACGATCACACCCTTGAAGCGCGTTTTACCATCGCCGCCGGGTACTACTTATACCGCGACAAATTGAAGTTCGCCGTGGCGGACAGTGTCATCGCGAATCCGCTGCTCCCGCCCGGAAAGGTGAAGACCGATGAGTTTTTCGGGCGCGTTGAAACGTATCGCGGAGCGGTCGTGGTCAAGCTCCCGCTGGGTGCGCCTATCACGGGGCGTACGCTGGTCCTCGCCGCGGATTCGCAAGGGTGCGCCGATGCGGGCGTATGCTACCCGCCGACCCAGCAAAAGGTCACGTTGGAGCTGCCGGCGGCGGGTCGCGGTCCGGGGAAGCTCATCGACGCGAATCCGGCTAAGAAGAACTGGTTCAATTGAACTTGGCGTCACGCCCCTCACGTGCTGCTAGTGTGTATTTACTCACTTAGAGCGTTGTGACGCGTTCTTCGGTGGTGAAGTGGATCGTGATCGCCTCTGCGGCGATACTCGCGCTGGCCGCTGGCAGCTACTTTGGTGTCCGCACGCTGCAATCGAAACCGGCGGCGACGCGACCCGCCACCGGGCTATTGGGAACGACGTTGCCAGATGCGGAAGGCCGGCAACAGCGAATCGAGCAGTGGCGGGGCAAAGTTGTCGTGATCAACTTCTGGGCGACATGGTGTGCGCCATGTCGCGAAGAGATGCCGCTGTTCGTGCGGGTACAAAACGAATTGGGCGGGCGCGGCCTGCAGTTCGTCGGCATCGCCGTTGATCAAGTTGAGAAGGTGAAGCCGTTCGCGCAGGAGCTCGGGCTCAACTATCCGGTCCTCATCGGCGGATATGGGGCGATGGAATTGTCCCGGACGCTGGGCAATACGGTCATGGCGTTGCCTTTCACCGTCATCATCGATCGCCAAGGCAACATTGCCTACGAGCAACTGGGGGTAGTCAAGCCCGAAACGCTACGACGGACGCTCGAAACGCTGCTGTAAAAGGCAAAGACGTTCACAGCGGCGGCTTTTCGCCCCCGAGGTTGAGGTGGTCTCGGTGCTGGCAGTTCCGAAATCTCGCTATCTTGCGTTAACTCCTAGACAACGTGCAGCGAACTGCGGCAAACTGCGCGCTTCAGTATGTCTAGCTTGGTCCGATGACGCCCATGAATAAATCTGATAACCCAGGGCAGAAGCGCATTCCTGAGTGTGCGGTCGTGCACGTTCCTAAGCTCTAACGCCCCATGGACTTGCGCAAGCTGAAAACGCTGATCGAACTGGTCGAAACGTCCGGGATCGCCGAGCTCGAGATTCAGGAAGGCGAGGAGCGAGTGCGCATTACCCGGGCGCCAGCGGCCGGGCAACAGACGGTAACCTTTCATGCGACGCCGGCCTCAGCTGTGCCGGCGGCGGTCGCGACGAGCGTCGCGGCGGTCCCCGCAATCGCGCCCCAAGCGCCTGAACCCGAAGGGCACGTGGTGAAAAGCCCGATGGTGGGCACGTTCTACCGGGCCGCAACGCCGGATGCAAAGGCGTTCGTGGAAGTCGGCGATACGGTGCAGGAGGGCGACGCGCTGTGCATCATCGAGGCCATGAAGCTGATGAACGAGATCGAGTGCGACAAAGGGGGTGTGGTCCAGGCGATTCTTGCCGAAAACGGCCAACCCGTCGAGTTCGGGCAACCGTTATTCGTCATCGGTTAGGGAACCTCGAATGCTGCGCAGCGAAGTCTTGCGGGGTCGCTAACGCCTGTGGCCGCCAAAACTTCCTACCCGCTGTTCGATAAGATTCTGATCGCCAATCGCGGCGAGATCGCGTTGCGAGTCCAGCGCGCGTGCCGCGAGCTCGGCATCAAGACCGTCGTCGTTCATTCGGAAGCCGACAACGATGCCAAATACGTGCGGCTTGCCGACGAATCCGTCTGCATCGGACCGGCGCCGTCCGCGCAAAGCTACCTGCACGTCCCGGCGATCATAGCAGCGGCGGAAGTCACCGATGCGCAGGCGATCCATCCGGGCTATGGGTTTCTTTCCGAAAACGCCGATTTCGCCGACAAGGTCGAGAAATCCGGCTTCGTGTTCATCGGTCCGCGTGCCGAAACCATTCGGCTGATGGGAGACAAGGTCAACGCGAAGGCCGCGATGAACAAAGCCGGAGTGCCGTGCGTCCCCGGTTCCGAAGGCGAGCTTCCCAACGACCCGAAGGAAATCGTCCGCATCGCGCGGGGTATCGGCTACCCCGTCATTATCAAGGCAGCCGGCGGCGGCGGTGGTCGGGGCATGCGCATTGCTCATACCGAAGCGGCGCTGCTGCCGGCCGCCGCGCAGACCCGCAGCGAGGCGCAGTCGGCGTTCGGCAATTCCATGGTGTACCTGGAAAAATTCCTGGTCAATCCGCGCCATATCGAGATTCAGATTCTGGCCGATCAGCACAAGAATGTCGTGTATTTATTCGACCGCGACTGCTCGATGCAGCGCCGCCAGCAGAAGATCATCGAGGAAGCGCCAGCGCCGGGAATCAACCAGCGCGCGCTCATCCGCACGGCCGAACGTGCGGTGGAAGCGTGTCGCAAGATCGGCTATCGCGGCGCGGGGACGTTCGAATTCCTATTGCAGGACGACCAGTTCTTTTTCATCGAAATGAACACACGGCTGCAGGTCGAGCATCCGGTCACCGAAGCGATCACCGGTATCGACATCGTGCAGCAGCAGATCCGCATTGCGGCCGGGCAGCCGCTCGGCTTCCGGCAACGCGATATCGTCCGTAAAGGACACGCCATCGAGTGCCGGATCAACGCGGAAGACCCGTACACGTTCGTGCCCTCGCCGGGCCGCATCACCTCTTACCACGCCCCGGGCGGACCTGGTATCCGCGTCGATTCGCATATCTATCAGAATTATTTCGTGCCGCCCTACTACGACTCGCTGATCGGTAAGGTAATCGCGTACGGCGATACGCGCGAGCAGGCGATGGCGAGAATGCGCGTTGCGTTATCCGAGATGGTGGTCGAGGGGATCAAGACCAACATCCCGCTGCATCAGGAACTGCTGCTCGATGAGAGGTTCCTCCGCGGCGGTACGTCCATTCACTACCTCGAGGAAAGATTCGCCAAGCGGAAAAAAGCGGCGTAGTCGTGGCGGGAACTACGGAAGCCCCGCAACGTTTTATCGCCGCCGCCAGCGTGGATTTTGACGGCGCGTGGAGGGCGGAGGCCCGGTGCTCGCGCGCTTCACCAATTCAAAGGATAACTGCTGCTGCAACTCGGTCGGCTCGTCCTCGAGGCGCGCGATCAGTTGCAGCGCCGCCGCGCGACCGATCTCGACGACTGGCGTGCGAATGCTCGTGAGCCCCGGTGTTTGCGTCGCGCCCAAATCCGTATTGTCGACCCCGGTGATCGATACGTCGTCAGGGATGCGCACGCCGGCGTCGCGGCAAGCCAGCATCGCGCCCACCGCGAACACGTCGTTCGTGGCGATGATCGCCGTCGGTCGCTCGGGCAGCATCAGCAGGCGCTGCATGGCGTCATTTCCGGAAGCGAGCGAAATCGGGCCGTGCTGAACGCACGCCGGATCGAGCTCGAGTCCGTGCGCTGCCAATGCGCTGCGCACGCCGGCGCCGCGCTCGCGCGCCCTATCGTTTCCGGCCGTCGGCGCGCTGATCAACGCGAACCGGCGATGTCCGAGTCCGATCAGATAGCTCGCAAGCTCGTGCGTCGCGGCTCGGTTGTCGTAGCCGATGCTCGGCCGCAGGCCCGATGCGTCCACCCCCCACGTCAGCACGTACGGACGCCCGTAGCTGTCGAGCAACGTGTACAGCGCCGGATCGTGGTCGATTCCGACGAATACGAACGCATCCACGCCGTGCTTGACCAGTTGCTCCGTCATGCGGACTTCGGTGGCGAGATCGTAGTAGTGCGCGGCCAGAACGAGCGCGTAGCCGCGTTCGTCAGCCGTGCGCTGCAGCGCACTGGTCGTCCGTGCGTACAGCGCGTAATCGAACGATGGCACAACCGCGCCAATCATGCCGCTGCGCCGGCTCCGCAATGTTCGGGCGGCCCCGTGCGGCACATAGCGCAGCTTTTCAATCGCGCGGTGAATCCGTTGCCGCGTCTGCATTTCGACCTGTCCGGGCGTATTCAGCGCGCGCGACACGGTGGCCGTCGAAACGCCGGCGAGCCGGGCGACATCCTTGGCACTAGAGCGCGAGGTAGCGTCCAACGGCTTCAAGATTGATTGGGTTGGCGTGACATCGCGCGGAGCATACGCCTCATGGTATCGATTTCATAGACGGCGATAGACTGAAATTAATTTCGGCGGCTACAGGGCTTGACATCCGGCCCAAATCCGCTCGATGATGATGTAATCGAATACATGAAGATGGGGCTGGCTGTATGAGCGCACCGCTGGGGCCGGTCCGGCACGTCGTCTTGATTGTTTTCGACACGCTGCGCCGCGACGCTGTGAGCTGCTATGGCACGCCGCCTGAATGGGGCGCGATCGGGACGCCCAACCTCGACTCTTTTGCGCGCGAATCGGTGCGATTCAACCGAGCGTATCCGGAAGCATTACCTACGTTGTGCGCGCGAAGGACGATCTACACCGGCTTGCGCACGTACCCGTTCCACAACGGCGATTTCCGCTTTATCAAAGGTGATTTCGTCGGCATTGCGCCTGGCTGGGGCCCGATCCCGGAGTCGCAACACACGCTCGCGGAAATCTATGAGAGCCAAGGCTTTCGCACCGGCTTGATTTCGGATCTCTACCACCAGTTCAAGCCGTCGAAGAATTTCTGGCGTGGGTTCCACCAGTGGACGTTCATTCGCGGTCAGGAAGCTGACGCCGCGCGTAGCGGGCCGGTTCCGACGCAGGAAGAAATCGACCATTGGGTGCCGCGCGAGCTGCAGGAGCTGCGCGGCAAGGCGACCGGCCTCGAGCAACCCGGCTTTGGCGCACACTGGTTCTCGACCCGAATCCTGCTCAACATGCGTGACCGCGTGCGCGAGGAACTCTGGTTCAACGCGCAAGTTATGCAAGAGGCCGCGCGCTGGGTCGAGCAGAACACCGATGCCAACCGGCTGTTTCTGACGGTCGAGTCGTTCGATCCACACGAGCCATGGTTCGTGCCGGACCATTACCGCCGCCGCTACGACAATGGCGACGGCCGCGAGCAGGTCATCTCCCCCTATGCGGAAATGCCTTCGCTTGCGCCGGAACTCGTGGCACGTACGCGCGCAAACTATGCGGGGCTGGTCGAGATGTGCGACCGCTGGTTCGGCCATCTGATCGAGTCGCTGCGGGTGACCGGTGTTCTGGACGAGGCGCTGGTCATCGTGACATCGGATCATGGTCACAGCCTATGGGAGCGCCGCGGTTACATCGGCAAGCGCGGCTATCCGTCCGATCCGGAGAGCTATGAAGTGCCGCTGCTGGTGCGGCACCCGCAAAGACTCGGCGCGGGCACTACCTGCGACGCTTGGGTGCAGCACCACGATCTTGCGGCGACGATGCTCGAGGCCGCGGGTGTTGCGTCTCCAGTGCCGATCGACGGCCAATCGTTCTGGCGCACGGCGTTCGCCGGCGCCGCGCCGATGCGCGACCATGTCACTGTGGGTTGGGGGACGGCAATGACGGTGATCAACGACAACTGGTGGTTCAATGGCAAGATCAACGGCCGCGGTGCGTTCCTTTACGATTCGTCGCGGCCCGCACCCGACGCGCCCAATGTTGCGAATGAACATCCGCATGTCGTCGAAGAGTTATTCGCCATCGGCAAGCGTGACGCCGGCGGCAGTTTCCCGGAGTATTTGCTCGAGCAGGCCGAGCACGCGGACGACGCCCCGGGGTGCAGCCCGTTCGCCGCGATTCGCTGATCGCTTATTATCGCGCGCGTGCCCGTGTTCACACTGTTCGCTCGGGTTGTTGCCTGCCGTTCCGCCGAAAATCGTGTGGCTTTGCCACCGATTTTCGGGAAGCCTCTCCGGCCGAAAGTAGGTTTTTACTTTCGGACGATTGATCTAAAAGGAGGAATCCATCATGAGTAAACGTATCCTGGTATCGCCCGCGCGGCCTGGACGGCGCCGCGTTCTCAAACACGCCGCCGCTCTAGGCGCGGGCACATTGGCCGCGCCGCACCTGCTGCGCCATGCCCATGCGCAAGGTGCTGAGCTTGGCCCCTACCAGCAGGCGAAGATCAACTGGCGCCAGGCGGAGGGCGAGCAGATTGCCGTCGCGGTCATTCCGGCAAGCTATTTCGACAACCTGATCGCGATCGCTCCCCAGTTCGAGGCGCTGACCGGGATCAAGGTGCGCTTCGAGAAAGTGCCGCCTGGTCAAATCCGGCAGAAGGCGATGCTCGACCTGTCATCGAAGACGGCGACCTTCGCGACACACGCGGCCGATCCGATGTACTACCCGCTGTACGTGTCGAACAAATGGGTCGACCCGCTGGACACCTTCTTGAACGACACGACGCTGACCGACGCCGCATGGTTTCGCTACGACGACATTATCAAGGCTTGGCGCGATGCCGACTCGGTGGGCGGCAAACCTTACGGCATTCCGTATGACGGGGAAGTTACCGTGCAGGTTTACCGCAAGGATCTCTATGACGCCAAAGGGTTGAAACCCGCCGACACCTTCGAGCAGTTTGTGCAAAACGCGCAAGCGGTGCACGACCCGGCCAATCGTGTTTGGGGGATGGCTTTGCGCGGCTTCGCCGGCGCCGGCCAGAACATGTATATCTACCCGTCGATCTTTCGCGCGTTCGGCGGCAACTGGTTCACGGGCAATGCGCTGCGAGTCAACGGTCCGGAGGCGGTGCGCGCGCTCGACTGGTACGTGGACGTGGAGACCCGATTCGCGCCACCCGCCGTACGTAATTGGAACTGGCCCGACATCGCCGACGCATTTTCGCAAGGGACGCTTGGCGCCTACATTGACGCGCACTCGTCGGCCGCCGTGCTGATGAATCCCGAGAAGTCCAAAGTGATCGGCAAGATCGCCTTCGCGCGCTGGCCGAAGGGACCGTCCGGCAAGCGGGTGACATCGATCTGGAATTGGGGCTTTCCGGTCAACGCCGCATTGTCCGAGCGCGGCAAGAGGGCGACGTGGTTGTTCATCACCTGGGCGGCGGCGGCGGAAACGCAGGCGCGCACGTCGTGGAAGTTCGCTGGGCCCGCGAAGCGCTCGGGCGTCAACCGGACGTCGCTCTGGCGCGCCCCCGAGTTTGTCGACTTGATGAAAGCGACTGGTCCCAACTTCGTCGAGGCCGCACTCGAGTCGCTGGAGCAGGACACCGACGTCGATTGGCGGCCGCGTGTACCGCAGTGGCCGGCCATCGGCGAAACGATGGCTACGGCGATCCAGGCGACCCTCGTCGGCCAGAAGAAATCGAAGGAAGCGCTCGACGAAGCGCAGGCTCGGATCGAGCAGGTCTTGAAGGGGTAAGAGCGCGTGTGCCGGTGGTCGTGGCAGGACCCGCTCGCTTTGAGCGCGAACCGCGCTGTAGGGTCGACGCTGGTACGGCAGGAGCGGCGTTTCGCGCTCCTGTTGTTCGCACCCGCGCTTATCGTCCTGGCGATCACGACGACCGCCCCGCTCGTCTATCTCGCCGCAAGCAGCGTCATGCGGATCGACTTGAGCATGCCGGGGTTGGCAGGCTTTGCCGGCGTCGATAATTACGTGAAGATGGGGAGCGATCCGCGATTCTGGAACTCGCTCGTGCTCACCGTCGTGTACACGGCGAGCACCATCGTTCTCCAGGTTGCGATAGGCTTGGCGCTGGCTTTGCTCGTGCTGCGGATCCCGCGCGGCCAAGGCGTGCTACGCGTCGCCGCGATACTGCCCATCGTATTGGCGCCCGTCGTGGTCGGGCTCTTCTGGCGGACGTTGATCCTCGCTCCCGATTTCGGGATCGTCGATCTCCTGACGCGCGCCCTCGGACTGGGCAGCCACAACTGGCTCGGGGATCCGCAGCTCGCTCTCTTCTCCGTGATCGCGATCCATACGTGGCAATGGACGCCGTTCGCGTTCCTGGTGATCCTTGCAAGTCTTTCGTCGTTACCGCCCGACGTGTTCGAAGCCGCGCGCATCGACCGCGCGAACGCATGGCAGCGCTTCCGCTACATCACGCTGCCGCTCATCAGACCCGCGCTGATCATCGTGGTGATCTTGCGGATGGTGGTGGCGTTGTCGGCGTTTGCCGCCATTTTTGCGGCGACCGGCGGCGGCCCCGGCACGGCGACCGAGATTCTCAATCTCTACGCGTACCGAACGTCGTTTGCCGAACTCAATCTCGGGTATGGTGCGGCGCTCGCGATGGTGCTGCTCGCCATCACTCTCGCGATTTCGATCTTGATGTTCAGGCTGCGCCGGGCGCGATGAAGGGGCGCACGGTGCGCCATCTGGCGCTGTTTGCCGCCGCGGGACTGCTGCTCGCCGTCTGGGCGTTTCCCATCCTCTGGGGCCTTTTGACTTCGTTGAAGACGGAGCGCGACGTGCTGGCGTATCCGCCAAAAGTGCTCTTCGAACCGACGCTCGCCAACTATCGGGAAGTTCTGTTCGGGGCATCGAGCATCCTGCCTAATCTCGCATCAAGCGCAATCGTCGCCGGGTTCGCAACGCTGCTCACGATGCTGCTGGCGGTGCCGGCGGCCTACGCGCTGGCGCGCCTCGAATTTCCCGCCAAGCGCACGTCGGGCTTTTACGTTCTCGCGACACAGATGCTGCCCCCGGTGGGACTCATCATTCCCTATTACCTTGTGTTGCAACGCTTGGGCGGGCTCGACACCTACGCCGGTCTGACGGCGATTTATTTGACGTTTTCGCTGCCGTTCGCGATCTGGCTCATGGTGTCCTACTTCGAGGACATTCCGCGGGAAATGGAGGAAGCCGCGCTGCTCGACCGCGCCGGACGCCTGCGATCGCTGTGGTACGTGATCCTCCCGCAGGTACGCGGCGGCATCGCCGTGACCACGATCTTCGTCTTCTTGAACGCGTGGAACGAGTTCCTGTTTGCCGTTGTTCTCGGCGGCAATCGCGTGCGCCCCGTCACCGTTGCGATGTTCAACTTCATCTCGGTCGAACAGACGCAATGGGCCCGGCTGGCCGCGGCGGCGATGCTCGCGATGGCGCCGGTCATCCTGCTCGGTCTCATCGCGCAGAAACACATCGTCAAAGGACTGACGGTGGGCGCCGTGAAAGGCGGCGGGCGCCGATGAGCGAAATCGGGCGGGTCACGCTCTCGGGGATCGTCAAGCGCCACGGAACGTTCACCGCATTGCACGGCATCGATCTCGAGATTGCGCCAGGAGAATTCTTCGTGCTGTTGGGACCGTCAGGGTCCGGCAAGACGACCACATTGCGCATCCTCGCCGGATTAGAGCCGCACGACGCAGGCCGCGTGCTGCAGGATGGCGTCGACGTGACGGAGCGCGCACCGGGCGAACGCGACGTGGCGATGGTGTTCCAGAGTTACGCGCTCTACCCGCATATGACGGTGCGCGAGAACATTGCGTTCCCGCTTCGGATGGTCGGCACCGCGGCGAACGAAATCGAAAACGCCGTGCGCGATGCGGCGGCGAAAGTCCATATCGACCATTTGCTCGATCGGCGCCCAGGCCAGCTCTCCGGCGGCCAGCAGCAGCGTTGCGCGCTCGCCCGCGCTATCGTGCGCAAGCCGCGCCTGTTCCTGCTCGACGAGCCGCTGTCCAATCTCGATGCGAAGCTGCGGGTCGAAACGCGGGTCGAACTGCGCAAGCTGCAGCGCGCCCTGAACGTCACGACGGTCTATGTCACGCACGATCAGGAAGAGGCGATGACCTTGGCCGACCGCATCGCCGTGTTCATGGAAGGACGAATCGCGCAGGTCGGCCTTCCCGCCGACATCTATTCGCGGCCCGCGTCGGTCGTCGTCGCCGGATTCATCGGCAGCCCGCCGATGAATCTGCTGCCGGCCGAGGTGCGCGGCAGCGCGTTGGTCGTGGCGGGCGTTACCGTGCCGCTGGGGCGCGATGCGGGTCCTGCAGGACCGGTGACATTGGGGCTGCGGCCCGGCGCGATCAAAATCGCCGAGTCCGGAATTCCGGCGCGCATTTATCTCGTCGAGGATCTCGGTGATGCCACCATTCTCGATCTGCATGTCGGCGACAAGCTGATCAAGATGCGCACCGGTCAGCGGCCTGATGTGCGTGAAGGAGACGAGATCAAGCTCGCCTTCGCGGCGGAAGCCGTGCATTTGTTCGACCCGGCTTCCGGGTTGCGTAAAGCGCCGTGAGTGACGTGGCGAGGACGCGCCGAATCCGCGATCATTAGCTGGTGGGTTTTTTAGCACTCGAGTTCGACGTCCCAGCCGCCGTCGCCGATGCCTGGGCGGACGCGCTGCTGGCGGCAGGCGCGCTGTCGGTCGACGCGTCGGACGCGAGCGCCGAAACGCCGGAAGAAACTCCGCTGTACTTTGAGCCGGGCAGCGCGGAAGTTTTTGCGTGGCCGATCACGCGTCTTGCCGCGTTGTTCGACCCGAACACCGATCTGGACGACGTGCTCGCAATGACGGCGCAGGTCGTCGGAAAGAATGTTCCGCCTTATCGCCGGTCCGTCGTTGCCGATCATGATTGGGTGCGCCTCACGCAGTCGCAGTTCCACCCCATCCGCATAGCGGACGACTTCTGGGTGGTGCCATCGTGGTGCCCGATACCCGAACCTCAGGGCATCAATCTTCGCCTCGACCCGGGGCTTGCATTCGGCACGGGATCGCATCCGACGACTCGCCTGTGTCTGGAATGGCTGCGCGCGCACGTAGCCGGCGGCGAATCGCTGCTCGATTACGGGTGCGGTTCGGGCATCCTGGCGATTGCCGCTGCCAAATTGGGCGCGGCGCGCGTCGTGGGTACCGACGTCGACCCACTGGCGCTCGCTGCGAGCTTGGATAATGCGCAGCGCAACGACGTAGCGGCGTCGTTCGTGCTTCCGGGCGCGCTTCCGGTCGGGACTTTCGACATCGTGATCGCCAACATTCTGGCGAACCCGTTGCTCGATCTCGCTCCCGTGCTGCGGGCACGCGTGCGAATCGCCGGGAGGATCGCGTTGGCGGGCGTCCTGCAAACACAGGCCGACGGCGTAGCGGCGGCGTATACGGGCTGGTTTAATATCGTCACATGGCGTTGCGGGGATGGCTGGGCATTGCTCTCCGGCGAGCGCACGAGCCGACCTGACTAAACGCGATATCCGCATACTTCAATAGTGGCTGACGAACAATACACACGCTGTCCCGGCTGCAAGACGATCTTTCGCGTGACCGATTCGCAGCTTGCCTTGCGCGACGGCCAAGTCCGGTGCGGCCATTGCCAGACTGTATTCAACGGCCGCGAACATTTCATTTTGTTGGCGCCGAAGCCGCGGACAACTTTGGCGCCGGGCACTGACGAGCTCGCGCTTGGCCCGCCCACCGTCACGTTGCGCAGCGCGCACGCGCTCGATCTGCCGCCACCGCCGGAGCCAGCGCGAGCGCCTCGCGATTCGAACGTCGACTACGAAAATCGATTCGCGCGCGATCGCAGGCGCCGGGCACGCCTGATCACGAAGCTCTCCGCGATTGCGATCCCGGTGCTGTTGCTCGCATTGGTGGCGCAAGCGGCGTTTCACTTTCGCGATGCGCTCGCAGCGCACTGGCCCGCGACGCGTGGTCCGTTACAGCGGATGTGCTCGGCCACCGGCTGCGAGATTCGCCCGCTCAAGGAAATTGCCGCGCTCGTCATCGAGGCGTCGGACTTACAAGCCGACCCTGCTCATAAAGGCTTGCTGATTCTGACTGCGACGTTGCGCAATCGCGCCGCGTACCCGCTGGCGTACCCGCATCTGGAATTCACGTTGACCGACGCGCAGGACCAGGTCGTCGTCCGGCGCGCGCTGGCGCCCGCCGATTACGCGCGGGTGACCTCCGATCTGGGGCAGGGCATCCCCGGCAACGGCGAGGCCCAGGTTAAGCTGTTTGTCGATGCGAGCGCAACGACGCAGGCGGGGTATCGGTTGTATCTGTTTTTCCCTTGAACACATCCTTGCGCGCGCCACTGCATGCGGGGTATGGTGTCATGATGTCAACGCGCCCGCACCATTTCAGTGCGGCACGTTGAGGCGCGCGCGCGGAGTCGGTGCGAGCGTCGGCATACCCTCGGTTGGATTCCAGAAATTGATCCAATAACAGAGGGTTACTTGACGTCCTCGATGGCATGCTTCTCGCTGTTTCGAGCTGCGGCACTAAAATCGCGTTAAGTATTCGGCCAAAGTCCATTCAACGGCTTCACCAGGAGATTCGCATGGCAACGCAGGCTGATGTGCTGAAAACAATCAAGGAGAAAGAGGTCAAGTTCGTCGACCTTCGGTTCACCGATACCCGCGGCAAAGAGCAGCACGTCACCGTGCCAGCGAAGCAGTTCACGGCGGACAAGTTCGAAAACGGCCACGCGTTCGACGGCTCGTCGATCGCCGGCTGGAAAGGCATACAAGCGTCCGACATGCTGCTGGTGCCCGATCCGGCGACGGCCAACCTCGACCCGTTCATGGACGAGACGACATTGCTCATCACCTGTGATGTCATCGAGCCGGCGGACGGCAAGGGCTACGAGCGCGACCCGCGGTCACTGGCCAAGCGCGCCGAGGCGTATTTGAAATCGTCCGGGCTGGGCGACGTCGCATACTTTGGCCCGGAGCCCGAGTTCTTTATCTTTGATGCGGCCGAATGGTCCGTCGACATGTCGGGCAGCTACTGCAAGGTATTCTCGGGCGAGGCAGCCTGGTCGTCGGCGGAGAAATTCGACGGCGGCAACATGGGCCATCGGCCGTCGGTCAAAGGCGGCTATTTCCCGGTGCCGCCCGTGGATCAGTTGCAGGATATCCGTTCGGCGATCTGCATGGCGCTCGAGCAAATGGGAGTTGAGGTGGAGGTGCATCACCACGAAGTCGCGAACGCCGGACAATGCGAGATCGGAACCAAATTCGAAACGCTCGTCAAACGCGCGGACTGGCTGCAGATCTTGAAATACTGCGTGCACAACACTGCGCACGCGTACGGTAAAACCGCGACCTTCATGCCGAAGCCGATCGTCGGCGACAACGGCTCGGGCATGCATTGCCACCAGTCCGTATGGAAGGGCACGAAGAACCTGTTCGCGGGTGACGGCTATTCTGGCTTGTCGGAGTTCGCCCTCTTCTACATCGGCGGCATCATCAAGCATGCGCGGGCGCTGAACGCTATCACCAATCCGGGCACGAACTCGTACAAGCGGCTCGTTCCAGGGTTTGAAGCGCCGATCAACCTTGCCTACTCGGCGCGGAATCGTTCGGCGTCGATCCGCATTCCGTACGTGTCGAATCCAAAAGGCCGCCGGATCGAAGTGCGCTTCCCCGACCCGACGACCAATCCTTACCTCGCATTCTCGGCGATGCTGATGGCCGGCCTGGACGGCGTGCAGAATAAGATTCACCCCGGCGACCCGATCGACAAGAATTTATATGACTTGTCGCCGGAGGAGGCGGCATCGGTACCCACGGTGTGCGCGTCGCTCGAGCAGGCGCTGGACGAGCTCGACCGGGACCGCGAATTCTTAACGCGCGGCGGCGTCTTCACCGATGACATGCTCGACGCCTACACAGCGCTCAAGATGGAAGAGGTCACGCGTTTTCGCATGACCACGCATCCGATCGAATACGAGATGTATTACAGCCTGTAGCGAACTTCCGGTAGGCGGCCGGTGCGGCGTGCGCGTTACAGTAGGCATTATTTGCGAGGGGCAGGCCTGGAGCCCGCCCTTCTTCTTCGCGCCGCCGTCCGTTACACTGCAATCAAGAATGCATCGCCATGGCTCCTCTGCCGGAAAGCGCGTGACCTGGGCACTCGCCTGCTGCGTTGCCATGGGTTTCTCCGCTTCCGCGAGCGCTCAGGGATCGGTGTGCAAATACATCGACGCCAACGGCAACGTCGTCTTCACCAACGTCGCGCCGGACAAAGGCCTGCGCAAGCTGTCCTGTCTTGATTCCGACGACATCGGCAAAAAAAGCGCGACCCCGGCGCGAACCACGCCGACGCCGGCGGGCTTTCCGCGAGTCGACGCGGATACGCAACGCGGTCGCGATGACGTCCGCCGCCGTGTACTCTCCGAAGAGCTCGCCACCGAAGAGAAGCTGCTCGCCGAAGCGCGGACTTCGTACGCCAAGGGCGCGCCCGTTCCCCTGCCCGAAGAACAGGCCAATGCGGAACGGTATCGCGACCGGATCGGGCGTTTGCGCCAGGCGGTGCAACTGCACGAACGCAACATCGATGCACTCAAGAAGGAATTGGGCACGACGCGATGACTCGCTGCGAATGACGTGAAGTTGCGGGTTCTGCCGACCTCTGCTGCCCCGGCCTCCGCAGCGTATTCGGGTCTCGATTTGCTCGCGGCGGCGGTGTTGGTGATCAGCGCGGAGGGTCGCGTCGTCCACGCGAATCCTGCCGCTGAAAATCTGTTTGAAATCTCCGGGCGCAAATTCGTCGGCCGCACGCTGCGCGAACTATTCGGTGAGTGTCCGGCGCTGGAGGCGGCGATTGCCAAGACAGTGGCAAGCGGAGCGACGTACACCGAACAGGAACTGGAGCTCTCGGGCGGTGCAAGACCCAAGTTGCATCTCACCTGCACGGTGTCGCCGGTCAATTTGAGCGACGCCGCGCTGCTGCTCGAATTCCGGCATATCGACCAGCTGTTGAAAATCGCGCGCGAGGAACGCCTGCTCGAGCAGCAGCAGGCGAATCGGGAGCTGATCCGGAGCCTCGCCCACGAGATCAAGAATCCGTTGGGCGGAATCCGCGGCGCGGCGCAGCTCCTCGAACGCGAGCTCGACCCACCCCAGTTGACCGCTTTGTTGACCGCTCAGTTGACTGCTGAGTTGACTGAATATACGCAAGTCATCATCGGCGAGGCCGATCGGCTGCAGTCGCTCGTCGATCGCCTGCTGACGCCACATCGGTTGCCCACGTATCGACGCACCAACGTCCACGAGCTCCTCGTGCGTGTGCGCGGCGTCGTCCAGGCGGAGTTTCCACGAATCTCCATCCAATCCGATTTCGACATCAGCCTGCCGGAGTTCGAGGCCGATCCGGAGCAATTGACGCAAGTCTTCCTCAATGTCGTCAAGAACGCCGCGCAGGCGGCATCCGGCGCGACGGCGATTCCGGAGATCCGCCTCGTTACGCGCATTGCGCGCGGCGTGACCTTTGCGAAGAAGCGGCACAAACTCGCGCTTTCGCTCGCTATAGAAGACAACGGACAGGGAATCGTGCCAGAACTTCGCGACAGAATTTTCTATCCGCTGGTATCGGGTCGCGAAGGCGGTAGCGGCCTGGGGCTTACGATTGCGCAGACTTACGTCGCGCAGCACGGAGGCACGATCGAGTGGGAAAGCGATCCGGGGCGTACCGTGTTCACGATCCTCCTCCCTCTAGAAATGTCGCGTGGTCAAGCATCGTTGGAGGGCAACGAGAATGCACGCGTATGACGAGCTAGCGTCGGGCGACGATCTGCGCGCCGTGTGGATCGTCGACGACGACCGGTCGATTCGCTGGGTGTTCGAAAAGGCGCTCGCGCGTGAAGGCATCCCGTACCGGACCTTTGCGTCGGCATTCGAAGTGCTGCAGGCATTGACGGCGAGCCGGCCGCAAGTGCTTGTCTCGGATATCCGGATGCCCGGAGAATCCGGCCTTGTGCTGCTCAACCAGGTCAAGAAGAGTTTTCCGCAGGTTCCTGTCATCGTCATGACCGCGTACTCCGATCTCGACAGCGCGGTGGCAGCGTTGCAGGGTGGTGCGTTCGAATACCTGCCCAAGCCCTTCGACGTCGATCACGCGGTCGCGCTGATCAGGCGCGCGACGGCCAAGGGACCGGCGGGTCCAGTGGACGAATCAGCGGAAGATCTGCCGGCGGCCGAATCGCCGGAGATGCTGGGCCAGGCGCCGGCCATGCAGGACGTGTTCCGCGCGATCGGGCGCTTGTCGGCGTCGAACGCGACGGTGCTCATCACCGGCGAATCGGGTACGGGCAAGGAACTCGTTGCGCGTGCGCTCCATCGCCATAGTTCCCGCGCCGCGGGGTCTTTCATCGCAATCAACACGGCGGCGATACCAAAAGATCTTCTCGAGTCGGAGCTTTTCGGTCACGAGCGCGGCGCGTTTACGGGCGCACAAGCGTTACGCCGCGGGCGTTTCGAACAAGCCGAGGGCGGCACGTTGTTCTTGGATGAGATTGGCGACATGCCGGCGGACTTGCAGGTGCGGCTGTTGCGCGTCCTGGCCGACGGCGAGTACTACCGCGTCGGCGGGCACGCGCCGTTGCGGGCGAACCTGCGCATCATCGCGGCCACCCACCAGAATCTCGAAGAGCGCGTACGGCAAGGACTATTCCGGGAGGATCTGCTGCATCGTCTGGACGTCGTCCGCTTGCGGCTGCCGCCGCTCTCCGAACGACCGGAGGATATAGCGCCCCTGGCGCGCCATTTCCTGCACAAAAGCGCGCGTGAGCTTGCCGTGGACCCGAAGTCGCTGACCGCAGACGCTTTGCAGACACTCGCGACGTTCCCGTTTCCCGGCAACGTGCGGCAACTCGAAAACATCTGCCATTGGGTGACGGTCATGGCGCCCGGGCAGCGCGTCGACGTCGCCGATCTGCCGCCGGAAGTGCGAATCGCGCGTGCGCCGGCCGAGCGCGCAGGGCCGGCGTGGCAACTTGCTCTCGATCGAGAGCTGGCAGCGGCATTCGCGCAAGGCGAACGTAACGTCGGTGCCCGACTTGAACAGGAATTCGAGAAAACATTGATCCGGCGCGCGCTTGCGCACACCGGCGGGCATCGGATGGAAGCGGCCGCATGGCTCGGTTGGGGTCGCAACACGTTGACCCGCAAGATTGCCGAGTTGGGACTCGAATCCGAACTCAAGAGAGGTGCTTGAAAAATGCAGATCCCTCGCGTTCGGGATGATATTGGGCGGGCACGCGTTGGCGATCGACATCAGGGATGAATTTGTGTCATTTTTGAGCGCAGCGAAAATCTGCTGCTCGACTCCAGCGCGACGAGTAGATCCTCACTCGTCGCGTAATTCCGCCAGCACCGGCGCATGGTCCGATGGCCTTTCGCCTTTTCTTGCGGTGCGGTCGATGCCGCTTGCAACGCAACGCGCCGCAAGCGGCTTTGATAACAAAATATGGTCGATGCGCAGGCCGCGATTCTTGGGAAACGCGAGCTGCCGGTAATCCCACCAACTGAACGTATTCGGCGGCTGGTCGAAGAGGCGGAAGCTGTCCGCGAGACCGACATCAAGAAAGCGGCGGAACGCCGCGCGCTCCGGCTCGGAACACAGGATCTGCCCTTGCCATAACACGGGATCGTGCACGTCGCGATCCTCGGGTGCGACGTTGAAATCGCCGAGCACCACAAGCGCCGGATGACTCGCCAGCTGATCGCGAAAGTAGTGCGCTGCCGCGTCACACCACGCGAGCTTGTAGCGATACTTGTCCGAATTGACCGCCTGGCCGTTCGGCACGTAGACGCACACGACGCGGATTCCCGCTACGGTGGCGGCGAGCACGCGTTTATGATCGTCGGCGTAATCGGGCATCCCTGAGGTGATATCCGACGCTTCCAGCCCTGCGCGTACGAGAATCGCAACGCCGTTGTACGTTTTCTGCCCCCAAAAATACGCAGCGTAGCCCGCGTCAGTGATCTCTGCGGCGGGAAACTTGGCATCCACGATTTTGGTTTCCTGCAGGCAAATTACATCGGGACGCCTCACCTCTAACCAGGCGAGGAGCCGCGGCAGGCGGACGTTCAGCGAGTTGATGTTCCACGCGGCGAGCAGCACGTGACAAGCCCCGCCCGGTCGCCAAACGTTAAAGTGACGCGGCTCTTACTTCGGGTATTCCCCGCCGCGTGCGGTAGGGGCAACCGACCGCGGCTCTGCCGCGCTACGCGCCGGCGCGTCGCTAACTCGGCCAATTGGCGTGGCCCGGCGTGGCGCGGGAGACTTGGGATATCCCGCCTGGTCCAGCATCGCCTGCCAGCGAGTCTCGCTGTAGCCTTTGGCGATGAGTTTGTCACCCACGGTCAATACCGGGGCTTGGAGTTCCCCGCCGGTTAGCAATTGCAGCCGCGTCTGGCCTTCTTTTTCCTGCACGTTGACCGTCGAGAATGGTACGCCGCGCCGATTCAACAGCGCCTCCGCGTTATGGCAAACCTCGCCGCAGTCGAACGTGTACAGCGTTACCGGAAAGCGCTCAGTGGCCTGCTGCGCTTGGTAGGTCAACTCGCTGGTTTCGATAGTGTTAGCGCCGATGCGTTTGCTTTGCGCGTTCTTGGCGTTGGCCGGCGGCGCGCGATCGGTGTAAACAACGCGGCCATCCGGTTCGGTATAGCGGTAGAGCTGCTGCTGCGCGGCCACGGAAGCAACGAACATGAGCGCCGCAGTGCCTACCGCGAGTCGGAATGTGAGCGTAACCATGACAATCTCCTGCTTTCAGGCTGCAACCATTCCATTATGCCGGAGGAGCGCATCAAGTTGGGGCGCCCGCCCGCGGAAGGCGACGAACGATTCGAGCGCGGGCCGGCTGCCGCCGCGAGCCAGGACTTCGTCGCGAAAGCGCGCTCCGGCCGCGGGGGAGAGCACGCCTTCTTCCTCGAATAAGCTGTACGCATCAGCCGACAGGACCTCGGCCCACTTGTAGCTGTAGTAGCCGGCGGCGTAGCCTCCTGCGAAAATGTGCCCGAATGCCTGAATGAAGCGGTCGTAGTCGGGGCGCGGGAAGACCGCGATTTCCTGCCGCACGGCGTTGAGCAGCGCTTGCGGCGAATCCCAAGGCCCGTGCGCAACGGGGTCGTATTGCGCGTGTAGCAGCATGTCGAACAGGCCGAATTCGAGCTGACGAACGGTCGCCAGACCGCTTTGAAAATTCTTGGCCGCGAACATTTTGTCGAAGAGCTCGCGCGGCAATGGTGCCTGTGAATCGACGTGTGCGCTCATGTGCTTTAACACGTCCCATTCCCAGCAGAAATTTTCCATGAACTGCGACGGCAGCTCCACGGCGTCCCATTCCACACCCTGAATGCCCGAGACGCCGGCGACGTCGACACGCGTCAAGAGCTGATGCAGCCCGTGCCCGAATTCGTGGAACAGCGTAATCACATCGTCGTGTGTGAAGCATGCGGGCTTTGTTGATTCGCCTTCAGCAACGGGAGCGGGCAAGTTGCACGTCATGTACGCCACCGGATGCTGGATGCCGCTGCCAACCCGCCGGCGGTTGATCGCATCGCCCATCCAGGCGCCGCCCTGTTTGCATTCGCGTGCATAGAGATCGAAATAGAACTGGCCGACGAGCGTACCGGCACGATCAGTGATCTCGAAGAAACGTACGGTCGGGTGCCAAACCGCCGCGCTGCCTTCGCGGATCCGCACGCCGTAGATCGTTTCGACCACGCGGAAGAGCCCGACCAAGACGCAATCCTCGGGAAAGTACTGCTTGATCTCCTGCTCCGAGAACGCGAAGCGCTTGGCTTTCAGCTTTTCCGTAGCGAACTCGAAGTCCCACGGCGCGAAATCGGTGAGCAGAAGCTCGTCGCGAGCGAAGGCCGCAAGCTCAGCGTAATCGCGCTCGGCGTACGGTTTCGCCAGCACGCCCAGGTCGCGCAGGAAGGCAAGCACTTCCACGGACGATTGCGCCATCTTGGGCACCAGCGAAACGTCGGCGAAGCAATCGAATCCGAGCAGTCGCGCTTCTTCTTGGCGTAGCGTGAGGATGCGGTCGACGAGCGGACTGTTGTCCCACGCCGGATTCGCGCCCAATTCGGATGCACGCGTGGCGTTCGCGCGATGCATCATCTTGCGCAATTCGCGGTTCTCCGCGTATTGCAAAATGGGTAAATAACACGGCATGCGCAAGGTCAGTTTGTAGCCGCCCTTCCCCTCCGCCGCTGCGCCTGCGCGCGCCTCGCAAATCACGTCCGGCGGTACCCCGGCGAGCAGATCTTCGCTAGCGACGTAGTGCGTCCATGCGTTGGTAGCGTCGAGAACGTGATCGTCGAACTCGGCGCACACATTCGCCAGCTCCTCCTGGATTGCCTTGAAACGCGCTTTCTCATCGTCGGGCAACTCCGCCCCACCCAGTTTGAAGTCGCGCAATTCGTTTTCGATCGATTTGCGCTGCGGCGGGTCAAGCAGCGCGAACGACGGTGCGTCTGCAAGCGCCCGATACTTGGCGTAAAGGCGCAGGTCCTGCGCAAGCTCGGCATGAAACGCAGTGACTTTTGGCAGATTGCCGTGGTACGCGTCGCGCAGCTCTGGTGTGTTTACGACGGCGTTCAAGTGCGCCACCACACCCCACGCGCGCTCCAGGCGGTCGAGCACGTCGGCCAGCGGTTCGACGACGGCCGTCCAAGTGGCAGTTCGTCCATCGTTGGCGACCCGTTCGACCGTCGCGCGGGCATCGGCGAGCAACGTATCGACCGCGGGTGTGACATGGGTCGGCCGAATCGCATCGAAGCGCGGCAGCCCGGAAAAATCAAGGAGTGGGTTCATTTGCACGCTCATCGCATGATCCTGCATAAGAGTTCCTAAGCTTTCGACCTCGTGAGCCGTTGGCCGTTCGCAACTAAAGTATCCAATGCCGCGAGATCGGCCGGAGTTCCGACGTTGGCCCACGCCCCCGTAAAACGCTCTCCCGACACCAAGCCGCGCGCAATCCACTCGTGATAAAGCGGGAGCAGCTTGTGTTTGACTCCTGTTGGGAGTTTCTGAAACAGGGCGGTATCGTAGAGCCCGATGTTGCCGAAGGTCAGCAGCGCCGAGCCATCGCGCGCGATACGGTCGCCATCGAGCGCGAAATCGCCGCGCGGATGGTAGGGCGGATTATCCACCATGACTAAGTGCGCGCGCGGAGACGTGGCGTCCGCCGCCATGTGCACGGCGCGGTTGCGTAGTTGCGCGTAATCGTAAGCGGTCCAAATGTCGCCGGAGACAATCAACACGGGTCCGAGCGGCAGCAGCGGTAGCGCCGTCGCGATGCCGCCGGCTGTTTCGAGCGCCTCCGGTTCGATCGACCACTTGAGGCTCACGCCGAAACGAGCGCCGTCGCCCAGCGCCGCGACGAAGTGCGACGCAAGATGCGACGCGTTCACGACGATGTCGCGAAAACCCGCACGCGCGAGAGCTTCGATCTGCCAGACGATGAGCGGCTTGCCGCCTGCGAGCAGCAGCGGTTTGGGCGTCGTATCGGTCAGCGGCCGCATCCGCTCACCGCGGCCGGCGGCGAGAATCATCGCCGCGAACATCAGAGCGAATAATCGACCGCGGGGGCGCGGTCGGCGAGAGCATCGAGCAATCCAGCGAGCGGACCCAACTCGCGGTAGCGGTTGCACGCCGCACGCAGGTAGCGCATGACCCGCGGCAAGTCCTGCAGATACCCGTCCTTGCCGTCGCGATACGCGAGCCGCGCGAAAATGCCGAGCACCTTGAGCTGGCGCTGCACGCCCATCCATTCGAAGTCGCGCCAGAAGAGCGCGAAATCCGCAGGCACCGGCAATGCCGCCTTGCGCGCGCGCTCCCAGTAACGCACCGCCCAGTCGAGCTGCCGCTCTTCGTCCCATTCGATATAGGCGTCGCGCAGCAGCGACACAAGATCGTAGGTAATGGGGCCGTACACCGCATCCTGAAAATCGAGAACGCCGGGGTTAGGCGTGCTGACCATCAGATTGCGCGAATGGTAATCGCGATGGACGAACACCCGCGGCTGGGCGAGGTTATTCTTGAGTATCGCCTGATACGTGTTTGCGAGCGTCTCGCGTTCGTCCGCCGCCAAGGTGCGATCAAGGTGGCGGGTGACATACCAGTCAGGAAAAAGCGCGAGTTCGCGCGCAAGCGTCGCTTCGTCATAGGGCGGCAGTTCGACCCCGCTAGAGGCGAGCTGCAAACGCACAAGTGCATCGAGTGCATCCGCGTACAGCGCGGGAGCGGTCGTGGAATTGAGCGCCGCGAGATACATTGTTGTGCCGAGATCGGTCAGCAGCAGGAAACCCTGCGCCAGATCCTGAGCGAGGACCGCAGGCGCGTGCACGCCGGCATCAACGAGCAGCCGCGCGACGCGCACGAACGGCCGGCAATCCTCCATCGGCGGCGGGGCATCCATCACGATCAGCGTGTGCGCAGCGGGCGCTAGCGAATGCTGCGACGCGAGGCTCGCGCGGAAGTAGCGCCGAAAGCTCGCGTCGGAGGACGCCACCGTCAGCGTGAAGTCATCGGTACCCAGCGTCACGCCGAGCCAGTGAACGAGCGCTCGCAGACGTGCATCGGCGGAGGGGTCGGTCATGGCCGGGGGGCGAGCGAAAAGCCGCAGCGGCGTTTCTCTGCCGCAGCAAGAGTGACGGTGCGCGCCACTTGCACCAGCTAGAATGCTGCATCTTAGCAAATGCGTCTTCCGCCTCTTCGCTGCATGAATTTCGGTCGTTCGCAGAGCTTTACCGTCGCTGCATTCATCGGGACGGTCTTCGTGCCGATTTCGGCTGCGTACGGGCAGGCAGAACCATTGGCACTGGAGCTTGCGCGCGAGATCAACACCGCGGCCACACAACCACAGCGCGCTGCGATGCCCGCCCCTGGCGCGCCTGGACCTGCGCCTGGATCGCAGCGCGTACAGCAGTTGCAGATAACTTCACCGCAACGAGCCGGGCTCGATGATCCTGATCGTGGCGCGATCTTTCTGCGTGCGGATCGCCTAGAGGGAACGGCGGAGAAGACGCTCGAAGCGTCCGGCAACGTCGAATTGCGCACGCGCCGCGAAACGATTCTTGCGGATTCGCTTTCCTACGATGTCGTAGCCGACGAAATCTGGGGTCGAGGCGAGGTCGTCCTGCGCAGTGGGTTCGACTGGATCACCGGTCCCGAACTCAAATTCAATCGCGCCACGGAAACCGGATTTTTTGCTTCGCCGCGCTTCTACGCGGGGCAAACCGGCGCGCGGGGTGACGCGACGGAGATCCGCTTCCTGGGGCCCGACAAGTACCTAGCGAGCGATGCCCGTTACACGACTTGCGTTGCACCCAACAACGACTGGTATCTGCGCAGCGACGAAATCGAAGTCGACCGGCTGCGCAAGGTCGGTACCGCGCGGCGCGCGACCGTCTATTTTCTCGATGTCCCCATCATGTACACGCCATGGCTCGAATTTCCGCTGTCCAACGAGCGCAAGTCAGGCTTTTTGACGCCGACCGCGGGTTCAACGCAGATCCGCGGACTGGAGCTGGCAGCACCGTACTACTTCAATCTCGCGCCCAACTACGATGCAACATTCACACCGCGGTTGATGACCAAGCGCGGTCTGCAACTGGGCGGTCAGGCTCGGTATCTGTTCGAGTCAGCGGCGGGCGAGGTCAATGGCGAAGTCCTACCCAACGACGAAGTCACCGACAAGACGCGGTGGGGATTCTCGTGGAAGCACAATCAGCAGGTTTTGCCGTGGCTCGCCGGTTACGTCAATTACAACCGCGTGTCGGACGCGAAATATTTCGCCGATTTCGCCGACCGTATCGCCATCACCTCGCAAAAAACGCTGCCGCAGGAGGCGGGCGCGGTCGTGAATTATGGTCCGTGGAGTGTGCTGACGCGCGCGCTCAAATTTCAGACGCTACAGGATCCTGCGGCGCCGATCGTGCCCCCGTACAACATGCTGCCGCAAGTTCGCGTGGGCTATGCGGAAACCGATTGGGCAGGCGCGGCTTTAAGCGGCATTGGCGAGTTCACACGCTTCGAACAGTCGTCGCTCGCGCCGACCGGCAATCGCGCGTTCGTGTACCCGACCGCGCGTTGGACGCGGCAGGGTCCCGCGTGGTTCGTGACGGCACGCACGGGTGCCCATCTGCGGCAATACGATCTCGACCGCCCAACACCGGTCATTCCCGATCGTAATCCGAGCGTTGCGATTCCCATCACCAGTCTGGACGCAGGGCTCATTTTCGAACGCGACTGGCAGGCGTTCGGGACGCCGTTCGTGCAAACGCTCGAACCGCGCGCGTTTTATACCTATATTCCGTTCCGCAAGCAAAGCGCGTTGCCGGTGTTCGATACCGCGCTGGACGATTTCAACTTTACGCAACTGTTCACCGAAAACCGTTTCGTGGGCAACGACCGTATCGGCGACGCCAATCAACTGGCGCTCGCCGTGACCTCGCGCCTGCTCGATCCGGAGACCGGCGCGGAGCGGCTGCGCGTCGGAGTTGGTCAGCGCATCTCGTTTTCGGAGCAGCGCGTCACGTTGGGCGAGCCACCGCGCTCCGCCGGGAGGTCGGACGTGCTGGTCGGCGTCGAGGGCCGGCTGTCCGACACGTGGTCGGTGTTGGGGCTCATGCAGTACAACTTCGACGACGCCCACTATGACCGTTTCAACGCGGGCTTCCGCTACACGCCAGCACCTGGGCGCGTGCTCAATCTCACGTATCGCTATTCGCGGGAACAAGTCGACTTAAGTGGCGGTCTGTCGCTGTTGAAGCAGGTCGATGTGTCCGGGCAATGGCCGGTGTCGGCAAACTGGACGGTTGTGGGACGGTATAACTATTCGTTTCCCGACCATAAGGCGCTGGAGGCGGTCGCGGGCGTCGAGTACAATGGCGATTGCTGGGTGCTGCGCGTCGTTGGCCAGCGGCTCACGACGACCACGCAGCAAACGACGAATTCGGTCTTCGTGCAACTCGAATTGAACGGCTTGGCCCGCGTGGGAACGAGTCCTCTCGAATTGCTGCGCCGGAGCGTGCCGGGTTACCTGCGCACGAACGATCCGGCCTTGCTCGACCGCGACCGCAGCTTGGACCCGCTCCCCGAATTTTGACGAGGACTTAAGTTGACACCATTGTCGTTGGCACGCTTGTTGACACCATTGCGTCCCCGATCCGACCTATCGACTCTGGCGCTCGTGCTGGGCGGCGCAGCGGCGCTCGCAAGCGCTGGCGTTGCGTTCGCGCAGTTTACGACCCAGCCGCGGTCCGGTCCCGCCGCTGCCCCCATCACTCGTCCAGGGCCAGTGACAGCGCCGCGCTCGTCCGACCAAATCGTCCCGCTGGATCGGGTCGTGGCCGTCGTTAATGACGAAGCGCTAACGCAATACGAAGTCAACGACCACAAAGGCGTACTGCTCGGACAGATGAAGGCTTCGAATGTAACGCCGCCGCCCGCCGACACGCTCGAAAAGCAGGTGCTGGAACGCCTGGTGACCGAGCGCGCTCTGTTGCAGTTCGCAAAGGACAATGGAGTTAAAGTCGACGATCAGCAAGTCGAGCGGACGATTCTGCGCATCGCGCAGGAGAATAAGCTGGGTCAGGAGGAGTTTCGCCGCGTTCTCGAGCGCGAGAATATTCCGTACGCCAAATACCGCGAAAGCGTCCGGCGCGAGGTCACGATCCAGCGGCTGCGCGAGCGCGAAGTGGATAGCCGCATCGCTGTGTCCGATGCGGAAGTCGACAACTATCTCGCCACCGTCGCCGCGCAGGCCGGCGGTGAGAATGAGTACAACCTCGCGCATATCCTGGTCACCGTGCCCGAGCAGGCGGCGCCCGAGCAGATCGACGCGCGCCGGCGCCGTGCCGAGGACGCGCTGCGCGAAGTGAAAGACGGCAAGCCGTTCTCGCAGGTCGCCGCCGCGTTTTCCGACGCGCCCGACGCGGTGCAGGGGGGCACGCTGGGCTGGCGCACGCCGGCGCGGCTGCCGACGGTGTTCAATGACGTCGTACGCGGTATGAAGAGCGGCGAAGTTTCCAACGTCGTGCGTAGTGCGGGCGGATTTCATATCGTGAAATTGAACGAGACGCGCAGCCTGAATGCGCCGACGGTCGTCGAACAGACGAAGGTCCGGCATATACTCGTCCGCGTCAACGAAATCACATCGGAAGCCGAAGCGAAGGCGAAAATCGACCGGATCCGGGACCGCCTCGAGACCGGTGCGAAGTTCGACGAACAGGCGAAAATCAATTCAGAGGATCCGTCGTCGTCAAAGGGCGGCGAATTGGGTTGGATCGGTCCGAGCGACACCGTACCGGAATTCGAGAAGGCACTCGAGCGGTTGAAGCCGGGCGAGTTGTCACAGCCGGTGCGCTCGCCATTCGGGTGGCACTTGATTCAGGTCAACGAACGCCGGACTCAGGATGTCACGCAGGAACGCAAGCGGGATCAGGCACGCAATGCGTTGCGCCAGCGCAAGGCGGACGAGCAGTTCCAGGAATTCGTGCGGCAAGTTCGCGATCGTGCGTACGTCGAGTACAAGGTCGATGACCGGTGACGTGTGCCTCGCTTCGCGCACTAGGCTCAATCTAGCGCGTTCGCACACGCGATTTATTTATCGATTCGAGTTCGGATCGCAGCGATCGAAGATCGCTTCAGGGTGTTGGGGCGTGGTCTGGTTGCTCTGCTCCGCGCTGAGTGGCTGTGTCACGCCTCCGCCGGCCGTGCCGCCACCGGAGTTGCCGCCGATGATCGTGCCGCTGGAAAGCGCGGTTCGGGAACCAACGTGCCCGTCCTGCCAGGAGCAGATCGGGGAAATCGCACGACTGCGGCAGGACGTCGCGAACCGGGACGCAGAGCTGCGCGGCCTGCGCTCCAATCAGCGCGATCAGGTCAGGGTATTGCGGGAATCGGCGCAGGAGATCACTCGCGCAAAGGCGAGGTTGCGCCGGCTCGCCACGCAAGCCGACGCCGTCTCGTACATCGCCGAGGTCGAAGTCGCGATGGAGTCGCTGCGCTCACCGCGTGGCGCGGCAGCGACGGTCCCGCTGCTGGTGCTGGCACAAGACATTCTCGAATCGACGGCTGCGCCGTTCGCGCAAGGCGACTACGGCGTGACCATGGACCGCGCCGCACAAGCGGAACAACTGATCGCGTTGGTGGCCCACTATCAAGTCCGACCGGGGTTGCACCCGCGGGTGCTGGGGGAAGTTCCGCTTCAGGTGGCGATACCGTTGAAAGTGACCAGCGACAGCAGCCTGCGCCGGCAACCGCGCGGTAAGGCACCGCTCGTCGGCACACTGAAAAAAGACACCCGCTTGGTCGCGCACGCCTACAGGGGCCGGTGGATGCTCGTGAAAACCGAGGACGGACGCGCGGGATGGGTTAACCAGATGCGACTCGGCGCGCCGTAGGCCGTTTTAAGCCGCGAGCGGCCGGCGCCGGCACTACATCGCGCATTGCACTTGGTTGCGACCGGCGCGTTTGGCTGCGTAGAGCGCATGATCGGCGCGCGCGAGCGCTTCTGCGGGACCGTCGTCCCCCTCGCGGCTATGCGCGATCCCAAGGCTCACGGTGACCGGAATCAGCGTGTTGCCTGCACGGACCCGGGGAATCTCCACTTCGGCGCGGATGCGTTCCGCAATGTCCAGCGCCTCGCCCAATGCTGTCTCGACCAGCACAACGACAAATTCCTCCCCGCCGTAGCGCGCCACATAATCGAAACTGCGAACCGACTGTTTGAGAATATCAGCGACATTGGCCAATACCGCATCGCCGGCGACGTGACCATAGGTATCGTTGATCAACTTGAAGTTGTCGAGATCGAGCATCACCGCGACGAATGGCCTGCGGTTGCGGCGGAAGCGCGCAAATTGTTCGGCCAGGATGTCATCGAGTTTCTTGCGGTTGTACAGACCCGTCAGGCTGTCGGTAACGGCGAGCGCTTCCAATAGCTCATTCTGCCGCTGCAGGGCATGATTTGCGGCCCGGACCTCAGCGTGGCTCCGTCGCAGCCGGTCGGTCATCATGTTGAATACGCGCGTCAGGTGCCCGATCTCGCCCGCGGGTGCATCGCGCAGCTGAACCGTCAGGTCTCCGCGGGCGATGCCGTCGGCGGCTGCGATCAGACTGTTGAGCGGGCTCACGATGGAGCGGCCCATCCAATAGGCAATGACGCCCACCAGCAGCGTCAGGCCCGCGCCCAGCAGGAGGAAGAGTTCGAGCAATTCGAGCCATTCCGCAAAGACCTCGCCGCGTTCTCTTTCCGTCACGACGGTGATCGGCAGCGAGCGAGACGCGTACGCGACTCCGAGAACTTCGCGCTGATGATGACCTGCGAAAGTCATCGGTTCACCCGGTTGGGCGCGCAAGCGTTGCAGCAGCTGCGGACCGAGCGGTGTCAGCGCGGTTGCCATGGTCTTTGTACTGAGCAACGGCTTGCCGTCCGGGGCCAGCAAGATCACCTCTGCCGGGGACGAGCGTAGGCGCGGTTTGAGGGTGCCTAAGTCAAGGACGGCGGAAAGCGCGCCAAGCAGTTCGTTGCGCAGCGACAGGACCGGGACTACGACGGTAAGGGTTGCGGTTGCGCGAGCGTTGTCCCAGCGGGGTGGCTTGAGCATGACACCCTCGGAAATTGCGGTGTTCGGCCAGGTTGCCGGCAGTGCGATCGGTGCCGGTGTAGGCGCGCTGCTCGCGATTACCTGTCCACCGGCATCGGATAGCGTCAGTTCCAGCAGCGGGTGCAGTTTCTTTTGCACCGAGCGAAGGTAGAGTTCCAATTCACGTGCCCCGATCCGGACGGGCCCGGACTGTACTGCCGTTCCGGCCGTCAAACCGTCGATGAGGGTGTAGGCAGTCGACAGCGCGCGGACTTCGTTGACCCGCTCCCTCAGCCACACCTTCAGTTCTCCGCTGGTGTCGCTCGCCAGCGTGCGCAACTCGTGATTTACGTTGTCGCTGATCACGATTTGGTAACGCCAGAACGACAGCAGGCCCAGGCCCATTGAGGGAATGAGCGTGGCCAGAATGGCAAACGTCAGGATCTTGCTTTTGACGCTTTTCAACTTGTGACTCGAATCGAGGTTCGGTAAGGGCTCGAAATGACATTGTCATGATAACGATCCGCGGTGCGGGGGGACGCGGTTGTCCTGCTCGGCGGGCGCCATCGGCAGATGAGCGGAGCGCCGATGCCCGGTCGGGTGCAGAAGAGTCCCGTCCCTCCCCCACCTTCCGTGAGATTGACAACAGCGAGGCAACACCGGATATCTGCGCAACGGCGGCAAGTTTGAAATCACGCAACAGATGGTGAACCGCAAGCGCGGGCCTAGGGCGCTGCCCACGAGAGGTCAGAATTTCGGCTGGATTGCCGCGAATCGCGTCAGGATCCGCGGCGTCGCATCGGCAAACTCAAGCTCGACCCGAAGTTGATCGATCTTTGCGCTGGGCGCGCTCACGCTGCGTGAGACGGCGATCCCAGCGGGTGTTGCGCGCAGCGCATCGCCCGAAGCATCGGCGAGCACGCTCCAGTCCGCTTCCTCACTCTGTCGTCCGGATACGCGTGCGCGCGTTAGGCCCTCGCGCAATCCGACGATGAACATTGCCGCGCGTCCGGCGTGTGGAGGCAGCCCGCGGGGCGAGTGCAGCGTTACGCGGCGCGCGGAATCGGGCGTCACGTGCAGAGCGCCGTTGGTCAGTGCGATCGTGCCGGCCTCCGGCGTCCAACCATCGTCGTCGGCGTGCCGCGGCGTTCCGAATGAATAGAGGAGCGATCCCAAAGGCAGCCCCGCGCGGGCCAGCAAAAAATCGCGCGCAGCTTCCTCTAGTGGCGTATTGCGCCATGCGGTGAACGTCGAATAACCAGGCTTGCCGACGTTGGCGCCGTTGCTGCCGTTCCATGCCATCGGCGAGACGTGGCGCGCGCCGAAGTTCCATAGATCACGCAGTCCACGGTAACCGGCAGCATAGTCAGGCTGCAAGTTTGGATGGCGCAGATCGGCCGTATTGAATTCGACGACGGCAAACTTGGGGTCGATGGTTGCGAGGGAGTAGAAAAGCGAGGCCCCGTTTTCCATCGCTACGTCGTTGACGGCGGACCCGCCATATAAGATCGCGCCCAAGTGGCCGAGCGCAGGTTTAGCGCCGGCCACCGACATGCCGCCGGAATCATAGTTCTTGACGGGGCTCTCGACGGTCAGCGCGAACGGCATCGCCTCGCCGGCCGGGGCCATCAGCCCTTGCGACGACCAAATGCGGTCGCGGCTCAAGCCCGCGGCTACCAACCATTGCGCGAGCTCGTCGTAATGCAGATCGACGAGATGGCGCCGGAACATTTCCCATTCGCGCACCCACGGGTCTTCCCAAAATCGCTGTGTGTCGGTGCGGGGAAACGCGCGCGGCGGGTCGACGTCGCGCCAGTGGGTGAAGTGTTTTCGCGCCAGCAGATTGACATCGCCAAGGGTCAGCGGTTTCGCGCGCCGGTACGCACGCAAGTTCGGCACACCGGCGACCGGCATGCCCGCATACGGGCCGGTGCCGGACAGCCATTCGCGAAACTGGCGCAAGGTGCCGGGGTTGTAGTCGTACCATTGGCGCTCCGCAAAGAAGGGATTCAGATATGTATCCGGATCGAGGTTGACGCCGACGAAGAGGTGCGGATGCGCGCGTGCGAACCGCGCGAGCACGCGTCCGGCCTGCTGCAGATTGCGCTTCTTGTAGCGGCGCACGTCGGAGGCGTAGACGTTGAATGTGAGCGAGCGCGCGAGCAGCGGGGCGTCCTGCGACCCCGGCAGATCTGTCAAGTAAGTGTCGGCCATCACTTCGTTGTTCTGGTTCCATTGGCAATTGGACGGGTCCTGCTCAAGGCGGTCATTGACGTCCCATTGCGGAACTTCGCAGTACGCGTCGGCCCAGACCCCGCCGTTGAGTGTGACGAGCACGGGTAGCTTCTTGTCGCGGGCGTGAGCGAGCACGGTGGTAAGCGAATCGTCGCTGATTCGCCGATCACCGCATTTGCGGCGCGCATCCCAATCCGGGTCGAAGGCGAAATCGTTGGCGGCGCCCTTGGTCGTGCGCAGATAAAGAATGGGCACGCGAAAGCCTACCCCCGTCGTCGCGGACAGATACGGCGCATATATTGTGTCGAGCTCGGCGGCATCCCCTATATCGATTCCGGACAATGCGGGAAGCAAATAAAAAGGCACACCGCCCGGCGTCGCGATACCGGACCATCGCGTCAGCGCCGCGGGGTCGATCAGACTTTTGCGCCCCAGCACCGACTCGCGCCCGTCGCGGGCGATCGCGACGATGGTGATTTCGCGGCGATCCGCGCCGGCCTGTGTGACGGTCGGCGGAAAATCGCCGGTAAATTCAAAGCCGCCATTGGGATTGTCAGGGAAACCCGTTCGGACCTGCGCGACGTCGGGCCGGGCAATCTTAAGCTTCGCAGAAAACTTTTGACCATCAATGCGAATCTCGACCGCGTGCACGCCGAGGGAATCGAGCGCCCACCCGGAAATCGTGATGCGCGGCCCAACGACAGCCTCGGCAAGGGGCACATCGATGGCGCCGATCGGTCCCGGGGTGAGCGCCGCCTGCGCAGGAATGGCCGCCGCGCTCGGCGCCGGCGCTGTCGCGGCGGTGCGCGCGCGCTGGTGCGAGTAAAGAGCGTAGCCCTCGATGCCGGCGATTGCGGCAGCTATACCCAGGAACGCGATGAAAACCGCGAGCGAGCGGCTGCGCCGCTTGGCAACTGGTCGCATCAGCGGCATTGTAGTGGGCACATTAATCGAATGCTCGAGATGTGCGTTACGATGCGACGATGGACGACGCGCCGAAGATCTTGGCCGATCAGATCGGGTATTACCGCGCGCGAGCCGCCGAATACGACGACTGGTGGTTCCGCCGGGGACGGTTCGATCGCGGCGCCGAGCTGAACACCGCCTGGGGCATCGATGCGGCTGCCGTCGAAGCGGCTCTGATCGAGTTTCTCGAGCGCGAACGACCGCGAACGGCGCTCGAGCTTGCCTGCGGTACCGGCTTGTTCACGCGCATCCTGGCGCCGCGCATTGAACGATTGATCGCCGTCGATGCGTCGCCCGAAGTGCTGGCGATCAATCGCGAGCGCGTGGCGCGCGACAACGTTGAATACATCGAAGCCGATCTGTTCAATTGGTCGCCGCCAGGGCGCTTCGACCTCGTGTTCATGAGCTTTTGGCTCTCGCACGTGCCCGATGTGCGCTTTGCTGGATTCTGGCGATGGGTCGGCGCGGCTCTGGCGGAGCACGGCGCTGCCTACATCATCGACTCTGCCCACG
The DNA here is from genome assembly GCA_037719965.1 of Casimicrobiaceae bacterium. Taxonomy (GTDB): domain Bacteria; phylum Pseudomonadota; class Gammaproteobacteria; order Burkholderiales; family Casimicrobiaceae; genus VBCG01. The sequence goes on along the minus strand of JBBJMT010000005.1, from coordinate 115,672 downwards.
ACCCGACGTCGACCGCAGTCGACCACGCGCGACCCGATGCCAACGCCGGCGTCGTGACTCGCAGGCTCAACGACGGCCGTGAATTCCGGATCGTCAAGATCTTCCATCGGCCGGACGAACTTGCCGTCCGCCTGGGAGAGCTCGGCTGGGCAAGCAACCTCGCGCAAACGACGCGCTATTTCGTCTTTGGCAGCGTGTGCGCGGGTTCGGTTTCGAGCAGCGCGGGCGACGTCCACTCTGGCTGATACACGTAAGCCGGCTGCGGAACGAGGCCTTCATCCATTTTCCGGCGTCGGGCGATATCGTCCGGGCTCTTGTCCCATAAGAGCTCGCGCCCCTCGAATTGCTGTTCCGGCAGATCGGGCTTTTGCACGATCAGATCGCGAATGAACTGCGTGAATTCGGAAACGTAGTGACGGGAAGGCAGCATCGGCATGGCAGACAATAAAGCGTACCTACGATGGAAAGCGGTCATTTTAACATCGGCTCGGATGCGTGCCCTCGAACGTGCCGCCGCCGTTCGTAGTGCTTGACCTCTCGGCTAACGTGGCCATATACTGTAATACACGTATCGCTCAGGAGCGCTCAGATGCCTCTCTCCATTCGCCTGAGCCCGGCGCTCGGACGCCGGCTGGACCAACTCGCTGCCCGAACCGGCCGCACCAAGACCTATTACGTAACCGAAGCAATTAAGGAACATTTGGGCGACCTGGAAGATTTTTATCTGGCCGAGCAGCGCCGCAAACGTGGCGATGAGGATCTGATTTCCCAGGATGCGGTTGCGAAGGAATTCGGCTTGCGCTGATGGTCTGGCGTGTTCTGTATCGGCCCGAAGCGCTCAAGGAGTTGCGTAAGCTCGATCGGGCCACCGCGCATCGCATCGTGCGTTTTGTCGACGAGCGCCTGGTAAAGGGGGAGGATCCGCGAGTTTTAGGGCAAGCGCTGCGCGGGTCGGAACAGGGTCGCTACTGGAAGTACCGGATCGGCGACTATCGCGTTATCGCCGAGATTCGCGATCTGGAAGTTCTGATTTTAATCGTTCGAATCGGGAATCGAAAAGATGTCTATCGGTAGCTTCCAGCAACAGGCTTGCATCCGTTCGCGGCGCACGGTCTCTGTTGACTAACGAACGCTACAACGGAACTCCGCAAAGTTAGCTCCGCGGCATGTGCCGGCCGGCGACCAGCGGGAACTCGAACAGCCGGCACTCGAGGGAGCCGTTGTGGAGCGGCGTGCGTTTCGCGACCTTGAGATGAATGAGTTTCGGCAGCCGCAGGTCGCTCGTCAAGAAAAACGCCGACCAGCCGGCATACCGTTGCTTGAGGACATCGCCCAATAATGGATAGAACGCTGCGAGCTCGTGCTGATCGGCGAGCCGGACGCCGTAGGGTGGATTGGTGAGCAGGATGCCGGAAGGGCGCGGTACGGCGCGCGTGAGCAGATCGGCCTGCTCGACGGTGACGAACTCGGCCACGTGCGCCGCACCCAGATTGTTCCGCGTCTTGGCAATCGCCGCTGCTTCGCTATCGCTGGCGAAGATTGCAGGCATCGCGGGTTTCCCAAGAATCCGATCACGCGCCGCCTGCTTCAATCGCTGCCACGACGGCCCGTCGAACCACGCAAGTTTCTGAAAGCCGAACGTGCGGGAAAGTCCCGGCGCGCGGCCCGCGGCGATCAGCGCGGCTTCGACAACAATAGTGCCGCTGCCGCACATCGGATCGAGCAGCGCCGCCTCCGGCTGCCAGCCGGTCAACGCGAGCAACCCGGCGGCGAGATTCTCGCGCAGCGGCGCTTCCTCCGCATCGCGGCGAAAGCCGCGCTTGAATAGCGGCTCGCCCGACGTGTCGACGTAGATCGTGGCCTCGCGCTCGGTCAAGTACGCATGGATTCGGACATCCGGCCGGCGCTTGTCGATGGAAGGGCGCACGCCCGATTCCGCGCGGAAGCGATCGCACACGGCGTCCTTGACGTGCAGTGTCGCGAACTCGAGACTTTGCAACGGCGAGCGCGTTGCGGCGACATCGACGCGCAGCGTCCGGTGCGGCTGGAAGTGGCGCTTCCAGTCGATCGCGTGCGCGAGCGCGTAGATGTCGCGCTCGTCACGATACGCGCCGCCGCCGACCTGCCACAGAATGCGACTCGCGATGCGCGATTCGAGATTGGCGCGATAGGCGAGCGCGAGATCGCCGGCAAAGGCGACGCCCCCGTCGGAAAGGGCGATTTCCTGCGCCGCGAGCCGCGCCAACTCGGCGGCGAGCACGGCTTCCAGACCGCGCGGACATGGCGCGAAGAAGTGTTCGATGGAAGACGCGATCAAAACGGTTTGGCGACGCCCAGATATACGGCGCTGATCAAGACAGGCAGCGCCGGAATCTCGTTCAACCAGCGGTAAAAACGTTCGCTGTGAGTGTTGCGATCCGCGGCAAAATCCGCCAGCAATTTGCCCAGAAACAGATGGTGCGCGACCAGGATCAGAACCAGAACCAGCTTCGCGTGCAGCCACCCGCCGGTGATTCCATAGCCCAGCCAGAGCCAGAGACCAAAGACAATCGTCAGGACCGCGGCCGGCGTCATGATGTTCCGGTACAGCTTGCGCTCCATGACCTTGAACCGTGCAAGCGAAATCGCGTCGGTGGCAAGCGTGTGATAGACATAGAGACGCGGGAGATAAAAGAGTCCCGCGAACCAGGTCACCATGAACACGATGTGCAGTGACTTGACGATGAGCACGTTAGTATCTCGAAGGCAGTGTTCCGTTGCATAAACGTCGATTGCAAGAGCCTCATTGGAGCCTCATTGCAGTAACCGCCGCCGCGTCAGCACCAGCGCGGCATAAAATGCAAGTGCCGCGTAGAAAACGAGTACGGCCACGTGGAGCAGCGGGTAATCGGGCGCCCGGCCCAGCATCAAGGGCCGCGCGATATCGATCGCATGCTTCAACGGCAGGAACTCGGCGACCGCCGCGAGCACGGGTGGCATTTGCTCCACCGGAAAGAACACGCCGGAGAGCAGGAGCATCGGCGTTAGCACCAACGTAAAAAAATACGTGAAGAAATCGTAGCTCGGCGCCAGCGCGTTCATGACCAGCCCGGCTGCACCGAACGTCAAGCCGACGAGAAATCCCAGCGGCAGGATCCACACGACAAGCCATGTGTGCCCATACCCCAATGCCATGATCACCACCAGAATCGCAGCGGTGGACATGACGGCCTTGGTCGCGGTCCAGATCCATTCGGCCATCATGACGTCATCGATGCCGATCGGCGCATTGATAATCGCCTCCCATGTGCGCTGCACGTGCATCCGGGAAAACGCCGAATACATGCCTTCGAAGCTCGCCGTGAACATGGCGCTCTGACAGACCATGCCGGTACCGATGAACGCGAGGTACGACATGCCCCCGACCTCGCCGATCAGCGATCCGATGCCGTATCCCAGCGCCAGCATGTAGAGCAATGGATCGGCGATGTTGCCGAGAACGCTCGCGATCGCCAGCTTTTTCCAGACCAGGAGATTGCGCCGCCATACGGGTAGGAAGCGCGGCGACAAGAGCGGAAGCGCCCACAGTTTGGCGGTGAATGTCATAGGCGCTCCTTGGCTTTAGTCAGCCGGCGGTTGGATCGGGCTTCGCGCAAGCATGGTTCGAGCACACCGGATCGAGTTCTCGGCCCGGTCTTTCTAATCGCGTAATTCGCGGCCGGTCAGCTTGATGAAGAGATCCTCGAGGTTGGCCGGTCGGTGCAGGTAACGCACGCCGGCGCGCGTCGCCAAGTCCGCCAGCAGCGGCTGCGCGTCGTTGGCATAACAGAACGCTGTCTCGCCCGCGATCTCGAGCCTCGCGCTTAAACGCCGGCCGTGGACGTCGGCCCACTTCTTTGCTTCGTCGCCGTACACCTCGACCACCTCGGGCTCGACGTGCTGCGTGAGCAGGCCCCGTGGCGTATCGCTGGCGATCAGCGCGCCGTGGTCGATGACGGCGAGCCTCGAGGCTAACCGCTCGGCCTCGTCCATGAAATGCGTCGTCAGCAGGATCGTCTTGCCCTGCGCAAGCAGCTGCCGCAGCCCATCCCAGATCAGGTGCCGAGCCTGCGGATCCAGGCCGGTCGTCGGCTCGTCGAGAATCAGCAACTCGGGATCGTTGATCAGCGCACGTGCCAGAGTCAAGCGCCTTTTCATGCCGCCGGAGAGCGTGCGGATGCCCGCGCTGCCTTTGCTGGCCAGGCCCGCAAACTCGAGGAGCCGCGGTATGCGCGCGTCCACCACGGCGCGGGGCAAACTGAAGTAGCCTCCGTAGATGCGCAGATTCTCGGTGACGGTGAAGTCAGGGTCGAGGTTGTCCATCTGTGGTACGACGCCCACGCGAATGCGTGCCTCGCGCGCCGCTTTGGGCACCGGTTGCCCGACCATTTCGAGCGTCCCGCCGTCCGGATCGATCAGTCCCAGACAACAGCGTAACGTCGTTGTCTTCCCGGCGCCGTTCGGACCGAGCAGCCCGAAGCAATCACCGCGCCGAATTTCGAAGCTCAATCCGCGTACGACTTCGTTTGCGCCATAGCGTTTACGCAGATCGTTGACGCGCAGTACGATTTCACGCCGATCCTGTTGCGGATCGACAGTCGAGCGGATAACGGCCGGTGTCGCTCCTGCCGTCGGTGCGGCATCTCCCTCCAGATCGTTCATCGTTCGGGCCATCAACTTACCGGTGGTCGCCACATTCCAGTTATCACCCGCTGCAGTTGGAGCAACCGACCGTGGAAATAGTGCCCGCAACCAGGAAACACGACAATCGGCAGCTCCTGCGGGCGGGCCCACGCAAGCACATCGGCGAGCGCGACGATGTCGTCCTCTTCGCCGTGAACGATGATGGTGTCGGCGGGCACTTTTTCCGCGGCGAACCGCCCCACCGCCGGGCCGATCAGGACGAGCCGGTGCGCCACGATCTCTTTCGCAACGCGAGTTTGCACGAAAGAGCCGAACGAAAATCCCGCGAGCACCACGGGCAACGAGTCGCTCCATCGCGCTCGTGCATACGCGAGAACCGCCAGCGCATCCTGCGTTTCGCCGACGCCTTCGTCGAAGGCGCCCGTCGAGCCGCCGACCCCGCGGAAATTGAAGCGCACCGCTACGTGGGATAGCGCGAAGAACGTCTTGGCAAGCGTCTGCACGACCTTATTGTCGAGCGAGCCGCCTTGCTGCGAGTGGGGGTGCGCGATGAGGGCGATCCCGGCCAACGCCCCATCGGGCACGTTGACGACGACCTCGACTTTTCCACCGGGACCGTCAAGCAACGCCCGGTGCGCGGTCTTTGGCGTCAAATCCTCAGCCGCTCCACCACTTCGCCGCCGACGACGTGCCGATCGATGATTTCATCGACGTCGTCGCGGTCCACGTAGGTGTACCAAACCGCCTCCGGATAAACAACGACGACCGGACCCTCTTCGCAGCGGTCGAGGCATCCGGACTTGTTGATGCGGACATTGTCCCGTCCGTTCAGCCCCAGCGCCTTGATGCGTGCTTTTGCATAACCCTGCAACTCCAGCGCGCCCGCGTTGGCGCAGCATTTCTCCCGAGGATCGCGCTGGTTACAGCAAAAAAACACATGCCGGCGGTAATAACTCACAAATTTTTGATGGAGATCATCTTCCTCGAAGGCCGCAGATGCGGTGCGGGCGGTTCGCCGCCGTACGTTGCGCGCACGTAGTCGGCGATGATCTGCTGGAATTCCGCGCCGATCGCCTCGCCCTTGAGCGTCACCGTTTTCTGTCCATCGACGTACACGGGCGCGACGGGCACTTCCCCCGTCCCGGGCAGGCTGATACCGATGTTCGCCATTTTCGACTCGCCAGGCCCGTTGACCACGCAGCCCATCACGGCGACGGTCATGTTCTCGACGCCGGGATAGCGCCACCGCCATACCGGCACCTGCGCGCGCAGGTAAATCTGGATCTGATCCGCGAGTTCCTGGAAAAAGGCGCTGGTCGTGCGCCCACAGCCTGGACATGCGCTGACGAGAGGTGAAAACGACCGCAGGCCCATCGTCTGCAGGATTTCCTGCGCGACGATGACTTCGCGCGTTCGATCGCCATTGGGCTCGGGCGTGAGGGAAATGCGAATCGTGTCGCCGATGCCCTGTTGCAGCAGCACCGCCAGCGCCGCGGTCGAGGCAACGATGCCTTTGGAGCCCATGCCGGCTTCGGTCAGACCGAGGTGCAGCGGATAATCGCACCGCCGCGCAAGCTCGGTGTAGACAGCGATCAAGTCCTGGACGTTGGAAACCTTGCACGCCAGGATGATGCGATCGTTAGGCAGGCCGAGAGCCTCGGCCAACTGTCCGCTCCGGACCGCCGAAGTGACCAGCGCTTCGCGCATCACGTTGGTCGCGTCGAGCGGGCTGCCCGACATCGCGTTCTCGTCCATCAGGCTACTGAGCAGATCCTGATCGAGGCTGCCCCAGTTCACGCCGATGCGCACCGGTTTGCCGAATTCGATGGCCTTTTCGATGATCATCGCGAACTGCGGATCGTGCTTGCTGCCCCGGCCGACATTGCCCGGGTTGATCCGATATTTCGCCAGTGCCCGCGCGCAGTCCGGAAAATTGGACAGCAGCTTGTGCCCATTGAAATGGAAGTCGCCGATCAACGGGACCGCGCAGGCGAGGGCGTCGAGCCGCTCGCGAATCACCGGCACCGCCGCTGCCGCTTCGGCGGTGTTGACGGTAATGCGCACCAATTCTGAGCCGGCGTCGGCGAGCGCTTTGACTTGCGCAACAGTTGCCGCGACGTCCGCCGTGTCCGTATTGGTCATGGACTGGACAACGATTGGCGCTCCGCCTCCGATTTGCACACCGCCAACGAGTGCGGTCCGTGTCCGGTGGCGAATGATCGGCGCCCGGTTGAATGAGCTCATTTCAGGGTCAGTCGTCTAGAGCCACCGGCGCGTACTGCATATCGCCCGGGAGCCTGCTGCGATCGGTTGAATCATTAAAGCGAATTCATAGCAAAATCATACACTAAGTTCCGCACATCCGGCGCTAACGTGCGCCGTCCGCGCTATCTCATATCGAGCAATCCTCGGGCGGCTGCCTCGTCGGTAATTAGGACGCTCACGGTGATCGCCTTCAACGCCGCGCGGATTGCGCCGACCTTTCTGCGTCCTCCCGAGGCAATCACGATTTTGGGAACCCGGCGCAGATCCGGAAGGCCCACAGCGATCACCCGCTGCTTCGCCGGATGGTCGACGATGCGGCCTTCGGTGTCGATGAAGTGGCACAGGACATCGCCGACCGCGCCGGCCTTGCGCAAGCTCGACAGCTGGGACTGCGGCAGCATGCCCTCCCGAAACAACGTGGCCTCTTTGCTGACGTCGCCGACGCTCACCAGTGCCAGGTCGACTCGTCGGGCGCGCTCCAGCAGTTCGTGCAAACCGGGCTCGGCCCATAGGGCGGCGCGCATTTCCCCGTCGGCGACAAACAGGGGCGCGGTGAGCTGGAAGCAGTCCGCGCCCAACGCATCGGCCATGCGGCGCGCGACGGCGGACGGATTGACCGCGCGCGAGTGGGTCATTCCGCCCAGGAGCGAGATGACGGATAGCCGCGCGAATGGCGGACTGTAGAGGGCTTTCAGACTCATGTTGAGCGTTGCTCCCCAGCCAACACCGAGCGACAGGCCGTCGCGCATCTGGTCGCTCAAATAGGTTCCCGCTGCATGACCGACAACGGTGGGGATCTCGGCGTCATCCGATGGCGCGGGAACCACAATCGCGTCGCTGAGATCGAACGCAACTACGAGCTTTCGCTCGAGTGCGATCTGCTCGGTACCCCTACCCTCGATACGAATCCGAACGATGCCGCCGTCACGGGCCGCGGCCAGGAGGCGAATGACCTTCGCACGGCTAATGGTCATGACGTGGGCAATTCGTTCCTGTGTCAACCCTTCGATGTAATACAACCACGCAGCTCGCACCTCAAGGTCCGACAAGAGTTGCGTGGTCTTGTCCGGGGCAAGATAAGTTGATGCCATTGAGGCTACTCTGATGCGATGCAGCAAAACGCGAGAGTGGCAGCGAAGCCCTTCGCTGGCAAGACGAAACCGATGGTGCGGGTAGCGACCCGGCGATCCGCGAGCTCGGCCACACCGATTCATCAAGAATAGGCGACACTTGTGATATGGCTCAAGACTTGACGGTAACAACGGGTGGATATATGTTTGTCCGATAGTACAAAAGTCCACGCCTGTTCCTGGCCATCTTTGGGCAAAAGCACGGGCGGGCAACGGAGGAGATTCTGATGGCTTCACCGACCAAGCATCTTCCCGGCGGCTCGATCGCCGAGGCATTGGCCCTTCGACGTGCGGAGGGGCGGCCAGTCCGAGTCGGACTGATCGGCGCCGGGCAGATGGGCACCGACATCATCGTGCAGACGGCGTTGATGTCGGGGATCGAAGTCGTCGCTGCTGCCGACGCGATCACCGACAACGTGTTCGCGGCGCGCACGATCGCCGGGTCCGCCGCGCGCGAGCCCGTACTGACCGAAGGCCTCGAGGCCGCATCCCGCGCCATTGCGCGCGGACAGCTTGCCGTCACCCGCTCGTACCGCGACGTCTGCTCGGTCGACGGCGTCGACGTGATCATCGATGCGACAGGCAATCCGAACGTCGGTGCGGAGGTGGCGCTGGCGACGATTGCCGCGCGCAAGCACATCGTCATGATGAATGTCGAGGCCGACGTCACGATTGGCGCGTACCTCGCCGCCAAGGCCGCTGAAGCCGGCGTCGTCTACACGCTGGGAGCCGGGGACGAGCCAACGGCGACGATGGAGCTCATCAATTTCGTGCGCGGCTTAGGCTATCCGATTATCGCTGCCGGCAAGGGCAAGAACAACGCGTTTCGCATCGACGCAACGCCGGACGCTTACGTCGAAGAGGCGACCCGCCGCAATATGAATCCGCGGATGCTGGTCGAATTCGTCGACGGCTCCAAGACGATGGTCGAAATGGTCGCGATCGCCAATGCGACGGGGCTCGTGCCGGACAAACCCGGCATGCACGGCCCGGATGCGCCGCTCAACGAGTTGCACAAGGTTTTGTGCCCCCGCGAAGACGGCGGGTTGCTGACGCGCAAGGGTGTCGTCGATTTCACGGTTTCGCCCGGTGTCGCACCGGGCGTTTTCGTCGTCGCCGAAATGCGCCATCCGCGATTGCGCGAGCGCATGAATGACCTGCATTTAGGTGAGGGGCCTTATTACACGTTCTTTCGTCCCTACCATCTGACGAGCCTCGAAGTGCCGTTGTCCGCCGCGGCTGCGGTCCTGTTCGGTCAAAGCCATATGCGACCGTTGCCCATCCCCTCGGCGGAAGTCGGTGCACGCGCCAAACGTGATCTAAGCGTGGGCGAGACGCTCGACGCCATCGGCGAATACTGTTATCGCGGTTTTGCGCTGTCGCGCGCCGACGCAGTCGCCAAGACCGCGTTGCCGCTCGGGCTTGCGCAGGGCGCGGTGGTCACGCGCCCCATCGCGAAGGGCGATTACCTCACCTACGCGAATTGCCAACCCGACGAACGTTTGAAAATCGTGCAGGTGCGCCGCGCCCAGGACGAGCTCATTCGCGCGGCGAGCGAGGCGCGGGCCGAGGCCGTCGTGCAATGACTAGGCCGCTGTTTGCTCGCGCCTTCGTTCCGATCGACTGACCGATGGTTCCTCCCTCCACGCACGCCGCTTCTCGCTTGGCTGAACGTCTTCCCCAGCGGCCCGAGCTCGCCACGCTCGACAACCACACGCTGCGGATGGCGCTATCGAAGATGCACTTGATCCGCAAGTTCGAAGAGACGGCCGAGGCGAGCTACATGCGCGGGCTGATCCACGGCACGATGCATCTGTCGATCGGCCAGGAAGCAAGTGCCGTGGGGGCGACCTTGCGGCTGCGGGCCGAGGACTACATTCTGTCGACGCACCGCGGGCACGGGCACTGCATCGCCAAAGGGGCCGACCCCGGCCGCATGTTCGCCGAGTTCTTCGGCAAGGAAAACGGCTATTGCCGCGGCCGCGGCGGTTCGATGCACATCGCCGACGTCGCGGGTGGCAACCTCGGCGCGAATGGCATTGTCGCCGGCGGACTGCCGATTGCCGTGGGCGTCGGTATGAGCATCAGGGCGCAAAAGCAGGATCGGGTATGCATGGTTTTTTTTGGCGACGGAGCAGCTAACGAGGGGGCGTTTCACGAAGCGCTCAACCTGGCGTCGATCTGGAAACTGCCGATCGTTTTCCTATGCGAGAACAACAAATACGGAATGTCGATGGATATCGCCCGCGCGATGGCGGTACCCAACGTCGCGGACCGGGCTTGCGCTTACGCGATGCCCGGCGTGGTGGTCGACGGCAACGATTTGCCCGCGGTCGCTGCCGCCGCGAAACACGCGGTCGAGCGCGCGCGCGGCGGTGACGGACCGACGTTGGTCGAATGCAAGACGTATCGGTTGCGCGGGCATTCCAAAAGCGATCGCAATCTCTATCGTACGAAGGAAGAAATCGCAACCTGGCGCGACAAGGACGCAATCCGCCGCCTCGAGCAGGAACTGATCAAGTGCGGTCGATTCGCGCAAGCCGATTTGTTGGCCATCGAGCAGGCGGCGCGGAAGACGATCGACGACGCGCTGGAGTTCGCGAAGGCAAGCCCCGATCCCGATCCCCGCGAGCTCACGCGGGATGTCTATGCCGAATGAGCTTGCGACGCCGGAGGTTGCAACCCGCGAACTATCGTATGCCGAGGCGCTCCGCGAGGGCTTGGCGCAAGCGATGGAGGCGGACGAGCGGGTCTTCCTGTTTGGCGAGGACGTCGGCGTTTACGGCGGCGCGTTCGGCGTCTCCGGCGATCTCGTGCATCGCTTTGGAACCGAAAGAGTCATCGATACCCCGATCAGCGAATTGGGAATCGCCGGCGCGGCGGTCGGCGCAGCGATCACTGGCATGAAGCCGGTGCTCGAGCTGCAGTTCGCGGATTTCGTGACCTTGGCGATGGAGCAGATCGTCAATCAGGCCGCGAAGATTCGCTTTATGTTCGGCGGCACGGCGAATGTGCCGATGGTGATCCGGCTGCCCGGAGGCTCGGGGACCGGCGCGGCCGGCCAGCATAGCCAGAGTCTGGAAGCCTGGTTCGCGCACGTACCCGGACTCAAAGTGCTGCAGCCGTCAACGCCGCACGACGCCAAGGGGCTGCTGCTTGCGGCAATCGACGACCCCAATCCGGTGCTCATATTCGAGCACAAGCTTCTCTACAAGACCAAAGGGCCGGTGCCGGCTGCGCCCTACCGAATTCCCATCGGCAAGGCGATCGTCCGCCGCAAAGGCCGCGACATCACCATCGTCGGCACGTCGATCATGTCGATTCGGGCGGAGGCTGCCGCGAAACGATTGGCGGGCGAGGGCATCGACGCAGAAATCATCGACCTGCGCTCGCTGCGTCCGATCGACTTCGCCACGATCGCCGCGAGTGTCGGCAAGACCCATCGCCTGCTGATCGTCTACGAAGGCGTCAAGATCATGGGGATCGGCGCAGAGATCTCGGCGATGATCGCGGAAAGCGACGCATTCAACTTACTCGACGCGCCGATTGCGCGGCTTGGCGGCGCGGACGTGCCGCTGCCGTACAACCCCATTCTCGAAAAAGCCGCCGTGCCGCAGGAGGATGACATCGTCGCCGCGGCGAGGCGCCTAGTGCGTGACGGACGGGCCTAGGCTGCTTCGATGCGCGTCGAAGTCATTCTGCCCAAAGTCGATATGGACATGGATACCGGCGTCATCGTCGAATGGAAAGTCGCCGATGGCGCGCGCGTGCGCGAGGGCGAGATTTTGTTCGACATGGAAACCAACAAGTCGGTCATGGAGGTCGAGTCGCCCGGGAGCGGCATCATTCGCGGATTGGCGCCGATCACTGGCGAGCCCATCGCCATCGGTACGCCGGTTGCCTGGATTTACGACGAGGAGCAAGTTTGACACGCTCGCACGCGCTTGCATGATCGGGAAGCGGCACAAAACACCAGCGGGCAACCCATTCACGGGACCCGCGGCACTAAACTTCGACGGAGGAATCAGCATGATCAATGTATCGCGTCGCATCTTCATCGCCATGACGGTCTTCGCGACTGCCATGACGCCGCTGTCGGCCATCGCCCAGGCGCCAAAGGGCAAGCTCGTGCTGTACACATCGCAGCCCGAGCGCGACGCTACGCAAACGACAGCGGCATTCAAGCAGGCTTATCCCGGCATCGAAGTCGAGTTGTTCCGCTCTGGCACGACGGAGCTCATGGGCAAGCTTGCGGCCGAGTTCGCCGCGGGCCAACCGAGGGCGGACGTACTGCTGATCGCCGATGCCGCGAGCATGGAGGCGCTGAAAAAGGACGCTCGGCTGCTCGCTTATCCGGAAGCGAAAGTGACCGGCTTCGAGGCTGGCACCTTTGACGCCGACAAGACCTATTTCGGCTCCAAGCTCATCACCACCGGCATCGCGGTGAACAACGCGGCCAAGAGTCGGCCAAGATCCTGGGCCGATCTCGCGAAGCCGGAGCACAAGGGTCAGATCGCGATGCCGAGCCCGCTCTACTCCGGTGCGGCGGCGATCATGCTCGGCACGATGACCGCGCGTAACGATCTCGGTTGGGGTTTTTTCGAGAAACTGAAAGCAGCCGATGCCGTAGCCGTACGCGGTAACGGCGCCGTGTTGACGGCGGTGGCGAGCGGCGAAAAGCCTTACGGCGTGCTGGTCGATTTCATGGCGTTCAATGCCAAGGCCAAAGGGTCGCCGATCGAATTCATTTTCCCCGCGGAAGGCGTGCCGGCGGTGACCGAACCGGTGGCGATGCTCAAGACCGCGCAGAATCCCACCGCGGCGCGCGCATTCATTGATTTCATTCTGTCGGACGAAGGACAGAAGCTCGCGTTGTCGATGGGCTACATTCCGGCGAAAGCGAGTGTCGGCTCGCCCTCGTGGTTACCGCCAGGCACGAAGATCAACGTGATGCCGACCGACATCTCCAAGGTCGTGCAGACCAACAGCGCCAACCTCAAGCGTTTCGCCGAGCTCTTCGGTAACTGAATGGTTTCATGACGGACGCCGCGGGTTGGCGCGAGCGCGTCGAGGACTTAACCCTTCTCTGGGGGCTCGTCGGCGTCGTCGCCATCCTGTCGGTGTTGCCGCTGGCGCGGCTGTTGCTCGAAGGCATCGCGCCCAACAGTCAGTTTTCAACAGCCGCGCTGACCCGTGTTCTGTCGAGCCCGACGACGTGGACCGCGACGCGGCACAGCCTGGTGACGGCATTCGGCGGGACCATCGTGGCGGTGGCGATCGGCGTGGTCGTCGCGGCGCTCGTTGCGCTAACCGATATCCGTGGGCGCAATGCGTTCGTATTCTGCTTCGTGCTGCCGCTGATGATCGCGCCGCAGGTGGTCGCGCTCGCCTGGCTGCAGCTCTTCGGCCCGTCGAGCACGTTGCTGAAGATGATCGGCTTAGCACCCGCGATGGGAAGCCCCAATCCGCTCTATTCGGCCGAGGGCATCATTGCGCTGCTGGGCGTCCAATACGCGCCGCTCGTCTTTCTGACGTTGCGCGCCGGCTTGCGTACGTTGCCGCAGGAGTTGGTCGAGGCCGGTCTCGCCGCCGGCGCAAGCCCGTTCACCATCTTGCGTACGATCGTCGTGCCGCTGATGACTCCGCCTCTGGTGGCGGGTATCGCGCTGTGCTTCGTGTCGTGCCTCGGCAACTTTGGCATTCCGGCGTTTCTCGGAATACCGGGCAACTATCTGGTGCTGCCGACGTTGATCTACCAGCGCCTTGCCGGGCTCGGCCCAAGCGTGCTGTCCGAAGTGGCCGTGCTGTCGGTGGTGATCGGCAGCATCGCGGTGCTCGGCATCTATCTGCAGGATCTGATGCTCAAGCGCCGCGACTTTCGCATCACGTCGACGTCGAGCCCAATACGCCCGTTCGAGCTCGCGCGGTGGCGGCTGCCGGTCGAAATCGCGTTGTGGACGCTGACGGTGGTCGTGCTGATGTTGCCGCTGATTGCACTGCTGCTGACCTCGCTGGTACCGGCGATAGGCGTTCCGCTGACGGCTACAACCGCAACGCTCGCCAATTACGACTACGTACTGTTCGAGCATGCTGCCGCGAAGCGTGCGTTCGTCAACAGCTTCAGCCTCTCCGCGACGGCCGCCGTCATCATCGTCGGCATCGCCGTGCCGCTCGCCTATTTCCTGGTGTGGCGCCGCTCGCGGCTGCTGCGCGTGCTCAATCTGACGGCGGAGATGCCTTATGCGCTACCCGGCGTCGTGCTCGCCATCGCCGCGATTCTGGTCTTCTTAAAGCCACTGCCGCTGCTGGGCATCTCGCTCTACAACACGATCTGGATCATTCTCTTCTGTTATATCGCGCGTTTTCTGGTGCTCGGACTGCGCCCGGTCATCAGCGGCTACTACCAGATCGACCGCACCTTGGAAGAAGCGGCGCAGATTACCGGCGCTCGTCTGCTGCGACGGCTACGCACGATCATTCTTCCGCTAGTCGCGCCGGTGGCTACCGCGGGCGCGCTGCTCATTTTTCTGACCGCGTTCAACGAGCTCACCGTTTCGGCTCTGCTATGGTCGTCCGGCGCGGAAACGCTCGGTGTCGTCGTCTTTTCGTTCCAACAAGGCGGTGACTCGACCTACGCTGCGGCGCTCGCCATGCTCACCGTGGCCGTAACGATCGCGCTGATGGTCGCCACCTTATTCACAACGGGCAAGCTCGCCCAGGGTGTCCTGCCGTGGCGCGGCTGACGATCGATCACGTAACCAAATTGTTCGGCGCTTTCCGCGCGCTCGATGACGTGTCGATCGAGGTTGAGGACGGCGAGTTTGTGGCGATTCTCGGTCCTTCGGGATGCGGCAAGACGACGTTGCTGCGACAGATCGCGGGATTCGACAAGTTGGACGCCGGTCGCATTTGCATCGGCGATACGACCGTCTCGACCGCGGAGCGCCACATTCCGCCCGAGAGACGGCGCATCGGCATCGTCTTCCAATCGTACGCGTTGTGGCCGCACATGACGGTTGCGGAAAACGTCGCATACGGTCTCACTGTTGCCGGCGTCAGGGATCCGGAGCGCATGCGCCGTGTTCAGGCCGCGCTGACTCTGGTCGAGCTCGACGGCTTCGCCGAACGCAGGCCCGCAGCGCTCTCGGGAGGGCAGCGACAGCGCGTTGCGCTCGCGCGGTGCCTGGTGACCGAGCCTGCGTTGGTGCTGCTCGACGAGCCGCTGGCCAATCTCGATGTCCATCTGCGCGCCGCGATGGAGGATGAGTTCGCCCGCTTCCATGCGCGCACCGGCACCACGATGATCTACATTACTCATGATCAGGCCGAGGCGATGGCGCTCGCCGATCGCATTGCGGTGATGGACAAGGGCCGCCTGTTGCAAGTGGCGACTCCGTCGCGGCTTTACCGCGAACCCGCTGACGAGACGGTTGCAGGATTCATCGGCGAAGGCATGGTGCTCCCCGTCGACGTGCGCGCGGTCAACGGCGACGGCACGTGTTGGGCGGATCTCTACGGTCACAGCGTGCGCATGCGCTGTGCATGCTCGCAAACAACGACGTCCACGGCACGCGCCTGTCTGCGCGGGAGCGACTTGCGGATCGTCGAACCGAGCGCTCCTGGCGTGCGCACTCGCGTTGATCGCGCCGTCTATCAAGGCGGTTATTTTAGGCTCGAAACACACGTGGAAGCGCATCCCGAATCGATGCTGCACCTGACGGCGGCTGAGCCTTTCACGCTCGCGCCCGACACTGCGATCCAGTTGCAGGTGGCCGACGGCTGGGTGATCCCCGCCTCGAACGGGCGCTAACACGCCATGCGTCTGGTTCTGCACGGCGGGTTCGGCGAAAAAGGACGTACCTCCATTGCCGTCGAGTGCGATGGCTATCGACTGTTGCTGGACGCTGGCGTAAAAACGAGCGCGCGCGGACACGACGACTACTACCCGGCCATTTCCCAAGCCACATTGAAGGCGGCCGACGCGATTGTGATTACGCATGGTCACGAGGACCACGTCGCGGCACTCGGCTGGTACATCGCGAGAGGGTTCAACGGGCGCCTATTCATGACCGCCGAGACTCGGCGCGAAGCCGATCTCTGTCTCGCGAGCTACGCGACACAGGAACATCGGGAGCTCGTGCGGCAAGCCAACGTCGAGCATCTGCCGGTAGGCGATGGCACGTTCGTGCTGGGGCCACTCACGATTTTCACCGGGCGTTCCGGACATATTGCCGGCGGCGTTTGGTGCCGGGTGAACGACGGGCGCACGACCTTCCATTATTGCGGCGATGTAGTCCCGGAGAGTTCCGTCTTCGCGATGGATCCGATCCTGCCATGCACAGCTATCGCGCTCGACGCATCGTACGGCGACGATGATGTCTGTAGCCGTGATCGTGTGGTGCAAATACGGGAATGGATTACCTCCCGGCCGATGGGTTGCGTGTTGCCCACACCTTTGTACGGTCGCTCGGCCGAGCTTCTTGGCATCATCCCCGGCGGCGTGGCGCTCGCCCCGGGTATGCGCGATGCGCTGCGCACGCAGATCGCCGCCAGCAATTGGCTCAGGGCCGGTACGGTCGACGCGCTCGCCGCGCGCGTCGATTCCGCCGGCGAGTGGCGCGATGGCATGACGCTCCCGCGCGCCGCGCTCCTTTGCCATGACGGCATGGGCATATCCGGTCCGTCGCGCAGCATTCTCGAATCGGCACTCGTGGAAGACCACCCAACTCTTTTCACTGGGCATTTGCCAACGCACAGTCCGGGTGAACGCATGGTGGCTGAAGGACGCGCAACGTGGATCCGGCTGCCGACGCATCCGACCTTGACCGAGAATCTTGCCATGGTCGCGACAAGCGCTGCCAGCACCATTCTCGGTCACTCGTGCGATCGCCCGCAGCTCACGCGGCTTGCGGAATACGTGCCTTCGCTGCGTACCGATCTCGCGACGGGGGACTACGTCGACCTCTGATTCGGGGAACTATGCGCATTCTGATTGGCAACGATGATGGCTTCGAAGCGCCCGGAATTCGCTTGCTGGCGGACGCCGCGCTCGCGCTCGGATCCGAGGTCTGGGTAGTCGCGCCCGACCGGAAGTGGACCGCCGCCAGCCATCAGTTGTCGTTCGATCGTGATCTGACCTTGACCCGTACCGGCGAGCGAGCGTACGCCTGTTCCGGAGCGCCTGCCGATTGCGTCGTCGCGGCGATGACCATCCTCTTCGCTGACGGACCAAAGCCCAACGTGGTGCTTGCCGGTATCAACGATAAACGCAACGTCGGCGAGGACGTTGCATACTCCGGCACGATGGCGATCGCCCGAGAGGCAACTTTTTGGGGCGTGCCCGCGATCAGCCTGTCGAGCGACAGACGCATGGGAGAAGCTCCGGCGGAGCGCACTGCGCTCTCTCGGCTTCTGCGAGCCCTTTGGCAAAGTCGTGATGATTGGGCTGCAGACGGCCATTGGCTGAGCGTCAACTTGCCCAGGTCGTCGTCTGGTCCGATTGCGTTGGCGCGTGTCGGTCGCGACAAAATCGCGGGCGCGTCCGAGGTTATCGAACGTACTCCGGAGCGCATCACCTACCGCAACCGGCGAGAACGCCCGGGCACCAGTACGCAGGACGATGAAAACTCGCACATAAACGCGGGCCGGATCGCCGTGGTACGGCATTGTTGGTTTGCGACAGCGGAAGTGCCGGAAGCCGTGGTCGCTGCGTGGAACAAGGCAATCGTGTGAAGTCGTGGCCCGAATGTTGGCTCTAGCAGCGAAAGCCAAACTCGTTCACCACGACGGCGCGGAGGAAGTCGCGCAAGACTTGCGTGCGGTGGCGAGTTGCGCCGATGCCGGTGTGCCAGACCTCTTGCTCCTGGCGCTGAAGGCTCACGCGATAACAGAGGTGGCGCCGCGAATGCGCGCGCTGTTCGGCGATGACACCATGGTCGTGATGTTGCAGAATGGCCTGCCGTGGTGGTATTTCCAAAGTTTCACCGGCCCCTACGCGGTCTACCGGCTCAAGTCGGCCGATCCGAATGGCGTGATCGAACAGAACATTTGCGCCATGGCGGCCTCCGCTTGCTCGCACGTGTTGTGGATACCTTATCCTGTTTGGTTCGGCTATGCCGGCGTAGGATCAAGAGTACGCCGATACCTTGCGCGTTCGACGAGCCGCCTAGAATACCCAGTCGCCAATGGCCGTCGTCTCAAAACCGGTTGCGGATCACCTTGACCGCCAACGCCTGTTACATCGGCTCCTATTTGACTGGTGCCTCACGCGTGCAGAGCATGCGTTAAGTCAGTCTGACGAACCGGCAGCGATGAACTGGGCATTGGTCGCCGCGCAATGTGCGTACGCGTTTGGCTGTGGTGAATTGGCGTCGCAGCGGCTCGAAACGCTGGGGTTAGCACTTGCCCGATCCATACCCGTGCCGAAAGAAACGTCGGACTCACCAAGGCGTGTTGGCCGGTGGCTGCACGTCATGTCTCTCGCCTTCGATATAGGGGGCCATAGCCGGTTGGTACAGCGCTGGATCGAAAATGACGTAAGCGGTGAGACCCATGATCTCGTCGTAACGTGCATGTCCGGGTTCGACTTTCCTGAGTTACTGGAGGCGGTTGCCGCGCGAGGTGGAAAGGTGACGATGCTGGGAAGCAGCCCTTCTCACATCGAGCGCGCACGGCGATTGCGCGAGATTGCGTGGGCGCGGGCGGATCGGGTCGTCCTTCACGTTCACCCCTTTGACATCATCCCGACAATGGCCTTTGGCATCAGCGGAGGTCCACCCGTTATCTTGCTCAATCACGCCGATCATTTGTTCTGGATGGGCGCCGCTATCTCGGACCAAGTCATCAACTTGCGCGAAGCGAGCGAGGATCTATGCGTACGCCTGCGCGGCATTGATCGCAATGCCATCCTCCCCATTCCGCTTCCTCTGCCGGCGCCGAACTTGGATCGCGCGTCGTCTCGCGCCAAGTTGCGTCAGCGTCTCTACATTCCGGCAAATGCGCTCGTGTTCCTGACGATCGGGTCAGCGTTCAAATATCGGGCGATCGGCGATCTGGACTTCGTAGCAATGGCGCGCAGACTATTGGCCATGCTGCCCGACTGCCACCTGGTGGCGGTCGGCCCGGACGCAAAGAGTTCGGGCTGGGCAGAGCTTAGTCGCGACTTCAAACCGCGCATTCACGCCCTTGGAGATCAGCGTGACCTGGCGGCCTATCATGCCGCCGCAGATATCTACCTGGAAGGGTTTCCCTTCGGCTCTATAACCGCGCTGCTCGAAGCGGGACTCACGGGGTTGCCTTTCGTGCGCCTGCCAAGGACAGCTCCGCCGCCTTTCTCATCCGCGCGCTACGCCCTGTCCGTGCTTGACCAGCCAGCCGATACCGACGAGTATTTTGCGCAAGCCGTTGCCCTCGCCAAGTCTTCTGAGGCACGCCGCAGTCAGGGAACTGCTGCACGCGACGCTATCACTTCCTTTCATTGCGGAGATGCGTGGCGTGCGAAGCTCGCGGCATTCCAGAAAGCTGCGCCGCCGGCGCATTCGATCTATCCGGTTCAGTCCACGCCGCTGCCCGATGCAGAGGACCGCTTTTGGGCGCAGTTCCTCATGAACCGGCCGAACCCGCATCCTTTAGCATTCATGGCCGAGCACGCGCGTGCTCGCAAGCTTCATCCGCATGTGGATTTCACGTTGGTTCGAACTGCAATGGCGATTGGCAAGGGCCCGTCAAAGCTGTCGCCCATAGTCTGGTGGGCAATGGGGCGTCACTGCACTTCAATCGTGAGCCGTGCCCTCGAAATCTATATGCGGTACGTCGGGTGGCGCTTCCAGTATCGGGGTCAGCGTCGAGCGCGCCTCTTACGTCAATCAGACTGAAAGACCCTTGTACCCGGCGTTAGATTCCTTGACAACCCGCGCAGGGTTGCCCACCACAACACACGCGGGCGGAACCGAACGCGTTACGACTGAACCGGCGCCGACCACAGCATTCGCACCAATTTCGATCTTCGGCAAGATGACGGCTCCAGCGCCGATGACCGCGCCGCGCCCGATCCGGACCGACCCCGCAAGTACCGACCCGGGGCCGATCGACACGAACTCTTCGAGCGCGCAATGATGTCCGATGCTTGCGCTGCGGTTGACGAAAACGAAATCGTGCAGCGTTGCCGCGCCACCGATGGTGCAGCCGGCATTCACGAATATACCGAGGCCAAACGTCGCAGTCGATGCAATCGCCGAGGTCGGATCGATAAGGGTCGCGTGCCGCGAAAAACCGAGGCGGAACGCTTCCTCCGAGGCCTTTCTGCGGTGGGCCGGAGTGAACATTGGCAGGATAACGCGGAGGTCCAGCAAGTGCCCCGGCACGTGAGCGCTCTCCAGGAGGGGTACGTGACTCGACACATGGCTTGGCCCGTCGACATTCTTGATCGCCGCGGCCACTACCAAACCGAGACGGCCGCATGTTTCCTCGACATCGATCGCAATCGGCGAACCGACCCCGAAGATTACGATCTTCCCCACCGACTCACGCCCTCTGCAAGGATGCGACAAATATGAGGCACGTGGTCTCGGGCGATCTCCGGCTGGATAGGCAAACTCATGAGGCGTTCGGACAGTCGCTCGGTCACCGGAAGCGCCGGGGCGCCGGAGGCGAAGCGCGGCTGTTGGTGGACACCCACCGGATAGTGAGCACCCGTTTGCACGCCTCGCGACGCCATGAAGTCCTGCAGCGCTGTCCGACCGTCTACGCCGATCGCGAACTGGTGGTAAACAGCGCCGCCATCGTCGGGCGGCAACTCAAGGGGTAGGCCTTCAAGGCAGCTACGGAACTGAGCCGCAAGCAACCGCCGCTCGCCATTGCTGGCCTCAAGTCGCGTGAGGAGGATCCGCAGGACGGCGGCTTGTAATTCATCGAGACGCCGATTAGACCCGGGGCCTATGGTGACCCGCTGATCGTCCCACCCGTAGAGTCTCAAGCGGCGGACTCGCTCAGCAATCGCTGCATCCCCTGTCACGACCGCGCCCGCATCTCCAGCTGCACCGAGATTCTTTGTAGGATAAAAGCTGAACGCCGCAGCGTGTCCGAAGCTACCCACCCGACGACCGCGGTAGGTGGCTCCGTGCGCTTGCGCGCAATCTTCGATGATCAGCAATCCCCTTGGCCGCGCCACTGCGAGGATTGCATCCATGGGGGCGGGGAACCCGTGCAGGTGCACTGGCACAATCGCGGCGGTACGCGGACCGATGGCCGCCGCAAGGGTGAGGGGATCCATGCAGCGTGTTGCCGGATCGATGTCAACGAATCTCGGAATACCGCCGGCTTCCTCGATGGCAATTGCCGTGGCCACTGCGGTCATGGAGACAGTGATCACCTCGTCTCCTTTCGTCAACCCGGCGGCGGTCAACGCGAGGGCGACAGCGTCGGTGCCAGAGCTCACGCCGATGGCGTGGCGTACACCCAGAAACGCAGCAAACTCAGCCTCGAAAGCTTCCGTTTCCGGGCCAAGGATGAATAGCCCGCGTTCAAACACTCGCTGAATCGCTCGATGGATGTCTTCTCGCACAGCGTCGAAGCAACGCTTGGGATCGGCCTGCGGAATCACGATCGCTGTGTATGCGCCGCAATCAAGGCGGGCTGGGGCTCGGAAAAGCTCTGCGTCTCGGAATACCGCTTGGAGGCGAGGACCAGGAGCACCGTGCCGTGCTCGAAATCACCGAGCCCGATCCAGACACCGGGCGCCATCGTCAAGGCATGCTCCTCGGCCCGAAGATGGATCGTGGCGCGTGTCCGGCCATCATAGACCGTGGCGACGCACGAACCGCTGAGCAACCACAAAAACTCGTGGCAGGACTGCGCGTGACGCCCGCGGGCCTGTCCGGGAGGTACATCTCGGATCACAAAAGTCCGGACGGGCGAAAAGGGTACGGGCGAGGGTTGTTCCAGCGCGAATAAACGGCCCCGCGCATCTTTACAGGGAACGACGGAAACAAGCGCGACCCCAGCGGGGAGTTGCGTAGCGCCAGCAATACCATCAAGAGTGCTTAACATCGAAGGGCACGCGGATCTTTGACAGAAGGCGTTTATCTATTGAATGTTGGTAGGTGACTCGCAGGAACGTGGGACCTGCTGCTATATCTCGCTCTCAAGCAAACTTCGCCCTGAGCGAGTTTCCAGCTTGAGTGCCAGATCAGCCGATCAAGCTTTCTCCCGGCCGCTGTCTTGACGATGGGAAGCACACTGCGTGCCACCGTTCTCAAAACGCCATGCGTCTGGTTTTGCACGGCGGGTTCGGCGAAAAAGGACGTATCTCCATTGCCGTCGAGTGCGATGGCTATAGAGTTGGGTGACGTCGCGCGCGTAGCGACGATGCATGAAAAGCGTGCGTGCGTTGTGCCGCAGCGGGGCTAAGCACCGCTTGCGAGCAATAGCGCCGCCTTCTCGTCCAGCCAATGGGCGATCTTGGCTATGCCAGCGCTGGCCGTATCACCGCTTGCCGGGCATCGGCGGCCGCCAGGTCTGCGCCGCTACTTGCGGCGCGCGCAACAGGAGGATCATCCGTACCGCCGTTTCGCGCCCACGGTAATAACCGGGAACGCGCAACGTCTCTCCGAATCCCAGAGCGCGATACAAAGCATAGGCCGGCCGGTTGTCGGCGCGGAGTTCGACGTGGATCGATGCGATGCCCGCGACGACGGCGGTTCTTAAGAGCCACTCGATCATCCGGCGCGCGATGCCGCGCCGCTGATGCGTCGAACGGACCGCCAGCAGCACAAGATGGGCGCGCTCGTCACCGAACGTCATGACGGCGAAGCCGGCCGCCCGTGGGCTATCGCGGGCAACGAGCGCCACCGCTGCGGGATCGCCAATCAGTTTGGCGATACGCTCGGTGCGATACATCCAGCCGAGACCGGTTTCGATCAGGTCACGCGACATCAGCGCCAGCGCGTGCGCGTCGCTAGGGTGGGCAAATCCCAAAGGAATATCCCGGCAGTCCATACGCGATATTGCCATCAGACGAGCCGATTGGTCTAACTGAAAACCCGCTAAATCTACACTCCAGCAAGCCACGTCACCGCGCGGCATAATGAGCGCGGGCAGGCGGGAGGGGAACATGGCGTCAAATTCAGAAGGACCGCGCCGCACGAAGCTCGACCAGATCGTGGCCGATGCGCGCCGCGCGGGGGAGCAACGCGCGGCCGGCTATCGCGCGCAGGCGCTCAAGATCTACCCTTGGATTTGCGGGCGGTGCGCACGTGAATTCGACCGTAGCAACGTCGTACAACTCACGGTTCATCATCGCGACCACAACCACGACAACAATCCCTCGGACGGCAGCAACTGGGAGCTACTCTGCGTCTATTGCCACGACCACGAGCACTCGCGTCAGCTCGAGCATGCCGCAGGTGCCGAAGCGTTATCCGGCGGCTTATCCGAATCGCATGCCACGCATAAGCCATTCGCCGATCTGAAGGCGCGGCTGAAGGGCAAGACCTAGCACGCCCTACGGCGGCGGCGCGTCAACGCCGATCAGTCGCGAAATTCGAACTGGAACATCGGGCCGCTGCAGTTCCTCGACGCGGTTTTGCAGCTCGCGATCCGCCATCGTCATTCGCGTCCGCAGGCGAACGTATTCCGCCCAGGACGTGACGATGTAGCGCTCGACGTAACGCCCGTCTTGACTCAGATCGCGAAAGACCCGCCAGCTTGTCGCGCCATTGCGGCGACGGGTCGGTGCTGCCGCGTGGACGGCACGCAGAAAAGCGTCGCGATGCTCCGGAGCGACCTGGTATTCGAGCTGAATCAGAACCGGACCGTCGTCAGGCAACGGTTCGACGGCAATTGCAAGGTCCGGCAATTGCACGGCAGGCGTCACGTCGGCCTCGCTTCCCATCTCGACGCGAACCCGGCGGTTGAGTGCGTACAGCAAGACCATGCACCCCGCCGATGCGGCGAGCGCGACCCGGGTGTCGGCGACCGACGCCAGCGCCCCCCAGAGCACACTTCCCACCGCGAGGCTTGCCTGCACTGCCACGAGGTTCATCGCCACGGCGCGCGCCCGCACCCAAGCCGGTGCCGCGCTCTGGGTTCCCGCCGACAGGCTCGCAAGGACGCTGACCCACGCTACGCCGGCGCCGCAGGCGCCGACCAAGGCAATCGCGGTCACGTCGGTCGCCGCAATGAGTAGTGTGGCGATCGTCCACAAGAGCACACCCGACGTGACGACGGTGTTCAACGACGTACGCTGCAATTGGCGCGGGATCGACAACGCGCCGACCACGGCGCCAACGCCGAAAGCGGCAGAGAGCAGCCCGAAACCGCCGGCTCCGAGGGAGAGCTGATCGCGCGCGATCACCGGCAGCAGCGCCCACAGCGCGCTCGCACAGACGCTGAAGCTCAAGTTGCGGATGATGAGCGACCGCATCGCCGGTGAGTGACGGGCGTAGCGCAGTCCGCTTTGGACGCCCGAGAACAGCCTCTCGGGAACGCCGGGAAAAGCGAGCTCGCGCGTTTTCAATCCGCGTACCGCGACGATCATCAAGGTGAAGAACAGCGCGCTTGCCAGCATGGCGCTGCCTGAGCCGAGCCACGCAGCGATGCCGCCGGCGAGCGCCGGCCCAACAGCGCGCGCGACGTTGAAGGCAACGGCGCCTAGCGCGACCGCGCGCGCCAGTTCCGCGCGTGATACGAACTCGTTGATGCTCGCCTGCTGTGCCGGCATATAAAAGGTGAAGCCCGCACCGATCAGAAACGTCAGCGCGAGCAAGGTTGCCGGACCGGTCAATCCGGCGAGCGTTGCGGCGCCGAGGAGCAACGTGGCAATCAGCAGGACGATCTGCGTGACGAGGATGACTCTTCGCCGATCGACAATATCCGCCAACGCACCGGCGAGGAGCCCGAAGAGCAATGACGGCGCCGTGCTCGCCGTCTGTACCAAGGCCACCATCAGCGCCGATGGCGTCAGCGTTGCCATCAGCCACGCGGCGACGGTGGCCTGCATCGTGTAGCCGAGTGCTGCGCCAACCGAACCGAAGTAGAACAGCCGGAAGGGAGCGTGCCGCAGCGGCGACGACTCGAACCAGCGTGTACGAAGGGAGGCCAAGGGAGCAGTCACGCTTCGAGTCTAGCGTGATCGCCTTCCGGAGGCATGAGACTGCCGGTTCGCCTAGAGCCAAGGTGGGAAAGACTGAACCCAAATTGAGCGCATCTCCTACAGCGCTGCCCCGGGTCCGGCAATAGAGTGTGGTCACCCATTCGCCCGTGGCTCCGCTTGTTTGAGCATACGCCGCTGAGGCACTTCGCTACGAATGGTTTCCCAACCGATAGGAGACAAGCACGATGAATGAGAGAACATTTACCAAGACCGCGCTAGCTGCGGCAACGTTTCTGGCAGTGAGTACTTTTGCTTTCGCGCAAACCTCCGGGCAGGCAGCCACGACCGGTGGTGGTCAAACGGGAACGAGTGCGCAAACCGGACAAACGGGCGCAGCAGGTGGTGCTCAACCGTCGGGAACAGCCGCGCAGCAACCTGGCATGGCGACTACGCCTTCCGGCACAACGCAAGGCGCAATGCCCGGCCAGACCACCGGAACGGCGCGGATGCCCACCAGATCCGACAACGCGCAGTCGGCATTTAAGATGCTCGACTCTGCCAACCGCGGGTATGTCACACGTGAAGAAATGGATCGGCTCAGTGGGTTCAGCGGGTTCGACGCCGCGGACAGCAACCGCGACGGGCGCCTGACGAACGAGGAGTTTTCCAAAGCGTGGGGAACATACGGAACCGCTAAGTAACTGTTGAGCTCACGTAGACGGTAGCGAGCAAGCAGACGCTCGCACCTGTCGCTACGGCGATGTTCACTGGACATCGCCGTTTTGTTATTCGTCTCCTGGACCATGACAACACACGGCAGGTCAATCGACTAGGTAGCTGGGCGAGATACTCTACTTTGCGCCGAGCACCTTGGCAGCCTTCGCGACGGCATCGGGCGCGACCCAGAACATCATGCCGAAGCGACCCTTGCCGCTCGAAACTGCATTCATCGCGACAACATCGACGCCCGCATCGGCCAGCATGACGAGAACTTTGGCGGCCGCGCCGACATGCTCGTCGGCCTGAAGTAGGAATCCGATTTTCGGTCCGATCAAGCTGATGTTCAGTGTCTTGGCAGCAGCGTTGAATCACGCGATCATCGCAAACGCCAGCAGCAGGTATTTCACAGCGCGTTGGAAGACCAAATCAGCGATTCTTAATGCCGTCCACGACGCGGCCAAGGGACGGCACAAGGCGGGCGTGATGGATCAGGTTACGCTGCGCGAATTCGACCGCCTGTGCCTGCCACCCGTCGAACCGCTGGCGCCAGAGCAAGTCAAGCAAGTGACGCATCGACGAAAGTTTCTCTGCTTCGTGGTTGGCGGCAACCTCGCCGCTTCCGTTGCCGCACGCGCCCAGCAGGCCCGCAAGATCCCTGTGGTTGGATTTCTGACCTCCGGCGGCGGCGACACGTTGAGTCAGTTTCGAACGGCGATGCGAGGCGCAGCGACTCGACCGCATCGCGACCTATGTCGATCGACTGGTCAAGGGCGAAAATCCCGGCGATCTTCCGGTGGACCAGCCCATGAAGTTCGAACTGGTGATTAACATGAACACCGCAAAGGTGCTCGGCGTTGCGATCCCGCAGTCGCTGCTGCTGCGCGCC
This sequence comes from Casimicrobiaceae bacterium, assembly GCA_037719965.1. GTDB lineage: Bacteria > Pseudomonadota > Gammaproteobacteria > Burkholderiales > Casimicrobiaceae > VBCG01. The sequence goes on along the minus strand of JBBJMT010000005.1, from coordinate 88,920 downwards.
GACGAGTTGATCCAATGATGGGCGGCGCACGTTCATCGACGCCCTTGTCCGCACCCTGCTCGAGTTGGTGCCATCCATGCCATGGATGAGGATCCCGAAGTCTATCGCTCACTGAAGTTCGCGATCTTGACTTCGCCATCGGGAAACTTAGCCACGATCTCGAGATCGCCGCCCATGGCGCGGATATATTCCCGCAGCGTGCTGATGTACATGTCGGTCCGATGCTCGATCTTGAAGATTCCGGCTGCCTTAGCTGGAGTACTTCAGCCAGCTTGACTTGAGACAGTTCACGGGCCTGCCGAAGCTCGTGTAGCGGAATTTCTACAGCCAGCTCCTTGGCATCAACAGCATAGCAATGATCAAGGCGATCGCACCATCAACAAGAGTATTGAGGCTGTCGAATACGCCTGCTCAGTCGCGAGGCTCGGTGGGCGCGGCGGAGGTGACGGAACGCGGGTGCGGTCTTATCCCCGCAGCGCAGACCACACGCGCTCCGGCGTCAACGGCATCTGCAGCGCATCTGCACGCGCGCCTAAGCCGCTGCGCACGAGCGCGTCGAGCACCGCGTTGACCACCGCCGGCGTCGCGCCGATCGTGCCGAGTTCACCGACGCCCTTGATGCCCAGCGCGTTGTTGCGGCAAGGCGTCGTCTCGTCCATCGTCATCTCGAAATGCTTGATCATTTCCGCGCGCGGCAACGTGTAGTCCAGGAAACTCGGCGTCAGCGCCTGACCGGTTTCGCGGTCGTAAATGAATTGCTCGCACAGTGCCTGCCCAATCCCCTGCACGGCGCCGCCCTCGAGTTGTCCGACGACGAGCATTGGATTCACGACCCGGCCGACATCGTTGACCGACCAGTAGCCGACCACCTCGACGACGCCGGTGTCCGGATCGATTTCGATCTCGCAAATGTGGCAGCCGTTGGGCCAGGTCGCGTCGGCGACGGAACTCGTTGATTCCAGCACGATGCGCTCCCGTGGCTGCCGCCGCGCAAGATCGAACAAGCCGATGCGGCGATCGGTGCCGCCGATGCTGAACACCCCGTCGTGGTACTCGATATCGCTAACCGCCGCTTCCAATTCCTCTGCAGCCAGTTGCTGCGCCTTGGCGACGGTGCGTTCAGCGGCGACGTGCACGGCGGAGCCGCCGACAAAGAGGGAGCGGGACCCGGCGCTACCGAATCCGGTGCCGCGGTCGGTGTCGCCCTGGACGATCTTGACTTTTTCGATCGGCACACCGAATACATCGACGGCCAACTGCGCGTACGAGGTCGCGAGACCCTGCCCCATCGCCTGCGTCGCTGAAAAAATCTCGATTTCTCCGCCCGTTACTGTCACCGTGACGCGCTCTTCGAAGACGTCGGCGCCGGTCCATTCAATAAACGTCGCCATGCCGCGACCGCGCAAACGACCGCGCTTCTTCGCGTCGGCCACGCGCGCATCGAAGGTTGACCAATCGGCCAGTACCAGCGCTTGATTCATCACTGACTCGAACTTGCCGGTGTCGTAGGTCTTGCCCATCGCGTTCGTGTAAGGCATCTGCTCGGGCCGGATCATATTGCGCCGGCGCAGTTCCACTGGATCGATGCCAGTTTTGCGCGCGGCGGCATCGAGCAACCGTTCGATCAGGTAGATAGCTTCGGGGCGGCCTGCCCCTCGGTACGGTCCCGTCGGCGTCGTATGGGTCAGTACGCCTTCAATGCGAACGTCGATGGTGCGAATATCGTAGATGCTGGTCGACACCCATGGCCCGATCAGCAGCTGGATCACGACACCGGCGGGCGTCGCGTAGGCGCCCAAGTTCGCGCGCGACGACACGCGCAACGCGAGGATGCGTCCGTCGCCGTCGAGTGCCAGCTCAGCTTGGCTGGTCAGGTCGCGCCCGTGCGTCGCGGCCAGGAATTCTTCCATGCGCTCCGCACACCACCTGAGGGGCCGCTTCAATTCGCGGGCGCAGAACGCGACCACAACATCTTCCGCGTACAACTTCGTCTTCATCCCGAAGCCGCCACCGACATCGCCGACCAGGACGCGTATCTTCCCGGGCGCTAGCCCAAGCACCTCCTCGCACAACGCATCCCGCAGTCCGGTAGGCGTCTGGCAACTGACCCGCAACGTGATGCGCTCGGTCGCGGAGTCGTAGCTCGCCTGCGTCGCCCTGGGTTCGATGGGGCAGGGTGCGAGCCGTTGATTGACAAGATCGAGCGTGACGACATGGGCAGCCTGCGCGAATATGGCGGCCGTCGCGCCGGCATTGCCATGCCGCAATTCGCACGCGACGTTGCCCGCCGCCGCCGGCCACACGAGCGGCGCGCCGCGCGCGACCGCAGCGCCGACGTCCACCACCATCGGCAGCGGCTCGTAGCGGACGTCGATCGCCTCTGATGCATCGCGCGCCTGCTCGATGCTTTGCGCAATCACCGCGGCGACCGCTTCACCGACGAAGCGGACGGTCCCAACGGCGAGGGCGTGCTGCGGTGGTGACGCGGTCGGCGAGCCATCGCTGCGTTTGAAGTCCACCGATTGCGGCAGGGGCTTGACGCCGGCGCGGACGAGGTCGTCGCCCGTGACGATGGCGACAACACCCGGCAACCCCGATGCCATGGTCGTGTCGATCGCCACGATCCGCGCATGCGGATGGGGTGAGCGCAGAAAACACACGGGCGCCTGATCGGGTAGCGCAACGTCATCGGCAAAAACACCCGCGCCGGTCAGAAGAGCTTCGTCTTCGACCCGGCGAACGGACTTGCCGCTGCCAAAGCTTGTGTATTGCGATACTGCAGTCACGCTCGGACTCTACATTGGCGCGAGCGGGACGTTAAGTTTCCTGGTCCGGTCGACACTAGCGGGTCAGCTTTCTCGGCCGCCCCCGCGGCGGATGCCGGATAGCCTTTGCGGGCTCGGCGGCATAAGCCGCGATCGGCGCGCTGGCCCGTAACGCGAACGGATTGAGGATGGTAACGCTACCGATGGTCATGCCGTCCTGGAGATCTTCGGACAACAACAACGTGCAGTCTTGGATTTGCGCCGCCGCCACGATCAGGCTGTCCCACCAACTCAGAGAAAAGCGCCGCTCGATTTCGCGACCCCGCTCCAGAATCGGTACATTCATGGGGTGCGGCCGCCATGCCACAAGCGCCCGGACGTCCTCCCAAGCAACTTCGGATAGAAGCTTAGGGCGCAACTTGCGCGTCAGCGTGTTGTAGTACTCGGTCAGGACCTGCACGCTTACGCGGCCGGTGCGATCTCGCCAAAGACGCTCGAGCCATTCGCGCGCGACGCTCTGTTTATGCGCGAAGGCTATGTCACGGGCATAGACGAAAATGTTGGTGTCAACGAATACGGTCGCGATCATAGAGCTCGGCGCGACTTGGATAGCGGGCGCCGCCGCTCTTGAAAGGGACCGCAGCGTTATCAAAGAAACGACGCATCGCGCTATCGTAGTCGCGGGTTTCCCGCATATGTGCGGCGAGCATCTCGCCCACCAAGCGAGACACGCTCGTAGCACGCTCGGCCGCATGGACACGCGCCCAAGCGGCTGTTTCCTCATCGAGGGTAATAGTGACGTTCTTCATCATCTAATTCACGAGTCTTAATACACGAGACTAGTGTACCACGAAGTTCGTGTTTTATTATTCGCTAGACAAAAGCCCTCTTGCGCTGGCGGCCTTCGACTCTTTGCTTAGCGATTCGGGAAATAGCTTCGCTCACCGGGACGGCCGCGCGCAACCGAAACGCGCCCAACGCGAAGAGACTCAGCGCGACCAGCAATAGCGTCGCGGGTTCCGGAATTTGTTGCGCGATCCGCGGCTCGCCGTAAATAAAGTCGTCGAGTGCGACTAAGTCTTCAGTGGTATGGCCCGCCGCAAGTACCTGATTGCTGCTGATTATCCTCACCCGGCTGACGACCGCGCCCTCGCTGAACAGGATGCCCAAAAACGACAGCGTCTCGTTGGCTCCGGCCACGGAGGGTACGGAGAATATGCCCAGCGACATATTCGCGGCATCGAAAAACTGCAGCGTACTCGCGTCCGAGTCGACGTCGGTGAATACCGCGCCGAATCCCGTCGTAACCGCCGGCGTCGTCGATCCGGGAATGAAGAACGATACGTCGACGATGTTGCTGCCGAGAGAAGTAAAGAGGCGCTGCGGGCTGAAGGCTCTGAATAGATCATCATAGAGGGGATCGATGTTGGCAAACTCGACGGGGGCGACCCCGGCGTTGGCGCTGACCTGGAATCCTGTTCCCGGCGTGCCAAAAACAACCCCGCGCGGTGAGTTGACGTTGAAAAAATTGGCGGGCAGGTTGTTGGGCGCCGAGAGCGCGTCGGGAACGCCGTCCCAGTTGATCTCGCGCCATGGTTAATAAGCAAACTCGCCTCGCCTTGGCGGGTGATGTAAAAGAATCGACAGCTTGGCAATGGAATACAGGTACGATCGGATCAGCCTCGTTCCATGTTTGCCGGCGCGCTTTCGTGTCCCGGTGAATGGGCGAATACCGCCTCATAGGTCGACTCAACGCAGATGATCTTTCTCCTCCTCGGCCTACTTCTTTTCCTAGGCATTCACTCCGTCAGGATCTGCGCCGCTCCGTGGCGCATCGCGCAAATTGCGCGTGTCGGCGAAGGAAAATGGAAGGGCGTCTTTTCGCTGGTGTCGCTGGTCGGTTTTTTCCTGATCGTTTGGGGTTACGGCCAGGCGCGGCTCGAGCCGCTGGTACTGTGGAATCCGGCGGCATGGACCCGGCACGTTGCGGCGCCGCTGACGTTCGTTGCGTTCGTGTTGATCGCCGCAGCGTACGTTCCCGGCACGAGGATCAAGGCGGCGATCGGACATCCGATGGTTGCCGGCGTCACGGTCTGGGCGTCCGCGCACTTGATCGCCAACGGAATGCTCGCCGACGTCGTGCTGTTCGGCGGTTTTATAGTGTGGGCGATTGCCGCTTTCGCATCGTCGCGCCGGCGCGATCGCGAAGCCGGCACCGTCTATCCGGCGGGATCGCTCTCGCGCGACGCGCTCGCAGCGGCGATCGCCGGCGCGGCGTGGATCGTGTTCGCGTTGTGGTTGCACCTGCGGTTGATCGGGGTGCGCCCATTGGGCTAGACGCGCGATAATGCCGCCAAATCCCAAAACCGCCTTTTGATGCCCTCCTGTCTGATTCTGACGGCAACTTAAATGGCCCGAATCAAGACCACTGTGGTCGGCTCCTATCCGGTCCCGGATTGGCTGATCGCCGCGCCGTCGGAGCAGGCGGTGTGCGACGCCACCCGCGTCGTGATCGACATTCAGGAGCAGGCTTGTGTCGACGTAGTCTGCGATGGTGAGCTCTCCCGCTTCGACATCGATCATCCCGAGACCAACGGAATGATCGAGTATTTCGTGCGGCCGATGGATGGGATCAGCCAGCGCTTCTCCTTCGACGAGCTGATCGCGTATCGATCGAAGAGCACGATGAAATTTCGTTCTCGCCCGCCGGGCGCGGTCGTCGGACCGATCGGTAGCGGCGCGCTCGACCTGCCGCTCGCCTGCGCGCGGGCCAAGGCGCTCTCGACGCATGCGTTCAAATTCACGGTAACCGGCCCGCACATGCTCGCCAAGACGCTGATCAACAATTATTACGACGATCTGCCCGCGCTCGCGAATGCGCTCGGCGACACGTTGGCGCAGCAAGTTCGCCATCTGAACGCCGACGTGGTGCAGATCGACGAAGCGAATCTGCCCGGGCATCCCCATGAGTGGCAATGGGCCGCGGAAGCGATCAACCGCGTGCTCGACGCTGTCCAGACAACGGCGGCCGTGCATCTGTGTTTCGGAAACTACGGCGGCCAGACAGTGCAACAAGGCACGTGGCACCAGCTAATGAATTACTTGAATGCGCTGCACGCCGATCATATCGTGATGGAGTGTGCGCACCGGCCGCGCGAGGAGTTGCACGCCTTCCGTGATTTGAAGCCCGAGATCGGCTTTGGGCTCGGCGTGATCGACATCAAGGACAACGAGATCGAGTCGGCCGATCAGGTGGCGCGATCGATTGAACGCGCCGAGCAGGTGCTGGGAGCGGGCCGGGTCCGGTATATCCATCCCGACTGCGGCTTCTGGATGCTGAAGCGGCCGATCGCCGACGCCAAGATCCGCGCGCTGGCGCAGGGTCGCAATCTGTTCGAAGGTGTTTAGCACTTAGAAGCGCCGGGAGCCCACGCTGTCCCCATTGCCCACGAAATTCGACGACGTAGCCCCGCTCGAGGAGTTCATGAGCCGGCCGTCGCCGGCGCTGGTCGCTGACTTGGCCGGACTCGACGGCGACATCATCGTGCTCGGCGTCGGCGGCAAGATGGGTCCGACGTTGGCGCGGATGGCCAAGCGCGCTGCACCGTCCAAGCGGGTGATCGGGGTTGCGCGCTTCTCCGAGCCCGGCCTCACCGAGCGGCTGGCGTGCCACGGCATCGAGTGCCTGCGCTGCGACCTGCTCGATGGCGATGCGATCGAGCGGTTGCCCAAGGTGCGCAACGTCGTCTACATGGCGGGGCACAAGTTCGGCGCCATCGACAACGCATCGCTGACGTGGGCGATGAACGCGGCGGTGCCGTTCATGGTCGCCGAGGCCTTTCGCCAGTCGCGCATCGTCGTGTTCTCGACCGCATGCGTCTATCCGTACGTCGATGTTGCGAGCGGCGGCGCGACTGAGCAGACGCCGGCCACACCGCCGGCCGGTGACTATGCGAACTCCTGCGTCGGCCGCGAGCGGATGTTCGAGCACGGCTCGCGCAAGCACCAGACGCCGGGACGCTTGGTGCGATTGTCGTACGCGATCGATATGCGTTACGGGGTGCTACACGACGTCGCCAGCGCGGTCGTGGCCGGGACGCCGATTGATCTGACCATGGGCTACGCCAACGTGATCTGGCAGGGCGATGCCAACGAGCAGTCGCTGCGATTGCTGGCGCATTGCACGGCGCCGACTTCGCCGCTGAACGTCACCGGTCCGCGCGTCGTCGTTCGCGAGCTCGCCGCCGAATTCGGACGCCGGCTGGAACGAACGCCGGTGCTCACCGGCGCGGAAGCCCAAACCGCGTGGTTGCTGGACACTCGCGAGTCGCAGCGAATGTTCGGGCCGCCGTCTGTCCCGCTCGGCACGATGATCGACTGGGTCGCTGCGTGGGTCGCCAGCGGCAAGCCGAGTCTGGGCAAAGCGACCCACTTCTCGACCCGCGATGGGAATTACTGAAGCCGCGGGTCAACTGTGTACGATCGAGCACGCGCTCGACTTGAGCCATCTAGGCAGTGCGATGGCTCTGCAATCGCGAGCGGCGGCGTACTGGAACCAGAACGAAGCCGACTGGCGATACATGTTAGCCAACGGTCAGGCATGGGGTATTTCGCAAGAAGACGGCACGTTGGTCGCATCGACGGTCGTATTGCCTTACGGGGAGGCGACGTGCGAGGGGTTCGCCTGGATCAGCATGGTGCTGGTACCACCCGAGCATCGACGGCGCGGGCTCGCGTCGCGGTTGCTTAGGCTTGCGCTAGCGGAGCTTGCGCACCGCGGGCTGACGCCGATCCTCGACGCGACGCCGGCCGGACGCGCCGTGTATGTGCGGGAAGGATTCCACGACACCTGGGGCTTCAAGCGCTATCGGCGCGCCCCGCGGCAATCGTCGCAATCGCCGCCGGTGCCCGTTCCCGCGATTCGTCCGATCGCGCGCGCCGACTGGCCTTCGATCATGGCGCTCGACAGCCCCGCATTCGGAGCCAATCGCGAGCATCCGTTGCGCGACCTTGCCGAGCGGCTACCCGAGGCGGCGCTCGTCGCCGGCGCCGAGGGCCGAATCGAGGGTTACTTACTGGGACGGGACGGGCGGGAAGCGTGTCAGCTCGGCCCGCTGGTCGCGCGCGACCTCGGCATCGCGCGCCGACTGCTCGACGCGGCGCTCCCCCACCTCCCGGGCGCGCTCTACATCGATGTCGCGGATCGCTTTTCGGCGCTGCGATCGTGGCTCGACGCGGCCGGTTTCACGGTCCAGCGACCATTCACCCGCATGGTCCACGGCGGGAAAGTCGCGCCGGGCGACGCTGCGACCGTCGTTGCGGTGGCCGGACCCGAGTTCGGCTGAAGCACAATTTGGCTCGGTGCTTCACCGCTTTAACGCTCCCATACCCGAGCGAAGTCATAGGAAATCTGCCGAAAGTCTTTGATCGCCAGCAGGTAGACGGTATCGCCACGGACTGCGTACAACGCCGCGTGTCTCTCCAGCAGGTATTCCCGGAGGGTGAACCCCTTGTACTTGGTGAGCAACGCCTCGCGTAGCTTGACCCCTTCAATGGAATGCGCTTCTCGCTCAAGAAACGCTCTGCCCATGTTAGGGAACCGCTCCAGATTGGGAATCAACGTGTCGAAGAGCGCCGACAAAACGCGAACGAACGCGTAACCAATGTCATGCTCAGCGTAGAAAGTTTCAATAGAACGCAGGTTATCAAAGAAGTGATCAGTGAAGCGAACCGTGGCAACCATGCCAACCGACAGTCCTTTTTGTATTGCGAAGTTTACTTGCGCCTGAAGAGCGCCTTGGCTTCTTTCACACTCTTGTGGCGACCGGCTACGACGTCCCGCAAACCTGCTTGGGCGTCTTTCATCAAAGCGATGAAGACGTGCTCACGCTCCAACTGATGATAGTAGTCCAGCTTCTCTGCATCTACGATTGCGACATAGCTCTCGCCGTTCTTGGTGATGATCTTTTCGCGACCCTGCTTTACTTCCTCGGCCAGCTCGGAAAGCCGGGCACGAGCCTGACTGAAGGGAATGATGTCCGTCGTTGCGAAAGCCATGGTAGCTATCCGTTAACGTTATTTGCACAGCATTCGGTGCATTATACCAGCGATGGGACGGCTTGAACGGTGCGCCATCGCGGCACTTCTCCCGCCTGTTGTAGCGAGATGGTGACGCGCGGCTGCGGAGCTCGCTGCAGACGCGCCCTGCCGCCGCGGACGCCCTCTACTTGCTCATCTTGACCGAGCGATCGAGAAATTCGTTGCTGTAAGTGGTCTTGACGTCGAAAGGCTTGTCGATACCGATGTATTCGCGCACTAGCTCGTAGTCGGCCTTCATCCGGTTGTCATCATGGACGCCGAGCGCAATCTCGCGCGAGAACTTGTCGCTCATCAGCACCTCGACCAAGCTCCAGTTGGTCATCTCGTTGTCGAGCTTCAGCGCGCCATTGGCGTCGACCAACGCCTGCACGCAGGGTTTCGGCTCCTTCACGCAAGCGGCGAAAGCTCGTTGCGTGACTTTGACGAACTTGTCGATCACCGGCTTGTTGGCCCGGAGGAAGTCGCCGTTGACGATCACCGAGTTGCCGTAAGGATTGAGGCCCGCCTCGCGCCACGCAAGGAAGCCCATGTCGTCGCCGAGTTCGCGCTGGAAGATATGGTGAATGTTGTAGAACGACGTCGTAACGTCGATTGACTTCGATTTGAGTGCGGCGAGCTTCGAATTGGCGTCGATGTTGACCCAGGTGACCGACTTCGGATCGATGCTATTGGCCTTGGCGAGGGCCGGCCACATCGTGCGGGCGCCGTCGGCGGCGGGATTACCGATCTTGCGGCCCGGGAAGTCCTTGACTCCTTTGATGCCCGAGCTTTTGAGCCAGTACATGCCTTGCGGCGAGTTGGCATAAACGTTGAACACGGCGACCACATCGGCGCCCTTGCTCTTTGCAACCAGCACGCCCGCCATGTCGGCGAGCCCGATCGGGTTGCCGCCGGTGCCGACCTTCTGTGTCGCCAGCGCCGAGCCCTTGCCCGGCTCCAGGTTGAGGTCGATGCCCTCCTTCTCGTACCAGCCGAGCTTCTTCGCGTAGTAGTAGGGCGCGTGATCGCCGCCCGGTACCCAGTTGAGAATGAAGTCGAGCTTTTGCTGGGCTAGCGCGGGCGATGCTGCGAATCCCAGCGCCGCGCAGGCGGCGGTCAGAGCCAAACGAGCTTTCATCATGAGTGTTCCTCCGTAGCGTGGTGCTTTCTTTGGCGAGTGGCCGGGTCGATGATACTGCGGATGGCTTAGCCGCCACATGGTCAGAGACGCAGGAAGGATGGAGCGTTCCGTCGCACGAAGATCAACAGTGAGCGTAAGCGCATGTTTTGCGCTACCTCATCCCGCGCAAACCGAAACGCTTCTACCCACGAGCGTTGCATTGCCTCGAGGACCTCGGCGTCAGTGCGCGGCAGGTAGTCGCTCATGACAGCTTGCGTTTGAATCACCGGACACCGACAGTGCGCGACAATAAGGGATTTTGCCACCTTAAAACTCAGTTACCAAAACCTTCGGGGTGAATTTCTTGACCTTGATTTTGTCCGCGTCCTTCAGAGCCAGGGCAAGGTCATACTGTCGCTGCAAACGAAGCCAGAAATCAGGCTCGTTTCCGATTGCCTTGGATAACCGAACAGCCATTTCCGGCGTCAGAGCCGACTTGCCAATCAAAAGCTGATTGAGGGTCTGCCTGGAAACGCCGAGGCCTTTTGCTGCGTCGGCAACCGAAAGATTGAAAGGCAAAAGGCACTCTTGCCTAACAATTCGCCCCGGATGCGGCGGGTTCTTCATCTGCATGGCATGCACTCCATTACCATTTCACTCGATCTAGGGATAATCCACCAGGTCCACGTCATAGCAGTTGCCTTTCTCGAAGCGGAAAACAATCCGCCAGTTGGCCCGAACCGTCACGGCATGAAACCCTTTCAGGCTTCCTTTCAACGCGTGAAGCCGGAGAGAAGGCAAATCGATATCGCTTAGCTTTTCGGCGACTGACAGAACTGCAAGAATGTTTTCAATGCGGTCAATATGATCGGCTCTGACGCCTTTCCGGTCGCCGTTTTCGAACAGTCTCTTCAATCCTTTGTGGCGAAAACCCCCAAGTATTTAGAGATTGTAACGCGTAACGTGACGATTGACAACGCTCTTCTATCGACGCCGTTCGACAATGCTTTTGAAGTCTGGGATTCGGTTCCCTTTCTCTCTGCGGACTTTCGGAGGTTCGGGTATCGGCACGTATCGCACAGTGTCGAGCGTCGTCCGTGCGTTGACGCTGCGGCGGTCGTGGGTTAAAACCGGCTGGTCATATTCTTGCACAGCACCTTCGACCCATGCACTGGTCACGACTACCAGTCGACGTCCTGGAGGGCCTGCGCCGCGGAACCGTGATTCCTGCTCATCCGCTGGCGCTCGACTCGTCGCGGCGGCTGGACCGACGCCGTCAGCGCGCGCTGACGCGTTACTACCTTGATGCGGGCGCGGGGGGCCTCGCGGTCGGCGTTCATGCAACACAGTTCGCGATCCGCGACGCCGGTCTCTATGAGCCCGTGCTGGAACTTGCGGCGGAGACGGCACGCGCCTGGACGACGCGGCCGACGCTGTTGATCGCCGGACTATCGGGCCGTACCGAGCAGGCGCGGCGCGAGGCCGACATCGCGCTGGCGCACGGGTACCACGCCGGGATGCTGTCGCTCGCGCCGATGCAAGGGGCATCGGTGGACCAACTGGTCGAACACTGCGTCCAAGTCGCGAGCAAAATCCCGCTTATTGGCTTCTACCTGCAGACGTCCGTCGGCGGGATCGTTCTGCCGGTTGAGTTCTGGCGGCGCTTTGCCGCGATCGATAACGTGATCGCCATCAAGATCGCACCGTTCAACCGCTATGCCACACTCGACGTCGCCCGCGGCGTCGTGCTCGCGGGCGCCGAAAACCGGATCTCGCTGTACACCGGCAACGATGACCACATCGTGCTCGATCTATTGGTGCCGCTCGCCGTCCGGCGTGGCTTTGAGGAGGTCCGCGTGCGGATCCGCGGCGGCCTGCTCGGCCACTGGAGCGTTTGGACCAAGGGCGCGGTCGAGTTGCTGGACCGCATTCATCGCGCCGTCGAGGCCGGGGCGGTCGACGAAGATTTGCTCGCACTCGATTCTCGGGTGACCGATTGCAACAGCGCCTTCTTCGATGCCGCGAACAAGTTTGCCGGCGCCATCCCCGGTTGCCACGACGTGCTGCGCCGGCAGGGTCTACTCGAGGGCATCTGGTGCCTCGACCCGAACGAAAAACTCTCGCCCGGGCAGGCCGAGGAGATCGACCGCGTCTACCGCGAACACGCGGACTTGTCCGACGACGGTTTCGTCGGGGCTAACCTGCCCCGCTGGCTGGATTAATCGTGGAGCGATTCGATAACGCGCTCGCGCGCTACACGATGGCGTTGCTCGCCCACGTTGCGCTCATTGTCGCCTGGTATTTCTGGGTCGAGCTCGGCAATGTTCCGAAATTCGTGATGCCATCCCCGAGCGAGACCTTGGGCGCCTTGCGCACCGGCGATTACGGCTGGTGGGCCAATACGCTCGTCACCGCTAGAGAGATTTTCGGCGGCTATTTCTTAGCACTTGTCGTCGGCGTGTCGCTGGCGCTCATCTTCACGTGGTCGCGCACGTTCGAAGCTTTTTTCCTGCCGCTCTTGGTCACGCTCAACATGATCCCAAAGGTTGCGTTGGGCCCGCTCATCATCGTCTGGTTCAAGTACGGCGTGTTTCCGAACACGCTGATGGCCTTCGCGATCTCGGTGTTCCCGATCCTCTTAACGACCGCCCGCGGCTTGCGCGAGATCGAGCCCGACCTCCTTGACCTGGTGCGTTCGCTGCGCGGCTCGCGCTGGCAGCTCTTCACTAAGGTGCAATTGCCCGGCGCGCTGCCGTATGTATTCGCCGGCATGAAAGTGGCGTCGATCCTCGCCGTGGCAGGCGCGATCGTCGGCGAGTTTCTGGCGTCCGACCGCGGCTTGGGATACCTGATGTTGCAGGTGCAAGTCACGCTCGACACGCCCGCGATGTTCATGGCGGTGATTCTGATTACGCTGCTCGGCATGCTGCTCTACGGCCTGGTGCTCGCCCTCGAGCGGCTGCTTGTCGTCAAGGACGCGAGGGTGGAATGAAGGTCGAGCCGTTCATTCATCTGGCCGGCGTGCAAAAGATTTACCGGCGCGGTCGCCACGAGCACCTCGCGATTTCGGACGCGACGTTCGACGTGATGCCGGGTGAGCTGGTCGCCTTGGTCGGCCCCTCGGGCTGCGGCAAATCGACGTTGCTCAAAATCCTGTCGGGACTGCATCCGCACGACGGCGGCGAGGTCAGGATCGGCTCGCCGACGCACCCGTTCGACCCCTCGCGCGACGTCGGCATGGTATTCCAGGCGCCGCTGCTTCTGAAATGGCGGCGGATTCTGCAAAACGTGTTGTTGCCAGCGGAGATTCTCGGATTGCCGATGGCCGCAGCGCGAACGCGGGCGCGCGAGCTCTTGACGTTGGTCGGCCTGTCCGGCGCCGAGGACAAGTACCCGTATGAGTTGTCCGGCGGCATGCAGCAACGCGCGGCGATTGCTCGTTCGTTGATTCACGACCCGAAACTCGTGTTGATGGACGAGCCATTCGGCGCGCTTGACGCGCTGACGCGGGAGAAGATGAACCTGGAGCTTCTGCGGATCTGGAAGGAATCGGGCAAGACCATCGTGTTCGTCACCCATGGCATTTCGGAGGCGGTTTTTCTCGGCACGCGGGTCGTGGTGCTGACCGCCGGTCCGGCGAAGATGGCGGACAATTTCGAGATCGACTTGCCGCATCCGCGTACGCTGGACATGAAGACGCACGAGCAGTTCGGCGTTTACACGCGCCGGATCTACAAGCTGCTCGGAATGGAATGAGGAAAGCGGTGAGCGCTGCACCGCGTTTCGAGGTCGCGGCGATCGATCTCTTCGAGCGCGACGTCCGCCTGCGCATGCCGTTTCGCTTCGGCGTGGTCACGCTGACTGAGGCACCTCAAGCATTCGCCCGCGCGACGATCAACTTGCCCGACGGCCGGCAAGCGCAGGGCGCCGCCGCCGAGCTGCTGGCGCCCAAATGGTTCGACAAGAACCCGGCGCTTTCCAACGAGGACAATTTCGAGCAATTGCGCACGTCGCTGCGACTGGCACGAGACGCATACGTGGGAGGAGGGCAAGCGTCGGCGTTCGGCCATTTCGAGATGCATCACGCGGCGCACGTTGGCCGCTGCGCTGGTGCCGACCTGAATGCGCTGATCGCGGGCTACGGACCGGCGCTGATCGATCGCGCGGTGCTGGATGCGTTGTGCCGTGCTCTCAAGTTGTCGTTCTATCAGGCAATTTGCGGTAACGCCGCCGGCATTGTTCCCTCGCCGCTCTATGCCGACTTGGCCGGTTTCGATCTGGCCGGGTTCTTAGCCGGGCTGCAACCGGCCGGCACCATCGCAGCCCGGCATACGGTCGGGCTCGTCGATCCGATCACTCGCCCCGATCAGCGCACGCGCGTCAACGACGGCTTGCCCGAAACCCTCGAGGAAGTGATCGCGCGCTACGGGCACCGCTGGTTCAAGCTCAAGGTCGCAGGCGACGTGCGCGCCGACATCGAGCGGTTAACGGCAATTGCCGGCGTACTCGATTCGGTCGGCGCGCCGTATCGCGCTTCCCTCGACGGCAACGAGCAATACGACGACGTCGCCGGTGTGCTCGAGCTTATGCACGGGATCGCGGCCGAACCGCGGCTCGCCCGGCTCGCGGCCAGCGTCATTTTCATCGAGCAGCCGATCAAACGGCAGAATGCGCTGACCCGCGACATCTCAGCGCTGGCTGCGCAGAAGCCGGTGATCATCGACGAATCCGACGACTCGTTCGATGCTTGTCCGCGCGCGTGCGACTTGGGCTACGTCGGCGTTTCGTCGAAGACGTGCAAGGGGTTCTACAAGTCGCTCGTCAACCGCGCGCGTTGCGAAATGCGCAACCGGGCGGAACGGGTCGCCCGGTCCGCCGCGGGCCTCGATAGCGGAGCGGGCGACGGACGCTACTTCATGAGTGCGGAGGATCTGACGATCCAAGCCGGGCTTGCGCTGCAGCAGGACTTGGCACTGGTCGCGCTTTTGGGGATCACGCATGTCGAGCGCAACGGCCACCACTATGTCAACGGGATGGCCGACCTGCCGGTGGTCGAGCAGCAGCGTTTCCTGGCGGCGCACCCGGACCTCTACGAACACAGCCACGGCGCGACGCGCGTCGCGATCCGCGACGGTGAATTGTCGATCGGCTCGCTGGAAGCGGTCGGTTTCGCGAGCGGCGCAATGCCCGACTGGCCATCGATGACGCCGATGCCCGCCGCCAAGAGAGCCAAATGAGGCGCCAAATGAGGGGCCGGGTGAGGGCCAGACGAGGGGCCGGATGAGCGCCAGCGAATCAGACAAAATCAGCGCCAAGATTAGTAGTAGCGTCAGACCCTCGTTGCTACGCCGGCTCGGCGGGGGCATCGGCTATTACGTGCCGAGCATTCTGGTGCTGCTCGGGCTGGTGGTGTTCTGGCAGCTCGCGGTCGACCTCTTCCACGTCAAGGAATACATCCTGCCGTCGCCGTTGGCCGCGCTGAAGGCGCTGGCGCGGCCGAACTACCAGTGGGTCAATAACTTCCTCGCGACGCTGTACTCTGTGCTGGGCGCCTTCGTGCTGTCGGCGGTGCTGGGCATCGCGCTGGCGGTGGTAATCGTGCGCAACGATCTCTTGATGCGCACCATCATGCCGGTGCTGGTGTTGTTCAACACGCTGCCCAAGATCGCGCTCGCGCCGCTGTTCGTGCTGTGGCTCGGTTACGGGATCTGGCCGAACATGGTGATCGGCACCACGATCGCGTTTTTCCCGATGGTCGTGAACACCGCGGTCGGACTCGCGAGTGCTGAGCCCGAGATCGTCGACCTCGCGCGCTCGCTCAAGGCGAGTCAATGGCAGATCCTGCGCAAGATCCGATTTCCCAACGCGGTCCCCTACATCTTCGTTGGGCTCAAGCTCAACGCGACGATGAGCGTGCTGGGCGCGATCGTCGGCGAATTCGTCGCGTCCGAACGTGGTCTGGGTGCGCTGGTCATCGCCGGCGGGGTCACGCTCGAGACGCCGTCGATTTTTGCGGCGCTGATCCTGATCTCGGTGCTGGGGCTCCTCCTTTACGGCATCGTCGTCGCCGTCGAGCGCATCGTCGCCCCGTGGGCGCAACGCGCGGACGCCGCAACGTGAGACGCGTAAACTAAAACATCAAACTGCAAAGGAGATACCCATGAAATCGTTACGACTCCTACTTTCCGCGTTGGTACTCGCCGCGACGCTGCCGGCGGCGGCGGCCGACAAGGTGACGCTGCAACTCAACTGGTTCCAGCTCGCCGACCATTCGCCGATCTACCTGGCGATGAAAAAAGGCTATTACGCCGACGAAGGAATCGAGCTCACCGTGCTGCGCGGCAGCGGCTCGGCGGACAGCGCGAAGAAGCTCGACTTGAAGCAGGCCGATATCGGCATTTCCGACGCCCCGACCGTGCTGACCGCGATTTCCAAGGGCGCTGACCTGAAAATGGTCGCCGTCGTTTACGACAAGGCCGGCAACAACGTGTTCTTTCGCAAGTCGGCCGCGATCAAGGAGCCGAAGGACTTGATCGGCAAGAAGATCGCCGTACCGCCGGCCGATTCGCACCGCGTGCTATGGCCCGCTTTTGCCGCGATGCACGGGATTCCCGCCGACAAGGTCACGCTGGTCAACGTCAAGCCCGAAGGCAAGCAGGCGATCGTCGCGGCCAACGAGGTCGATGCGTCCTTCGACCTCTACACGAGTTATGCGATTTGGGAGAAGGTACTCGGCAAGGGCGGTGTGGGCCACCTGCTCTGGGCGGACTTCGGACTACCGATCTATGGCCACACGTATTTCGTGAATACCGAGACGATCAAGAAGAACCCGAAGCTGATCGAACGGTTCCTGCGCGCGACGCACAAGGGCTGGCGCGACGCGCAGGTGAATCCGGCAGCGGCGATCGATGCGATGGTGGAAGCGGTCCCGGGGCTCGATCGTGACGCGCTGCTCGCGACGATGCCGCAGATCCTTGATCTCACCGTCACCGATCGCTCACGCAAGCACGGGCTCGGCTGGATGGAGCCTGAGCTCATGCAAAAGACAATGGACATCACCTTCGCCAGCAACAAGCCCGAGCGTCCGATGAATGTCGTCGACGTCTTCACCAACGAGTTCAGCAGCAAGATCAAGCCGACGAAGTGAGCGCGGGCCTCCCATCCGGAGCGGTTGTAGCTGTCGTCCCCACGGGGGCGCTTGATCCATTTCCAAGCAAGGCGTCACCTTTAATCTAATCGCTCGAGTAGACCCTTGACGTAACCAGCCGCGAAGGCCGCGCTGCCGCGGCCATCGGGGCGATAATCGAAGGGCTCGATCGCTAGCCAGCCACGGTAGCCGTTGCGGCGCAGCGCGGTCAGCACCGGCGCGAAGTGGTCACCGCCCTGGCCAGGGGCGCGGCGATTGCGGTCGTTCAACTGCACATGCGCCAGCGCACCCGACGGCCAGTAGCGATCGATCAATTCGGGAATCGGCAACGACTCGGTCAAGCCCGCCGAGCTGGTATCGAGCATCGTCTTCAAGCTTGGCAGCGCCGCCGCTTGGACAATGGCGACCGCCTCCGCGAGAGTGTTGACCAATGGCGTCTGGTCCGGCGACAACGGCTCGATGCAATAGGTGAGGTCCATTGTGGCGGCAACGTTCGCGGCTTGGGACCAGCATTCGACCGCCAACGCGAGCGCCTCTTCCTTGCTCTGCCCGGGTGCTAAGCGCCGCTGTCCTGGCGAGCCGTGCACGAGGTAGCTGCCGCCCAATGCTGCGCAAAGCGCCACCAGCCGGCGCATTGCGTCGACAGTTCGCGCGCGTTGCGCCGAATCTGCGCTGGTGATGGACAGGCCCTTCGGCGCCACCAGCAACCAGTGCAGTCCACTGATCTCGAGCCCATGGTCGGCGGCTATTCCGGCAAATTCACGGGCGTCGGCGTCATCAAGCCGCGTCGGATCCTCGGCGAGGGTGTATGGCGCGACTTCGAGCCCGGCGTAGCCGAGTGCCGCGGCGTACGCGCATTGCTCGACGAACGAGAGCTCGGCCAGGACCTCGTTGCACAACGACAATCGCATCTCGCTCATTTCGCTTGCAGTTCCTCTACGTTGTGGGCTGACGAGCCTAGAGGCGGGTCGGGCTATCGTTCGCCGCCGGCGCCCGCCGCAGCCGGCGCAACTGGCGGGCGACCACCGGTACCTGCATGAGCACAATTGCGATCACCAGCAATGCCAGCAGCGCGCTGATCGGCCGCGTGAAGAATGGCAGCAGGCTTCCGTCCGACAGCACCAAGCCGCGCCGGAGCGACTTGTCGACGATGTCACCCAGCACCAGGCCCAGCACGAAAGGCGCCACTGGAAAGCCCTGCTTGCGCAGCAGGAAGCAGAAGAGCCCCACTACCAGCATCACCCAGATGTCGAAGACCCGCGCTGCGATTGCGTACGAGCCAAGCACACACAGCACGAAAACGATTGGCATGATGATCGTCCGCGGCACCTGCAGAATCCACAGCATCGGGCGCACCAGCACCAACCCGAACAGTAGGATCGCCAAGGTCGCAACGAGCGTGATCGCTACTACGTCGTAGACGAACTGCGCGTGATTGATCATCAGCATCGGCCCGGGCTGCACGCCATGGATGATCATCGCGGCCATCAGCACCGCAGCGGGCGCCGATCCGGGAATTCCCAGCGCCAGCGCCGGAATCATTGCGCCGGGAATCGCCGCGTTGTCGCCGGTCTCGGCGGCGATCAGCCCTTCGACCGAGCCTTTACCGAACTGCTCGCGCTCGCGGCTGAAACGCTTGGCGGCCGCATACGACGACCATGCCGCCATGTCCTCGCCGACGCCGGGCAGGATGCCGATGAACACGCCGATCACGCCGGAGCGCAGCACGGTACGCCAGTACTGGATCACGTCGCGGACCCGCGGCAGCACCGAGTCAACCGCGCGCACCACCAGCTTGGCGGCCGGCTCCGACATCACCACCAGCACTTCGGCGAACCCGAACGCGCCCACGAGCGCCGGAATCAGGTTGATGCCGCCGGCCATTTCGTTCCAGCCAAAGGTGAAGCGGGGATGCGCATGAATCGGATCGAGTCCGATCTGCGACACGAAGAGGCCAAGCATGCCCATCAGCCAGCCCTTGACCGGGTCGGCGCCCGTCAGGCCGCCCGACATCAGAACGCCCAACATAGCCAGCCAGAAAAATTCGAACGCGCCGAACTTGAGCGCCACTTCCGCCAACGCCGGCGTGAACGTCGCGAGGCAGACGACGCCAAACATCGAGCCGATCACCGAGCCGGTCGTAGCAATGCCCATAGCCCGTCCGGCCTTGCCTTGGCGCGCCAGCATGTTGCCGTCGAGGCACGAGGCGGCGTTGGCGGCGGTGCCGGGAATGTTGAGCAGGATTGCGGTGCGGCTGCCGCCGTAGATCGCGCCGACGTAGACGCAGACCAGGATCAGGATCGCGTCGGTTGGTGCCAACCGGACGGTCAGCGTTGTGAAGAGCGCAATGCCTAAGGTCGCCGACAATCCAGGCAGGATGCCGATCAACATTCCTGCAAGTGTCGCTCCAAGCGCGTAGAGGATTTGCGTAGGACCGGCCAGACTGGCCAACGACGCCGCCAGCAACGACAAGCCTTCCATCAGGGCAAGCGGACGAGGAAGACGTCGGCGAAGAGCCAGGCGACGAGGAACGCGGCGCTGAGAGACACCGCCGCCGCCTGCAGGATCGAACGCGCGAGCCGGCCACTCGCGAATGCGCCGGCGGCGGACTCGCGCCAGTTGAACCACATCATGAAAGCGAAGATAAACCCGGCGGCGGTGGCGGTGAACGGTAAGCCGCGACCAAGCAACCCGGCAGCGAAAGCAATGCACAGCGCTGCCGCCGCGAGCGCATTCATGAGCCCGTCCCGGGTGGCGGGCGCCGTGTCGATCCCGTCTTGCCCGCCGGCGTCGGCGCCGTTGGCGGCTCTTGTGCCGGAAGCCTTAGCGCGGGCCAGCAGCACCGAGCCAAACACCACCATCAGAATGCCCAAAATTGCCGGCACCAAGCCGGGAATCGAATACGGGCTGATGCGTAAATGCGTAAGGCGATCCATCTGCCAGGCAGCGATCGCAACGACTAGCCCGAATGCGATCCAGCCAACGGCGACTGCAATCGCGACCGCGTTACGGCGCCGTGGCGCGGTCGACATCGACGCGGCAAGCGTCAGCTTTTGTCCATTACGCGCATTGTGGCAAGATACATCGCGCGATTTTACGGACGAGTTTAGGGACGGCGGATACCGAGCGACTCCGGCGTTACTTTCGCCATGCCCGCGTCCTGCAGCAGGTAAGCGTCGGACACCACCGTCGGCCACACTGCGTCGTAGGCGGCCTTGCCGTACGCCGGCGTGAAGAGCGCACCCTTGTCGATTGCGTACTGCCGGAGCTTGTCGGACTTGGCGATCCGCTCCGCCCACAGTTTCTCGACGGTGGCGACGACTTCCTCCGGCACGCCCTTGGGAATGAAGATGCCGAAGGCGGTCGTCACCTGCGGGAAATTCTTAACGAAGTCGGTGATCGGCGGAATCTTCCCGACACCCTCGATGGTGAGCGGCTGGTCGGCGACCACCGCCAGCGGCCGCAGCCGCTTGCCCTTGAGCATCTCCGCCTGCTCGGGAGCGAGCTGTGTGGTGACTTCGGTCTCACCGCTGACCGTCGCGACTACCGCCGGGTTGCCGCCGTCGTAGGTCACGTGGCGATACTTGGCGCCGGTCGCTTTGGCGATCGCCTCCATTGCAAAATGGCCCGACGACGTGTTGCCGGCGGTTGCGACTGAGACCTGCTTCGTTTTCATCGCGTCGAGCAGTTGCGGCATCGTCTGGTAGGGCGACGACGGGTTGACGCTGACGATCGACACGTTGGTCACCGACAGGAACAGATGGAAGTCGTCGACCTTGCTGTTGATCATGCCCAGCAACGGGTAGGTGCCCAGTTGCTTGGCCGCCCCGGCGGTCCACGTATAGCCGTCCTTCGGTGCGTCGAGCACGGCCTTGGTGCCGATTGAACCGGCGCCCCCCGGCTGGTTGACGACGACGATCTTCTGCCCGAGACCGGGTTCGAGTTCCGCCGCCGCCAGCCGAGTGACCTGATCGGTTGCGCCCCCCGCCGCCCACGGCACGATGATGGTGATCGGCTTGGTCGGTTTCCATTGCGCCTGAGCCGGCGCAGCAGCAGCGACCACAAGGACGACTCCCAGAATCGCCGCCAGGGAGTGGAGAGCGGTCAAGGTCTTTCGGCAGGTCTCTTGCACGGCTCCTCCTGTTGTTTGGCTGGGGCGACGTCTCTGGCCGACTCGATTACGAGGTAGCGGCCAGAGTCATGATCTGGTTCAAGCCGGCGCCGCTCGAGAACACTTGGCGTTGGCTTTGCTCGCCTGAGCAGTGAGGCGTGAATGTTAAACGAGATTGCGGCCGGGCGGCCGGCTAAAGCGCGTGCAGAAGGGACCGAAGGGGCCACCGGCGTGCCGGCTGCCGTTAGCTGCGATAGAGCGCGCGTCCCGGGACTTGATTACCCTTGTCGTACATGCACCGGAAGTACGCGGCGTCGTACTCGCCCTGTGTGGAAGCGCCTGCCGCGAACTGGCGGCACGCGGCGTCGTCGATGCGAAACTGTTCGGGAGGCGTCTTTGTGCCGCGCAGCGCGGAGATGCTCGGGCCGGTCGGCGTTGCGCAACCCACTAAACCAGCCGCGAGGACCAGCGCGGCTGCGAGTTTTGCACCCATCGTTGCTGCCATCGTCGTCGTCTTCGCCTTGTTTTTAGCAGCTCGCTATTGGCGGCTCGGTGGCGCCGTGTATCCCGGGGGCGGCGAGGTCGACGTTGCCCCGTCCGGAACGACCTTGAGCCAGGCCTTCGGGCAGGCTTGCACTTCCGGGTAGAAACCGGCGGGTTCGGTGCAGTAATAGCGATAACCCGGATCGCGCTCGACATAGCGAGTCAGCACGGGCTCGGCGTAAAACGTGGTGTACGGCGAGTCGTAGTAATACGGCGCGTAGTATGGGTAGGGGTAATAGCCGGGGCCCCACCAGAACGGTGCACCGAGCGCGAGACCGAAGCCGAAGCGCGGTCCAAGGTGATGTCGACCGTGGAACCGGCCGCCGTGGTCCCCGCCGTGGCGCCAGTTCCCCCGGTTCCCGTGCCAGCCCGCCTCGCCGCCATGCGCTCCGCCACCGCCGTGCCGCGCTCCGCCACTGCCCGCCTCACCGCCTTGGGACCCAGTTCCTCGTCCCATGGCCGCGGCAACCGTAAGCAGTTCGCCGCCCTGCCCGGTTGAGGCTCCGGACGCGACGGCCACCTCGTCAGTTGCGGCGGACGTGATCCCGGTGGCGGCCAGCACCGCCACTGCGGCTATGGCCACTGCGAATTTCGCCATGATCTCCTCGACGTTCTAGACTAAAAGCGTCGCGGATCTGCGGAGAGGTTTACGAACCATCATCCGGAGTACCGCGTAGCGTTTCAACGAATCAACGGGCGAAACGGTTTACCGGATCTGATGATTTTCCACGTCGGAACTCGAGCCGAATGTTGGCCACCAGGATTTTTGCTGTTACCTGCCGATCAGCGACCGCCGCCAAGGCCGGCGGCGACATAGGACCGAACCGTGACCAGCATCGCTAAGGACTCGAATGGGGCGAGAATTGCGCACGTTCACTTGCGGGCGGAGCGGCGAACGCCGCCGCTGCTACCGCGCGAGACTCGGGCGGCGTCTGCAGACTAAGAGCTGCGTGCGCGATAAAGTAACCCTCGATCGCGGCGAGTCCGATCAACACGGCGACGGCGAACGCCGCTTCCACCCGCGTCGCGAGCGAGGGGCGCGTCCCGAATTCCTCGCGCTTGCCCGACCTGCGGATGTCGAGGGAGCGGGCAGCGGGGGCGGCAGTGCTGCGCGTCGAAGGCTTCCCGGCTGGCGACGGGTGTGTGCAAACGCGGCGGCCGGCGAGTGCGGCAGGCGCATGTGCCACACTCCCGTTCGGGCCGCACGATAGCGTGCCAAATGCGAGCTGGTTTGTCATGATGGTCTCCGTGGGGTTAAGCTCGTTACGGGACCAAGTCTAGAGATGAAGGCGGGGAAGGACAATCGAGGTTTTTTGGCAAATAATATGAATGTTTCTCACAAGACCCGCCAGGCCATATGACCCTGCGCCTACCGCCGATGCAGGCGCTGCGCGCGTTCGAAGCCACCGCACGCACGCGTAGCCTGACCAAGGCCGCGGAAGCACTGCACGTCACGCACGGCGCCATCAGTCACCAGATCAAGGCATTGGAAGAGGACATTGGCGTGCGGCTGGTCGAGCGAGCCGGCCGCGGCATCCGCTTGACCGACGAAGGCGAGCGCTTCGTTGCGCGCGTGCGCGGGGCGCTCGCCGAGCTCGCCGAAGCGGTGCGGGAAGTGGCAGAGCGCACCAACCCGCGGCAGTTGCGGGTGAGCGTCGTGCCATCCTTCGCTGCCCGCTGGCTGATTCCTCGCCTCGGGCGGTTTTTCGCGGCGCATCCGGACATCGACCTCGACGTCCGCGCGAACAACGCGTACGTCGACTTCAACCGCGACGATGCGGACGTCGCGATCCGCTACGGTCTCGGTAGCTGGCCGGGCGTGATTGCCGAGCACGTGCTCGACGAGGTGCATTTTCCGGTTTGCAGCCCGCGTTTCGCGCATGGGCGCCTGCCTGAGCGGCCGGAAGAGCTCTCCCGGCACACGCTGCTGCGGTCAGAAGGCGAAGCGTGGAAGCCCTGGTTCGAAGCGGTCGGCCTGGATTGGCCGGAGCCGACGCGTGGGCCGATGTTCAGCGACACCGCGCACACGATGCAAGCGGCGGTCGATGGTCAAGGCATCGCGCTCGCGCGCAGCACCCTACTGGGCAGCGACGTGCATAACGGTCTGCTGGTACGGCTATTCGATATCAGTGTTCCGGGAAACCGAAAATATTACCTGGCGTATCCGCCGCGGCTGGCGAACTCGCCCAAGCTGGCGCTGTTTCGGCAGTGGGTGTTGGCGGAGATTGCCGCGGAACCGTCAGTACCTGCGCGCGGAAAAGGTGGCCGGCGTGCCGCGCCCGGCACGCAAGCGCGCAAGCGGAAGTGAGAACAGTTGCGGGATGCGCGTGCGGTAACGATCTATTCGGGCGGCAGGGCTCGATCGAACAACGATGGTGCGGAACCGATGTGCATCGTTCAACCGTACCAGTTGACCTGCGACCCCGCTTGCCGCGCAGCCCCGCTGGCGGGCGTCCGTATTGAACGCCGGGTGGGCATCAGCCGAACCACTCTTGGCATAAATGGTGGGGCATCCAAGGACCACCATTATTCGTTATACGTCAGCGCCGGATAATCACGCAACTGCCGCGGCATCACCATTTCACGCGGCACTAAGCGCCCCCATGCGGACCCCCAGCAAACGAATGCGCCGGTCGAGCGGCACACGCTTCAAGCACTCGCCCGCGACTTGGCGGATCATCCGCGCGTCGCACGTCGGGGCAGCGATCGTCTGGTCGCGCGTCACTGTCTTGAAGTTGTCGTAGCGAAGCTTGAGGCCGATTGTCCTGCCGACATAACCCTTGCGCTGCAGGTCTTCGCTGACGCCGACGCACAGTGCGGTGAAAGTCTGCGATAGCTCGGCGCGATCACGCTCTGCATGCAGGTCGCGGTCGAAGGTCGTTTCGCGGCTGATCGATTGCGGTTCGCTGTGCGTGATTACTGCGCGGTCGTCGCGTCCATGCGCGACTGCGTGCAGCCATCCGCCATGATGCTTGCCGAAGTGTTGGACGAGCCATGCGGGCTGCGCTGCCGCCAAGTCGCCGATGGTGCGGATGCCAAGGGTTATCAGCTTCGCGGCCAACTTGGGGCCGACGCCATTAATTTTCCGAGCGGCCAACGGCCAGATGCGACGCGAAACGTCGTCCGGCGAGAGCATGGTGAGACCATCCGGCTTGTCGAGCTCCGAGGCAATCTTCGCGAGCAATTTGTTGGGTGCGACGGCAATCGAGCAGGAGAGACCGGTCGCCGCACGCACGGCGTCCTTGATCGCCTTGGCAACTTCCCGGGCGCGCCACCAGGCCTCGTTGTCCGGCTCCTGCAGGGAATCGCCGTGTTCCGGCAAATTGACGCCGGTCAGGTCGACATAAATCTCATCGATCCCCCGATCCTCGATCTGCGGGGCGATGTCGTTGACGGCCATTTTGAATAGCCGCGAGTACTTGCGATAGGCATCGAAGTCGGTCGGCAACAGTACCGCGTCCGGCGCGAGCGCCGCGGCCTTCATCAATCCCATCGCTGAATGCAGTCCGAGCGCGCGCGCTTCATACGTCGCCGTCGTGATGACGCCGCGACCCGTGTAACCGCGCAACGTGGAGAAGGTACGCACTACGCGACTCGTGAGCGGATCCACCGTCGCTGTCGGTTGATGGCGGGTGCCGCCACCGATCACGACGGGCAGCCCGCGCAGTTCCGGATAGCGCAACAGCTCGACCGACGCGTAAAAGGCGTCCATGTCGAGGTGTGCGATCAAGCGCGGCGGATCGATTGCCATCTTAAGGTCGCGACAATGGCGCGGAGCAGCGCTCACTGTTGCACAACGACCTGCAGCAGGGCATCTTAAGTATCCGGCATCGAACTAGCGGCTCGGGACATTAGCGCGCTACGAATGCTCTCGTGACATCTACGACTTCGCCTTCGCCAGAATGACCACCGACACGCCGTAGGCCTCCTGCGCAGAGTTGGGATTCTGGTAGGAATGCGGAACGTTGCCCGGGAACGCCAGCACGTCGCCGGCGGCGAGCTCATGGCGATCTCCGGCCACAAAGATCGTCAGTTGACCCGCGAGGCAGGTGAAAAATTCGCGTGTGCCGGGCAGGTGCGGCGTTCCCCGCATCACGGCGCGCGGCGCGAAGTCCATGACCACTAGGGAAGCTCTGATCTAGCGCGAAATTGTTGCCGATTGTGGCTCAAGGGGCGTTCTGCTTTGAATTCGGATTTGAAAGGTGGCGGGGTGCACCTTCGAAACGCCAAGAATCGCTCGTTCGCGCCGGTTTACCGCCGAATTTGGCGTTTGCCGGACGCACGTTTCCTATGATGACAATAATTGAGGTCGTGCCTGATACAAATTGGCTAACGCAAACAGGATTTGGAGCTGCGCGGTATTTTTCGCCAGCCCGCGATAGCGCACCATGGCATGCCCCCACTGGCGCTTGACCACCCGGAACGGGAACTCAACGATAGCGCGCAACGAGGCGATGACTTTGTTCTCCAGTTCCTGCTGGAACGTCAGTTCCTTGCCGCGGGTCGTGCGATGCGCGGTGCGCAACGCGATCCCGGCCTCCCGGGCGAGCGCGCGATCGGCTTTGCTGCCGTAACCGCGGTCGCCCAAGACCTCGTTCTCCGCGCCATGCAACAACTGCGGCAACACGTTCTGATCCGATTCCCGCGCCGTGGTCGTCACCAGGGTATGCATCAGCCCGCTGTCTAGGTCGACACCGACATGCGCTTTCATGCCGAAGTGCCAGTTGTTGCCCTTCTTCACCTGGCTCATGTCCGGATCGCGCGCCCGCTCCCGGTTCTTGGTCGACGGCGGGGCGCTGATGATGGTGGCGTCGACAATCGTGCCCTTGTGCAACAGCAGACCGCGCTCCGTCAACAGCAGGCCCACCTCGCGAAACAAGCGCTCGGTCAATTCGTGCTTCTCCAACAGGTGCCGGAACTTCAGGATCGTGGTCTCGTCCGGCACCGGATCATCCATCAGATTGATCCCGGTAAAGCGGCGCATCGATTCCGAGTCGATCAGCATCTCCTCCATCGCCGGGTCGGACAGGTTAAACCACTGCTGCAACAGATAGATCCTCAGCATCCGCTCCAGCGGCATCGGCCGCCGTCCCAGACCCGCCTTGGGGTAATGCGGTTCGATCAGCGCCAACCATCGCGCCCAGGGCACCACCCGATCCATCTCGCCAAGAAACTTCTCGCGCTTGGTGCGCTTCTTCTTGGCGTCGTATTCGAGATCGGCAAACGTGCTCTGCTTCATCATTCATTCCCCAAGTTCGGTGGCGTTACTATGCCATTGACCATCGGGTCTTAATCAGAGTTTCCCTAGCATCTCGTCGGGTACCGGCTCTGGGACCAGCGGCCGCACCGTCACTCCCCGCCCATGAGTCTGTGACGGAACCTCGGCCGCGCTCCATTTGCGTACTTTGGCGCGTGGGGATCCCAGCAACTCGTCGATCGGGACGCCGAGTGCGTTCGCGACCTTGACCAGTACCGCGAGCGATGGATTACCTTCCCCCGATTCGAGATTCGCAATCGTCGATCGAGGAACACCTGCCGATCGGGCGAGCGCCTCCTGCGTCAGCGTGCGGGCATGGCGCAGGCCCATGAGATTGCGCGCGAGGTGAGTGGCAACGTGTTCGGGATTGTCCATTGGTGCGACCTTCCGCCAATCTGCTGGACACGGCGCTAGGAACTTGGGATGCCGGTCTCTATTATCTCTTGCATCGACAGGAGAGCACACATGAACAACGGCAAAAGCATTGCATCGCACGATCTCGTGCGCGGCTTACGGGTTGCGATTACCGGCGGCACGTCGGGTCTGGGGCTGGCCCTCGTTCGCGAAATGGCGAGTCGCCGCGCGCATGTAGCGTTCGTCGCACGCAACCGCGAGCGCGTCACCGCCGTAGCGCTGGAACATCCGGCTACACACGGCATCGTTGGCGACGTGTCCCGGAAGGAAGAGATTCACCCGATCGCCATGCAAATCCTAGGGCGACTGGGCGGCATCGACGTGCTCGTCAACAGCGCGTCGAGCCTCGGACCCACACCTCTCGCGCTACTCGGCGACACCGAGTGCGAAGACTTCGAGTTGGCGCTCGCCACCAACGTGCTTGGACCGTTTCGCCTGACCAAAGCATTACTAGGCGCACTGACCGCGTCGGCACGTGAGGGTCGTGCCGCGGTCGTGCTTAACGTGTCAAGCGACGCCGCGATCAGCGCGTATCCGGGATGGGGCGCTTACGGCACAAGTAAGGCGGCGCTGCACCATATGAGTCGCATCTGGCACGAAGAGCTCGCTAACGAGGGCGTGCGGTTCCTGTCGGCCGATCCGGGCGACATGGACACGCCGCTGCATGCGTTGGCCGTGCCGGACGCTGATCCGACGACGCTCAAACGTCCGGCAGTCGCTGCCGCCGAGTTTGCGGATCTCATTGCCGCGGCGATTGCTCGACCCACGTCAATGGACGCGCTGAGCGCGCACGCCACACTCGCCCGTAATGTTGAAGCTGGGATCACATGACTGCCGCCAGCGAGCCGCGCCAACGCCCGCTTGACGCAAGGCTCTTGGTGCTCGACCGGAAGGGGAAGATCGTCCACCTGCCGCGCGCTGATTTGGTCGATTTTTTGGAACCGTCCGACCTCGTGATCGCCAATGACGCGGCGACGCTGCCGGCGAGCTTCGCTGGTTTCCACGAGCCTACCGGTGCGCGCATCGAAGTGCGTCTTGCCGGTCGGCGTTCGCTGGTTAATGACGATGTCGCGCGTTTCACCGCCGTCGTTTTCGGCGCGGGTGACTTCCATACCCCGACCGAAGACCGGCCGCTGCCGCCCCGGCTAGTGCCCGGTGACCGTCTCGTGTTGGGACCGCTCGTCGCGACTGTCAAAGCAACACTCGATCACCCGCGCCTCGTGGCGCTTGGTTTCGCGGGGTCGCCCGATGCCATTTGGGAAGGATTTGCGCGGCACGGCCGCCCGGTCCAGTACGCGCACGTCCCGACGCCGCTCGCACTCTGGGATGTCTGGACACCCATTGCGGCGGGGCCGGTCGCGTTCGAGCCGCCGTCTGCGGGCTTCGTTCTGGACTGGCGAAATCTCGCGGCGATGCGCGCTCGGGGTATCGAGTTCGCGACGATTACGCATGCGGCCGGACTCTCTTCAACCGGCGACGCCGAACTCGATGCGCGTCTACCGTTCGACGAGCCTTATGCCATTCCGCAGGCGACCCTCGCCGCGATTCGCCGCGCCAAACGGCAACGCCGACGCATTGTCGCCATCGGGACGACTGTCGTGCGCGCGCTCGAACACGCAGCCCTCCGCCATGGCTCGGTACGGGCGGGAAACGGGATCGCCACACAGCGCATCGGCCCGCGCACGCGACTACGCGTCGTGGACGCAATCGTTTCCGGCGCGCACGAGCCCGGAAGCAGCCACCATGAGCTGCTGCGCGCGTTCCTCGATGACCGTACGTTGCGCCGGGTGACCGACGCACTCATTGCGCATGGCTATCGAACGCACGAATTCGGCGACTCGGTGTTGATCGCACGACAAGCGGCAAACACTGCTCGCCATCGATTGAACTCCCGCATAACTCTCGCGACTCCACTTCACGTCTGAGCCTTGGTCCGAAACGTAATCGAATAGCGCAGCGCTTTGGTCGGCAACATGCTGTGCTGCCATTCCCAGCGGATTGGACCGCGCATCACGTATGCCGAACGCGGCGCAAGGTCGAGCGCGACGACGTCTTTGCGCTCGGACCGAGATGCCAGCGGCCGCCAACGCATTCGTCCCCACCCGGCCAGCGAAACACCGACGACGATGCCGTAGACGGATTTGTCGCGATGCCAGCCGATCGGCGTACCGGGCCGATATTCACTCACCAGCGCGTGGACGAACGCCGCCGGAGCCACCTCGACCCAGTCGGCGACTTTCTGCAGCACCTCGGTTAGAAAGGGCGGCAGCGGTCCGCTGGAAAACGAGTCCTCCTCGCTTGCTCCGTATGCCGGCGTGTCCGCACCCGCGTGAAAATGGACAACGCGCCGCTTGGCGAAGTACTCGCGGAAGCGAGCCTCGCGCAACGGCAGAGGTGCGATGGCCGCGAGCAGGACGGCTTCTTCGGCGCGCGTGATGAAAGCGGGCCGATACAGGAGGCCGTGCGGAAGTGGCTGTGGGGCGTCGAAGAGCCCGCTCTGCTGCGGTTCGTCGCTCATGGCCGCGCGTATAATTGGAGCTGCCGCCGCCTGGCGGCTTTTGTTTTGCTGTTAGCGGCAAAACGCTTGCTCGGCCGCCTTCAAATTCCGATGAATACCCAATCTTATCCCGTCGATCTGCTCCGCGACGTCTCCCGCCGGCGAACGTTCGCGATCATCTCGCACCCGGATGCGGGGAAGACGACGCTGACCGAGAAGCTGCTGCTGTTCGGCGGTGCGATCCAGATGGCGGGCACGGTCAAGGCACGCAAGAGCGCGCGACACGCGACGTCCGACTGGATGGAGGTGGAAAAGCAGCGAGGCATTTCGGTGACGAGTTCAGTGATGCAGTTCGATTACGCCGGACACACGATCAACTTGCTCGACACCCCTGGCCACCAGGATTTTTCCGAAGACACGTACCGCGTGCTCACCGCAGTCGATGCGGCCGTGATGGTGATCGACGCCGCCAAGGGCGTAGAGGCGCAGACGATCAAGCTGCTGGAGGTCTGCCGCCTGCGCTCGACGCCGATCATCACCTTTGTCAACAAGATGGACCGCGAGGTGCGCGAGCCGCTGTCGCTGCTCGCGGAAATCGAATCGGTGCTGCAAATCGATTGCGCGCCAGTCAGTTGGCCAATCGGCATGGGCAAGAGCTTTCGCGGCGTATTCGATCTGTTGCACGACCGGCTCAAGCGCTTCACCCCGGGTGAAGAACGCGTGTCCGACGCCACCGAGTTGATCGAAGGCCTCGCCAATCCGCGCCTGGCGGTGTTATTCCCGCACGAGATGGAAACCTTGCGGCACGACGTCGGCCTGATTCGCTCCGCGAGCTCGCCGTTCGACCTGTCCGAGTTCCTCTCGGGTCGGCAAACGCCCGTGTTCTTTGGCTCGGGGATCAATAACTTCGGCGTGCAGGAAATTTTGCAAGCTCTAATCCATTGGGCGCCGCCGCCGCAGCCGCGCGATGGCGGCAGCCGCAGCGTGCATCCGGCCGAGGCGCCGTTCACCGGCTTTGTGTTCAAGATACAGGCGAACATGGACCCCAAGCACCGCGACCGCATCGCGTTCTTGCGCGTGTGCTCGGGCCGGTACACGCCTGCGATGAAGGTGCGCCATCTGCGCAGCGGGCGCGAGTTGAAGCTCGCCAACGTGATGACCTTCATGGCCAATGCGCGCGTCGCTAGCGAAGACGCGGTGGCGGGGGACATTATCGGCATCCACAATCATGGCCAACTGCAGATCGGCGATACGTTGACCGAAGGGGCGATGCTGGCGTTCAAGGGCATTCCATATTTCGCGCCTGAGCTCTTTCGCATCGCTCGGCCGCGCGATCCGTTCAAGGCCAAGCAACTGCACAAAGGCTTGCAGGAATTGGGAGAGGAAGGCGCGATCCAGGTGTTCGCCACGCCCCTCGACAACACCCTATTGCTCGGCGCCGTGGGACAGTTGCAGTTCGAGGTGGTGGCGGACCGCCTGGCGCGCGAATACAAAGTGGACGCGATCTACGATCCGTCCAATATCTCGACCGCCCGCT
Source organism: Casimicrobiaceae bacterium (assembly GCA_037719965.1). Classification (GTDB taxonomy): domain Bacteria; phylum Pseudomonadota; class Gammaproteobacteria; order Burkholderiales; family Casimicrobiaceae; genus VBCG01. The sequence continues at coordinate 57,451 of JBBJMT010000005.1, read as the reverse complement.
GGCTCACGTTTCCCGACGAGGCGACGCGCAAGAATTTCGAGAAGGACCGCGCGGCGGCGATCGCGACCGATGTGGACGGCAACCCGGTCTTTCTGGCTACGCACCGATCTACGTTGCAGGTGACGATGGAACGCTGGCCGAAGGTCGGCTTTCGCGCGACACGCGAGCACGGGCAGAGGTTGACGCACGCTTAAACACGCCCTGCCAAGGATCGGGCTCATGTGCCGGCGATTTGGACGCTGGAAGTCGGCAATGCATTGTTGGTCGCGCAACGGCGGGGGCGCATTCCGGCACTCGAGGTCGGGAAAATCGTGAACGCGCTTATGGCGCTGCCCGTTGAGGTCGACAGCGAGAACGCCATTGCTCGCGTGCCCGAATGGATGGAACTTGCCCAACGTCTCGCACTAACCCCTACGATGCCGCATACGTCGAACTTGCACGCGGACGTTCATGGCCGTTGGCAACCCTCGACGTTAAGCTCAGAGCTGCTTGCGCAATCGTGCAAGTGCCTGTCGTTCCGTGATGTGCGACGCAGGCATCGGATTCTTGTTTCGTAGGCTTACTTATCCCGCTTCCGATCGAACATTGGCCGCCTCCGATCCGAGAGCCAACGAGCGAAGCGCCGTGCAATGTCCAGCCGCTGTGCGTCGGCCCCCACGGCGACCGAATAGACCGTCGCGAGTTCGAATTCTCTCGTGAGGGACGGTCAGGACTTTTTGGGCGCGCGCGTGACCTTCGCGTCGCCGACGGGCGCTCCGGTCAGTCCGAATAGCTCCGCTAGCGCGTGCTGATAATCGTCGTCGCCGATCCACATGCTATTGTTGTGGCTGCCGTTTTCGACGAGCAGGAGTTTCTTGGGCTCGCGTGCCGCCTTGAATAGCGCCTCGGAAAAGCGCGAAGGCACGAGTCGGTCGCCGACACCATGAACGACCAGCACGGGCATGCGCACCTGCTTGATTTTTTCGACCGAATCGAATTTTTGTGACAGCAGCAGGCTTACTGGCAGCCACGGATACGTAAGTTCCGAGGCCAGTTCAGCGAGCGTTGTAAACGTCGATTCGACGATTAGTCCGCGGGCTTGTGCCTTGTCGCCGGCGAAGCTCGCGGCGAGGTCGACCGCCACCGCGCCGCCTAGCGAATGGCCGTAGATGAAGCGGCGCTGCGCATCCGGCTGACGCTTAACGAGCCAATCCCAACCGACTTTAGCATCCTCGTAGACCGTCGCTTCGGAAGGCAGCTCACCCCCGCTCTTGCCGAAACCGCGATAATCGATGGCAAAGACCGAGAACCCGAACCGGCGCAGTTGCTCGATCCGGCGCACATGGCCGGTCAGGTTCCAGCGTGCACCGTGCAAGTAGTACACGACGGGCGCCTTCGGATCGTTATCGGGCCACCACCAGGCATGAATGCGCGGCGCGTCGGGTTGCGCCGTAACGGGAAGATAGAGCTCCTGCACCGCCGGCGGAATGCCACCGTACCAGCCGGCGGCCTCGCGAACCGGCCGGAAGGTCAGTTCGCGCTCCCTCTGCTCGAGGCTCGCGCACCCCGTGGCGAGCGCAGCGAGCAGCCCGGCAACGATGACGACGCGCCAGGCGACAGACCTGGGCCAGAAGAAGCGTTTCATGCAAGTTCTCGAGAAAAAGTCGGATAGTGGCAAGTGCCGGCAGGCTAGCCGTTAGAGGTTAACGCAACGTAGGCGCTTCCGGTGCACGACCGGCGTGCCCTTAGGCAGACCCAGCGATATGGCCCGAGGTTCCCATGCACGCTGCAAACGGGCGCAATCTCGCGAACTTTCCGGCCGCATCCACGGCCCAACGCAACGCCATGAACGCTAGCCTTTGGCATCGTCGCCGCTTCTTGGCCACCCTCGGCGTCGCTGCCGCCGCGCCCGCGTGGCCTGGCGTTACGCTCGGGGAGACGCGTAACCTCATCCTGCGACCCATTCCGGCGACCGGTGAAATGCTGCCTGCAGTCGGCATGGGCACGTGGATCACGTTCAACGTCGGGTCCGCGGCGCCCGCCCGTGCCCCATTGGTGCCGGTCGTCGAGAGATTTTTCGAGCGCGGCGGGGCAATGATCGATTCATCTCCGATGTACGGCACGTCGGAAGCGGTGATCGGCGATCTGCTCGCAAGAACCAACGGCCGGCGGCGTCTTTTTTCCGCCACTAAAGTGTGGACCTACGGCCAGGCGGCCGGTGAGCGGCAGTTGGAGGCGTCGCGGCGACTGTGGGGGGTTCCGCGCTTCGATCTCATCCAGATCCACAACCTGCTGCACTGGGAAGCGCATCTCGAAACACTGAAAGCCTGGAAGGCGCAGGGCAAGGTGCGTTACGTGGGCATCACGACGTCGCAGGGCCGCCGGCATACGGACCTGGAGAAGGCGTTATCGCAAGCGCCGTTCGACTTCGTCCAGTTCACTTACAGTCTTGCCGACCGCGATGTGGAACAGCGGCTGCTGCCGCTTGCAACCGAACGCAAGATCGCCGTGGTGATCAACCGGCCGTTCGACGGCGGCGACCTGTTCGCCCATGTAAAAGGCAAACCGCTGCCGGCGTGGGCGCGCGAGTTTGATTGCGACAACTGGGCGCAATTTTTCCTGAAGTTCATCACCTCGCATCCAGCCGTGACATGCGCTATACCCGCGACGTCACAACCGATGCATATGGCCGAGAACATGGGGGCGCTCTACGGCCGACTGCCGGACGCGAAACTGCGCGAGCGCATGGTCCAGCATTTCGCGCAACTGTAGCGTTCACCCGAAATCGACGCGAGTTGCTGCTTGGGAGTCGCGGATTGAAAGCGCTGGCTCGCGACACCACATAAAATAGCGGCACGGCTCGTCACCGAACCCGGATGACACCAACAATAGAGGACCCGCTATGGCTACCGAACCCCGCACCCTCGACGCGACGATGGATGTCGCGACTCTCTACCGTGAAGAGGTCTATACCGACCGCAAGGTGGGTACGCTGCGCGTCTTGGTACCGGTGAAAAGCGACGGGGGTAAAGACACCGCTCGCGCCACCGTGTACACCGGTGAAACGCAGTTGATGACGAACATGGGGCCGTTGCCGATTAGCTTCGACATCGCCGCGAAAGACTTGGGCGAAGCGGTGCAAAAATACGCCGAAGCCGCCAAGACTGGCATCGAGCACACCATGCGCGAGCTGCAGGAACTGCGGCGGCAGCAGTCGTCTTCGCTCATCGTGCCTCCGGCGGGAGCGGCGGCGGCGCTTGGTGCGGGCGGAACTTTGGGCGGGGGCATGCCGCGCGGTGGCGGCAAAATTCAGATGCCGTAGCTTGTTCGATCCCCTCAGTCACCTCCTGACCGCGCTCATCCTCCTCCAGTGCCGCAGGTTCCCGGGATCTTCGGGGTCGGCAGGAATGCCGGATTGGCGAAGTACATGAGCCCCGACAGCTGGTCCTGCACGAGGATGGGAATCGGCAGGGGCAGCCCGCTGAAGCAGCCGAAGCCCGGCGGCGGCGAATAGCGGTACACGGACTTGATGCCGTTCTCGAAGTGGAGCTGCACACACGCCGGGTCCGCGGTGAAGATGCAGCCATACTCGGCGTCGGTGGGCGTCTGGTACATCCGCGCCACGATGTCGAAGAGCTCTTGCGTCGCGTCCTGGATCTCCTTCGCTTTCTTGCGCAACCCCTTGACGGTTTTCTGCGCCTCGCGCTGGCTGCGATAACGCTGCGGGTTCTCGGCCGCCTTCTTTCCGAGGCTAAAGCCCGCCTTGAGCTCTTCCAGCAGCGTGGTGATGCCGGTTCCGAGCGCACTGGTGATATCCGGGCCGATGATCATGACCTCGTTCAGGTCCGGCTCGTCGTTGGAGTTGACCTCGATGAACGTGTACGGCGCCTCGAACACCCGGAACGAGAGCGAGGCTCCGGAAACGACCTCGTGGATATCCTGGCCCTGCGCGAATTGCTTGAGATGCGCGTTGAACGCCACCACGGCGGACCCCCATGCGGCCTGTCCGATAACATCACGCGCGTACTGTTTCGCGTTCTTGAACGTCTTCACGCCCTGGTCCAGGATCTTGTCGACGATGTAGCCGACGGCTCCAGTCACCGCGAGCTCAGCCAGCGTCGACTTCGCCACGACTCCGCCCTTGTCCTTGGTCCCGCGCTCGGCCAGCGTCGACTTGGCGGCGACACTGCCCTTGTTCTTCGCCACAAACACCGGGGCAGCCCGCCGCGGAATGCCCACGACCTGCGCCACTTCCTCCATCAGCGCCTCGTAGAACGCGGGAATCGCTTGCGCCATCAGCATCTGGTATTCGGGCAATGCGAGGATCGTGCCGTATTCGCTGACCACGAGCCCGTCGCCGCGCGCGGCACTGGTGGAGAAGGTATCGGCCAGGCGATTGAGCAGCGGCATGCCGCCACCGGGGCTGCGCAGTGCCTGCGTCAGCGCATTGAGGTCGTTGAGCGCAGCCCGTGTCAGGGTCTTGTTGATGAGATCGTCGGCGGTGGGACCAAGGCCCAGCGCCTCGAGTTCACGGCGGGTGGGCAGGAACCCCGTCGTCGGCTCCATGACCAGCGAGCCCTTGAGGTCGTCTAAGTCGACTGTGCGCCAAAGAGCAACCATCTGCGCGAGCAGTGAGCGCATCTGCAGTGATCGTAAAGGCACCGAGGCGTCGCCGGGCCGGCGCGGATCGTGCTGCCGGCGAGCGTGGGCAGGCTGCCCGCAAAGGGCGTGAGCCGCGGCGTGATCGCGTAGCTCAGCGCCGGGACTGGCGCTGCCGCGCCGTTGACGTCGAAGGCCTGCGGCGTGACCACGATCGTCTCGTCCGCTGCCATTGCCGCACGATCGAGCTTGAGTGCCAGCCCATTGCCCGAGGAGACCACGAGACTCGCCGCACCGGTCGCCGCACCGGGCGCCACTTCGGCGCCAGCCGCAGGCGTCTGTGACAACACCACGCCGCGCGCCTGGGTGCTCGAGAACACCCGTGCGATGCTCACCGTGAATCCCGCGGTCTCGAAGCGGGTGCGCGCCACCGTTTCGGCGCTGCCCACGACGTTGGGGACGATCACCGGCAACGGGCCTTTCGATACCGTAAGGTCGATGGAGGTGCCGAGCGCGACATTGGCGGCGCCGGCAAGCGGCGTCTGCGCGATCACCGTGCGTTGACCGGTTGAATCGTCAGGTACACGGTGGCCGGCACCGAAGCGATGCCGCCGTCGGTGGCCGCGTAGGTGAAGCGCGTGCCCTCCGTGGCGCGAGGACAAGGCAAGCACGATCGCACACCTCACTGCCGCGCAGTCGGCGCACGACATGCAGTTTCTTTATGCAAGTATCGAACCGGCTTTCGCTTGGCTCGCATCCGACGCCGATTTCCTGCGCGTGCTGCGGCGCAGTCACGTGCCCGGCTGGCGCGGCCGCCGGCGCGCGTAGGTCAACATAGCTAAAGTCAACCGAAATAAGTCAGACGGACTCTGCGGCGAGAACGTGCAGCGCTATAGCAGTAAGTGCCTCGGTCGCGGACACGCTATGCCGCACGCCGGCAATCCGCGCAGCGCCTGCGAGCCCGATCACGCGTTTGCCGAAGTGCAGGCCGAGAGCCACTTCGGATAGCGTGCCGTAACTGTCGCCGATTGCGATCAAGGCCAGAGCTGCTCGCGCGATTACCGCGTTGCGTGCCTCACCGAGGCCGGTCGCCAGCGAAATCGTTACATGGGAATTCGCAGGCTGCGGATCGATATCGGGCAGTACGCCAATGGCAATGCCGCCGTGCCGAGCTGCGCCGCGACACACTGCCTCCATGACGCCTTCGCGCCCGCCGCAGACGATCACGAGACCCATCGCTGCCAATCCGGCGCCCACACTTTCCCCGACTGCGATTTGGTCCTGCGACGCTTCGCGCGGTCCGATGACACCGATCGGCACTCGAATGGGATGCCCGCTTGCGCGTTGCAGCCATGTCACGGCGGCGAGCGCATCGACCGGTTCGCTCGACGGCCGCTCGCCTTGATCGGTATCGGTTGATTCGGCAGAGTCGCGCCAACTCCGCGCAACCGGGTCCCAGCGCTGGCCCTTGGCGTTATAGAGAGCGCGCGCCGGGCGATCGAGTCTAAAGATGGCGCTCATGCTGGCTTCCCATCCATTCTCCGGCAATTATGATCGTCGAACACGTTGCGGTGATCAGCAACGCAAGCGCCGCGGCGGCGGGAAAGTCGCTCCCGCTGTCCGAAATCAACGTATAGAGCTGCAGCGGCAGAATGTCGAGGTTGGTGCCGACGAGCGCGAGCGCGGTTCCGTACGCGCCGAACACGACCGCGCCAATCAAACACGCCGAGCCGATCACCGGTGCAGCGATGTGCGGCAGCATTACGTGCAGGAACGCCTGGCGCGGCGTCGCGCCAAGGGATTCGGCGGCCGCAAGTTGCGCGCGATCGAAGTTGACGAACACCGGCAGCAACGACATGACCACGCGTGGAATCAGGTAGTACGACGACGCGAACGCGAGCCCGGCGGGAGTAAAGATCGCTTTGCCGATGACCGCGGCGTCGAATCCTGCCATCGCCAGCAATTGCGTGACGAAGCCCGCACGGCCATACGCGAGAATAAAACCGTACGCAACGATGAGTCCTGAAAAGGTAAGCGGCAGCGCGATCGCAAACGCGAGCAGCGTCCGCCGCCGAGGCGCAAGCCGCGACAAATGCAACGCAACCGCCACACCGACCGACGTCGAAAGGATGACGGTCACCAACGTCAGCAGCGCGCTGCCCGCGAGCGAAGTCCAGAAGCGTGGTAACGCGAATACCCGGGTGAAGGCGCTGCCACCGCCGGTCGAGGCATCGACGACAATCGCCGCCACCGGCAGCGCGAAGAACAGCGTCAATACCACAAGCGCGGGTGCCGCGAGCGCACCGTAGATTTGCGGACGCATTCCGGCGGCGCTCGTCAGGGGTATTGGCGTGCGCTCTTTGCCACTCGCGATGAACGCCGCTTTCGCTCACCGCGTCCCTGTCGCCTTCGCCCAACCCGCGTCGATCGGCTTTCTTTGCCGCGGCCGCCTGCACGTCGAGCGGTTTGACCTGCGGCGCCGCCGGCAACTTATTCGCGACACTGTCGGGCAATTTCACGCCCGGCACCGACGGACGGACGAAGCCCTGCGCGAAAATGCCTTGGCCGAAATCGGTCATCGTGAAGTTGAGCCACAGCTTCCCCGCGTTCGGGTTGGGCCCTTTTTCGACGAGACTGATGCCCTAGGGGGCGGCCGCCGAGGCTTCTTTCGGAATGACGACCGCGACCGCGTCACCTAAGCCGTCGGTGTACTTGGCCTTGAGTCCGTCGTTTTCGTATGAGATACAGATGGGAATCTCGCCTTTGACGAATTGCGCGTACGGGGTCGTACCCAATACCCGCAGCACGTTGCCGGACTGATGCAGCTTGCCGAGATAGTCGAGGCCCGGCTGCACGTTATTCATGTCGCCGCCGTTGGCGAAATTCGCGGCGAACGGCAGCACTTGTCCCACCGGTCGAGCGCGGATCGAGATACACAATCGAGTTCTTGTATTCGGGTTTCAAGAGATCGGCCCACGATTGCGGCACGTTCTTGACGAGCTTGGTATTGATGACGAACGCGACCGTCAGCGTGTGGATCGTGAACCATTTGCCGTCCGGTTCGCGAAAGACCGTTGGCAACTTGTCGAAGTTGACCGGCTTGAACGGGGCGACGACGCCCTTTTTGGCTGCGTCGACCGCCGACGCTGCGAAATAGTAGGCGGTGTCGGCCTGCGGCCGATTGCGCGCCTTCTCCAGCGCGACAACCGTCGCCGCGGATCCCAAGTCGTTGTAGACGATTTCGACGTCGGGATAGCGCTTTTTGAACGCGGCGAATTGCGCCGCCCAGTTAGCCCAGGTTGGCCCCGTGTCGAAGCTGACGACCAAACCTTCCTTTTTCGCCGCGTCGTAAAGCGCCTTCTCCCCGGTATAGAGCTCGGATGAGTCGAGGACGGTCTGCGCGGACGCATTTGCCGCACAGGCGACGAATCACGCAGCAATAAGCCAACTGATGAGCCAACGGCTGAGCTTGTTCATAAAGTCTCCTTCTATGAGAGAGGAAGCAACTGCACCGCTTCGGGAGGAATGCGCACGCGTTCGATAGCGCCGCGCATCGGGGTTTGTAGCTTCAAGACGCCGTCTCCGACGGCAAGCTCGACTTGGCGCGTCGCGCCGAAGAACGCATCGCGCAGCACCCGAACCAGAAAGATATTGGTGTCGAAGCCGGCGGCACCTGCAGTCGCGGACAAGGGCTCAACGCGTTCCGGCCGCACGAGGAGTCGAATCGCGGCGCCGTGGGCATATCCATGTGGCGGCATTGCAATGCGGCCGATCGTCGTCTCGACGCTATCAGGGCCCGTCGTTACGCCGTCGAGCAAATTCGCTTGACCGACGAATTCGGCGACGAAAGCATCGGCTGGCCGATCGTAAATCCCGTGCGGCGTACCGTTTTGGACCAGTCGGCCTTCGCGCAATACGACGACCCGGCAAGGGAAAGCGCTTCGTCCTGGTCGTGCGTGATCAGCAGCGCCGCGATGCTCTGAGCCTTCTGGATCCGCCGGATTTCTTCGCGCATCGAGAGACGCGTTGCTGCGTCGAGTGCCGACAACGGTTCATCCAGCAGCAACGCGCGCGGCTTGAAAATCAGTGCGCGCGCAAGGGCAACCCGCTGCTGCTGTCCGCCGGATAGGTTCGCCGGCAAGCGCTCGCTCAAATCGGCGAGGCCGACGACGCCGAGCATTTCTAGCGCGCGCTCCCGGCGTTTGCCCAGCGCCACGTTGCGTACGCGCAACGGGTAGGCGACGTTTTCCCAAACGCGCATCTGCGGAAATAGTGTGTACGACTGGAAGACGACGCCGCATTCGCGCTCACGCACGTCTGCGCGCGTGACGTCGTTACCGCCCAGCAGCACGCGTCCCGCATCGGGCCGGAGGAAGCCCGCGATCAACCGCAACAGCGTGGTTTTCCCGCATCCGGAGGGGCCGATGCACACTACGAGCTCGCCGGGGGCAATCGTCAACTCGATATTTTGCACCCCCGCGGCGGTCCCCGGGTAGCGATACGACACGTCCGACAGTGCGACCGCGAGTGTCATTGGGCAGGCAGCGCGAGCCGCGATTTTCCACCGATGGAGAGCGTGCCAGCGGCAGATGCCGTCAGCGCCAGCAAGAGCAGGACGACCGTCGCCGCGCAGGCGAACCCTGTCGCGCCGTAGAAGGCCTGGAGCAGAACGACCGGATAGGTGCGATTCAGAAAACCCGCGACGAGGTTGGAAAATTGGAACTCGCCGATCGACAGCGCGGCAACTACGATCAAGCCGGACATTATCGAATGCTTGAGTGCAGGCACGATGATATGAAAGAAACGTTGCGGCATTGTGGCGCCGAGCGACTCGGCCGCCGCTTCGAGGTTAAGTAAGTCGAGCCGCTGCATATCCGCGGTCACCGCCTGCAAGAAGTACGGAAGGGTCAAAACGATATGCCCGGCGACGAGAAGCCAGATGCTGCCCAGCCACGGCAATGTATCCGAGGAGAAGACTAGAATGAATCCGAAGGCGAGCACGAGTGCGGGCAGCGCGACCGGCAGTTAATACAGCGCGCGCGCCAGCACGCGGACCCGCGGGTTCGGCGCGTGGAACAACGCATAAGATAGCGGCAGTCCCAGCGCGAGGCAAGCGCCGCAAGTGGCGGCGGCCACAATGAGACTCGAGATGAACGCACGCCGAAAGCTGCCGTCCGCTGCAACCTCGACGTACCATTTCCCGGTGATACCGGTCGGCAACGGCGTGTTGAGCCGCAGCTCGCCGAAGGAACCTACGAGGAGCAGCGCGATCGGCGCGGCGAGATAGATGAGATACGCCACAGCACGCCTCGCTCCCCCTTTTCGTCGCGAAGACTTAGACCAGTGACGGAAGCGTGACGGTGCGGCCAACGCGTTTCGCAATCCTACGCGCGCCCAGCCGTTTCCGCTGGCGCCAGTGCCCACTCCGGATGCGCGAATCGCTCGGACAAAAAATCCGCGAACGTCCGCACTTTTGCCGAGAGGTGACGCCGGCTCGGATAGACGACGTAAATGCTGGATGGCGGCGCCTGGAAATTGCGCAACAGAGGTACGACGCGTCCCGCGCGCACGTCGGGCCCGACGATGAAATCGGGCTCGTAGGCGATTCCCACCCCCGCAACCGCGAGTGCTTCGAGGAAGCGGCCGTGATTGGCGTGGATGGGACCCGTGATCCGGACATTGCGTTCGCGGCGCTGCGCGTCGCGAAACGGCCAAACGTACCTGTTTGCCGAGTATTCGTAGGTCAGGCAAAGATGCTTGGCGAGGTCTTCAGGTCGGCGGGGCTCGCCGTACCGGGCGAGATACGACGGCGCGGCGACGCAAAGCAGGCGCGTTTCACCGACCTTGCGTCCCACGAGATTCGTGCTGCCGATAGCCCCGATGCGCACCGCGACGTCGAAGCCTTCATCGATCAGGTCGGTTGCGCGGTCGGAGAGCTCGATGTCGAAACGCAATTGCGGATAGAGGGCGAAATAGTCGGCGATGGCCGCCGCGAGATGACGCGCGCCAAACGTCACCGAGCACGTCAGGCGCAACGTGCCCCGCGGTTTGACCGTGCCCGCATTCGCTGACTGCTCCGCTTCGTCCAAATCCGCCAGTAGTTGCAGGCAACGCTCATGGAAGACGCGACCGCTTTCGGTCAAACTCAAGCGGCGGGTCGTCCGATTCAACAGCCGGGCGTCGAGATGCGCCTCGAGCTCTGCCACCTGCCGCGAAATGGCGGACACCGAGACGTCCAGGCGTTCGGCCGCGCGCGCAAAGCTTCCGGTTTCGACGACTCTGACGAACGCAGTGATGGCTTGAAGGCGATCGATGATGATCAGAATTGTTGCGCAAAATGCAACAAACTATCGTTTATGGTGATCTTTATCCCGCAGATGTCAAGGATCAATATCGGGGGCTCGCGCGCTGGTTGTTCTCCAGTGTCGATGCGCAACGGCGACACGTTTTTCCCGCAACTCGAAGGAGAATCGCATGAAGCTCTACTACGCTCCCGGCGCCTGTTCATTAGCGCCGCACATCGTTCTGGCCGAAGCAGGAATCGCCGCTGATTTCGTCAAGGTGGACTTGAAAGCACACTTAACCGAGTCCGGCGTCGATTACTACACGGTCAATCCCAAAGGTTCGGTTCCGCTCATTGAGCTTGATAACGGTGAACGCCTTACCGAAGTTTCGGCGATCGTGCAGTACATCGCCGATCAAAAACCGGGCGCGGCGCTCGCGCCGGCAGCGGGCACGTTCGAACGTTACCGGCTGCAGGAGTGGCTCAACTTTGTCTCATCCGAGTTGCACAAGCAGTATTCGCCGTTCTTCAATCCAGCAACTCCGGATGCATACAAGGAGATGGTGACGAAAAAGCTCGGCGAGCGATTCGCGTATTTGACCAAACACTTCAAAGACCGCGACTATTTGCTGGGTAATCAATTTAGCGTCGCGGATGCCTACCTGTTCACGATATTGCGGTGGAGCAAGTCCGTCGACATCCAGCTCGAACCGTGGCCGGTGCTGACCGAGTTTTTGGCTCGCGTTAGAGCACGTTCCAAGGTTTCCGAAGTGATGAAGGCCGAAGGGCTCGCGAACTGACGCTTCGCGCACCGCAAAGGGCGGCGAGCTTTGTGTCGTTTGTTCTCTCGCCTGCGGAAAGGGATTTCTGCGACCCAGTCGGTACCGCGGCCGCGAAATCCTCGGGACCAACGTCTCCGGTGTCGGACAGCGGCGGACACGCGATTCGCCCTGGGTCTGATGCCCGTCACGAATTGCAACTCTTACAGTACGTCAACCCTATTTGTTCCTCACAAGGGATTGACGCGATCAATCGGTTGCCGATCTTCTTCCGATCAACGCTGATGGAGGCGAACATGAATGTCCGTGTACTCGGTGTGGCGTTCGTTACGGCATCGATGATGCTGCTGACGGGATGTGCTGTATCCCCGGATTACGTTTACGCGCCCGCGGGGGTGGTGAACCAGCCGATCTATGCATCTCCGCCTCTACGTAGCGAGCGCGTTGAATTCGGTGTCGTCGAGTCGATCGATATGTTTCGCGACGGGTCCAATTCACCTGTGAGCGTCGGCTCCATCCTCGGAGGTGTCGCTGGCGGCGTGCTCGGGCATCAGATCGGCGGCGGGAGGGGCAATACAATAGCGACCATCGCGGGCGCCATCGGGGGTGCGCTACTCGGCAATCAGATCGAGCGGTCCAACCAACGTGACCGGTATCGCGTAAGCGTCCGCCTCGATTCGGGTGCGACGTTGTCGTTCACCGAAGTGGGTGAAGGGGAGTTGCGCGTCGGAGATCGAGTTCGCGTCCTGAACAACCGTGTCGTTCGCGTCTAAGAGTTGGGCAACAAGCGCGCACAGGAGACCTGAATCATGCGCAGGCAGTGGGGGTGGGGCGGGGCACTCGGGTTGTTTGCATTAGCGCTGCCGCTGGGGGTCGGATTGATGGCCTTCGGCGCGGTGCCGTTCATTCGCGGATTGGGAGCGTTTATTCTTGCCGATGCGGCGGCTGGTGTCGCGCTTTGCGCGCTCGCCTTGCGGGTGCTGCACCCGGAGCACTGGCGGCTGCAGCTTCCGTGCTCTACGTGGGAAAGCGCGCGGAGCGCATGAAAGCGTGGAGCGCCTGGCCTTTTCCACTGCCGCGCCACCTCAATCCGCGACAGTGGGTTAGTATTCGGACTCCCAGCTAAAGAGCTCTTGACGGAAATGCAATACCTGCTGCCAATCGACGTCCGTCACAATATCGTTGCGCAACGATTTGAAGCGACGGTTGCGGGAAAACTGTGCCGCGCCGATTATCGCCGGTCCGGCAATGAGCTGCAGATGATCCACACCGAAGTGCCGGTCGAGGCGCGCGGCAGAGGTATCGCCGCCGAGTTGGTTCGCGCAGCGTTCGCGTACGCCGACGAAGAGCGGCTGGACGTCGTCCCGCTATGCTCTTATGTGCGCGCTTTTCTACGGCGTCATCCCGAGCTTCTGCATCGTAACTCCCCCACCGGCGAAGGGGTAGTTGCAGGAGCCAAATCACAGCACGTTTAGTGCTCGGGTTCCGGCATTTGCAGTCAATGTAGCCGTTGCCGCGATTTTCGCGCGATCTCCGCAAGCTCGCGACGTGAACCGCCGCCGCGTACTTCGGTCGCTCGCCGGCGATCCTGCCAAAAGCGATAGATAAGTACGCTCGCCACGGCGAGCTCTTCGACGAGGCTCGCGCGTTTCTCGCGATCGTCTATCCATTCGGCGAACTCGGGATCCTGTTCGCCGAACGCCAGCGCTTCAATGGGGAAAATCCAGTCCCGCGCATCCGGAGCATCGTAGAGCGCCTGCCAATCTTCGTCGCGTAGCTTGACTCCCGACATGAAGCCTTCGCACCACGCGGTACCCTCTGGTGGCTGACGTTCGCTGGATTTCTCCGCGGGTTTTTTCTCTTCCGGCAGATACAGAAGTGGTTTGAAGCGCGTCGGGGACTCCCCAAGCGTTCGTTGGATTCCTACCATGTGCCGCAGCATGAGCCCCATGATGCGTTGCGCTTGCTCGCTATTACTAAACGCCGGCGTGTTGCTCCGGCCGCCGTCGCTCCATACGTGAGGAAGCCACTCGGACGGCTGGATGGCGTCGGGACCGCTGACGATTGCCGCCAAAAACCCGTCCAGCATTTCGAGGTCCATGCAATCCTGCGGAACAGCGTCGGAAGCAAGAAAAGTCTCGAGTTCGTCCAACTCGGTGTCGGAGAGCGGTTCGTCGAGAGAGCGAAGTTCAGCCATGGAGTCCTTGAAAAATTTGATTGGCGCAAAAGCGGAACCGCATATCATCGCCGTTATCCCGCGCTCATGCAATGCCGATTGCTGGCCTGGCATCGGCCGGCGCTTAAACGATGCGGATTAGCGCAACGCGTGTGCGACGTTGAGCGCACACGCGAACAGCACGAGCGCCCCAGCCTGATGCAAAGCCGCCACGTGCAACGGCACGCCGCTCACGAGCGTTGCGATGCCGAGCGCAACCTGAATTGCCAGCATTGCGAGCAGCCCGTGTACGCCTTGGCGCGCGCGCGGCGACGCGCTCTGATCACGACGGATTTTCCACCACAAGACCGGTACGGTGAGCACCAGCAGCCCCGCGATTGCCCGATGGTTGAATTGGACGGTGGCCATATTGTAGAAAAAATTCGACCACCACGGCTCCAGCATGAAGATTTCCGGCGGTGCGACGTAGCCGTTCATTAGTGGAAACGTGTTGTACGCCCGCCCCGCTCGGATGCCGGCCACCAACCCCCCTGAGAGCACCATGCCGTATACAAGTGTCACAATCCCGAATCCCCAGCGCCGCGCCGACCGCGCATCGAGGCCAGCCGTGGGAGGGCGCCGCGGGTACAGCAACGACAGCGCACACCAGAACATTCCCGCAAATATCACAAAAGCGAGCCCGAGGTGCGCGGTCAGCCGAAACTGCGATACGCGCGGCTCGTCGATAAGCCCGCTTTGCACCATGTACCAGCCGAGAGCGCCTTGAACGAAGCCGAGGACAAAGATGAAACCAAGCGCCAAGCCGTAACCGCGCGGAACTTGCCGGCGCAGGACAAACCACGCGAATGGCACCAGAAACACGAGGCCGACGAGTCGCCCGAGCAAACGGTGCACATACTCCCACCAGAATATCGCTTTGAACTCCGCGAGGCTCATGCCGGCATTCGCTTGCTCGTACTGGGGCGTGGCGCGATACTTGGCAAAAGTCTCTTCCCAGTCGGCGGCGGACAGCGGCGGTACGGTGCCGGCAATGGGCTGCCATTCAGTGATCGAAAGCCCGGAGTGTGTCAAGCGCGTGACGCCACCGACGACGACGACGACGAAAACGAGCGCACAAACCGCCAGCAGCCAGTAGGCAATCGCGGCGTGCGAGCGCGAAACCGGCGCACGCTGCAAGAGCGGAGAATTCGCCAATTGGTCATGCGCAGCGATAGTCATCATGATGGAGCGACGCGCCAACATAGGCGACGCGAGAACGTTGGCTGGCGTGTCGCGTCTGACAGCCTGCAGGGCCGTGCGGCGATTATCCCACGACGACGAACCTTGACCGGCAACCACGAAGGCAATTCGAGTAGCCCATGGTGATCACCTTACGTCTGCCGTTGATCCTTTCCTGCTCGTCGTTGGTGTTTATGGCGAACTTGGCGTTAGCACAAGTTATCGTTACCGACGCATGGGTCCGGGGAACCGTGCCGGGTCAGAGGGCAACCGGCGCGTTTATGCAATTATTAAGCGCGACCGATCAGACGCTGGTCGCGGCTTCTTCGCCGTCGGCAAAATTCGTCGAGATTCACGAAATGACGATGGAGAGCGGCGTGATGAAAATGCGCGCCATCGACCAGCTCGGAATCCGCGCAGGTCAGACGGTTGATCTCAAGACCGGCGGTCACCACCTCATGCTGCTGGACCTCCATGCGCCGCTCAACGTGGGCGACACCGTTGCCATCACATTGACGTGGCAAGACAGGACCGGCAGCAAGACAATGCAGGAAGTCGCGGTGTTGGTGAGACCGCTGACAACCCCAAGCGGCGGTGCGCATAAGCATTGACACGGCGCGCCCTCCGCGGTTCAATTGGTTCGGGCCACTTGAACAGCCGCGCGTCTAGGTAGCGTAAGAACGCGTCTGGCCGCCCCAAAACCCAAGGAGGAAACATGCGCAATTCGATTCGCACTTTGTTGTGCGGCCTGGTCGTCTTCGGGCTAGCAGCAGGTAACGGCTACGCCCAGCAGACGATCACGCTGCATGGCGCCTCGCAATTCAACGACGACCACGCCTTTACCAAAGCCCTCGTGAAGTTCGAGCAACTGGTCAAGCAGTACTACGGCAAGCCGATCAACTTCGTCTTGCACAAGAACAGCGAGCTCGGACTCGAAAAAGACTACTTCGCCTTCATGAACCAGGGCATCTCGGTCGACTACGCGATCGTATCGCCCGCGCACATGTCCACCTTTTCTAAGGCCGCGCCGTTTATCGATGCGCCGTTTCTATTTCGCGATTTGAATCACTGGAACAAGGTGCTCGACGCCGATACCCTGAAACCGGTTGCGGATGAGATTGCGCAAAAGGCCGAGGTCATGCTGATCGGCTACGCCGGCGGTGGGACGCGTAACGTCTTCGCCAACAAGCCTGCGCGCAATCTGGCGGAGCTGAAGGGACTGAAAGTTCGTGTCCAGGGAGCACCCATCTGGAGCAAGACCTTTGCGGCAACGGGCATGTCGCCGACGGTGATCGCGTACAACGAGGTCTACAACGCGATTCAGAATGGCGTGATTCAAGCGGGTGAAAACGAAGCCGCAGGCGTCGAGCAAATGAAGTTCTATGAAGTTGGGCCGAATCTCAACATGACCGAACACGCAATCACGATCCGGCCACTCTGCTTTTCCGGGAAGACGTTCAAAAAGCTGCCCGCCGACTTGCAAGCCGCGATTCTCAAGGCCGGCAAGGAGGCTGGTGTCTACGGCCGGCAGGTCGAATCGAGCGAGGACGCCGCCAAGCTCGACGCGATGGAGAAGGCGGGAAAACTCAAGAAGATCCCGTTCACCGAACGCGCGCAGTTGAAAAAATTGGTCGACCCGGTCATGGCGGACTACGCCAAGGAAATCGGCGCCGAAGCGCTGCTCGCGAAAATCAACTCAATGTAAGTGAATAAGTGAAGTAACGGACCCGGCGGAAGATGATCTCTTCCGCCGGTCTTTTTTTGGATCGCGACGCGTGCGGAGCCGGTATGCCTGTTGGCACGGCCGTGGCAATAGCAGCAGAATGGTGATGCGCAAATTCATTCACGGCTACTACCGAGTCCTGAATTGGCTGCTGGTTGCCAGCGTCGCGGTTTTGATCATTCCGGTCAGCCTGCAGATCTTCTCGCGGTTTACCCAACTTATTCCGAGCTATATCTGGACGGAGGAGATGGCGCGCTTTCTCTTCATCTGGATGATCATGCTGGGGGCGATGATCGGCATCCGCGATGGCGCGCACTTCGATGTCGACCTGTGGCCTGAACTCAAACCGCGGGCCAACGCACTCCTGCGCATCGTGTCGAGCGTGTTCGTGCTGATGTTCTCACTCGTGTTCATCTGGTACGGAGTCAAGTTCGTGCAATTCGGGTGGAATCAGAGCTCCGAGCTCGCAGAGATGCCGATGACCTACATCTTTATCGCTTGGCCGTTAAGTGGCTTGACCTGGGTCTTGTTCTTGGGGGAACGCTTCCTGCAAGATCTACGGACGCTCACCGAGCGGCCGCCGGCATGACGGGCGGTGTCGCATTCTCGCCCGCGCTGGCCGCGCTCGTGCTGTTCGGCGTTTTTTTCGGGTTGATGTTTCTGCGGGTACCGGTCGCATTCGCTCTGGGCCTCGCGTGTCTGCCGGTCATGCTGTTCGAAGACCGCTTATCCCCGATGATCATCTTCAACGAGACGTTCAAGTCCTACAACTCGTTCATTCTGCTCGCCGTGCCCTTCTTCCTGCTCACCGCCAATTTAATGAACGCGGGCGGCATCACCGACCGATTGGTGCGGCTTTCGCGCGACCTCGTCGGCCACTTTCCCGGCGGACTCGCGCAGGTCAACGTGGTGTTGTCGATCTTCTTCGCCGGGATTTCCGGATCGTCGACCGCGGACGCGGCGAGCCAAGGAAAGATCTTCATCAACGCGCAGGTGAAGGAAGGTTATGACTTGAGCTTCTCGGTGGCGATCACGGCGGTCTCCGCGGTGCTCGCGGTCATCATTCCACCGTCTATCCTGATGATCGTATGGGGCGGCACGCTGACGGTCTCCATTGGCGCGTTGTTCCTCGCCGGCATCATTCCCGGGCTGTTGCTGGGCTTGGTGCAAATGGCGACCGTCCACGCTTACGCCAAGCTGCGCAACTATCCGAAATACCCCCGCTCGACATTCCGGGAAGTCGTGGCAGCGCTCGCCGTGTCGGTCCCGGCGCTGATGACGCCGGTGATCATCATCGGCGGCAAGGTATTCGGATGGTTCACGGCAACCGAGTCGGCGGCGATCGCCGTGCTGTACGCGGCGGTGCTGTCGATTTTCTTCTATCGCGAAATGAGTTCCCGGGCGCTATACGACGCGCTGGCCGACACCGGCAAGCTGGCGGCCGTCGCGCTCTTTTGCGTCGGCACCGCGAGCGCGTTCGGCTGGCTGCTCGCCTACTATCAGATTCCGAAAGCGTTGCTCGCCGGAGTAGGGAGTTGGGGGATGGGGATAACCGGCACCGGTTTCTTCATCGCCTTTTGCTTCCTCGTCGTCGGCTGCTTTCTCGATGCGATTCCGGCAATCATCATCGTCGGGACGATTCTCGAGCCGTTGGCGCGCGCGGTGAACATGGACCCGGTGCATTTCGCGATGGTTGGCATCATATCGCTGGCGTTCGGATTGGTGACCCCGCCGTATGGCCTGTGTCTGATGATTTCGTGCGCGATCGCCAAGGTGCGAATGGTCTATGTGCTGAAGGACGTGACGATCATGCTGCTACCGATGCTCGCGGTGCTGGCGGCGACGATCATGTGGCCGGAGATCATCCTGTTTCTGCCGCAGCTCATCTCGCCGGAATTCTTGAAGTAACAATAGGACCGGTTCGCACTTGGGAGGAGGCATGCTGAAACTCTCGCCACTTTGCGCTGGCTTTGGGATCGAGTCCTCGCATATCGACGTCTCGCGGCCGCTATCGGAGGCAGCATTCGCAGAACTCCAGGATGCGTTCTTCGCCGGCCAGGTGCTGGTGTTACGCGGGCAGCGGCTTACCGCCAAGCAGTTCGCCGGCTTCGCACGCCGCTTCGGGCCGCCCGAGCCGCATGTGATCGATCAATTCCATCATCCGGAGGATCCGAACATTCTGATTCTCTCGAACGTGAAAAAGGATGGGCAGCCCACAGGTCTCGCGGACGCGGGCTCGTATTTTCACACCGATTATTCCTACCTGTCCGTCCCGGCGCGGGCGACGACCCTCTATTCAATCGTCGTGCCCAAGATGGGCGGCGATACGCTCTTCGCCAACCAGTACGCTGCATACGATGACTTGCCCGCGACGATGAAGCAGCGCATCGAGTCGCTGGTCGCCATTCACCATTACGGCAACCGCAACGATCAGAACGAGGCGAGCCGAACCGTCGCGTCGGTCTTGACGGAGGAACAGAAGGCGAAGATGCCGCTGATCACGCACCGGATCGTGCGCCCGCATCCGGTCACCGGACGCAAAGCGTTGTACGCCGTGTCCGGGAGCTCTTTCGGGATCGTCGGAATGGCCGACAACGAAGCCCGCGCGCTCCTCAACGAACTGGCGAGGCATGCAACCCAGCCGAAATACCAGTGGCGCCTCAAGTATGGCATCGGCGACGTCGTCGTCTGGGACAACGCGTCGTTGCTGCACTCGGCCACGCTCACCGACCCGGACGACCCGCGCACGCTGTGGCGAATCACGATCAAGGAACCGACACGCGAAGCGCAGGCGGCGGAAGTGCTGGCGGCGACGTATGCGCCGCAGCCCGGAACGTAACGACGCTCTGCACAAGCTGGGCTCTCGACCGGTGCAAACGCGCAACGATCAGTGTTCGAATCGGCGATCCACTACGAGCCCAAGGAACTCGATGCGACGGTTGGAAACAGCACGATGTTGAACGCCCGCTCGGTAAGCCAGACGGCGGCGATCGCCACAATTACAGCGGACCCTCCGGTCAGAACAATGTGCCGATAAGCCCAGCTACGGCGGATCAGAAACGCGACCGGCAGAAAGACGCCAACGATTGCCAACTGTCCGAGCTCGACGCCGACGTTGAACCCGGCGAGAGACAACGCGAGCGATCCTTGTGGCAACCCCAGGTCTGCCAGCGCTCCTGCGAATCCAAAACCATGAACGAGTCCGAAGAAGCACGCGACGACCCAGCGCCCTCGATCGATGACCGGAACAAGATTGTTGAGTGCGGCGAGCACGACCGATGCGGCGATTGCAGACTCAACCCAACGCGACGGCAGCGACACAAGGCCGAGCGCGGCGAGTGTCAGCGTGATCGAATGCGCCACCGTGAACGCCGTCACGATTTTGAAGACATCCCAGAATGCGTACCTGAAGTCCGGGGTCGGTTGCCAGGCGCCGTGACGCCGCACCAGAACCGCCGGCAGTAGCAACGATACAAGGAATAGGATGTGATCGAAACCGATCCAGATGTGCCAGACGCCCTCGCGCACATACGCGGCGAACTGCACCAGCCGCCCGCCCGCCTCGCCGCCAACCACCTGCCGCGGCGCGTCGGCGCTGAAGATGACGCTGTGCGATTCGCCTGCCTCGACGAAGTTGAGCAGGCCGCGGTGTTGCGGGTCGAGGTCGTGCAGCAGCGAATAGTCGATCGCCAGCGTCGGGCCTGCGCCGGCGCAATCGCCCGCAAGATTCACCACCGCGTAAGCGCCGTCGGTGTGCGTATCGATCTGGTGACCGGTGGCACGCAACGCGCATCGTTCGCCCGCGGAGGACACGGCGAGCCGCTGCATCGCGTACGCAGCAATGGCCGCGTGTTGCGTGCGTACTTCGCCCCACGTGATCTCGCCGTCGCCGTTGGCATCGAGCCCGAGCGCAAGGTCGAGATCGCGCAGCGCAATATCCCATTGGCCGGTCAGAGCAGTGCCGTCCCGGTTGAGCGTCAGGTACGCATCACTGGGCTTGTGCGCGAATGCGGGCGTAGCGAAGAGAACGCCGAGGAGCAAGATTAGGACCCGCTTCATGGCGCGGTTCCCGCGATCAGTGCGACCGTTGCCGGGTCCTCGAGCCTGGTCGCGGCAATCCAGTCGGCGACAGTCTTCAGCGCGGAACTGTCACGCGCCGCGCGCGCAGCCGCGGCCAGCACACGCAGGTCGGCCGGTTCGCGTTGCGTTTTCCAATTCTGCTGCGCGAGCGCCAGCGCAGCCTTGGTCTCGTTCTCGATCTCAAGACGAAAACGTGCTTCTTCGCGCAGATGCAACGTGTCGCTGCGCATTTTCGCGGCGGCAAACCGATTGGCAAGCTCGTTGCGATGCGTCGCGAACGCGGCTGCGTGTTCCGGCAATGCTTGTTCCGCCAGCGTTAAGCGCAGCAACATGGAATCGTTCTTGGTGTCGTTGGCGACGAGCGGCAGCACGTCACGCGCACGGCCGGCAAGCAGAAGGAAGTCGGCATACGCGCCACGCAGATAGCTGTCGCTCGGGTCGAGCGACAGGGCCGCGCGAAAGTGAGACTCCGCAACCGCCGGCTCGCCCTGGCGCGCAGCGATTTCGGCGGCGAGCGTCAGCGCCCACGCACGAACGGCGGCAGCCTCACCCGGCCGTGCGAGCGCCTCCGTCAACCCTGAATAGGCGCTCAAAGCGTCGCCGTTCAAACTCCTGGCGCCGGCGAAGCAGGTTGCGGTGACGAGCACTGAGGCGATTGGCACGAGCTTCGCACAGTCGCGCTGCGCGTCTTTGTAGCGACCTTGAACAGTCAGAATCGTCGCACGTGTGAGCAGCGCCTGGCCGTTGGATGGGCGGTCGGCGAGCAGTCTATCGAGATCCGCGAGCGCGCCGGCGAAATCGTGTTGACTCTGCTTGATCGTCGCGCGGAGAAGAAGCGCGGGCGCGGGAGCGTCGGCAGCCGTCCACCAAGGATTGAGCGCAGCCTGCGCCTGTCCAAGGAAGCGAGGATCGCCTGTCGCACGTGCGGCCTCAATCGAACGCTTCGCGACGCGCGCGGCGGCGTCGAGATCGCGCGGATTGGCGAGCAACGTGGCGCGCAGCCGCTTGAGATCGGTAAGCGATGGCTCGTTCTTTTCCGGCAGCCGTTCGAGAACGACCGCATCGTCGCCAGGCGTGTACGGTTTGGCGTTGCCCGGACTCGCGACGATCGCCCAGATCGGCATCACGAGAGCTAGAGTCCAACGGGTGCAGTTAATATTTCGCATCGAGGTCCCGCATGCCTCAAAGCATAACGGTTGATGTATCGATGTCAATAACAGGTGCCAGCGCAATCATCAACATCAAGTTACCGGCAAAAAAAACGGCCCCGGGAGCACCCGAGACCGTTTTGGGCTTTCTATTAGAAGCTACCGTGCGCTCCCTGCCGCGTTGATCGCATTGTTGTTGTTGGGCGACCCTGGCAATGGCGCGCGTAGGTACGGGAACTCGTTCGCGAAAAACGCCGAGCTGATGAACGCACCGTCGGTGTAGCGCAGCGCACCGGCGGGCGCTTGCGCCGGCGTGCAACCGCCGATGTTCAGCGTACACAGAACGCCCATCCCTACCCGTAACGTAATGTCGACAATATCATCGCCGGGGCGACGACCGTTCGGGAACCCGGCGTTATCGCCGCCGAGTACCCCCAGGCGGTTCTGCGACGCTGCTGGCGTCGGAGCGATCGACGTATTCAAGCGCAGCATTTCCGCGGTCGCGCCACCCATGGGTTTGTTTACACCCTCGATCCCCGTCAGAAACGCAGCGACCAAATCCGTGCGCGGAAAGTTGGTCGGCGCTTTTACCCCCACCGATCCGAAGAGGATCTCGAGCAGCGCCGGCAACGTGGGATTGGTCACGTAGTCGGCGAACTGGCCGTCGTCTTTCGGCTCGCTCGCGTTGAACCGGTTCTTATCCTTCAGACCGATCACCACTTCGTTGACCAGCGGCATCCCCAGGCGGGAGACCTGCACCAGGCCGCCGGTTGACGTCGAGCCTTCGAGCGTCTGCCCGGGCGTCGTGGGTATCGTGCGGTTTGCGGGGACGGATGACGTTGTCCAGCCACCTACGATCGTACCTTTGCCTTCGGTCAGGCATGCAATCGGCACCTCGAGGATGAACGACGTAACATTGAACGGCGCGATCGCATCGGCCGTCGCGAATTCGGCGAGCGGATTCAATTCGACCGCCGGGAACTTGATGTTGAAGAGGTCGAAGATTTCGCCCAGGTTGATGACGAACGGGTCCTTGCGCTGCCCTACGAACACGCGGCCATTGCCGGTGCAACCCGGGATGGCGACATCGTAGATGTGGCGGTTCCCGTAGGCGATGTACTGGCTGATCGTCTTCTGGCCAATGTTATCCACCGGCTTGTCGAACGTCGTGCCCCCGGTCGTCAGATTGGTGACAGCCTGCGTCGTACCGCTGCGGCGATTGCCGCGAATGATGTCCAGCGTGTACTTTTCGTGCCTGTTCAACGCGGGGTCATTGCGGATGTCGACATCACCGGAGCCGTTTTGCACAAGCGGAATCGACACCATCTTGCCGCCGACGGCGAGCTTGTTGTCGTCGAGCGTGTTCTGAACCTTGAACGAAAACGTGATGTCCTCTTCGGCGCCGCCGTCGTTGGAAATGTGAATCTGGTATACGGCGCTCGTATCCAGCGGGAAATACGTGGGACCGCCGGACGGCGCCTGCGCCGGCAGGTAATTCGCGACCATCGTGACGAACCCTTCACGCCCGGGTTGGTAGCTGCGGAACATGTAAAAATCGGTGCCGTCGACTGCCGGCTGCGTCGCAATAAACGGGGCTTCGCGATGACTTGATGCGAAGGCCGGTTGCGCAAATGTCACCGCCAGCGCGCCCGCGATCAGCATCGGAGCCAACGCTCTGCGCATCGCGGGTCGGCAATTCTTAGTAGTAGTCATGACGCTCTCCAAAGTGGGGTATTCCTGAATCCAAACCCGGGCAGTACCGGTCCATTCCAGGGAGAACGCATGAAGTGATAACACACCCCAGACTCTCACCGGACGCTAGTAGAGGATACGAACGGAACCGCCGAACGGATGCCGTATGTTACGACAGATTTATTGTAGGCTTTTCACCTACAGCGGCGGTTTAAGCGTGCGTTCAGGATTCCTCGCGCACCATCCGGTGTTCCGGGCCTCGCCCAGCCGACCGCCAACCCTCACCCAAATATGCGAATTCTCCTGGTCGAAGACGACCCGATGATCGCCAGGTCGCTTCGTGTTGCATTGCAGCAAGACGGCTACACCGTCGACTGGGCGCAGGACGGGCAGGCCGGAAAATTGGCCCTAGAGACAGCTCAAGGCGCTTACGCGCTGGTGCTGCTCGATCTGGGCTTGCCCAAGAGAAACGGCCTCGACGTGCTGCGGGGAGCCCGCGCTGCCGGCAATCGCGTGCGCGTGATCATCTTGACCGCGCGCGACGCCGTGGGCGATCGCGTCGCCGGGCTCGACGCGGGCGCCGACGACTACCTCGTCAAGCCCTTCAGCATGGACGAGCTATCGGCGCGAATGCGCGCGTTGCTGCGGCGCGACATCATCCGCGAAGATAACGAGCTGCGCAGCGGCGACTTGGCGCTCGATCCCGCCTCGCGCCGGGTCACCAAGGGTGGCGCCCCGATCGACGTATCGCCGCGCGAATTCGCGCTTCTGGCGGCGTTGCTCGAACATCCGGGGACAGCGCTCTCCAAAGCGCAGTTGGAGGAACGGTTATATGGCTGGGGCGAGGAGGTCGAGAGCAATGCGGTGGAGGTGCACGTGCACAACCTGCGGAAAAAAATCGGCGCCGACGCGATCCGGACCATTCGCGGCGTCGGCTACGTCATGCCCAGCGACTAGCGCGACGGCGTGCGATGACCTCGATCCGCCGTACGCTCCTCGTCACGCTGCTGCTGGGCTTGGGCGCCGTCGCCTTCCTGGCGACGATGGCGACCTATCTTGAAACCCGGCGCGAGATCGGCGAGCTGTTCGACCTGCAACTAAAACAGCTCGCATATTCGACCCGCATCGACGATCTGGTCCGCGGACGGCAGCCCTCGCTTGCCGAGCCTGCCTGGCGCCGCGAAGGGGCATCCAGCCCGGGTGTGTCCCAACTCGTCACGCAGATCTGGGATCGCGACGGCGTTCTCGTCTACTACTCGCAACCCGGCATGGGACTGCCCGTTCCCGCGCGGGAAGGCTACTCGAATATTTTACTCAACGGCCGTGAATGGCGCGTCTACACGCACGTCGCCGGCACGCATGCGCTGCAGGTTGCTCACTCGCTGGACGAGCGCCGCGAGCTCGCGGCACAAAGCGCGCTGCGCACGCTGGTTCCTCTACTGGCGCTCATCCCTTTCCTGGGCATCCTGATTTGGTACGCCGTTGGCCGCGGGCTGCGTCCGCTGGACGCGATGTCGCGGGCGGTGGCCAAACGCCGCCCCGATGCGATGGCGCCACTCGCCGAAACGGGTTTGCCCCGCGAATTGCGGCCGCTCGCGACCAGCATCAACGCGCTCCTGGCTCGCCTGGACGGCGCGCTGAATGCACAGCGCCGTTTTACCGCGGACGCCGCGCACGAATTGCGCACACCGCTCGCCGCTTTGCGCCTGCAGCTCGATGTCGCGCAACGGGCGTCGGATACCGGCGCGACCGATGCGGCCATCGCGGAATTGAAATTGGGCGTCGACCGCGCGGCACGCCTGACCGAGCAGTTGCTGACGATGGCCCGGCTGGAGCCCGAAGCGCTGGAGAAGAATTTCGCCGCGTGCGATCTCGCGCCGCTGGCCAAGGAGGCGATCGTGGCGCGCGCCAGCATCGCAGCCGATCGCCGCATCGATCTGGGACTGGCGCGCAGCGCGCCCGCCAGCGTCCGTGGTGATGCGACCACGCTGTCGATGCTGCTGGCCAATTTGCTCGACAACGCGTTGCGCCACACGCCGGAAGGCGGACGCATCGACGTCGCCATCGACAGCGATTCGAGCGGCATCGCCCTTTCGATCACCGATACCGGCCCCGGGATCGTGCCGAGCGAGCGCTCACGCGTGTTCGACCGTTTTTACCGCGGCGGGAGCGAAACTAGCCCCACCGGAGGACAAATCGGCGGTCAAATCGGCAGCGGATTGGGGCTGTCCATTGTCAAACGCATCGCCGACGCGCATGGCGCGACGATCACGCTGGACGAGGGCAGCGGCGGGCGCGGCCTTGCCGTCCGCGTGCAATTTCCCACATCGTCTTAAGGTGGCGTTAAGCCGACGCCATTACATTGTCTGCCGTGGGCCGGACGTTAACGCCCCTTCTTTAAGGAGAGCACGATGGTACGTAAACAAGTGACGTTAGCGCTGATCGCGGCTGGTGTGGGCGCCGGGCTCGCGACCGGTTACACGCATCTGGACACCAAAGCATTGAGCGACGCGTATGCGGCGACGCAACCGGTTGTGCAGGTTGCCGCGGCAACGCCAGTCGCCGCCACCGCTGCGGTCAATTTGCCGGACTTCACGGCGCTGGTCGAACGCAGCGGCGCCGCGGTCGTCAACATCAGCACCGAGCGCAAAGGCAAAATGGGCAAAGTCGACATCGAAGGATTGGATGAAGACAACCCGATGTTCGAATTTTTCAAGCGCTTCGGCGGCGCTCCCGGCATGCCTGGGTTGACTCCCGGTCCGGGTCCGCAGCGCCCGCCCTTCCAGGCGCGCGGTC
The DNA here is from genome assembly GCA_037719965.1 of Casimicrobiaceae bacterium. Classification (GTDB taxonomy): domain Bacteria; phylum Pseudomonadota; class Gammaproteobacteria; order Burkholderiales; family Casimicrobiaceae; genus VBCG01. Next base: position 30,978 of record JBBJMT010000005.1, on the reverse strand, counting down.
TGGGATCCGGCTTTATCGTTAGCCCTGATGGCTACGTGATCACAAACGCGCATGTCGTCGACGACGCGGAGGAAGTCATGGTTCGGTTGACCGATCGCCGCGAATTCATCGCCAAAGTCGTTGGCAGCGACAAGCGCACCGATATCGCGTTGCTCAAAATCGAGGCGAAAAATCTGCCCGCGCTCGACATCAACGCCAAGCCGGCGTTGAAAAAGGGTGAGTGGGTGATTGCCATCGGCTCGCCGTTCGGGTTCGAAAACAGCGTGTCGGCCGGTGTGGTCAGCGGCATCCAGCGCGCGCTGCCGAGCGGGCAGATGGTGCCATTCATTCAAACCGACGTGGCGGTCAATCCTGGCCACTCCGGCGGTCCGCTGCTCAACTCCGCCGGCCAAGTCGTGGGGGTCAATTCGCAAATCTATAGCCGTTCCGGCGGCTACATGGGATTGTCGTTTGCGATTCCGGTCAATGTCGCCGCGACCGTCGCGGATCAGTTGCGAACCACCGGCAAAATGCAGCATGGTCGCTTGGGCGTCGGGATTCAGGGTCTGACCCAGGGCCTCGCGCAGAGCTTCGGTCTGCCCGATGCAAATGGGGCGCTGGTCGGCACCGTCGAGGCCGAAAGCCCGGCCGCGCAAGCCGGCTTCAAGACGGGCGACGTCATCCGCAAGATCGACGGCGTCGCGGTCGTCGACAGCACCGATGTCACGAGCCGGGTCGGCAATACAATGCCCGGAACGAAGTTGAAAATCGAGGTATGGCGCGACGGGAAGCCGGTCGAGCTGGCCGCGACCGTGGGCACGCTCGACGACACGAAAGTGGCGGCGAGCAAGCCCGAAAGCTCTGAGGCCCGCGGCAAGCTCGGCGTTTCGGTGCGGCCGCTGACTCCCGAGGAGCAGAAAGACGGCGCCAAGACCGGCGTGGTCGTTGAACAGGTGGGCGGCGCCGCGGCGCGCGCCGGTATCCAATCGGGCGACCTGATCGTCGGCGTGGGAACGACCAAGATCAAAACCGCCGAGGAGTTGAAGCAGCAAGTCGACAGGGCCGGCAAAACCATCGCCCTGCTAATCGAACGGCAGGGACGTCAGATCTTCGTGCCGGTGAGAATTTCCTAAGGCGATTGTCTCACCGGAAGCCGCGGGTGACACCGCGGCTCTTTTTCTGCGCGTCGGAAGCCGTTCCGCCGAAAATCGTGTGGCTTTGCCACCGATTTTCGGGAAGCCTCTCCGGCCGAAAGTAGGTTTTCACTTTCGGCCGATCGAATTAGTGTCGCAACGCGTCGATGCCCCGCGCGATGCCGGAAAGCGTCAGCGGGAACATCCGCGGCCCCAGTGCCTGCAGCACCATCTGTGTTGAGCGCGTGTATTCCCACGCGCGCTCGGGCTCCGGGTTCCACCAGGTGATCTTGCGGAAATGCGTGAATAGGCGTGCAAGCCACGCAAGGCCCGGCTCGTCGTTTACATACTCCACACTGCCGCCCGCTTGCACCAGCTCGTAAGGGCTCATGGCGGCGTCGCCGACGAAAATGACGCGCCAATCCGGTCCATACGTGTGCAGCAGTTGCAGCGTTCCCATTCGCTCGTTGCGCCGGCGTGCGTTATCGCGCCACACATGGTCGTACACGCAATTGTGGAAATAGAAGTGTTCGAGGTGGCGGAATTCGCGCTCTTAGCCGCGGAGAAGAGTTCTTCGCACACTTGCACATGCGGATCCATCGAGCCGCCGATGTCGAGGAACAAGAGCACTTTCACGCGATTGCGCCGTTCGGGTTGTAGCTTCAAGTCGAGCCAGCCCGCGTTTCTGGCCGTGCCCGCGATCGTGCCGTCGAGATCGAGCTCCTCGGGCACGCCTTCGCGCGCGAAGCGGCGCAGCCGACGCAGCGCCACCTTGATGTTGCGGGTGTTGAGCTCGACGTCGCCATCGAGATTGCGAAACGTCCGCTCGTCCCAGACCTTGACCGCGCTGCGCGAGCCGCCACCGTCCTGGCCGATGCGAATGCCTTCGGGGTTGTAGCCGTACGCGCCGAACGGGCTCGTACCCCTGGTGCCGATCCACTTCGAGCCGCCCTGGTGCCGCTCGCGTTGCTCCGCGAGACGTTGCTTGAACGTCTCCATCAATTTGTCCCAGCCGCCGAGCGCTGCGATGCGCTGCTTGTCTTCGGCGCTCAAATGCCGCTCGAACTCACGGCGCAGCCACGCCTCGGGAATCTCGCCGCGAATGGCGAAGATCGCGTTGATCTCCTTGAAGTAAGTGCCGAACGCCAGGTCGAAGCGATCGAAGTGCTGCTCGTCTTTGATAAGGCAAACGCGCGACAGCGTGTAGAAGTCGTCGATCGACAGCGACACGACTCTTTTTTCCAGCGCCTCGACGAGCGTCAACAGCTCGCGCGTCGAGACCGGGAGCTTGTGCGCCTTCAAGTGCAGAAAGAACCCGGTGAGCATGCGCGCGAAAGTTTCTCGTCAGGGGGATTGCTGTAACCGGAACTGCAAATTCAGCTTCACCGCCGGCCACTCGTTGTCGATGATGCTGAATACGACGGTATCCCGTTTGACTCCGTCTGGCATTAGTTGATGGTTGCGCAGTACACCGTCTTGCTTGGCTCCCAGTCGCGCAATCGCCGCGCGCGATGCATGGTTGAACCAATGCGTGCGAAACTCGACCGCAATACAGCGCAGTGTCTCGAACGCATGGGTCAGCAACAAGAGCTTGCACTCGCTGTTGAGAGCCGTTCGCTGCACGCGTCGTGCATACCACGTGTGACCGATCTCGAGGCGACGATTGACGGCATCGACGTTGAAATACCGCGTGCAACCGACAATCGCACCCGTTTCCCTTTCGCGCACCGCGAACGGCATCGCACCCGATTGCTCGCGCATGTCAAGGGCGGTCGCGATGTACTCGCCCATGCGCTCGGGCGTGGCAACGTGCGTGAACCACAGTCGCCACAGTTCGCCGTCAGCCGCCGCTTGCACGAGGGCGGACTCGTGCTCGCTCGTCAACGGCTCGAGCGACGCGTGCTGCCCGACGAGCGTGACCGGTTCGATGAAGGGCGTACTCATTGAACGACGCGGGACGTCAACGCCCGGCCCGCGCCATGAACACGACTCGTTCGAACAAATGCACGTCCTGTTCGTTTTTGAGCAACGCACCATGCAGCGGCGGAATGAACGCCTTGCGGTCGCCACTTTTCAGTGCTTCCGGCGGAATATCTTCGGCGAGCAGGATCTTGAGCCAGTCGAGCAATTCGGACGTCGAAGGTTTTTTCTTCAACCCAGGCACTTCGCGCAGATTGAAGAACACTTCGAGCGCTTCGGCCAGCAGCGCTTTCTTGAGGTCAGGAAAGTGAACGGCGACGATTTTTTCCATCGTGTCGCGGTCGGGGAAGCGAATGTAATGGAAGAAGCAGCGGCGCAGGAACGCGTCGGGGAGCTCCTTTTCATTGTTCGACGTGATGACGACCAGCGGTCGGTGCCCGGCCTCGATCGTCTGCTGCGTTTCGTAGACGTAGAACTCCATCCGATCGAGCTCGCGCAACAGATCGTTGGGAAACTCGATGTCGGCCTTGTCTATTTCGTCGATGAGCACGACTGCGGGGACCTCGCTCGCGAACGCTTCCCACAGAACCCCGCGCTTGATGTAGTTGGCAATGGCGGCGACCTTGGCGTCGCCGAGCTGCGAATCGCGCAGCCGCGACACGGCGTCGTACTCGTAGAGGCCCTGCTGCGCCTTGGTCGTCGACTTGATGTGCCACTGGTAGAGTGGGCGGGCGAGCGCGCGGGCGATTTCCTCCGCGAGCAGCGTCTTGCCGGTACCGGGTTCGCCCTTGATCAGCAGCGGGCGTTCGAGCGCCAGCGCGGCGTTGACCGCTAGCATCAGGTCAGGGGTCGCGATGTAACTGTCGGTGCCTGCGAAGCGCATCGTCATTCTTGCCAGAGCGAGTCAAGGGCCTAATCTTAACGCGCAAAGGAGTTTCCGTTATGAGGATGAGGGGAGCTGTGTTGCAGGCGATAGGCGCCGTACCACCTTATGCGCAATCACGGCCGCTCGTCATCGACGATATCGACCTCGACCCGCCGGGTCCGGGCGAAGTGCTGGTGCGAATCGCGGCGGCGGGACTGTGCCATTCGGACTTGTCGGTCATCAACGGCGACCGCCCGCGACCCACGCCGATGATTCTGGGGCACGAGGCTGCCGGTATCGTCGAAGAACTCGGCGCCGGCGTCACCGACCTCACGCGAGGCGATCACGTGGTGATGGTGTTCGTGCCCAGCTGCGGACATTGTCTGCCGTGTGCCGAAGGGCGTCCGGCTCTGTGCGAACCCGGCGCCGCGGCCAATATTGCGGGAACGCTGCTCTCCGGCGCGCGGCGCCTTTCGCGCAATGGGCAACCGATCCATCATATGCTCGGCTGCTCCGCATTTGCCGAATACGCGACGGCATCGCGGCGCTCGCTGGTCAAGATCGATCAAGCGTTGCCGCTGCCCGAAGCGGCGCTGTTCGGGTGTGCCGTACTGACGGGTGTCGGCGCGGTCGTGAACACCGCGAAGGTCGCGGCAGGCCAGACCGTCGCGGTGATCGGGTTGGGCGGCGTCGGGCTCGCCGCGGTGATTGGCGCGGTGAGTGCCGGTGCGAGCCGAATCGTCGCTATCGATCTGGCCGACGACAAGCTCGCGCTTGCGAAAAGCTTAGGCGCCACCGATACGTTCAATGCGAAATCCGATACTTGCGTGGAGGACGTCAAAGCGGCCACTGGCGGCGGTGTCGAGTTCGCGTTCGAGTTGGCCGGCTCGGTCAAGGCGATGGAGCTTGCCTACAAAATAACCCGGCGCGGCGGGACCACGATCACCGCGGGCCTGCCACCGCCGACGCACATGTTGTCGATTCCGCAGGTCAATCTGGTCGCCGAAGAGCGCACGATCAAGGGGAGCTACATCGGCACCTGCGTCCCCATGCGCGACCTGCCGCGCTACATCGCGCTCTATCGGCAAGGGCGGATGCCAGTCGATCGGCTGCTGACTGGGCGGTTGCCGCTCGACGACATCAACACGGGCTTTGATCGCCTCAACGAAGGCAAAGCGGTGCGTCAGGTTGTCGTCTTTTAGAGGGAGCGCGGTCGATGATTTTCCCTCCGCGTTGGGTCGGCGCGATGGGTGCGTCGAGTTGTCGGGCTTAAGCTCGGTCGAGAGCCGACGGGCGCCGCGCGCCTTTGCCTGCGGCCGGCTCTCTCACTCTCAGGCGATTCGATCACGTAGAAGTTGTAACGGTTTGTAGCAACCATAGCGCACCCATGCCCGCGACCAGCGTCCAACCTGTGCTCCGCGTGAAAAAGGCGACCGCGAGCGCGATGAGCGCCGCGCTGAGTTTGGCGTTCGGCCACAACGCCATGACGGCCGGTGCCGCAGGTGCGGCAAACACCATCGGCAGCACCAAAGCCGTGAGCATCGCGACCGCGACATAGCGCAACGCGCGCGTCAAGAGCGGCGGCATCGTCTTGTTCGCGAGCAGCGCAACAAAGGAAAGCCGGACAAGATAATTGGCCGCACCGACCGCGAAAATGATCGCCCAGAGCCTGATGGCGGCTTCGGTCATCAGACTTGCTCTCGCGCCGTGGTCTTGCGCTCCAGCACCAGCTCAGCCAGCGTTCCGATTGCGATGCCGATCACTCCGGCAACGACGATATTAAGACGCATCGGCAGTTCCGCGAGCAACACGACCGCAATTGCCGCCGAAACGGCGGCGGCGATTGCGGGCTTTTCGCGCAACAGCGGTCCCAGCAGCGCGATAAAGCACAGCGGCACCGCGAATTCGAGCGACCACGAAGGGGGAATCACGTTGCCAAGGAAATAACCAGCCATCGTCATCAGTTGCCAACTAGCCCACAAAACCGTTCCACCGCCGACAAAGTGAGATAGAACGCGACCCTTGTCAGCGCTCGCTTCGAACCGGCTGATCGTGGCGGCGAACGCCTGATCGGTGAGCAGGAAGGCGGACAGGTACCGCCATCGCGCGGGAAAGGTTCCCAGATGCGGCGCCATCGCGGCGCTATACATCGCGAGCCGCAGGCCGATGACAAAACAGGTGAGCACGATGACGGCAAGCGGCGCACCGGCGGCATAGAGCTGCGTGGCCAAGATTTGCGCCGCGCCGGAAAAAACGATCGCCGATAAACCAATGGCGGCGAGCGGTGCTGCGCCAACTGCCGCGGCATCGACACCGCACACGAGACCGAAAGGAATCAGCGCGGCGGCGGCGGGCAGCATGCCGCGGACACCGGAGTAGAAGTCAGGTTTCGAGAAAACGCGAGACACTGGATACGAGCACTCTTTGCGAAAGCGTCAGGCGTTTATCGAAGGAAGGGATGACAATCGATTATAGCGACGAAGCCGGCTTCGTCGCGTCCGCTCGGCCTTCGTCCTACAAGGGTGCGCGCGTTTCGCCGATACGCAGTTGGATTTCGACTTAATAAAGTTGAGCTCTTAATGCCTGACGTGGCCTCCCTGACGTGGCCTCCAATGGCGTGTCCGTACATCTTTAGGAGCTTTTCATGAAACGTTCAAGGCTCATTGTGTACGCTGCGGCCGCGGCTGCTCTGGTGTTGAATTCGAGCCCTGTTTTTGCGCAGGGCGCCGCGAGCAAAAGTGACCGGCCCGCAGCACAGGCAAGCAAAGGCCAGTTCGCCGATATCAACGGAAACAAGATCTACTACACGATGCAGGGCCGGGGTCAGTCACTGATCTTGATTCACGGCTTCCCGTTAAACAGCGGGCTCTTCCACTATCAGATCCAGGCCCTGAGTGAGAAATATCAACTTGTATTGCTCGATCTTCCCGGCTTTGGCCAGAGCAGAGTCGCCGCGGATAGCGAGGGAAGCTTGCAGGGGTATGCGCGCACCGTCCTCGGCCTCATGGATCAATTGAAAATCGACAAGGCGATCATCGGCGGTCATTCGATGGGTGGCATGACCGCGATCGAAATGTACAAGGTGGCGCCGGAGCGCTTCAGTGGAATGATTCTGATCGATACGACCGCGAAACCCGCATCGGTTGCAAACCAGGCCTGGTGGAAAGGATTTGGCGAGCAGGCGGAAAAAACGGGCGTGGACTCGATGGCGCCGATTTTTGTTCCGCAGATGCTGTCCGAGACGGCGCGAGCCAAGCGGCCCGAACTCGTCCGGTACACGGAAGGGCTCATCAAAGCCGCGACCGTCGCCGGCGTCGTGGGCGGGGGCAAGGCGCTCGCCGAGCGGCCGGACAATACCAGCGTGCTCGAAAGTGTAAAGGTGCCCACATTGATTATGGTCGGCAGCGAAGATTCCTTGACCCCGCTGGCCATGTCCAAAGACATGAACGCCGCGATCAAGGGCTCGAAGCTCGTGGTCCTGGAAGGCGCGAGCCACGCGCCGGTTCTAGAGGACCCGCACCGGGCGAACGACGCAATTCTCGAATGGGCGGCCCAGATCAAATCCGAGGGCCCGGTACGCCCGGTCGCGAGCAAGTAACCTCAGAACCTCTCCAGTACGCGAACAGCGAGCGTCGCGATAAACGTTGGATAAACGTTGTGACGGTGTAGTCGGTGCGTCGCTTGTCGTCAGCGGCTTGAGACCCTTGGATGCGAAGCGCGTAAGATTCGCCACGGCGCGCTGTTTGCGCGATGCTTTTCTGCGCATTCCTCATTTGCCGCCCTATCCATGGAAGACAAAAGTTTCCCCGAAACCACGCTGACGTTGAACGACAGTCGCACTCTTGCGACGCTCAAAATCGGGCAGGAAACTGTCGTCGCCGACGCCGATAGCCTGCTCAATTTCATCAGTCATTTGGGCGTGTTGCGACAACAGATGGAACCGCAGGTACCGCGGCACTCGCCCGAAGATCGCCAGTTTCTGCAACTGTCCCAACCAGCCGTGGAGATCGTCGACTCCGACGACGGCTTGGTCGTGCGCATCGCGTTGCGCACACCGACCTATGGCTGGATCGGCTTTCAGTTCCTGCCGCATCAGGCGGCCGACCTGGGTCGGCATCTGGTGACCAAGTTCGGCGGGGAGGTCACTGCGCCTTCTCCCAAGCTCGATTCGTAAAGCGATGCCCGACGCAACGGTGTTTCGCTGCGCGCTCGACATCAGGGCAAGTCTGGGTGAGTGTCCCGTTTGGTCGGTTGCCGACCAAACGCTCTATTGGGTCGATATCAACGCGCCGTCGCTCAACCGCTTCGACCCCGCCACCGGTCGCAATGCTGCGATGCCCATGCCGCAAGCGATCGGCTGTTTCGCGTTGCGCAAGAGCGGTGGGTTTGTCGTGGCGCTACGCGATGGGATGTGGCTCGCCAGCGCGAATGGAACGCTTGAGCGAAAGGTTGCCGACGCTCCATACGATCTTGATTTTCATCGCTTCAACGACGGCCGATGCGATCCGCAAGGTCGTTTTTTTGCGGGCTTCATGAACGAACGGCGAGACGCCAATACCGCGGCGCTGTTGCGCCTTGATGCGGACTTCACGCTGACACGAATTCTCGGCGACATCATGATCAGTAACGGACTTGCCTTTAGTCCCGACGGCCGCACGATGTATCACGCGGACACACCAACGCACGCGATTCGCGCATTCGACTACGACGCAGCAACCGGCGCGCCTACTCGCCCGCGCGTGTTCGCGCAGTTCCATGGTGAAACCGACCGCCCCGACGGCGGCGCCGTCGACCGCGAAGGCAACTACTGGTCGGCGTTCTATCGCGGCGGCAAAGTCGTCAAGCTCTCGCCCCGTGGCAGCGTGCTCGCGGAGTTTGCCGTGCCCGCCAAGTGCCCGACGATGTGCGCGTTTGGCGGCGAGGATTTGCAAACGCTCTACGTCACCAGCGCACGTCAGCAGCGTGACCCCGAAGAACTCACGCAACTACCGCAATCGGGCGGCATCTTCGCGATGCGCGTCGACATTCCCGGCCTGCCTGAACCGCGGTTCGCGGGTTGATCCTTCCCGGCCCGGGCGATAGATGTTCCTGGATCCAGCCGCCTACCTTCGTCTTGACGCCGTCGAGAGCTTCGGGACCACGTCGACCGGGGCGTCATTCGCAACGTCGACCGGTGATCTGCTCGAAGTGAGCTGCTATGGCGAGGGCGTATTCCGGTTGCGCATTGGACCGAACACCCGGCCGAACTACGGTCTGATCGTTGGCCGTGCGAAACCGTGCACGGTGAATCAGCGAGAACCGGGTGAATGGACGATTGCGTCTGGCAGCGCGAGCCTCGAACTCTCCGGCGCGCCGCTTTCGTTTCGCCTGAAATTGAACGGTGCGCAAGTGTTCGGCTCGATCACCGACTGTCATTTCCGCGGATTCACCCGATTGCCCGCGGTTGGACGCGCACCGCGCGGCGGCCTGTGGACCGCTGCGTTCGCGCTCAACTCCGGCGAACCCGTCTATGGCCTGGGCGAGAAGTTCGGACCGCTCGACAAACGCGGACAATTGATCCACTCGCAGGTTGAAGACGCGCTCGGCGTCAATACTGGGCTGTCGTACAAGAACACGCCATTCGCGTGGGGCGTAGGAGACGGATCGGGCGCGTGGGGAGTGCTCGTGCATACCCCCGGCATGGTGACGCACGGCGTCGGCCATCCCGACTGGTCGCATCGCAGCTACGCTGTCGTCGTCGATGACGAATCGCTCGATCTCATCCTGTTCGCGGCTGCAGCGCCGGCAGGAATACTGGACGCTTACACTCAGCTCACCGGACGCGCGCCCAGAGTGCCGCGCTTTAGTCTCGGTCTATGGGTGTCGCGCGCGTATTACCGGACACCGGGTGACGCGCTCGGCGTCGCGGCCAAACTGCGCCAGCGAAAGATTCCGTGCGATGTGCTGACGCTCGACGGCCGCGCTGCCTGGAAGACGGAAACGCGTTTCAACTTCCAATGGGATGCCGACCGTTTTCCCGATGCAAAGGGCGCTCTCGCAGAAATTCGTAAACACCATCTCAAGGTCTGCGTGTGGGAATATCCGTACGTATCGACGCAAGACCCGTTGTTTCGGGACCTCGCGCAAAGCGGCTACCTACTGCAGACGGCGCACGGCGCTCCCTACGTATTTGGTTGGGACACGGCGCCCGGCACGACTCCGTTCGGTGACGTCTTGACCCCGCTTCCCGAAAGCGGCCTCGTCGATTTCACGAATCCGCGCGCGTTCGCCTGGTGGCGCGACGCGCACGCCTCGCTGTTCGCAGATGGCGTCGATGTCATCAAGAGCGACTTCGGCGAACAGGTGCCCGACGACGCGGTCGCGCACAACGGCGATTGGGGACGTCGGCTGCATAACGTCTATCCATTGCTGTACAACCGCTGTGTGTTTGAGGCGACGCAAAAATTCAAGCCGAACGACGGAGAGCCCGCGATCGTATGGAGCCGCGCCGGGTGGACCGGCAGCCAGCGTTTTCCTATTGGCTGGGGCGGCGATCCGCAAAGCGATTGGGAAGGGTTGGCCGCTTCGATCCGCGGCGGTCTGTCGTGGGGTATGAGCGGCAATCCTTATTACAGCTCCGACATAGGCGGCTTCTACGGCGCGCAACCGACCGCGGAACTGTACGTCCGCTGGTTGCAGGCGGCGGTATTCGGCTCGCACATTCGCATGCACGGCATCGGCGAGCGCGAACCCTGGATATTCGGTACGGAAACCGAGGCGATCTGCCGCAAGTGGCTGGCGTTTCGCTACCGGCTGATCCCGTACTTGGAATCGGTCGTTGCGATCGCAACGACGACAGGTCTTCCCGTCATGCGCGCGATGCCGCTCGCATTCCCCGACGACCCGCTCGTGCGCAACTTCGAAACGCAGTTCATGTGCGGCGATACATTGCTCGTGGCGCCCATCGTGCGTGCGGGCGGGGCCGTCGAGATCGCGTTACCGCAAGGTGCCTGGTTCGACTTGAATACGCGCGTGCGGAGCTCAGGTGGACAAGTGCTGCGTTATCGCGCGAAGCTCGATCAGTTTCCGGTGTTCGGTCGCGAGGGATGCGCGCTGCCGCTGGGTCGGGCCGTCCAGCATACGGGCGAAATCGATGCGGCGAATCCGCTCGAGCTTTTGTGGCTGTTTGGCTCGCCGGCGCATCCGCTCGATGGATTCGCCCAAGCCCGCATCGCCCGCGGAGACGACGGCGCGCTGCATGCAAATGCAGAGGCAAACGTCAAGGTCGAGATTTGGGGTGGCGCTACGGGCACCGCCCAACATCCACGCTAGAGCTTGCCGCAATGGCGCAACGCGACCCGATATTGGCGATCACGTCGGGCGAACCCGCGGGGATCGGTCCCGAGCTGGTCGCCATGCTCGCGGAGCGTCACGCCCAGCAACCGTTCGCCGCGCGGCTGGTGCTGCTGGGCGATTCCGCGTTGCTGGCACGTCGTGCCGCAAGAATCCGACTCTCTCCGCATTTCATCGAATACGCTCCGCTAGGCGTGGCGCCCGTGAACGGTCGAGTAGAAATCTGGCACCAGCCATGCGCAGCGCCGGTAACGCCTGGTTGTCTCGATCCAGCCAATGCGCACAGCGTGTTGACGATGCTGCAACGAGCCACCGACGGCTGCGCGACCGGCGCTTTCCACGCGCTGGTCACGGGCCCCGTTCAGAAGAGCGCCCTCATGGACGCGGGAATACCGTTCGCCGGTCATACGGAGTTCCTGGCGGAGCGGACGCGAACGCCGCGGGTTGTCATGCTGCTCGTCGGTGGCACCGATGACGCACCATTGCGCGTTGCGCTCGCAACGACGCATGTCGCGTTGAAAGACGTCCCCGGTGCGCTGTCGCGGACGGCGCTCGCGCAGACGCTGACCATCGTCGCGCGCGAATTGGAGACGAAATTCGGCATCGAGTCACCGCGGATCGCCGTCTGCGGATTGAATCCGCATGCCGGTGAGGGCGGGCACTTGGGCCGAGAGGAAATCGACATCATCGCCCCGGCCATCGCGGACGTACAAGCCGCGGGCTTCGCCGGTGTAGTCGGACCTCTGTCCGCCGATACGCTGTTCGTGCCGGACCATGTCCGCCACTATGACGCAGTGGTCGCGATGTATCACGACCAGGGGTTGCCGGTACTCAAAGCCGCAAGCTTCGGAAAGAGTGTCAATGTGACTCTCGGGCTGCCTTTTCCCCGCACGTCGGTCGATCATGGCACAGCGCTGGATCTTGCGCACGACCCGACGCTTGCGGCAACTGCCGACGCGGGAAGCTTGATCGTCGCCGTGGAACTTGCAATCGACTTGACTGCGCGGCGCTAATTTAACTCTCACTCGCAGCGCGGTTCCAGCGAAAGCCGCGCTAAACGCAAGCGATGCACGGACATCAGGCGCGCAAGAGATTCGGGCAGCATTTTCTCGCCGACCCGCACTATGTCGCGCGCATCGTCGCAGCGATCGATCCCCGGCTGGGTGACAACGTCGTTGAAATCGGGCCGGGACTCGCCGCGCTGACCGGCGGTTTGATCGAACGCGCGGGACGCATCACCGCGGTCGAAATCGATCGCGATCTTGCAGGGCGGTTGCGTGAGCAGTTCGAACCAAGCCAGATCACCTTGTACGAAGCCGATGCGCTGGAGTTCGATTTCGGAACGCTCGGCCCCAAGCTGCGGGTCGTGGGCAATCTGCCGTACAACATCAGCTCACCGCTCTTGTTTCGGCTGGCGCGATACGACGCCGAGTTACGCGATGTGCACGTCATGCTGCAACGGGAAGTCGTGGCGCGCATGACCGCCGCACCCGCAACCAAGGACTACGGCCGGCTCACGGTCATGCTGCAGGCAAGGTTCGCAATTGTGCGCCTGTTCGTTGTGCCGCCCGGCGCGTTTCGACCGCCGCCGAAAGTCGATTCGGCCGTCGCGCGACTGATTCCGCTGCGCGAGGAAAAGCCCGCGATCACCGACGATACGTTGTTTGCGCGGGTTGTTGCGGCCGCGTTTGCGCAACGGCGCAAGACGTTGCGCAACGCCCTGGCCGGCATTTGCAGCGAATCGGCGTTGCGCAACGCGGAAATCGACCCTGCGGTCCGCGGCGAAACGCTGTCGGTGGGGCAGTTCGTGCGCCTTGCCAACGCGCTCGCGCGCTACCAGCGCTGCATGTAGGCACCAGGTGGTTGTTTTTATCAGGTGTTCCGATTCGCGGGTAACGCTATCCCGACGAAATCAGGGTTCTACTTTGTCGGAACGATTACATGAAGAGTCGCGTCAGCGCAATTTCGAGCCACGGAACTGGAATCATCAGCGCGAGTTGCGCGAGCACGATGACAATGAGCGGGGATAGGTCGAGCGTGCCGCCCAGCGGCGGAACAATCCGGCGAATCGGCCGTAAAAAGGGGAAAGTCAACGCATTCAAGAGACCCGAGATCGGACCGTCGGGCGCTACCCAGGACAGGACGGCATGCACCAGCACGACGATGATCAACAGCCACAACGCTGCTTTGAGCAGCGCCACGAGCGCTGCCGTCAACAGCAACAGCGCACCGGGACCGAACAGAGAAAAGCCGCGTCCGAGCAGCAAATAGTACGAAAGCAGCCAGAGCAACTCGAAGAGATACGTCGCGAGCAGTGACGCCCAATCGATGCCCTTCCAGCCGGGGACTATGCGTCGCAGCGGTTTCGTAAGCCAATCCGTCAACGCCATCACCGCCTGCCCAAGCGGATTGCGAAATGGCGCGCGCAGAACTTGCATGACAAAGCGCAGCAGGAATGCATACGTGAACAAGCCGAACACGACGTCCAGCAGGTATTTGAGCGCTTGCTCCCACATCGTGCTTACGGTGACCTGGCGCTCACCGTTTCGCCCAATTCACGGGCGCGCGCTGCCGCGGCTTTGACGGCGGCGATGAACTTACGCTTGACCGCGCCGGCGTCGAGCTCCGCGAGCGCCCTTTCCGTGGTCCCGCCCTTCGATGTGACTCGCTCGCGCAGCGTGGCGGAACTTTCACTCGAGGCTTGCGCAAGCTTGGTCGCTCCGGCAAACGTCGCGTACGCCAGGGTTCGCGCATCGGCGGCATTGAACCCAAGGTCGCGTGCCGCCTCCTCCAGCCCTTCGAGAAAGTAAAACACGTACGCAGGACCACTGCCGGACACGGCCGTAATCGCATCCAACAGCTCTTCCCGCTCGCACCAAATGACCTGACCTACGGCCTCGAGCACCCGCGCGACTTTGCGCCTATTGCGCGCGTCGACCGCGAGCGAGGCAAACAATCCGCTGATCCCCGCGCCCACGAGCGCGGGCGTGTTCGGCATCGCGCGCACGAGTCGAGGGTAACCGCCGAGCCAGAGCGAGAGATCCGCGAGTCGCGTGCCGGCAGCGATGGTCAGGATCACCGGGACCACACCGGCGTACGGCGCGAGCGCCTCCGCTGCGGTGCGCATCTGCTGTGGCTTCACTGCCAGAACGGCGATTTCGGCGCCCTCGACAGCGCCTGCGGTGAGCTCGGAAAAGAGCCCTACACCGGGGAAGCGGGCGGCAAGACTGTCGCGTTGCGCGGCCAGTGGGTCGACGACGCGAAAGTCGCGCGCAGCGGCCCCGCCGCTGACGAGCCCGCCGATCAGCGCGGCCGCCATGTTGCCACCGCCGATAAAAGTGATGTTCATTTCCAACAAAAAGTGAAGATTTCCGGAGGCAACTCTACACGGCGAACCCGGATGATCAGGGTTCTTCCTCACCGTTCCCCAAAAATCGCCGTGCCCACCCTGACCTGCGTTGCACCTTCGGCGATCGCAAGTTCAAGGTCGGCCGACATGCCCATCGACAGGGTATCGACCGGCAAGCCAGCCGCCGCGCAGTCGTCGTAACACGCGCGCAGAATGCGGAATTGCGCGCGCAGTCTAGCAACATCGAGAGTCCCCTCGGGAATACCCATGATGCCGCGCAGGCGCAGCCGCGGGAGCGCCGCCACGTCGCGCGCGATCGCCAGGGCGTCGGCGGGAGCAACGCCGCGCTTGCTTATCTCGCCGCTCACGTTGACCTGCACGCAGATATTCAGCGGTGGATACGTCGCCGGCCGCTGCGCCGAGAGCCGTTCCGCGGTTTTCAACCGATCGACACTCTCTATCCAGGTGAAGGTTGCCGCGGCCAGTCTCGTCTTGTTGCTCTGCAGCGGCCCGATCAAGTGCCACTCTACGGCAGCCAGGTCGTTAAGCGTCGCGCACTTCTCCGCCCCTTCCTGAACCTGGTTCTCGCCGAACGCGCGCTGGCCCAACGCATGAAGAGCGCGCACCGCATCGGCGGTGAACGTCTTGGAAACCGCGAGCAACTGGACCGATTGTGGCGGCCGGCTCGCGGCTACCGCCGCGGCCGCGACGCGGTCGCGCACGGCTTGCCACGCCTTCTCGTAGTGGCTCATAATCGATTGGAGTGGTCCCGAGCGCGTTTGGCACGCGATTTGCATGCGCCAACTCGTTACGATTCGGTTGCCGTGCGAAGGGTCCGACTGGCGGCCGTCACTAAAGAATCGCCAAGGATTATAGATGGACATCACCGAGCTACTTGCCTTCGCCGTCAAGAACAAGGCGTCCGACCTGCATCTTTCGGCGGGATTGCCGCCGATGATCCGGGTCCATGGCGACATCCGGCGCATCAACCTGCCGCCGATGGAACATGAGGATGTGCATGCCATGGTGTACGACATCATGAGCGACGCGCAGCGCAAAATGTACGAGGAAAATCTGGAGTGCGACTTCAGCTTTGCGGTGCCGAACCTCGCGCGGTTTAGGGTCAACGCGTTCGTCCAGCAGCGCGGCGCAGCGGCGGCGTTTCGCACCATCCCGGCCAAAGTGCTGTCTCTTGAGGAACTGAACGCGCCCAAAATATTTGCGGAGCTGACCAATCGCCCGCGCGGGCTCATTCTTTGCACCGGACCGACGGGGTCGGGCAAGTCGACCACCTTGGCGGCGATGATGAATCACGTCAACGAGAACGCGTACGGTCACGTGCTGACCATCGAAGATCCGATCGAATTCCTGCATGAATCGAAGAAGTGCCTGATCAACCAGCGCGAAGTCGGTCCGCACACACTCTCGTTTGCCAACGCCCTGCGCAGCGCACTGCGTGAGGATCCCGATTACATCCTGGTCGGCGAGATGCGCGACCTGGAAACGATTCGCCTTGCGTTGACCGCCGCCGAAACGGGCCATCTCGTATTCGGTACGCTGCATACGAGCTCCGCGGCCAAGACGATCGACCGGATCATCGACGTCTTTCCGGCGGCCGAAAAAGAAATGGTCCGAGCGATGCTGTCGGAATCGCTGGTCTCCGTCATCTCACAAACGCTCCTGAAGACTAAGGATGGCCAGGGCCGCATCGCGGCGCACGAGATCATGATCGGCACCCCCGCGATCCGCAACCTGATCCGCGAGAACAAAGTGGCCCAGATGTACTCGTCGATTCAGACATCGCAATCGATTGGTATGCAAACCCTTGACCAATGCCTCGTCGAGCTGACGCGCCGCAATCTCATCGGCACTGCCGAAGCACGCAATCGAGCCGTCAACAAAGACCTGTTCATGGGCGCTTGACCGCTAAAACTCCGCCAAGGGAACCGCATGGAACGCGAACGCGCCACCAAATTCATACACGAGCTCCTAAACCTGCTGGTCAAGCAGAACGGTTCCGACCTTTTCATCACCGCAAGCTTCCCGCCGGCGATCAAGGTAGACGGCAAGATCACGCCGGTATCGAAGACGCAGCTCTCGCCGCAACACACAATCGAGCTCGTGCGCAGCGTGATGAACGACAAGCAAGCGGCGGAATTCGAGTCGACGAAGGAATGCAACTTCGCCATCAGCCCTCCGGGGATCGGCCGCTTTCGCGTCAACGCTTTCGTGCAGCAGGGGCGCGTCGGCATGGTGCTGCGGACGATCACCACCGATATTCCGAAGTTCGATGAGCTGGGGCTGCCGCCGGTGCTGAAAGACATCATCATGTCCAAGCGCGGCATCATGCTCTTCGTGGGCGCCACCGGCGCGGGCAAATCGACGTCGATGGCGGCGCTGCTGGGCTACCGCAACGAGAACAGCTACGGCCACATCATCACGATCGAGGACCCGATCGAGTTCGTGCACGACCACCGGAACTGCATCGTGACGCAGCGCGAGGTGGGGGTGGACTGCGAGGGCTGGCAGGTTGCGCTGAAGAATTCGTTGCGCCAAGCGCCGGACGTCATTCTCATCGGTGAGGTGCGCGAGCGCGAGACGATGGACTACGCAGTCTCCTTCGCCGAGACCGGCCACCTGTGCCTTGCCACCTTACACGCCAACAGCACGAACCAGGCGCTCGATCGCATCATCAACTTTTTCCCCGAAGAGCGGCGTGCGCAACTGCTCATGGACCTGTCGCTCAATGTGCGGGCGTTCGTCGCGCAGCGGCTGATCCCTCGACGCGATGGCCGCGGTCGCGTCCCCGCCGTCGAAGTCATGCTCAACTCCCCGCTCGTTTCCGACCTTATTTTCAAGGGCGATGTCTCCGGAATTAAAGACCTGATGAAAAGGTCACGCGAGTTGGGGATGCAGACGTTCGACCAGTCGCTGTTCGACCTCTACGAAGCGGGCTTGATCACCTACGAAGACGCCCTGCGCAATGCCGATTCGTTGAATGATCTGCGACTGGAAATCAAGCTGCACGGGAAGGAAGCGAAGAACCGCAACGTTTTTTCGGGCATCGGCAATCTCGACGTTGTGCCTGAGACAGTGCAGAACTCGATGTAAGAGGCTGTATAGTGGGCGTATGGCTGGCTTGGACGCCAAAACGCCGCACCCAACCGAGATCAAGCTGCATCAGAAGTCGTGCATTCTTGAGCTCGCGTTCGCGAATGGCAGCACCTTTCGTCTGCCCTACGAATTTTTGCGCGTCTACTCGCCGTCAGCGGAGGTTCGCGGTCACGGCCCCGGCCAGGAAGTCCTCCAGGTTGGCAAGCGCGACGTGACGCTGACCGAGGTCGAACCGGTCGGCCACTACGCAATCCGGCCGAAGTTCTCGGATGGTCACGATACCGGCATTTACTCCTGGGATTATTTGTACGACCTCGGCGTGGGCCAGAGCGATTTATGGCAGCGCTATCTTGACCGTCTCGCGAAAGCCGGCGCGAGCCGCGACCCGTTGCCTTAAAACGCCTTGAAGCGAGACGCCATCGCACCCATCTAATGCAGGAACGCACACGATTCGGCTTTGAGGCCGTGTCCCCGGAAGAAAAAACGCAGCGAGTGCGCGGCGTCTTCGATTCGGTCGCGGGCCGATACGACCTCATGAACGACCTGATGTCGGGCGGACTGCATCGCCTGTGGAAGCGCTTCGTCATCGATATCGCGCAGGTACGGCCGGGGCAGCGCGTGCTCGACCTGGCAGGGGGCACTGGAGATCTGGCGCGGCTTTTCGCGCGCCGCGTTGGAGTCACGGGCAGCGTCGTTCATACGGACATCAACGGTACGATGTTGAAAGCGGGGCGCGACAAGCTGCTTGACCAGGGGTTCGTGCTCCCGACTGTCCAGTGCAATGCCGAGGCGCTGCCGTTTGCCCCGCGCGTATTCGACATCGTGTCGATCGCGTTCGGACTGCGCAACGTCACGCGCCAGGGCGTGGCGCTGGCGGAAATGCGCCGGGTGTTAACGCCCGGTGGCGTGGCGCTGGTGCTCGAATTCTCGAAAGTGGCGGCGCCGCTCTCACTAGCGTACGATTGGTACAGTTTCAATGTGCTGCCCCGGCTCGGAAAGCTCGTTGCCGGCGACGAGGCGAGCTACCGCTACCTGGCCGAGTCGATCCGAGTCCATCCGGATCAGGAAGAATTGAAAACGCAGATGGAACACGCGGGTTTCGATCGGGTCCAATATCACAATCTGCTGGCAGGCGTGGTGGCGCTCCACGCCGGCTGGGTTTACTAAAGACGAACAGGGCGGGCGCTATTTGTCCAACTAAACGCCCACTTGAGTTCGATGCGGCCCCCGGAAAATTTTCCCAAAGCCGCGAATGAACAACGTTACGGAGATCACCATGAAACGATTACTGACCGTCACACTTGCTGTTGTCGCGGCGACCGCACTCATCGCTGCCGAAGTCGCGGACGCGAGACGGATGGGCGGCGGACGCAGCTTTGGCGCGCAGCGCCAAGTTACGCCGACGCCACCGGCGGCGCCCAGCGCCAATTCGGTCGCACCGGCCACCGCGCCGAGCGCGGCGATGTCCAAGGCGGCGCCCGCAACCGCGGCCCCGTCCGGTATGTCACGCTGGCTTGGACCGATCGCCGGCATTGCCGCGGGACTCGGACTCGCGGCGCTACTTTCGCATCTGGGCCTTCCCGAAGGCTTCGGGACATTTCTTTTGCTCGCGTTGCTGGGCATCGGCGCCTTCTTCCTGATCCGGATGTTCCTGGCGCGACGATCCGCTCCGCGACAGCCGATCCAATACGCGCGAGCGGGTGCCGGTCTGGGCTCCACCCCGGGCGGCTATGAGACGCAGGCGCCGCCGGTCGCAGGCACGAGCGCCGGGACGAAGTTCGAACCCGTGTGGTCCGGCACCCAGATCCCCGCGCCGGCTGCGAAGTGGCCAGCGGGCTTTGATGCCGCGTCGTTCGCGCAGCATGCAAAACTGCAGTTCACGCAGTTGCAGTCCGCCCACGACGTGGGCGATCGCAAAGCGCTGGCCGAGGTCATGACGCCGCAAATGTTCGCCGACGTCTCGCAGGAAATCGCCGCACGGCAGACCCATGTGCCAACCGAGATCGTAACGCTTGACGCCGAAGTCCTCGAAGTCGTCACCGAAGGCGATCGTCATTGGGCGAGCGTCCGTTTCAAGGGATCGCTCCGCGAAGACGGCGCCGCGCTTGCACAAGCGTTCGATGAGGTGTGGAACCTGACCAAGCCCGCGGATGGGTCCTCTGGATGGCTACTCGCGGGGATTCAGCAGATCGCTTGAGCCGTTTCGACCCGGCGGCGCGCCTCGCGAACCGAATTTTGGAGCGCGAGGCATGGGCCCGGGCGAAGCTTGCCGCGCACGCGGGCCGGACCGTCCTCGTGACGATTGACTTCTTCCGTGCGCACTATCGGATCGGTGACTCAGGCATGGTCGAGGCCATTGTCGTCGCGGCCGCCGAACCCGATCTCACGTTGTCGATCACTCCGCTGGCTCTTCCGTCGCTGCTTGCCAACCCGCAGCGCTGGAGCGAGTTCGTCGTGGAGACGGGCGATCAAGCACTGGGCGGCACATTGAAGGATCTCGCGCAGACGCTGCCTTGGTTCGTCGAGCAGGGTTTCGCGCGGGCGCTGGGGCCGCTCGTCGGCGTACGCGCTGCCGACACCGGCCGGCGCCTGCTCGGGTTTCCCGAGTACGCCGCGCAACGCATCACGGAAAATGTCGCGAGCTACGCACGCGACGAGGTGCGGCTTGTGGCGCGCGGCGACGAAATGCGCCCGTTCACGCAGCATGTGGCCGAAGTGGAAGAGCGCGTTGCAGCGCTCGAAATGCGCGTTGACGCTTTAACGATTCGCCGCGGCGCCGGCCGACCCGGAGTCACCACGACCGGTTAGTCGCGCAAGTGGGGCGGGCCGGGAGGCCTCCCGTAGAATGCCGCGATGCGCCTCATGCGCCTCGCCCGCATCTTGACCGTCGCGCTGCGTCACGGTCTCGATGAATTTCTGCTGGGCCACGAACGCGTGCGCGCGCTGCGTCCGCTCGTCCGCGGATTGCTGTTCTGGCGCAACTTGCAGGCGCCGCGCGCGGTACGCCTGCGTCTCGCCCTTCAGGAGTTGGGGCCGATCTTCGTCAAGTTCGGGCAAGTGCTTTCCACGCGGCGCGACCTGATGCCGCCGGATATCGCCGACGAACTCGCGAAACTGCAGGATCGCGTACCGCCGTTTCCTACCGATCAGGTCATCGCGACGCTTGAGCGTGTGTACGGCAAACCCGTCGAGCAGGTGTTCGCGGGGTTCGAGCGCACGCCGGTTGCGAGCGCGTCGGTCGCGCAAGTGCACTTTGCGCAGCTTCCGGATGGGATCGGTCCGAAATCGAATACGCAGGTGGCCGTCAAAGTCCTGCGACCCGCGATCGAACGCGTCATCGAGCACGACCTGGCGCTGATGGATGCGGCGGCGGGACTCGTCGAACGGCTGTGGGCCGACGGCAAGCGGCTGAAGCCGCGCGCGGTCGTCGCCGAGTTCGAGAAAACGATCCGCGACGAACTGGATCTTTCGCGCGAAGCAGCCAACTGCTCGCAACTGCGGCGCAACTTCAAGTTTTCGCCGCTGTTGCTGGTGCCGGAAATCCACTGGGACTGGACGCACAGTGAAGTGCTGGTGATGGAGCGGATGGCCGGAATTCCGATCGGCCGCACCGACGAATTGGTACGCGCGGGCGTTGACCTGAAACGTTTAGCGCGCGCCGGCGTCGAGATCTTTTTTACCCAGGTGTTCCGCGACGGCTATTTTCACGCGGACATGCATCCCGGCAATATCTTCGTGGCAATCGACCCCGGCAACCACGGCAAATACATCGCACTCGACTTCGGCATCATGGGCACGCTCTCCGAGACCGACAAGAGCTACCTCGCGCAGAACTTTCTCGCGTTCTTCCGGCGTGATTACCACCGGGTGGCCACGGCACACATCGAATCCGGTTGGGTTCCGCCCAACACTCGCGTCGACGAACTGGAAGCCGAAATCCGCGTCGTCTGCGAGCCGATCTTCGACCGGCCGTTGAAGGAAATCTCGCTCGGCCGGGTGCTCGTGCAACTGTTCCGTGCATCGCGCCGGTTCAACGTTGAGATCCAACCACAGCTGACGTTGCTGCAAAAAACGCTGTTGAACGTCGAAGGTCTCGGGCGCGAACTCGATCCCGATCTCGATCTATGGGTGACGGCAAAGCCGTTTTTGGAACGCTGGATGCACGACCAGATCGGATGGCCGGCGTTGCAGCGGCGCCTGGTGGCAGAAGCGCCTTACATTGTCGCAGCGCTCCCGGAACTGCCGCGCTTGCTGCATCGCCGACTACTCGTGCCGCCGCTTGGACCAGACCTTGTAGACGAGGTGGCTGCGGCGCAACGCACGCTAAAACGATGGTTCGCCGTGGTTGCGGTGCTTCTGGTGGCAGTGATCGGTTTGCTGCTGCTACGCCCGCTGTAAGCCCCCACTAATACGACGCTTGGAGCTCCGGTCGCCGACCCTATTCTCCGTGATAATCTCGGAATTGCATTTTTAAGCGGCAACTGTCGAATCGTCACCTTTCGCGGGCAACGCTTTATTGAAGCGCGCCGCCTTCACTTCCGATTGCCGTCATGCTGCTGACACCTGATAGAGACGTTGAAATGCGACGGCTCGCCGCGGTCCGACGTTACGAGATTCTCGATACGCCGCCCGATGGCGCGTTCGACCGCGTGGCCGAACTTGCCGCTCGCATTTTCGACGTGCCGGTCGCGATCATAAGCATCGTCGATCACGACCGCATCTGGTTCAAGTCGCACCACGGCGTATCAGAATCGCAGGTCGGTCGGGACCCGGGGCTGTGCGCGTCTGCGATCCTGCGCGATGAAGTTACAGTGATCCCGGACGCGCGGCGCGATCCGGTGGCGCTCACCAACCCATTGGTCGCGGGCAAAAGCGGATTCTGCTTCTACACTGCCGCACCGCTGCGTACGGCAGATGGCCATAATTTGGGAACCTTGTGCGTCCTCGACACGCAGCCGCGCGAAGTCACCGACAACGAAAAGGAGATCCTGCGCACGTTGGCGGCGATCGTCGTCGATCAGATGGAACTGCGCTTGAGCGCCCGCATGATTCTCGGCTAGGCCGGCGCAGGTAGCCCTTCGGACAGTAATCGGCCGGCCAACCGTCAAGCGCGCTGTCTTGCCTTCTCTTTGACGGGCTTAAGCTCGCGCTGTGGGCGAATCCCGGCGAGCGGCGCGCAGTGCAGGAAGGTGTTCGCTTCGCCGAGCATGAACTCCACGAGGTTCTCGAACACGGGTTCGTTGATCTTGTCCGGCGTGAATTCGAGGCTGACCGACTCGAACCGGTCGACGTTGCGCAACGTCACGTCGACGACTTGCCGGTGATAATCGGGTTGGAGGCGCACCGACGCCGAGATCAACGGCTGCACGTGGAACAGGCCGTAACGCACCACGCGCTTCTCGTCCTGCTCCGTCTGATACTGAAATTGCATCGTGGCGGCGCGCAGCCGTTCTTCGATCGCGGTTGCGCCTCCGGGATTCACGCGCAGCACGATTGGCTCCGCACCGACCAGCCGGTAGAACATCTCGACGTGTTCGAGCAATTCGAGGCCCGCGAGCCCGCGCTTGCGAAACGACACGAAGCCGCGGTCGAACCGCGGTTTGGCGATGGTCAGAATATTGCCAAGCTTAAACTGATGCGCGACGGTCGGCTGAATGATTTGCAGATGCCCCAGGGCTTCGTCAAGCCAGCGAAAAGCTTTCCACAGTCGCCGATCGATATCCTGCAGCGCCTCTTCGACCGGCTTGCGCGACGCCGAATCCCGCTCGCGCAGCACCTCGGACTTGGCGCGAAGCGCCTCAAGCAACGACGGCGGGTTGGCTTTATCGCTCATTGTTGCCAAACTAGCATGGGATAGCTCGTATTCGCATCAGCTTTAAGGCTGACCTAGGTAAAGGTGCGCGCGGCGTCGCTTTACCGCAACGGCGGATGCAAAGGTCGTGCCGCTCCGTGATTGCGTTAATGTCCAAGCGCGGCAGTTGCTCGCCCTCCCCTTCGGTCGTCGCGATGGTTGCGTCGAGTTGTCGGGCTCAAGCTCGGTCGCGCGGCGGCGGCCTTTCGGGACTTGCCTCGGCCTATCAGCCTCGGCCGCCGCGTCGGCCTCCTTGCGGCGGCTGCTTGAGGCCAGGACCGGCGTGTCGGCCTCAAGCGTCGACTCGCAATGGCCGTCGATCCCCACTGCCTGGGGCCCCTCGCCGGCTGCTCGCGCCGCTACTCGCGCTACAATCGCGCGCTACTTGACTTAAAGCTTGGGAGCCGGCGCGATGGCGCTGCTGGAAGTTCGCAACGTCACCCGCCGCTTCGGGGATTTCACGGCGGTCGACAACGTCAGCTTCTCCGTGAACGCGGGCGAGTTTTTCACCCTCCTGGGCCCGTCCGGCTGCGGTAAGACGACGATCCTGCGGATGATTGCCGGATTCGATTTACCCGACTCGGGGGCGATTGTCCTCGACGGCGTCGATTTGAAGGACACCCCTCCCGAGCAGCGCCCGATCCACACCGTTTTCCAGAGTTATGCGCTATTCCCGCACCTATCGGTCGCGCAAAACGTCGCTTTCCCGCTCAGGATGGCGGGCAAGTCCGATGCCGAGATCGCGACGACGGTCAAGGCCGCACTCGAGCAGGTCAAACTGGACGACAAAGGGAGAAGCTACCCGCACGAGCTTTCGGGCGGGCAGAAGCAGCGTGTGGCACTGGCCCGTGGCCTGGTCAACCGGCCGCGTCTCTTACTGCTCGACGAACCGCTGGGCGCGCTCGATGCCAAGCTGCGCGAGCAGTTGCAGATCGAGCTCATTCGCCTGCAGCACGACGTCGGCGTCACGTTTGTGTTCGTTACGCACGCGCAGGCCGAGGCGCTCGCCTTGTCGCACCGGATCGCGGTGATGAACCTGGGCGCGATCGAACAGTTGGACGAGCCTGATCGTCTTTACGGCTTCCCGCAGAGCCGCTTCGTCGCCGACTTCATCGGCAACGTGAATATGTACGATGCTGTCGTCGCGACGGCGGGGCCGGTATTGGAACTGGCGTTAGGTTCGCTCGGCAGCGTGATGGCGCCGCGGCGCAACGGTGTGGACGCCGGGGCCAAGGGCGTATTCATCATTCGCCCCGAGCAGGTGATGATCCGCGCACGTGGCGAGCGTTCGCCCGACTCCAACAGTTTCGAGGGCACGGTCAATAATTTTCTCTACATCGGCGACGTGACGACATATATCGTCGATCTTCCAGGGGGCCACAAGATCGAAGCGCTGCTGCCGAATTCGGCGCCGGGCCGTGCCAAATTCTTCGAGATCGGCGATCCGGTGCACGTGTCGTGGAAAGCTGCAGCGGGCGCGTTTTTGGACCGATGACGCGCCCACCGAGCCTGGCCGGTGGCGCCCAACGTGCAGGTGGCTGAAACGTCTACTCGCAGCCGCTCGGGACGCTTGACCCGCTTGCTGGTCAGCGGACCGCCGTTGGTCTTTCTTGTCGTTTTTTTTCTGCTGCCGGCGCTCATCATGGTGGTCGCGAGCGTTCGCCACCCCGGCGAGTTCGGCGCGCTGGCACCCATTTTCGGAGACGTACCGGGTGAAGATCGCGGACTCACGCTCGAAAATTACGGCGTGTTTTTCGGCGACTGGATCTATGCGCAAATCTTTGTCAAGAGCTTCGGCGTCGCCGCGCTGACGACGCTCATCTGCCTCGTGATGGCGTATCCGGTCGCGTTGCTGATCGCGCGCGGTCCGAAGCAGTATCGCGATGTCATGGTGCTGCTCGTCATTTTGCCGTTCGCGAGCAACTTTCTGGTGCGGGTCTACGCGTGGATGATCATCTTGGGCCCGCTCGATCTCTTGTTCTCCCGCTTCGCGGTCATCGTCGGCATGGTGTACGTTCATTTGCCGTTCATGATCCTGCCGCTGTACACGAACCTCGAGAAGCACGACCCTGCGCTGCTCGATGCCGCGCAGGATTTGGGCGCGAACGCCTGGCACCGGTTCTGGCGCGTCACGTTTCCGCTTTCATTGCCCGGCATCTTTTCCGGCTCGGCGCTGGTGTTTATCCCGGTGCTCGGCATGTTCGCCATCCCCGAAATCCTCGGCGGTAAGGATGACTGGCTTGTCGGCAACCTCATCAAGGAATCGTTCCTGGGGACGCGCGACTGGCCGTTCGGGTCGATGCTCTCGTTGATGCTGACAATCGCCGTGCTCGTCATCGCCGGTGTCGCCGCCTGGCTCGCCCGGCGCGGAGTCGCCCGTGCGTAGATCGCCGCTGCTCTGGACGTCGGCGCTGGCCACCTACGCGTTTTTGTACGTCCCGCTCGCCGTCGTCGTCGTGTTCAGCTTCAACGACTCGAAGCTCAACGCGGAATGGGTCGGCTTCACACTCGATTGGTACCGCAAGCTGTTGCAGAACGAGGACATGCTCAACGCCGCGGTCAACTCGGTCTTCATCGCGCTCGTCGCCGCCGCGCTCGCAACTGTTCTCGGCACAATGGCCGGCATCGCTATGCACCGCTACCGCTCGAAGATTTTGCCGGCGCTGACCATCACGCCGATTGCCATGCCGGAAATTCTGCTGGGCGTGTCGCTGCTCATCTTTTTCATTGCGGTGTTCGGCGAGGAATCATTGTCGCTCGCGACCGTCATCATCGCGCACACGACATTCTGCATCGGCTTCGTCGCTATCATCGTCCGCTCACGTCTATCCGGCATGGACGAATCGATCTTCGAGGCGGCGCGTGATCTGGGTGCCACACCGTGGCAGACGTTTCGGCTGGTCACGCTGCCGCTGATTGCACCCGGCGTCATCGCCGGCGCACTGATGGCGTTTACCTTGTCGATCGATGATTTCGTCATCACGTTTTTCACCGCCGGCGCGGGGGTACCGACGCTGCCGCTCACGATCTACACGATGATCAAGGTGGCGGTCACGCCCGAGGTCAACGCCGTGTCGACACTGCTGATGCTGCTGACGCTGACGCTCATCGTGATCGCGGGCAAGATTGCGCCGGACGCGCTGCGCGGACCAAGCTCGTGAAGCGGTCCACGTTCATGCAACGAACCAACGACTCGGGACGCTAGGCGCATGCGCCGGCGCGAACTCCTCTCGGCGCTTGCCGCAGCGTTCGCAACGGCCGGCGTTGCGACGGTCGCGGGATGCGGAAAGACCGGCGGCGACGCCGCCAGTGATGGTGGCACGCCTGCCCCGCGCTCCGGTAACGACGAGCTGCGCCTATACAACTGGAACAACTATCTGGCCGAGGAAACCGCGAAATCGTTCGAAGCGTTCTGCAAGTGCCGGCTGGTCCAGGACTACTACTCCGACAACGAGGAAATGCTGGCCAAGCTCGCCGCTGGTGCGACGGGCTACGACATCCTGGTACCGAGCGGCAACGCCGTACAGACGCTGATCAACCAGGGAGCGCTGCGCGAGCTCGACAAATCGCGAATCAAAGGATCCGATAACCTAAAACCCGAGTTCGTCGGGCAGTGGTTCGACCCGGATAACCAGTACTCGGTGCCTTATGCGTATTCGGTCACGCTCCTCGGTTACAACGCCGAGAAGATCCAGGAATTGGGCATTCCCACCGACACCTGGGCAGCGATCTTCGAGCCCCGCTATCTCGAAAAGCTGCGCGGCAAGGTGACGGTCCTCGATTCGCAACGCGAGCTTTTTGCGGCGGCTCTGATTTATCTCGACTATTCCGCCAACGAGACGGACGAAGCGAAACTGAGGGAAGCCCGCGAGATAATCCTGCGTGCGAAACCCTATTGGGCGGCGTTCAACGCATCCTCCTATATCAAGGAATTGACGATCGGGAACATCTGGCTCGCGCATGGCTATACCGGCGACATGTTCCAGGCCGCTTTAGACGCGCGCAACGCGAAACGCCCATTCGGCATCGGTTACGCGACGCCAAAGGAGGGCGCGGTTCTAGGGATCGACAGCATGGTCCTGCACAAGACAGGTCCCCGCCCCGATCTCGCCTACCTCTTCATCAACTTCATGCTCGACGGAAAAAATGCGGCGCAGCTTTCCAATATGATCGGCTCGGGCAACCCCAATGCCGCTGCGATGCCATTCATCGAACCGCAAGTGAAGGAGAATCCGGCGGTATTTCCAAGTCCGGAGCGCATGCGGAAATTGCAGCAATTGCGTGACCTGCCGAAAAAGGAACGGCGGCTTCTGAATCGGTTCTGGACCGAGGTCAAGGTCCGCTAGACAGGCTGGCAGCCCGCCACGCGCTAGATGATGACGGAGGACGCCATGGCCGTTCGGATCGAGCGGCTGACACCGGACCGCGTCGAAGACTATCTCAACTTCTTCGATCATGAGCGCGGGCCCGCATTCGCGGACAATCCCGAATGGGCGAGTTGCTATTGTCATTACTACCAAGTCGCACCGGCCATTCATTGGCCGTCGCTCGATGGCAATGCCAATCGGGCCGCGATGCGAGAGCGTATCGTCAGCGGCGAAATGGAAGGTTTTCTCGCCTACGGGGACCAGGGCGTCGTGGGCTGGGTCAATGCGCAGCCTTATCACAAGCTGCGGCACGCATGCGCGCGGCTGCGCATTCCCGCGCCCTCGCTGCCGGTACCGCCGCACGAGGTCGCGGCGATCGTCTGTTTCGTCGTTGCCCCGGGCTGGCGCCGCAAGGGTGTGGCGCGCGCGTTGATGCACGGCGCGCTGGATGATTTGCTTGCACGCGGCATTCGCCTGGTCGATGCGTTTCCGGGGAAGGCGGGCCCTGACGACACGGCGCCGGCCGACCACTATCACGGCACGCTTTCCATGTTCGTCACTGCGGGCTTCGCTCCAATCGCCGAGCACGCAACGATTACCGTCGTGCGCAAATCCGTTTTGAGAAGCAGTTGCAGCAAGGAAGCTCTTCAGGCCGGCAACGTCGTACCGGACCCGTGACGCCCGAACCGCGGTCCCGGACGCTGTTGCCGCACGCGCTGGCGGCGCTGTACGGACTTGCCGTCGTCTACGCGAGCCTCCAGCCCTTCGCTCCGTGGATTTCGCCCGCTCCGGGCACGCCGTTCTGGCCATTCGCGCCCTGGCCGTTGCGCTCCACACGCTTTGATTTCATTGCCAACATAGTGGCGTACATGCCGCTGGGATTGTTCGTGGCGCTGATGCCGCACCGAGCGTCGCCGGCTGATCGCGTGGGCGTCGCATTCGCAGCGGCTGCGACGCTCGCTTTCATGCTGGAAACCGTGCAAATGTTCTTGCCGCCGCGCGATGCCAACCTGCTCGATTTTCTCGCCAATTCCGCGGGCGGACTGGCCGGTGGCGTATTGGGGTCAACTTTGGTGCACGCACACAGTCTGCGGCAGACGCTATCGAACGCGCGCTCCCGCGTGTTTCTGGAAGGCAGACTAGGCGACGTCGGGATCGCGCTGCTGGTGATTTGGCTCGCCGCTCAGCTCAATCCGGGCATATCGCTTTTTGCCGTTACCTTCGATCCCACACCGGTGCAAGCCGTCCCGGCAGCGCTCTTTGCAATCGACAGTGACCGCGCTGGAGTTTTGCTTGAAGCCGCGCAATCGGCGCTGCAACTCGTGGGCGTCGGCCTTTTCCTAACGCTGCTGCTGCGTCAACGGCGGTACGTGATCGGAGCGATCCTGTGGTTGCTCGGATTGGCGCTCGTCAGCAAGGGCATCGCGGCGGCGTTGATGCTCAAACCTGCTGCACAGGAGACGTGGCTCAAACCCGGCGTGGCAATAGGCATCGTAGTGGGCGCGCTCGCGCTGTTGCCCGCCGTTTACCTGCGCCGGCCCGCGCAAGTGGCGGCATGTGCAACCGCACTACTCGCATCGTTGTTGTTGCCGTTTTTGTCGTCCGATCTGTTCACCGCGCACGCTCCGCTGACTCTGTTCAATTGGCGTTATGGACATTTGCTCAATTTCAACGGGCTCACGCACACCGTGCTGCTCGCGTGGCCAATCGCTGCCGCGCTGTGGCTATTTGCGCTGGCTGGGCGCCCGGAGTGGGGTCGCCCGCATTGACTTGCATCCGGCGCGGGCAGAAACAACGATACGTTGAATGTATGTTTGTGCTCGACTTTCGCGCGCTCACGAGTGCGCATGCGTGAGCGCTTGCTCGAGATCGACGATCAGATCCTCGGTGTCTTCAATCCCTACGGAAAGGCGCAACAAATCGCCCGAGGCAGGCGTACCCGCGCCTTCAACGCTGGCGCGGTGTTCGATTAAACTTTCCACGCCGCCAAGTGAAGTCGCACGCTTCCATAGCTCAACGTTGGCTGCTGTTGCAATGGCTGCATCCTCGCCTGTGCCTGGTGCATCGGTCGATCCCCGCACGCGGATTGACAACATCCCGCCAAAACCGCCGTCCATTTGCCTCGAAGCGACCGCATGCCCTTCAAACGAAGGTAAGCCGGGATACTTCACTTCCCGGATCAATGGATGTTGTGCGAAGTGCTCGGCGATCACCTGCGCGCTGGCGCACGCTGACCGAACGCGTGGGAATAGCGTGCGCATGCCGCGGGTGAGCAGCCACGCCTCGAACGGTCCGAGCACGCCGCCTATTTGCGCACGAATGGATTTGATGCGTAGCCAAATTTCCGCCTCCGCGCGCGTCGTTAGCGATCCCGCAATCACATCCGAGTGCCCATTCAAGTATTTCGTCGCCGCATGCATCACGATATCCGCACCCAGCTCGAGCGGGCGCGTGAGAACGGGTGTCGCGACGGTTGAATCAACTGCCACTACCGCACCTGCTGCATGAGCGATGTCGCAGGTGAGGGCAATATCGGTAATCGTCCATAGCGGGTTCGCGGGCGTTTCGATCCAGACCAGTTTGGTTTGACCGGGCTGCATTCGCCGTCGCACGTCATCCGGATCGGTCATATTGATAAAGTCCACGCGCAATCCCCAATGCGTCGCAAAGGTCATCAACCAATGACGTAGCGACCAGTACATGACCTTCGGTGCCAGCACATGGTCGCCGGGCGCCAACGCCTGAAACACGGCGGTGGCTGCCGCCATGCCTGAGGCGAACAGCAACGAGGCGTGCCCTCCTTCGAGTGCCGTCAACACCGCTTCGGCTTGATCGAACGTCGGGTTGTGATCGCGTGCGTACACACGACCCGACCGATACTGGTTGTCCGGGTCGCGGATGAACGTCGTCGACGTGTGAATCGGCGGCGCGATTGCGCGCGTTTTGTCATCCACCCATCCGAGCGCTTGGGCGGCGATACTGGCGGGCTTCACGTGTGTTTCTCCCCTGATGAATGGCTCTAGGGAAACTCTGATTAAGACCCGATGGTCAATGGCATAGTAACGCCA
>JBBJMT010000020.1:0-57544 GCA_037719965.1 Casimicrobiaceae bacterium | reverse complement strand
CGGTTAGCTTGTTTCGTTAGGCCTATGCACGACCTGACCGTCGCGGTCGCAGTGATCGGATTCACCTTCCTCCTTGCGGGTTTGGTGAAAGGCGTGGTCGGTATGGGGCTTCCGACTGTGGCAATGGGATTGCTCGGACTTGTCATGCCACCGGTTCAGGCTGCGGCACTTCTGATTGTTCCTTCTCTTGTCACGAATGTCTGGCAACTCGTCGCCGGACCGCGCTTGACGGCTTTGCTCAGGCGGTTTGCGACAATGATGTTCGGCGTGTGTCTGGGTACAGCCTTGGGGATCGGGCTACTGACCGGTGGAGCAGCCACACTCGCCGCGGCAGCACTCGGGGGCGTGCTTGCGGCTTACGGGGCGATTGGCCTCATCTCAGTTCGCTTTACGGTATCCGCGCGCTCGGAGGGATGGCTCTCACCACTCATCGGCTTGATCACTGGTGTCCTGACGGGAGCCACGGGCGTGTTCGTAATTCCCGCGGTTCCATATCTAAACTCGCTTGGGCTCGAGAAGGAGGAACTCATCCAAACGCTCGGCCTCTCTTTCACTGTCTCGACAGTCGCGCTAGCCATTGGTCTAGTGGCAAGCGGTCAGTTTGAAGCATCGGTGGCCGGCAGTTCGCTCTTGGCACTCGTTCCGGCCCTCGGAGGTATGTTGCTCGGGCAACGCATTCGGGACCGGCTGCATCCGGAGGTATTCCGTCGCTGGTTTTTCGTGGGGCTGCTCGTGCTGGGCACATATATGGTAATTCGTGCATTGAGTTCCGCATATGCCTAACATCACGTTGCAGCGGACGCGCCGCAAGCGGCGCGCCGCTGAACGTGGGCGTTAGGCCTGCCGCAAGCAGGCGCATTTGAGAAATGCCGCTGTTCCAATCGTTACAAGGAGATGAAAATGAAAACATCCATGGCAACGCTTTTCGCAACTTTGATGCTTTCTGTTGGCCTCGCCGTCGCCGCGCCCGAAGATGAGGTGAAGGCGGCGTTCGACCGATTTGTTGTCGCCCAAAACGCACATGACGTTGCTGCGGTTCGAGATCTTCTCTTGGACTCTCAAGATTTTCTGTGGGTCACCCGGGGCGCGCCAATCTGGGGGCGTGATGCCGCCATGAAGCGTTTCGAAGCACTGTACCAAGGGACTTGGAAGCTTTCCCCCGACAGTTCTAGTCTGAAAGTAGTCATGTTGAGCACACGACCGCGCAGCTATTTGTCCCGATTATGTTCAACATAGGCCCGCTCGGCCAGCCCACGCCCGATACGCCGTTTCTCATGAATCAGACCTTGGTGAAGAGTGCGGCGAGCTGGCGCATTGCCAATATTCTGCCGATCCCACTGCCAGCACCAGCTCCAGCGCCCGCCAAGTGATTCGCCGCAGGCCTAACCCAGGCCTAACCTTGCGTATATGGGCTGCCGGAAATCGTTCTTCCCGAAGGTGTAGCCCAATTTTCGGGCGAACCCGGATGATGCGAGCCTAAAAATGAATGACAACGCTCAAACGCTGGCTAAGCTCTTGCTTCGCAATTTCAACGAGGTGCAATGCGAACGCGAAGTGCGTGAACCTTTGTATGACAGCGTTTGCGCGCGTCTTGCCCGAGAGACAGCAGCGCGCAAGCTCGGTGCAAGCATCGACATCGTCGCGCCGGGCATGCGCGCGTGCCCGTACCACTTTCATTACGCACAGGAAGAAATGTTCGTCATCCTCGAAGGCACAGGAACGCTTCGAGTCGCAGACGAGATGCTTCCGCTTCGAGCAGGCGACGTTGCGTTCATTCCACCGGGGCCGGAATACCCTCACCAAATCATCAATACATCCGACGCACCCTTGAGGTATCTTTCGATCAGCACACGCGACACCCCCGAGATTGTCGAGTATCCGGACTCGCGCAAGTATCTCGCGACAGTCTCGTCGGGTGACGCCAGGTCGTTCGACGCGCTGCAACGTTTAGACAACAATCTCGACTATTGGGATGGGGAACCGTGACGGCCGACGCCATCGCTGGAAGTTGTCTCTGCGGTGCGATTCGCTTTAGCATCACGGGCGCGCCGCTTGCCTTGAGCCTCTGTCACTGCCGTACCTGCCGGCGCGCTAGCTCAGCACCGTCCGTCGCGTGGGTGGTTGTCCGTCGCAGCGATTT
Organism: Casimicrobiaceae bacterium; assembly: GCA_037719965.1. Classification (GTDB taxonomy): domain Bacteria; phylum Pseudomonadota; class Gammaproteobacteria; order Burkholderiales; family Casimicrobiaceae; genus VBCG01. The sequence continues at coordinate 55,404 of JBBJMT010000020.1, read as the reverse complement.
CGCTGTCGTATCTGGCCAACCTCGCAGCTCTCGTTCGTCCCCTCACGTGACTCGAACATTCTGCGGAAATTGTGGTTCGCCATTGAGTTACCGGCATGATGATAATCTCGACACCATCGACGTGACCACGGTACGCTCGATTTTCCGGAACAATTTCCCCCGATTCGTGAGATTTGGATTGAGCATAAGCTTGACTGGGAGGCCCTCAACGAGACCACGCGCCACTATCCACGAGATAGTGCGGAAGACAGTGAGAACATGATGAACATCGTGCCGCAGCGAATTCAGTTACACGGAAAAACAGCACGGATGCTGCGCAGCCTTCTCGAAAAATAACCCGTCGTTGAAACCATCCCTATCAATGTCCGCATACACGGTCACTATTTGTTGGCAACGCGGCGACCAGCCGTTTACCGACAACCGATACAGTCGCGGCCACACGTGGTCATTCGATGGTGGCATCGAGGTCCCCGCCTCGTCGTCTCCCCATGTTGTGCCGCCGCCCTATTCACAAACCAACGCGGTTGACCCGGAGGAAGCGTTCGTCGCGTCGCTATCGAGCTGCCACATGCTCTGGTTTCTATCGATCGCTGCGAAGCGCGGCTTTTGCGTCGATAGCTATGTCGATAATGCCGATGGTGTAATGGGCAAGAACGCGCTGGGCCGAACCGCGATCACCCACGTGACATTACGGCCAAAGGTTGCGTTCGCCGGGGCCCGACTGCCGGCGACGAGCGAGATCGAGTCGATGCATGATTCGGCCCACACCCAATGCTTCATTGCAAACTCGGTGAGAACCGAGGTCCAGTGTAAGCCCGACTATTCTGCTTGATTTGTCGTCAGATACGACCGCCCGCCGGCTGGCCGTCTAGGATCTTCCCATGGGCGTTCGCGCTTTAAAGTTGCTGGTGATCTTGTTGTGCGGCATTAACGCAGCCGTGTGGCTGCTCTACACCGAATCGCCAGTAATGGCCATGTTATGGGTCGCTACTGCGATCGCGTTCATCGTCTGGATTACCGTTGACATTCGCAATGGCTGATTCTTCTGCTTCGCCACCGCCACCAGTAGCAAGCACGCCGGCGCCTTGAAAAATCCCATGATCAACATTCGCGAAATCGATCACCTGGTCCTGCGCGTCGTTGATCTGGAGCGAATGATCGAGTTTTACGTCGTTGCACTTGGCTGTTCGATCGAGCGACGACGGGACGAGATTGGCTTGGTCCAGCTTCGCGCGGGAAGATCGTTGGTGGACTTAGTGCCGGTTGACGGAAAGCTGGGGCGGGATGGGGGCGCGGCGCCTGGCCTCGAAGGACGAAACGTCGATCACTTCTGCTTCCGCGTCGATCCATTCGATGAGACGGCGATCCGGCAGCACCTCGGCTCGGTGGGCATCTCCGCTGGAGAACTTGCCTCGCGGTACGGTGCCGAGGGGGAAGGCCCATCGCTTTATCTCTCCGACCTCGAGGGCAATACCGTCGAGCTGAAAGGTCCGCCTTGGGCTGACGCCACGAAACGGCCAACCGCTTGATTGCAAATTTGCCCGGCCGAACCGATGCAACAAAGGGAAGGAAACTGCTATGAAAGCGTATCTTGTGGCTGGAGTTAAGGTAACCGATCAAGAAGTGTATGAAAGCTACAAGAAAGGTGTGCCCGCTACTGTTGCAGCGTTCGGCGGGCGTTTTATCGTACGGGGCGGGAAAATGGAAACTCTGGAAGGCACATGGACACCACAGCGCCTGATTATTCTCGAGTTTCCCGACATGGCAAAGTTGCGAATGTGGTATGACTCGTCCGAATACCATCCCCTGCTCGAGCTGCGCCAGCGGTCGGCGCTTTCGAATGTCGTTGCGATCGAAGGAATTTAGAGATGGTCCGGCAATCGTGTGCTGACTTGAGGAAGGCGTTAGGGCTTTCTCGGTGCTGCCGCATGAGGCTGGCTTTCGGAGGTCAGCTGGCCCGACTCTTCGGACCAAGGCACGCGAGCAGTTGACGCGCTGCCGCAGGGGCACGTTCCTTGGCGCCGTTGATCATGAAGATGAACACATCGCGCGGGGCGCGCTCGTTTGTCGCGGCTTGCACTTTCGGCAAGTCCGCCGGTTCGCCGCCTCGTGCCCAAGTGCGCACCCGCTCTGCCCAAGCTTCGAGGGCTTCGCTCGGATATCCAGTATCGATCGCGGCGGTGGCGCGCATCAGCCTCGCATAGACGAAATCCGAAGTCATGTCGGCGAACGACGGATAGTCGTCTGAGTCGGTAAACGTGATCGCCGCGCGAAAGCTGCGCGCCAGCGCGACAAAATCAGAATGCATGAAACTTGCGTGCCGCACGTCGAGCACATGCCGCAGACGATAGCCGCCGGCAACTTGGGGCAGCAGCTCGAGAAAGCGGCCAAAGTCCTCCGCATCGAAGCGCTTGGTCGGCGCGAACTGCCAGAGAATAGGACCGAGCTTAGCGCGCAGCTCCATGAGCCCGCTGGACATGAAGCGTTCGATCGATTCGCCCGCCTCGCGCAAAACTGCGCGGTTGGTGGCATAGCGCGGCCCCTTGACCGAAAAGACAAAGTCATCGGGCGTCTCGTCCCGCCATTTGGCAAAGCTTGTCGGACTCTGCGTCCGGTAGTAGGTGCCGTTGATCTCGATCGCGGTGAGCTGTCCGCTGGCGTATTCCAGTTCGCGCCGCTGTGGCAGGCGCGGCGGATAGAAAGTCCCGCGCCAAGGCTCGTAAGTCCACCCGCCAACGCCAACCCGAACCTGCCCTGACTTCGAAGTCACTACCTCCGCTTCAGGCGAATGGGCACGAGAACGATGTCTCGCCGCCGGCCGGCCCGGCGGGTCTACGTATGCGTTCAAGTTAACTGAGGCGACAAATACGGTCAGCGCTACAATTAAGCGTTCAAACCAGAATCGCGGCGTCGGGATTTTGCATGCCCAATCACTTACCGGGTTCCTACGCCGACAGCAGTCCAGCGACCTGAATCCATTTTACCCCGATGAATGGAGATCTCCATGAACGAAGAAATCTTCAACTTAAGCATACGCAAGTTCTTGAAAATGGTCGGCGTCAATTCACAGCGCGAAATCGAGCAGGCGGTCGCCAAGGCCGTGGCTGACGGAGCCATCGCGGGCACGGAATCGTTCCCGGCAGTGGTGACGCTGGAAGTCGCGGGACTGAAGGTGCACAGCAAATTCGACGGCGAAATCCGGCTGCAATAATCGCATTGTGCTTGGTCAACGCTTGCGGGCGGCGGGAATGAGATCTCAGTTCGTGCCCGCTGCGCGCGCTGATCATTTTCATAGTATCGACCTGCGCGAACGCGAGCGCACCATGCAGCACGCCGGGGGGGCGGCTAAGGTTTACATGATCGATCGTCCCGGGAAATTATGCATTGTCCAAGACAGCGAGTTTACCTTCTTGGCATCACTGGTGGCGCGTAACGGCCGCCCGCGTTCGCCTCGCCGCCAGGACCGACGATGCGCTCGTCAAGTGGTGGCAAACCCGCCTTGACGCCGCTATGGCCGCTGGCTACCGCAACGGCGCTTGAGGGACCGAGGTGAGGCTATCACCCGTTCAACGTATCTCACTGTTCAGCGTATCTTTTAGGACGCGTTGTTTGACGATGCCTTGCGGCTTCGATTCTCGAGCAGCAAGTTTTTGCATCTTCATCACAAAACGATCTTCAACCGTATCGGGAACTGGGCTTTCGCAGTATGCCACTGGCTAGCAAGACCCTGTAACTGTTGAGCGGCGTCTCGCGAAGGCTGAGCGATGCCGAACCCATCGACGAGCCCAGCGGATCTTTCGTCCGTGTGCACCCCGCAAAGTGCCACCTCATGAACCGTATCGTCACGGCAGCAATCTAGGGCCTGTTCACACTAACGCAGCCCATCGACGATAAGCGCGAAATTGATGAAGGCAACGAACATCACATCCAGCTTTTCAAAGCGCGAGAAGATGCGCCGAAAGCCCTTGAGTCGGCGAAACAGCCGTTCGATCTCGTTGCGCCGCTTGTACATGGCGCGGTCGTATTCCCATGGTGTCACCCGATTCTGCTTCGGCGGAACGACGGGGATAAAGCCCAGATCGAGTGCCAATTGCCGAGTCTCATCGCCTTCGTAGGCCCCGTCCATGAGCAGATGCATGGGCCACGGCACCTTGCCCATTTTGCGCAGCAGCGTGCGCCCCTCGGGCGCATCGTGGGCGTGGCCGGGCGACCAGGTAAACGTTATGGCCGTTCGAGCATTCGCGGCAACCATATGAATCTTGGTGGTCCAGCCGCCGCGGGACTTGCCGATGGCTTGCGGGCCGTTTTTTTTAGAGCCCCCGTCCCGTCCGGATGCACCTTGACCGCCGTACTGTCCAAACCGACTGCTTCGATCTTGACCCGGACGATCTGAGCATGCTGCAACTGGGCGAATACCCGATCCAGCACCCCGCTCTTCGACCAGCGATTCATGCGCGTGTAGATGGTGTGCCGAACCGCTGCGGCAGACCGCGCCACTTGCAGCCTTGTTCGGCGACGTACAGGATGGCGTTCAACACCCGCACATTGGACAGGCTCACATTGCCGCGCTGAATCGGCAAACAGTCCTCGATTAGGCGGTACTGCGCTTCGCTGATTTCCATTCACGCAGTATCTCACAAATTCAATGATTAGTGTTAACACGCCCTAGTTTGAATCTCATTGATAGCGAACCTTGAAGCAAGACTGCCGCCCTTCTGGCGCACAGGCATGGTTGCGCTGGCACTGAGCACGAGTCTGGGGGTGGCGCACGCCGACCTTTGGGGCTACATCGACGAGCAGGGCATCGCTCGCTTCGCGACGACAAAGGTCGACGAGCGCTATCAACTTTTCTTCAAAGGCGGCAGCAGCCTCGATCCGAGCGCGCCTGCCAAAGACGATACTCTTCGGTCGTTGGAAGCGTTCAAGCAGAGTCGCATCTTCCGGGAGATAACAAATCATCCGAACATCAAGCGCTTCGCCGCGCTGATCGAGCAACACGCGAAAGCGAACAACCTCGATCCGGCGCTGGTGAAGGCGGTCATAGCGGTCGAATCGTCATTTCAACCGGATGCCGTGTCGCCGAAGGGAGCGTTGGGTCTGATGCAAATTATCCCTGCGACAGGCGCACGGTACGGCGTCTTCGGCGATAAGAGACGCTCGGCCGAACGAATGCTTCTCGATCCTGCGATCAACATACGCGTCGGCGCGCGTTATCTGCGCGATTTGCTTGCGCTCTTTGCGTACGACGTCACACTCGCGCTTGCCGCGTATAACGCCGGCGAACACGCCGTGTCTCGGTACGACAACCGCGTTCCGCCTTTCCCCGAAACGCAGGAATACGTGAAGCTCGTCCAACAGTTCTACGCGTTGTACCAACCTCCGCCCCCACCCCCGCCCGCTTCGAAACGAGTGCGCATCACCTTTCCGGCGAGGCGTAGCATGTCGGAACAACCGGCCGAGGCGGTCCCTTAACCGGCTGGCGCACGCTCGCTTCCACAGCACTCGCATCGACATAAAGCGTCGTCAAGTTGGAGATCAGGATGAACGTTTCAGGAAACCTCGCGCGCGGCTTGGGCCTGGCCATCGGCGTGGGGTTGGCTGCTGTCGGCGTGAGTCCGTTGCATGCACAGGACTATCCGTCACGGCCGATTCGGATCATCGTGCCCTTTTCACCGGGAGGCGCCGTCGATGGACCGACGCGGCTCGTTGCGCAAGAACTTTCCAAGCGTTTGGGCCAGCAGGTGGTCGTCGAAAACCGGCCGGGCGCAGGGGCGACGATAGGCTCCGAGCTCGCCGCGAGATCCGCGCCGGATGGCTACACGCTTCTGCTCGCTTCGCAGACCAATGCCATCAGTGCGAGCTTGTACTCGCAACTCAAATTTCATTCGCTCGACGACTTCGTTCCCATCGCCTTGATCGGAAGGGAGCCAGGCGTCCTCGCTGTACATCCGTCGCTTCCCGTGCAATCGGTCCAGGAGCTCATCTCATACGCGAGGGAGCGGCCTGACAAGTTGGACTATGCGTCATCCGGCAACGGCAGCGGACAGCACTTGTTCGCCGCGCTTTTTCTGTCGCAGACGGGGCTCAAGATGAACCACATCCCCTATCGCGGCAGCGGCCAGGCGACTACCGACTTGCTAGGCGGGCAGGTATTGGTGTCGTTCCCGGGGCTTGCCGGTATGCTGGGACACATCAAAGCCGGAAAGCTCCGCGCACTTGCGGTGACCAGCGCCAATCGCTCGCCGCAATTGCCTGACGTGCCAACGATTGCCGAAGCGGGCGTTCCAGGGTACGCCGCGTACGTTTGGCTGGGCTTGATGGCACCAAAAGGCACGCCTGCCGCGATCATCGAAAAGCTGCATCGGGAACTACTGAGTGCGATGGCGACGCCCGAAGTGAAAACCTACATGGCCAATGCCTCGATCGAGATCGTGGCATCGACACCCGCGGAATTCGGTACGTTCTTTCGCGAGGAGATCGACCGTTGGGCAAGAATCATCAAGGAAACCGGTGCCAAGATCGATTAGCGCGGTCGCTACCCCCAATCACGAGAACACGATGTCCGGCCAAATTGGCAATGATGCGCCGGTGACCGGCGTCGAACACTCGACGACGAAGGGGGAGGTGCGCCTCTTTCTGTGGGAGAAGTTCGTCGGGCAGCCAGACAACAAGCCCGCCGTGCTTTTTGTCCATGGCTCGTCGATGGCGTCGCAGCCTACCTTCGACTTGAAGGTTCCCGGACGCGCCGATTCGTCGGCCATGGACTGGTTTGCCCGGCGCGGATTCGTGTGCTGGAGCGTCGATATGGAAGGCTACGGGCGATCCGACAAGAAACGCGACATCACCTGCGACATCGCCAACGGCGCCGACGACCTTGTCGCCGCTACCGAGTACATCAGTCGCACCCGCGGCGTGCAGAGCTTCTTCGTCTATGGCATTTCTTCGGGCGCCTTGCGTGCGGCACTCTTCGCGCAAAGGCATCCGGATCGCGTCGCGCGCCTGGCGCTCGACGCATTCGTCTGGACCGGCGAAGGCAGCCCCACGCTCGAGCAGCGGCGCAAGAAGCTTTCGGAATTTCTTAAGGCGAAGCGCCGCCCGATCGATCGAGCGTTCGTCTATTCCATTTTCGAGCGCGATCATCCCGAGTGCGCGGAGAAACGCGTCGTCGATGCATTCGCAGACGCGATCCTCGCGCTGGATTCGTCGATGCCGAACGGAACGTACATCGACATGTGCTCGAAGCTGCCCATCGTCGATCCCGCAGCCATTGCTGCGCCGACGATCATCATGCGTGGTGAGTTCGACGGCATCGCCGGATTCGATGACCTGATGAATTTCTTTGCCCGGCTACCCAACCCCGACAAGCAGTTCACCATCATGCCCGGGATTTCCCATGCCAGCTTTCAGCAAAAGAACTATCTGACTGTCTATCACATCCTGCATTCGTTTTTCTCGCGACCGGATCCCGTCTACACCGCTTCCGCGTCGCCTGCCCACAGTTTAAGTGCGTGATCCATCGTCTGTTGGCCGACGCGCTGGTCGCGCTGCACTTCGTCTTTATCGTGTTCGTGTTGTTCGGCGGACTGCTCGCGCTGTGGCGGTGGAAATGGACAATCGTGCATGTGCCCGCCGCGCTTTGGGGCGCCTACTCCGAGTTCACCAGCACGATCTGCCCGCTGACCCCATGGGAAAACGTCCTGCGTCAGCGCGCGGGCGAGGGCGGCTACAGCGGCGGTTTCATCGAGCACTATCTGCTGCCGCTCATTTATCCAGTCGGCCTTACGCCACATGTGCAGTTCGGGTTTGGCGTCATCGTGGTCGTGTTCAATGTCATCGTTTACGCCGCCGTCTGGCGGCGCTGGCGAGCTCTTAAGTCTTCACCAGCGTCCGATGCGCCTGCACGCTCATCAGGACTCCCAGACCGATGAAGATCGATACCAGCGCCGTGCCGCCGTAGGACATCAGCGGCAACGGAACGCCGACGACCGGCAGCAAACCACTGACCATCCCCATGTTCACGAACGCATAGGTAAAAAACATGAGCGTCACGGCGCCGGCCAGGAGCCGGGCGAACAACGTCGACGCGTTGGCCGTGATCACCAACGCGCGTCCAATCAGCAGCATGTAGAGCGCGAGCAGCAGCGCCGCCCCAATCAGCCCGAACTCCTCGCCGAACACGGCGAAAATGAAATCGGTGTGGCGTTCTGGTAGAAAATCCAGGTGCGTTTGCGTACCGTTGAGCCAGCCTTTGCCGATGACGCCACCCGAGCCAATGGCGATCGAGGCCTGCGTCGAGTGGTAGCCCGCGCCCAGCGGATCGCGCGACGGGTCGATGAACGTCAGAATTCGCTCGCGTTGATATCCGTGTAGTTGGCTCCAGAAGTATGGACCCGCCGCGCCGCCCACCGCCGCCATTCCTGCGATGATCTTCCACGACAGGCCGGCGAGGAACAGCACGTAGAATCCCGAGGCGCCAATGAGGAGCGCGGTTCCCAAATCGGGCTGACGCTTGATCAGATACACGGGAAGAACAATCAGCACGGCAGCGACGGCAAAATCCTTCCAGTTGATTCGCCCCTCGAATTTCTGGAAGTACCAGGCGAGCATCAACGGCAGTGCGATTTTCATGAGCTCGGAGGGCTGAATCCGCGCGATACCGACGTTCAGCCAGCGCCGCGAACCGTTGACAACGACTCCGAATAGCGCCACGCCGACCAGCAGCAATACCCCGACCACGTACAGCGGCAGGGCCGCGCGTGCGAGCGTTTGCGGTGGGATGTTGGCGAGTATCCACATCAGCACGAGCGCAAACGCGAACGACATCAATTGGGTCGACATGCGCGCAACGCTCTGGTCCGCGGCGGAAAAGAGCGTCGCGAGCCCGACGCCGAACAATGCCAACGCGCAGCCCAACAGGAAGCTGTCGATCCGGCGCGTGAGGACCTCCCACACGCGCCCGACGATCTCGGTAAAGCTCATTCAGTCGCTCGCATCATCGACGTCGCGCGGCGAGCCGACCGGCACCGCCGCACCCGGTTCCGCGCGACCGAGCACATGGAAATCCAGCACTTTGCGGGCAATCGGCGCCGCTGATTGCGCACCAAAACCCCCGTTCTCGACCAGTACGGCAAGCGCAATGCGCGGCTTGTCCGCCGGCGCATACGCGATGAACCACGCGTGATCGCGCAGACGTTCGTCGACCTTTGCCGCGTTGTATTTCTCTCCTTTCAGCGAATAGACCTGCGCTGTGCCGGTCTTGCCGCCGGAAACGTATTTCGTGCCGGCGAAAGCTCGCGCGCCCGTGCCTTCGCGATTCACTCCGACCAGCGCGTTCTTCACGAAGGCGATGTGCTCGGGCTTCGCGGCGATCGTATGGGTCGGCTGCGGTGCGACCGCACGTTGCTCCCCGGTCCTCGTGTTGACGATACTCTTGGCGATGTGGGGACGAAACGCGACGCCGTCGTTGGCAATCGTGGCCGTCGCGAGCGCCAATTGCATCGGGGTGAATGTGTTGTACCCTTGGCCGATTCCGGCGGATATCGAGTCGCCGAGATACCATTTGCGATCTTCCTCGCGATTTCCGGCGCGTCGGCGCTTCCATTCGCGGGAAGGTAGAACGCCCGTCAACTCGCCCTCGATATCGACATCGCTTTTGCGCCCGAAGCCCAACTGCGACAGGAACCGGTGCGTATCGTCGATATCGGTTTCGCTGGCCAGGACGTAGTAATACGTGTCGCAGGACACGACAATCGACTTGTACATGTCGACCAAGCCATGCCCGCCCGGCTTGTCGTCGCGCCAGCGGTGGCCCCCGCCGCCGAGCTGGAAAAATCCCGGATCGCTGATGGTTTGTTGCGGCGTACGCTTACCCGAGGTCAAGGCGCCCAGCGCCAGAAACGGTTTGATCGTCGAACCCGGCGGATAGGCTCCGCGCAACGGTCGATTGAGCAGCGGCTTGTCGGGGGACTCGTTGTACAACTGCCAGTTCGCGGGATCGATGCCGTCGACGAACAGGTTGGGATCGAACCCTGGCTTGGAGACGAACGCCAGGATATCCCCCGTCGTCGGATCGATGGCGACGAGCGCGCCGCGCCGATCGCCGAATGCGGCTTCCGCCACTTCCTGCAGCTTGATGTCGAGCGATAGCCGCAAATCGTTTCCCGACGACGGAGCCGCGCGCGACAGCGTGCGCACGGCGCGGCCGCCGGAATCGACTTCCACTTCCTCCACACCGGTGGTGCCGTGCAGCTCCCGCTCATAGGAGAGCTCGACTCCCACTTTACCGATGTAGTCCGAGCCTTTGTAGTTGGCGCTCTCCTCCCAATCCGCGATGCGTTCCAGATCGCGATCGTTGATGCGGCCGATGTAGCCGATCGCGTGCGACGCCACTTCTCCATGCGGGTAATGGCGAAAGAGGCGCGCCTTGATCTCGACACCCGGAAAGCGGAAGCGGTTCACGGCCAGTCGCGCGACTTCTTCGTCGGTGAGCTTGGTCCGCAGCGGCAGGCTTTCGAAATTCTTCGATTCCTCGAGCACCTTCTTGAACCGCTTGCGATCGCGTGGCTGGATGTCGACGAGTTCCGCAAGCTGATCGATGGTGTGGTCGAGGTTGGCGATACGCGCCGGCGTGAGCTCGAGCGTATAGGCGGAAAAGCTCTGCGCAAGCACCACGCCATTGCGGTCGGTGATGACGCCGCGGTTGGGCACTATCGGCACGATCGCGATGCGATTCGAGTCCGCGAGCGTTCGGTAGTGACCATGCTGCACAACCTGCAGGTGCACGAAGCGCGCGAACAGGCCGCCGAATCCCAACAGCACGAACACGAATGCGTACAGCAGCCGGCGACGGAACAGGAACAGCTCGCGTTGCGGATCGCGCAGTTCCAACGCTCCGAACCGGCGGCGGCCGCGATAGTCGCCCGAATTGAAAAGCGTGTGCCGAGCCATGGTCAGGTTCCTCTAGCGCTCCGCGGGCGATCGCGGCGGGCGCTGCGGCCATTGCAGCAGCACGGAGGTCAACGGCCACAGCAACGCCCCGACCAGCGGCGGCACGGCATAGGTCCAATGCGGCAGCGGCGCCCCGCCGACGAAACGGATGAGCAGCACCGTCGCCGCGCAGATGATCAGCAGAAGCGCGACTTGGGGCGCCTGTTGCCATCGACGAAAGCGCAACACGCGCCGACGGAAATATTCAGCGGCGTAGGCGAGCACCGCGTAAGCGAGCGCGTGTTCGCCGAACACCGTCGCATCGGCGACGTCCATGACGAGGCCCAACGCCCAAGCGATTCCAACGCCGACATAGCGCGGTTCCTGGATGCACCAATACAAGATGACCAACGCCAAAAAGTCGGGTCGCGCCATCGAAGCCCCGCCTGCCAGCGGAACCAGGTTGCCGAGCAGCGCGATGACAAACGTCAGCGGAATAAACCACGGATTGATCGGCCGCAGAATCTCCTCGGGCCGCGACGGTGCCAAAGGCGACCCCTTGCGCAGCACGGCCATCGTCATCCGCTGCGCCGGCCCTTGCCGCGTGCGCCCTTTTTGGGAACGTCTGCTTCCGCCGGCTCATCCGGACGCGGCAATGGCGCCGCTCCCTGCCTGAGCACCAGCAGGTACGCGCTGCGATCGACCCCCGCGAGCGGTGTACAAAGAATGCGCGAAAACATCTGTCCGGTCTCGCGCTCGACGCTTGCCACCTGCGCCACGGCGAGGTCCGCAGGATAAATGCCGTCGAGGCCGGATGTATAAAGCTTGTCGCCCGGTCGCACGTCGGATGTCGACGCCATGAACCGCAGTTCCGGCATTCGGCCCGCGCCGGCACCGAAGAACACGCCGCGAATACCGCTGCGCTCGACCTTGACCGGCACCGCATGGTCTTTGTCGGTGATCAGCGTAACCTCCGCCATCTGTGGAAACGCACGCGTGACCTGCCCAATGACCCCGAACTGATCGATCACGGCCTCTCCGGGCTTGATGCCGGCCTCGCTGCCGCGATTCAGGAATAGCTTTTGTGAGAACGGGTCGCGACCCATGTACAAGACTTCGGCCGCGGTCGCTGCGTTTGCGAAACGCGCATGAACGGCCAGCAGAGCCCTTAGCGCAGCATTTTCGTCACGCAGCAGGCCTTGGCCCTGCGCGGCTGGGGCTTGCGCGAGGACCTGGTGCTTGAGCGAGGCGACTTCGTCGGCAAGCACGCGTTGCGAGGTGAAGTATGTGGCGACCCAGGCGAGCGTCTCGCCGGGAATCTGGACAATTCGTTGCAACGGATGCAAGGCGATCGCTACAACGCTGCGTATCCCTTCAAGATAGCCGTAACGGGAATCGGTGAACAAGAGCGCCAGCGAAAGCAGGCCGAACACAGCGAGCCGCGCGAACGGAGAGGGACCGCGGTGGAAGAACGGAGGCGGTGCATCGGAGACGTGGTGCATAAGCGGTTAAGCATGCAAAAATCAGTCCGACGTAAAGATCGTCGACAGCTTTTCCATATTCTCGAGCGCACGGCCGCACCCGCGCACGACGCAAGTCAGCGGATCGTCGGCGACGATGACGGGCAGCCCGGTTTCTTCCATCAACAGGCGATCGACGTCGCGCAGCAAAGCTCCGCCACCGGTCAGTACCATGCCCCGTTCCGCGATGTCGGCGCCCAGCTCCGGCGGCGTACGTTCCAACGCGCTTTTGACCGCCGACACGATGCTGTTGAGCGGATCGGTCAGCGCTTCCAGGATTTCGTTGGAAGAGACGGTGAAGCTGCGCGGGATTCCCTCGGCGAGGTTTCGTCCCTTCACTTCCATTTCCTTGACTTCGGACCCTGGGAAGGCCGAGCCGATCGTCTTCTTGATGAGCTCGGCCGTCGTTTCGCCGATCAGCATCCCATAGTTGCGCCGGATGTAGTTGACGATCGCCTCGTCGAACTTGTCCCCGCCGACGCGCACCGAGCCCGCGTAGACGATGCCACCTAACGAGATGACGCCGACTTCCGTAGTGCCGCCGCCGATGTCCACAACCATCGAGCCGGTCGCCTCCGAGACGGGAAGATCGGCGCCGATCGCGGCGGCCATCGGTTCCTCGATCAGATAAACCTTCGACGCGCCGGCGCCGAGCGCGGATTCGCGGATCGCGCGACGCTCGACCTGCGTCGATCCGCACGGCACGCAGATGATGATGCGCGGGCTCGGCGAGAAGAGCCGCGACTCGAGCACCTTCTTGATAAATTGCTTCAGCATCTGTTCCGTTACCGTGAAGTCGGCGATGACGCCGTCCTTCATCGGGCGGATTGCCGTGATGTTGCCCGGCGTTCGGCCGAGCATCTGCTTGGCCGCGAGCCCGACTTCCTGAATCACTTTTTTGCCGTTCGGGCCGCCTTCCTGGCGAATGGCGACGACCGAGGGCTCATTCAGAACGATGCCTTTGCCGCGCACATAGATCAATGTGTTGGCAGTGCCTAAATCGATTGCTAAGTCGCTGGAAAAATAACCTTTGAAGGATTCGAACATTGAAGGGTCGAGCCTTGCGCGCGGCCACCCGCCTTCCTCCCTCCGCCAATCGGAGAGACAGTGGCGAGCCGCCTCTTAAAATGGTTGAGCGTTATGATAACCTATCGCACTGCTTTCGCACTGATTTCACGCGGCTTTTTGCCATCTGAGCACGCTTCAAGCGGAGTGCTTGACATGGCTTTGCGCGAAGCCGCTCGCGTTCGCGCGGCGCTTTTTAGCGCGCTACCTTACCCTGACCGCAGACGATGGCGCTGACGCTCGACGACGTTCACAGGATCGCGCATCTTGCGCGCATCGACATCGATGCGCACGCGGCGGAACAAGTTCGCGCGAAGCTCGACGCGATCTTTGCGATGATCGACCAACTCAATCAAGTCGACACGCAAGGGATTTTACCTATGGCCCATGCGCAGGACGTCATGCTGCCGCTGCGCGACGACGTCGTCACGGCAAACGACCAGCGCTCGCTCTATCAAAGCGTCGCGCCCGCGGTGGCCGAAGGGCTCTACCTGGTACCGAGGGTCATCGAGTGAATGACTAAGCGAGAAGAACCGGCGGTTTGAGTCCGTCCGCGGTCTAGCAAGATGTCCGCCCACGAATGTTACTCACTCATCGCGGATTCGCTCCATCCCCATTTCCATGTTCACCGGAACCATCACCGAGCTCTCGCAAGCGCTGCGGGCGAAGCACTTTTCCAGCGTCGAATTGACGTCCGATGTGCTGCGACGGGTCGAGCGTGCGCAGCCCTCGTTGAATGCATTCATTACAATCGACGCGGAGGGCGCACTCGCTCAAGCGCGCGTTGCCGATACCGCTTTGGGACGCGGCGACGCCGCGCCGCTGACTGGCATCACGATCGCGCACAAAGACATCCTGATGACCGCGGGGTTAAAGACGACCTGTGGTTCGCGGATGCTCGCGCAGTTTGTCGCGCCGTACGACGCGTTCGTCGTCGCAGGCTTAAAAGCGGCTGGCACGGTGCTGATCGGCAAGACGAACATGGACGAGTTCGCCATGGGCTCGTCGAATGAAACGTCTTGGTTCGGGCCGGTCCGCAACCCCTGGAATACGGACTACGTTCCGGGCGGTAGCTCCGGCGGCTCTGCCGCCGCGGTCGCTGCCCGCCTCCTCCCGGCGACTACCGGCACCGATACCGGCGGTTCGATTCGTCAACCGGCGGCGCTGACCGGGGTGTGCGGCCTGAAACCGACTTACGGGAGTTGCTCCCGCTATGGTCTGGTTGCATTCGCGTCGAGTCTCGACCAGGCAGGACCGTTCGCGCGAACGGCGGAGGACTGCGGTTTGATGCTGAACGCGATGTCCGGTCACGACGCGCGCGATTCGACGTCGCTGCCCCGCCCACGCGAAGACTTCACGCAACTGTTGCGCGAGAACGCACCGGGGAAGCCGTTGTCGGGTCTGCGCATCGGCTTGCCGAAGGAATACTTCGGTGAAGGCATCGATTCCGACGTCGCATCCGCGATACAGGCAGCGCTAGCGCAGTTCGCGCAACTTGGCGCAACCATGGTGGACGTTGCGTTGCCCAGTGCCAATCTTTCGGTCCCCGTCTATTACGTCATCGCGCCGGCCGAGGCATCGTCGAACCTGTCGCGTTTCGACGGCGTGCGCTACGGCCATCGCGCGGAGCGCTACGATGGGCTGACCGACATGTACAAGAAGACTCGCACCGAGGGATTTGGCGACGAGGTAAAGCGCCGGATTCTGGTCGGAACCTACGTTCTGTCGCACGGATACTACGACGCGTATTACTTAAAGGCGCAGCAGGTGCGCCGGCTGATCGCCGACGACTTCACGCGCGCGTATCGAGAGTGCGATGTGATCATGGGGCCGACGGCGCCGACGCCCGCGTTCAAGCTGGGCGACAAGCTCGACGACCCGGTTCAGATGTATTTGAACGACATGTTCACGATCGCCGCGAACCTGACCGGCGCGCCGGCGATCTCGATTCCATGCGGATTCGATAACACTGGAATTCCGATCGGACTGCAGATCCAGGGCAATTACTTCAGCGAAGCCAACTTGTTGCGGGTTGCGCATCGCTTCCAGCAGGCGACCGACTGGCACCTGCGAAGTCCCTCCGATTTCACTCGGGACTTCTCACCCGAAACGGTAACGTCATGAAGTGGGAAGTCGTCATCGGCCTGGAAACGCATACGCAGCTCGGCACCGCTGCCAAGATTTTTTCCGGCGCTTCGACATCGTTTGGCGCCCCGCCGAACACGCAGGCCGCCGCGGTCGACTTGGCGCTGCCCGGCGTACTACCGGTGCTCAACAAGGGCGCCGTCGAACGCGCGATACGTTTTGGGCTTGCCGTTGGCGGAACGATCAACGCGCGCAGCATTTTCGCGCGCAAGAATTATTTTTATCCGGATTTGCCGAAGGGCTATCAGATTTCGCAATTCGAAATACCCATCGTACAAGGCGGGTCGCTCGCCATTGTCACGCCCCAGGGGGAGAAGACCGTGCATCTGACGCGGGCGCATCTGGAAGAGGACGCCGGCAAGTCGCTGCACGAGGATTTTCACGGCATGTCCGGAATCGATCTCAACCGCGCCGGTACCCCACTTCTCGAAATTGTTTCCGAACCCGAGATGCGCTCGGCAGCAGAGGCAGTCGCCTACGCGAAGACGTTGCGCGGACTGGTACGCTGGATCGGCATCAGCGACGGCAATATGCAGGAAGGGAGCTTCCGCTGCGACGCCAACGTATCGGTGCGGCCCGCGGGCGCGGTGACCCTCGGCACACGTTGCGAGATCAAGAATCTAAACAGCTTCCGCTTTCTCGAAAAGGCGATCGACTTCGATGTGCGCCGGCAGATCGAGCTGATCGAGGATGGCGGGACCGTCGTGCAGGAAACGCGGCTTTACGATCCCGATCGCGACGAGACGCGCTCGATGCGCAGCAAGGAAGACGCGCAGGATTACCGGTATTTTCCCGACCCCGATCTCCCGCCGCTCATCATCGACGACGCGTGGATTGCCCGCATTCGGGCGGAGTTGCCGGAGCTGCCCGCCGCGCTGAGAATGCGCTGGGCAGCGCGATACGGATTGCCAGCCTACGACGCCGCGGCACTAACGGCCAGCCGTGAGCTCGCAACCTACTTCGAGGACGCGGTCGCCGCACTAGGTGAAAGCGGCGCACTGAGCGGAAGCGACGGCGCCAAGACGCTCGCCAACTGGGTACTGGGCGAAGTCGCGGCGGGTGTCAACCGTGCGGAAATCGAGATGCAAGACGTCCCAGTCTCCGCGGCGCAGCTTGCGCGGCTCATCGAACGCATTGCCGATGCCACGATCTCGGCCAAAATGGCCAAGGACGTGTTCGACTCGATGTGGGCGGGCGAGCACGGCGGTGATGCGGACGCGATCATCGCAGCGAAAGGTCTGCTGCAGATTTCCGATACGGGTGCGATCGAAAAAATCGTTGAGGAGGTCATCGAAGCGAATAACGCGATCGTCGCTGACTATAAGGCCGGTCGCGTGAAGGCGTTCAACTCGCTCGTCGGCCAGGTGATGAAGGCGTCGCATGGCAAAGCCAATCCGGAGCAGGTCCACGCCGTGTTGAAAAGAAGGCTAGCCCGCTGACGGGGCGGCCAAGGCGTGGGGCCCGCCAAATAGCGCGGGCGGCTTTAGGGGCCGCCCGCTTGATTCCTACCGTGACGCTGGCTTAAGGCAGCGGCAGATCGATGCCGACGGCAAACTGCTCGCGCGCGTCGGCGGGGTCCCACCGAAAACCGCGCAAATTGTAGTAGTACTTGGTGTTGGGTTCGAGCCGGACTATTCCTGCTTGTGTCCTCCCCACCGTGAACAAATTGTACGTCGTTGTCCCGGGGCCGCTCAAATTTCCTGTTCCCGGCGAGAAGCTGAAATCACACGGCTGATCGGAAATCGAAGCCTCGCGATAGCGCTGCTCTCCAATGTACTCGACCGAGGTCGCTTTACCCAAACCGGATGACGTGTAGTTAGGCGTTTTGAACTTCACCGCAATGTTGGGCGAATTCATGTAGAGGCCGGTGAGCCGGGGGACGGCAACCGCAGGATAGACCTCGATCTGGCAACCGGTCGGCGTAGGTCCCGGCGGTGGCGGTGGATCCTGCCACGTTACGAGTACCGTCGCTCTATGGCTGCTACCCGAGGCGTTGGATGCCGTAAGAACGTACGCGAGGGATCCCGCACGCGTCTGCATCGTCGGCGCACACGTAGACGTCGTGCTGGTGCAGCTTTCCCAAACAAAGGACGTAGGGTTGCCGACGCATGTTGCCGTTAACGTCAGCGACTCGCCAATAACCGGACTGACCGGACTAGGGAAAACCGTGCAGTTCACGCCGACAGGCGGAGGTACCTTAACCCAACTCGCGGTCATCGATGTCGGGCTGCTGTTACCGACGGCATTGGTGGCAGTGACCGTGTAGGTCTTGGAGCCCTCCGCCGCCTCGCTCGTCGTACAGGTCCGTCCGGTCGCGCCCGGGCATCCCGTCCACGTATACGACGTCGGGCTTCCCGTGCAACTCGCGGTGAGGACGAGATTGGTCGCAATCACGGGAGTCGGCGTGTTCGACAGGATCGTGCACGAAGGCACCGTTGGCGCCGCCGGTGGAGGCGGTCCAGTCACGGTCGCGGGCTGCCACTGCACCAGCACGCCGACTGCCGCTCCTTCGCCCCCCGCGTTGCCGCCTTTCACCGTGTAATTCTTGTAGCCGATGGCCGAGCCCGTCAATGTGCACGAGCCGGTAGCCGTCGAGCACGACGCCTCCGACCACACATACTTGGTCGGACTGTTGGTGCAGCTCGCGGTCAGCGTGACGGTGCTTCCCACCTTGGGGTATAGGTTATCCGCCGCAAGCGTGCATTCGGGCGGTGTGACGCCCGGGACGGGGACGATCGGGACGGGGACGATCGGGACGGGGACGATCGGAATGCTCGGAAGCCCAGCGCCGACCGGATTGGACGCCGACACCGCGCACATCGCGACGACGGGTTTTCCGTTCCCGCCGAACCCTTCCTCGATGTAGCCCTTAGCCAGCATCGACAGATGGACGCTGCGGTCGGTCGTGTAACGATGGTTGACGTCCGGGCGATTGTTCCAAGCGCGGTACACCGGCACCGTGCTGCCGGGGCACACGCCCGTATTTTGGTCGGGGAGGTAGAGCTTGAAGACGTTGTCCGATTCGAACAGCCACGTATCCGGGAATTTTTCGCGCACCGCCACGCATTCCGCGAGCGTGGCCGGGTAGAAGTGCGAATCAAGCCCGCGCTCGGGCTTGCCGTAGAAACGGCAGACTCCCAATGCGCCGGGAACTTGGGAACCGGGGCTGACCGCCACAAATTTTTGCCCGGTGCGCGTCCAGCCCTTGAGAACACGCGTGTCGAGGTTCCCGATCTCCATGGCGTCAGCGGTGATGAAATAATGGTCGAGACCCTCATGGTAGAACTCGACTACTTCCGTTGTCGTCGTTTGGCCAAAGGCCAGCGACGACGCCAGCCACAAGGGTAGTGCCCAAAACAATCGCCGCATGATATTTCCTTCGAACAGTGTCAGTTGCTTTCTCCGCCGGCCCCGCACTTACGCGGTCGCGACCACGCGCTATTTTCTGCCGTCATTCGCCGTTCCGCTGACGGTCGACTCGGCGACCGCGCGAAGCTCGCGCCATCGCTGCTTGTCGCCGTCGTAACGCGCGTTGACATAGGCGATTTCTTTTTGTCTCGCCGCAATCAACTCGGATTGTTTGTTGAGCTCGGAATCAACGGTTGCAAGTTCCCGCTCGATCACGGGAGGCAATGGCTTATTGCCAAGCCCGTTGCGTTTCGCTTCTAATTCGTCTCGTCGCATGGAGAGCGTGGCGGTATACGCCAGCGCGGATTGTACCTGAGCATCGATCGTGCCTAGCGCTCGCGTACGCGCCAGATCGATTTCGCTCTCAGTGCTGTAGCTTTCCAGCAACGCCCGGTCACGCCGCTCGACGACCTCACGCTGCTTGCTTGCGAGCCGCAAGCGCTCACCTTCGGCCTCGCGGACCCGGCGTTGTTCGGCGTTGAGCGCGGGGTCGATTCTCTTGACCTGAATGCCCTGTTTATTGAGTTCGACACTACCCTTATTGACCGCTTCAGCGGGCATTTTGTCGGTGTAGTGGACGATGCCTTTCTCGTCGACCCATTTGTAAGTGGCACCTTGCGCCGAAAAGGCCATCGACAACACGAACGCTGCCGCGAGCATCAAGACCAGCCACGCGCGAATGACGGTCGGCGCCTGCGCGCTGGTCGCCCTTGTCGTCGTCCCTCGTATGCTGGTTGCACTTGCCTGTCTCACGTACACCTCATTTTTTGAAATCCAGTCTACCGCCGTCGATGCTCGCTACCACCCGCTTTTGCCCATTCGTGCCTTACACGGCGCGATCTACCGCTACGCGGTCCGCTCATGCGCGCCGTAACGCATCCGATAGGCGGTCACCGCGGTTGCCTGACTGTGAAGTTCCGGCCGGCGCGCCACGAACGCCAGCAGATCGTCAAGCGTGGCGATCGCAACCACGGGAATGCCAAAGTTTTCCTGCACTTCCTGCACCGCGGACAGTTCGGCGACGCCGCGCTCCATTCGATCCAACGCAATCAGCACACAGGCAGGGATGGCATCGTGCGCCCGGATCAATTCCACGGATTCGCGCACGGACGTACCCGCAGTAATGACATCATCGACGATCATGATCCGGCCTCGCAGCGGGGCACCGACGATCACGCCGCCTTCGCCGTGATCTTTTGCCTCTTTGCGATTGAAGCTGAACGGCAAATTGTGACCTTTTTCGGCAAGTGCGACTGCGGTCGCCGCAACGAGCGGAATGCCTTTGTACGCGGGACCGAACAGTTGGTCGCACGCGATGCCCGAGGCCATCCACGCGGCGGCGTAGAACTCACCCAGCCGTCGCAGGCTCTCGCCGTCGTCGAAGGCGCCTGCGTTAAAGAAGTAGGGGGTCTTGCGTCCGGCTTTGGTGACGAATTCACCAAAACGTAGCACTTCGCGTGCCAGTGCGAACTCCAGAAAAGCTTGCCGAAAATCACTCATCTCGATTGCAAATTATAGCGGTGCAACGAGTCGCGCGTGTCCGTTACACATTTGGCAATGCTGAAGTCGCAATTGGCGTCACAGTGTCGAAATTGGCGTCGTGTACACTCGCGCGCTTTCTTCCGGCCTCGCCGTCGCGCCGCCGATGCGTTTCATGACGCTCATCGTAATCGCCCTCCGTTCCGCCGAACGCAAAGGCTTGGCGCGCTGGCTCGCGCGTGCCGAGCCGTGGGATATCGTCAGGTTCGTCGATGTATTTCGCCGGATCGAACTGCGACCCGGGCAGTACACGTGGTGGTCGAACCGCCGGACAGGCGTGGGCCAAATACGTTGGCTGGCGGATCGATTATCAGGTCGCGACGCGCGGCATCGCCGCCACGGCGCTCGCGGCAACGATCTACCAGAATCGCCGCTTTTCGGATCACGCGCCGCTGATCATCGATTACGACTACGAACTGCGCTGCGCACGTAAAAATCACCCGTGCTGCGCATCACCAACCTCGTCCTAGCGCGCGGTGCGAAACGTCTCTTTGACGCCGCGAATCTGACCGTCCATGCCGGGCACAAGGTCGGCCTCGTCGGGGCCAACGGCAGCGGCAAATCGAGCCTCTTTGCCGCCATCCTGGGCGAAGTGATATCCGAGGCCGGGTCAATCGATCTGCCATCCGCGTGGACGATCGCGCATGTCGCACAGCAGACACCCGCCGTGGCCAGGCCTGCCCTCGCCTATGTTCTCGACGGCGATCGCGAGCTGCGCGAGGTCGAGTCGGCGCTTGCGCGTGTGGACAACGATCCCGCGCATGACGGCACGGCGCTCGCCGACCTCCACCACCAGTTCGACGCGATCGGCGGCTATAGCGCGCGACCCCGCGCCGCAGCGCTTCTAGCCGGTCTGGGGTTTGCGGAGTCGCAGCTAATGGATTCGGTTGTCAGCTTTTCGGGTGGCTGGCGGATGCGCCTAAATCTCGCCCAGGCGCTGATGTGCCGCTCCGACTTGCTGCTGCTCGACGAGCCGACCAACCACCTCGATCTCGACGCGGTGTTGTGGCTGGAAGACTGGCTCGCGAAGTATCCGGGAACGCTTCTGCTCATTACGCATGACCGCGATTTTCTCGACGGCGTCGTCGACACGATCGTACATGCGAGCGGCCGGGCACTGACGACATACTCGGGAAATTACGCGCAGTTCGAGCGCGAGCGAGCGCGAGTGCTGGCGTTGCAGGAGTCCTCGTACGCAAAGCAGCGACGCCAGATCGCGCACTTGCGGACGTTTATCGAGCGGTTTGGCGCCAAGGCTAGCAAAGCCAAGCAGGCGCAAAGCCGCAAGCGAGCGCTCGAACGGATGGAGCTAATCGCGGCCGCTCACGTCGATAGCCCGTTCGAGTTCGCGTTCGCTCCAGCAGACATTGGGGCGAGACAGCTCGTTGTCCTCGAGCGCGTGACGTTGGGTTACCCGGAGCGGCCTCCAGTGCTGGCGAACGTGGACTTTGGCCTGTTGGCCGGCGAGCGCATCGGGCTGCTCGGGCCTAACGGCGCCGGCAAGTCGACACTGCTGAAAGCGCTTGCCGGTACGCTTGCCCCGTGCATCGGCAAGCGGCACGCCGCGCAGGGGTTGCGCATCGGCTATTTCGCGCAGCTAGAGGTCGAGCAACTGCGTGATGAGGAATCACCATTGTGGCATCTGCGACGGCTGGAGCCCGACACCCGCGAGCAGGAACACCGCGACTTTTTGGGCGGATTCGATTTCCACGGCGACATGGCGAATTCCGTCGTCGGTCGCTTCTCCGGCGGCGAGCGAGCGCGGCTTACGCTCGCGCTTATCGTCCGGCAGAAACCGAATCTGTTGCTGCTCGACGAGCCAACCAACCACCTCGACCTCGAAATGCGTGAAGCTCTCACCGAGGCGCTGCTCGAGTTTCAGGGGGCACTCGTCGTCGTTGCCCACGACCGTCATCTGTTGCGCACAACGACCGACATATTATGGCTCGTTGCCGACGGAGCGATCGTGCCGTTCGACGGCGATCTCGACGACTACCGCGATTGGGTATTGGGACAACGCCGTCGCGAGCGCGCGGACGCACCCATACCCGTTTCCGCGCCTGCCGATCGAAGAGCACAAAAACGCATCGAAGCGCAAACACGGCAACGGCTAGCGGAGACCCGGCGGCCGTTGGCGACGCGTCAGTCGACGATCGAGCGCGAGCTCGAGGCAGCGACGACCGAGAAAACGGCGCTGGAAACATGGCTCGCGAGCGGCGGCGCTTATGCGGACACGGCGAAGGATGAGCTCAGGGCAAAGTTAGTGCGGCAGGGCGAGCTCACCTGGCAGCTCGCGCGGTTGGAAGCGGAATGGCTGGAGCTTGCCGAGGCGATGCAAAGAATCGGCGCTTAGATGAATAATCAACCCATCCGCGGCCCCGGTCGATAAAAGAGATAGAGCGCGAACCCCAGCGTGTCGCGGCCCCAGCGCATATAGGCATCGCGCCAGCGCCGGATGCGTTCGAGCATCGCTGGCACGTCGGGATCTTCCGGCTGTTCGCGCGCGTAGCGTTCGATCGCGCGGCAGTACTTCCACTCGTACTCATCCCACTCGTCGAGCGAGGAGGTCGCCGCGTGCATCGGGATCAACCCCGCTTCCACACCCGCCTGTACGTTCCCGCGATGGTCGAGCAGTTCGGTTTCGCTGCCTCCTAAGACGGCCAGGTAATCGGAGGCTGGCCGCCGCCGCCAATAGCCTTCGCCGATGAGCATGTAGCCGCCCGATTTGGTCCAACTCTTCAATTGATTGCAGATGCCGCTCATGCCGCCGGCGATACCGCCTGCACCTAGCATCACGCTCAAGTGGAAGGTCTCCGGGTCGGCGCGGAATTCCGCTATGTCCATATCGTCGAGGTGAAGTTTGGAGAGCGCGCCGGTCCATTCCGCACGCTCGCGCGCCGCGTCGAGCATCAACGAGGAATTGTCGATCGCAATCACTGTCGAGCCGAAGCGCTCGATGATCCGCAATGCGAGTTCCGCGCGGCCGCAACCAAGATCAAGAACTCGTGATTTTTCGTCCAATGGCAGCAAATCGAGTACGCGTTCGATCTTCGCCGCCGCGATCGGATTGCAGTAATCGTGGTCGCGGTGCGCGATTGAGCTGAACTTGTGCGGAATCATTGTCGCGTGCCTTGCGCGTTACGTTCGTGCCAAGGTGCCACACGCAAGAGCAATGCCATACCAGGTAGTGCCAAGATCGTGCAAAGCAGGAAAAAATCGAACCAGCCGATACGTTCGACTATCCAGCCCGCGGACGCATTGATGACGGTCCGCGGCAGGGCGGCCAAGCTCGAGAACAACGCGTATTGGGTCGCCGTGTAACGCGGATCGGTCGCGCGCGCGATGAACGCTACAAACGCCGCGGTGCCCAGGCCGACACCCAACGCCTCGAACGCGATCACACCGGCGAGCAACAGCTTGTCGGGCGCGTTGACGTGGGCAAGCCACGCAAATCCGAGAATCGAGACGACCTGCACGACGCCAAACAGCCACAAGCCGCGATTGATGCCGATCTTCACCATCCACAATCCGCCCAGCATCCCGCCGACGACGCTGGCCCAGAGTCCGGCGTTCTTGGCGATGACGCCGATCTCGGTCATGGAAAAGCCCATGTCGATGTAGAACGGGGTCGCTAACGCCGTGGCCATGCTATCGCCCAACTTGTAGAGAAAAATGAACAGGAGCACGACCAACGCGTGCCGCCACCCTGCGCGCAAAATGAACTCGCGGAACGGTTCGACCACCGCAGCGCGCAGCGTGCGTGGGGGCGCCTTGGCGAGCAGCGGCTCGGCAATGGCCAGCGTCAGCGCGATTCCCGGCAGCATGAACAGCGCGGTGACCACATAGACCGATGACCACGGCAGCAGATCGGCCAGGATCAATGCGAGCGAGCCGGGAACGAGGCTCGAGATCCGATACGCGTTCACGTGGATCGCATTGCCCAGTCCCAACTCGGCGTCCGGCAACAGCTCGCGCCGGTACGCATCGAGGACGATATCCTGGCTCGCCGAGAAAAACGCGACCGCAGTTGCCAGGTACGCGATCGCCCAAAGGTCGGCGCGTGGATTGAGCTGTCCAAACGCCGGGATCGACACGAGCAGCAGCACCTGCGTCAACAACATCCAGCCGCGTCGCCGGCCGAGTACCGGCAGGCCGAACCGGTCGAGCAGAGGGGACCAAACGAACTTCCACGTGTACGGCAACTGGATGAGCGCGAAGAGCCCGATCGCCTTTAAGTCGACACCCTCCGTGCGCAGCCACGCCGGAATAAGGTTGATCAGCATGTACAGCGGCAGCCCGGAGGAAAAACCCGTGAAGATGCAGATCAGCATCCGCCGGTTTAAAAGCGCTTCGCGCAACGTTTCGCTGCGAGGGGCAGCAGATGGTGCCGCACTGGGGTTCGTCATCGGCCGATTGTAGCGGCCGGACGTGCGTGCCGCTTGCGCATGCTCGGTCGAGAGCCGACGGGCGCTACGCGCCTTTGCCTGCGGCCGGCTCTCTCACTCGCCCTTCCACGTTGGGTCGCGAGAGGCGTTGCGTCGAGTTGTCGGGCTCTGCTCGGTCGAGAGCCGACGGGCGCTACGCGCCTTTGCCTGCGGCCGGCTCTCTCACTCGCCCTTCCACGTTGGGTCGCGAGAGGCGTTGCGTCGAGTTGTCGGGCTCTGCTCGGTCGAGAGCCGACGGGCGCTACGCGCCTTTGCCTGCGGCCGGCTCTCTCACTCGCCCTTCCACGTTGGGTCGCGAGAGGCGTTGCGTCGAGTTGTCGGGCTCTGCTCGGTCGAGAGCCGACGGGCGCTACGCGCCTTTGCCTGCGGCCGGCTCTCTCACTCGCCGCCGGAAACGATAAACCGCAAGGTCTCCGAGCAGATTGGGCAGCGCGGTGATCGGCCGCCCGCGCGACAGCACGACGCGGTTCTCGACGACGCACTGCCTCGCGGCGAGAAAGGCGTCGAAGTCGGCCACCGTGCACAAGTGGATGTTCGGTGTGTCGAACCATTGGTAGGGAAGATTTTCCGAAACGGGCATGCGCCCCCGCAGTATTTGCAGGCGGTGGGACCAATGTCCGAAGTTGGGAAATGTCACGATCGCGTCGCGGCCCACGCGCAGCATTTCGGCGACGATTTCCTCGGTGTGGCGCATCGCCTGCAACGTCTGCGAAAGAATGACGCAATCAAATGATGCGTCGGCAAAGCCGGCGAGACCGCTTTCCAGATCGCTTTGCAGCACGTTGATGCCGTTCGCCAGGCTCGCGAGCACACCTTCGTCGGCAATCTCGATGCCATAACCGCGTACCGCTTTGGCGTGCACGAGATACGCAAGCAGGCTGCCGTCACCACATCCCAAATCGAGCACGTGCGCGCTCGGCGCGAGCCAACTCGCGATCGTGGCAAAGTCCGCGCGGGCGACCGTCGCGTTCATGGCGGCGACACGCGAGCGAAATACGCGCGGACGACCGCGTGATACTGCGGGTTATCGAGCAGGAACGCGTCGTGGCCGTGCGGCGCGGCGATTTCCGCATACGAAACATCGCGGCGGCGATCCACCAACGCACCGACGATTTCGCGCGAGCGCGCCGGCGGAAAGCGCCAGTCAGTGGTGAACGAGACTACGAGAAAGCCGCACGTCGCTGGCGCGAACGCTTGCGCGAGCTCGCCGCCTGTCGCTAGCGCAGGATCGAAATAATCCAGCGCCTTGGTCACGCGCAGATATGTGTTCGCGTCGTAGTACTCGGCAAACTTCTCCCCTTGGTAGCGCAGATATGACTCGATCTCGAATTCCGGCGCGAATGAATACTGCAGGCCATCGCGCAGGCCGCGCCCGAACTTGTGTTCCATCTGTCCGTCGGACAGATACGTGATGTGGCCGATCATCCGCGCGACGCGCAGCCCCCGCCGTGGCTTGGTTGCGTGAGCGTCGAAGTGGCCGTCGTGGTAGTCGGGATCGGTGAGAATCGCCTGCCGTGAGACTTCGTTGAAGGCGATGTTCTGTGCCGAAAGATTGGGCGCCGCGGCGATGACCAATGCGTGGCGGATGCGCCGCGGATAGCGAATCGCCCACGCGAGCGCCTGCATTCCTCCCAGGCTGCCGCCAATAACGGCGGCAAACTGGGCGATATTGAGCCGATCGGCGAGCCGCGCTTGGGCATCGACCCAGTCCTCGACCGTGACGATCGGGAAATCACTCCCCCATGGGCGACCCGTTGCCGGATCGCGAGACAAGGGGCCCGTCGACCCGAAGCAACTACCTAGATTATTGACGCCGACGACGAAAAAGCGATTGGTATCGAGTGGCTTCCCGGGGCCAATCAGGTTGTCCCACCAGCCGACGTTGTCGGGTTCATCGGCGTAGTAACCCGCCACGTGATGCGACGCGTTGAGCGCGTGACAGACGAGCACGGCGTTGGAGCGTTGGGCGTTGAGGGTGCCATAGGTCTCAAAGGCGAGCTCAAAGTCGGTCAACGAGCGACCACACGCTAATGGCAACGTGTCGTCGAAACGCGCGAGCTGCGCGACGACCGGACCGACGGAGGCATTCAGGATCTGGTGGCCGGCAGCAGTGCCGGCCGTCGTAGCGGAGAACGAGTGCATAGCATCGCGCCGCTCTAGTGCGGCGATAAAAAAACCCGACCAGCTTGTCGCTAATCGGGTCGCTTATCGGATATGTCTCCGCCGCGTCCGCTTTAGCCGTATTTATCCGAGACGACCAAGTGCCGGCCGTCCCGTGCGCCCGCAAGCTGGTTCAAATCGGCGCGACCCGTTATCTTATCCGTTTTGGCGCCGGTCTGCGCGAGTGTCCCGCATGACCAACGCTTTGGCGCGGGGGCAACGCAGCGCGCCCGGCCCAGCGTGTCCGGTTGAATTGCGGCGCACTGTTATGACAACGGAATAATCTACCGCTATACTGGCTTCTAACCTTGCATTTAGTCGCCCGCTTGCAAGAGAATTGCAGTCGCCATAGCCAGAGAGCGCGCCAAATGCACCAGAGTCCTTTTCATCGCGATCGCATTATTGCTAAAGTTGGCGCCATTGTCTGAACCCAGGTTGAAGGCTCCGGGTCACGTGCGCTCGCGCTACAGATCATTCATCCGTTCGAGCAACGAGTTGATCTTAGCCGGGTCATCGGTCCTGCGAATTCGTTCGATGTGTGTCTTCAACGCCGCGACCTCCGAAGTCAACACGCGCTGCTTGATTTCCAGCAGATGCGCCGGGTGCATAGAGAAATTGCGCAAGCCCAAGCCCAGCAGCAAACGCGTGAATTGTGGCTCCCCTGCCATTTCGCCACAGACGGCGATCGGCACTTTAGCCTTGTTCGCCTCTGCTATCGCGATCGCGAGCAAGCGCAGAATGGCCGGATGCAGCGGGTCGTATAGGTGCGACACGGCTTCGTCGGAGCGGTCGACGGCGAGCGTGTACTGAATCAGATCGTTGGTCCCGATCGACAGGAAATCGAGTTTGGTGACGAAGCCATCCATCGCGAGCACGGCTGCCGGAATCTCGATCATTCCGCCAATTTCGATCTTCGCCGCGAACGGAACGCCGTGTTCGAGCAAGTTCGCTTTGGCCTGCTCGATCAACACCAGCGTCTGATCGATCTCCGCGACGGACGACAGCATCGGGATGAGAATCTGGATGCGGCCGTAGTGCGAAGCGCGGAGAATGGCGCGCAATTGCGTCGAAAAGAGCCGCGGTTCGGCGAGGCAGAAACGCACGGCGCGCAGGCCTAGTGCGGGGTTCGGCGCAACTCTAGCAAGTCCTGCCAGGCCTTCCTTGTGCTTGTCCGCTCCAAGGTCGAAAGTCCGGATGGTTACGGGCTTCCCGTTCATGCCCGCGGCAACCGCGCGATATGCTTCGAACTGTTCGTCTTCCGACGGTAAGCCGTCGCGATTCAAGAACAGGAATTCGGAACGGAAGAGCCCGATGCCGGAAGCGCCATTGTCCAGCGCTTGCTCGATATCCTCGGGTAATTCGATGTTCGCGTGCAATTCCACGTGCTCGCCGTCCAAGGTCTCAGCCGGCTTGCTGCGCAGGCGCTTTAGCTTCTGCCGTTCGAGCGTGAATTCGCTTTGTTTCAGCCGATATTCGCTCAAAACCGAGCGGTCGGGATTGACGATGACGACGCCGGATTCCCCGTCGACGATCAGCATTTCGCTGTCGCGAATCAACTGGCGCGCGTTGTGCGTCGCGACAACGGCAGGAACGTTGAGGCTGCGGGCGACGATCGCCGTATGCGACGTCGCGCCGCCCAGATCGGTGAGAAACGCGCCGTAATGGTGCTGCTTGAATTGCATGACGTCGGCCGGGGAAAGATCGTGCGCGACTAGGATCGTCTGCTCCTCGGCCACCGGCAGCGGCAATGATCCAGGTCGGCCCATCAGGCGTTTCAGCACCCGCTCGCCCACCTGGTAGATATCGGCCTTGCGCTCGCGCAAATACGGATCCTCGATCTGCTCGAATTGCTCGACCAGCACGCCCATCTGCTGCGTCAACGCCCATTCTGCGTTACAGCGCTGCTCAGCGATAATCCGCTTTGGCGCCTCGGATAGCGTCGGATCGTTGAGAATCATCCAGTGCACGTCAAGGAACGCGCCGAATTCGCCCGGCGCGTCGCCGCGCGTCAACGAACCGTGCAGGCCCTCGAGTTCGTGCTGGACTTCCTCTATCGCGAAACTGAAGCGCTCGATCTCCGCGGCCACTTTTGCCGCCGGAATTCCGTAGTGCGCCACCTCGAGGGTCGCGTGCGAGATAAGCTGCGCGCGGCCGATTGCGATGCCGTCGGAAACACCAATTCCGTGGAGGGCAAAGCTGACCATGGCGGGGAGGACTGCTTACTGCCCTTCACCGAAACAATCGTCGATCAACGCGACGATCGCGTCCATCGCGACTGCTTCGTCGGGACCCTCGATTTCGATCAGCACCTTCGCTCCCTTACCCGCCGCGAGCATCATGACGCCCATGATGCTCTTGGCGTTGACGCGCCGGCCACTGCGCGACATCTGAACGTCGCTTTGATACTTCGCTGCGAGCTGCGTGAGCTTCGCCGAGGCCCGCGCGTGCAGGCCCAGCTTGTTCGGAATCTCAACCTCGCGTTGCTGCATAGATGGGGTCGGCTTCGATGTGCATGACGCCTTCGCATCCGCCGGAGATCGCTTTCTTGATCATCGTCTCCATGCCTTTCTCGCGATACGTGAAAGCGCGAACGAGCATCGGCAGGTTGACGCCCGCGATGACCTCAATCCGTCCTGGCGTCAACAACTTTCCCGCCAGGTTGCAAGGCGTCGCTCCGTAAATATCCGAAAAAATGAGAACTCCGTCGCCGGAATCGAGCTTGCGCACGATTTCCCTGGCGGCTGGCGACAGTTCGCTCGAATCGTCGGTGGCAGTCACCGCGATCGTTTCGACGTGCGGCGGGCGCGCGCCCAAAACATGCGTGACGGCGCTCACCAGGCTGTTCGCCAGCGTGTCGTGCGCGATTATGAGGATACCAATCATCCGAAGTGCTTCACTCGATTGTGGGCGCCGCCCAAGGCGGATGCAAGTTCGTCCGGCATTCGACCACGACCGGAATCGGCGGACCCGTTTCGGTTTTGGATAGATACATCCGGCGATGGCAGACCGTCATCTCACAGAGTGCACACGCGTTCCAGTGTTTCAGCGAACATGCCGGCGACGTCGAATCCGGTTTGCTGCGTAATCTCGACGAAACACGTCGGCGATGTCACGTTGATCTCGGTCAAAGATGCACCGATGATGTCGAGGCCGACGATCAGCAGTCCATCCGCCCATAGTTGCGGCGCAACTGCCGCGGCGATCTCCCGGTCGCGCGCAGTAAGAGGGCGCGCCTCCCCGCGTCCGCCGGCAGCAAGGTTACCCCGCGTCTCGCCCGGTTTCGGAATGCGCGCCAGCGCGTAAGGCACGATCTCGCCCCCGATTAGCAGAACCCGTTTGTCGCCGTCGGCGATCTCGGGCAAGAACTTCTGTGCCATCGCAGTCCGCATTCCCAACTGAGTCACCGTCTCGACGATCACGTTGCGGTTCAAGTCGTCCGCGCGCGTGCGGAATACGGAAGAGCCGCCCATGCCGTCGAGAGGCTTCACGACGACATCCTGTTGCCGATCAATAAACTCCTGGATGCGCGCAGGGTCGCGCGTGACCAACGTCGGGGTCAGAAATTGCCCGAACTTCGTGATCGCCATTTTCTCATTGTGATCGCGAATCGCACGAGGCCGGTTGAACACGCGCGCGCCTTCCCGCTCGGCGCATTCGAGCAGATACGTCGAATAGACATACTCGAGGTCGAACGGCGGATCCTTGCGCATGATGACTGCCGCGAACTCCGCAAGCGGCCGCATTTCCGCAATACCGGCGCGATACCAGTCATGTTCGTCAGGGAGAATCTCGAGCGAGCGGGTCAGCCCGAACGTCGTGCCCGCTTCCCACGACAGGTCGCCCGGCCCGAGCGCGTGCAGACGATGGCCGCGTGCAACGAGCGAGCGCATCATCGCCACACTCGAATCCTTGTACGCCTTCAAGTCAGGCAACGGGTCGAGAATGAAGGCGAAATCCATGGGAACCGCGGCGGAGATTGAAGCAAGCATCGTAGCGCATTGCCGCCTGCGACACCGGGCTAGCGGCTGCTAAGCGCCGACTCCAGCGCTATGAGCTGCTAAAAGCCGGCATCGCGCGTGAGATCGCGCCACGGCATCAGGTGGATCATCTCTGCAAGCAAAGAAACAGCGATCCGTTCTCCGGCGCGAACGCCATTGCGCTCGGCGACGTGGGTGGGCACGCGCACCCAGAGCGCCGTGGCTGCGCCGTCGACGCGCATGGTGAGGGTGGTGTCTTCGCCCAGTTGGACGCACTCGGCAACCAACCCCTCCACTGGATTCTCGCGCTCACCACGCGACGGTCGATCGCGAAGATGCAAGAGCACCCCGGACGTCGGGATACCCCAGCACGCGCGCGCCCCGTCTACATAGCCTGCCGTGCTGTCCACTTCGAGCGCCCGACCCGCCCACGCGAGACGCGCGCGCCCGTTCTCTCCCGCGACGATTCTGCCCTCGAAGACGTTCTTCATGTCGACGATGCGCGCAACCTCCACATTGGCCGGGCGCGTCATGACTTCGTGCGGCGTGCCCGTCTGTAACGTACGGCCGCGATGGAGCAGGCACATGCGGTCCGAGAGCATCGCTGCTTCGTCGAGGTCATGGGTGACCAGGACGATGGGCAATGCAAGCGAATGCCGCAATTCGGCCAGCTCACGATAGAGTTTTTGTCGGGTCACGCGATCCACCGCCGAAAACGGCTCATCGAGTAGCAGCACTTGCGGGTCGCGCGCGAGCGCCCGCGCCATCGCAACGCGCTGTTGCTGGCCTCCGGACAGTTGCGCGGGCTTGCGCACCTCAAGTCCGGACAGGTGGACGCGCGCGAGAAGTTCACGACCGCGCGCTTCGCGGTCGCGCGCGGGGTGATGGCCAAGCGCGGCCACTACATTAGCGAGCGCAGACAGGTGGGGAAAGAGCGCGTAGCTTTGGAACACGATGCCGACCGAGCGTTGCTGCGGCGGGCGGTCGACCCCGACCGAGGTGTCGAACCACACGTCGCCCGCGCACTCGATGCAGCCATCAGCCGCGCGATGCAACCCGGCAATGCAACGCAAGAGCGTGGATTTGCCGCTGCCCGACGGCCCCACTAGCGCTAAGGTCTTACCGGGGGGACATTCGAACGACGCATCGAGCGGAATCTTCGCTTGTTGCTTTAAGCGAAGCCGCAATCCCGACGGCAGGCGTTCGGGCATCAAACGTCGTCGCGCGGCCGCGCCGTCGAATACGCCGCTGCGATGGCGAAGAGCGACAGCAGCAGCAGAACCGCCGCCATCAAGTTGGCGCTCTGTGAATCGAACGCCTGAACGCGGTCGTAAATCGCGATCGCGATCGTTTTGGTCTCGCCCGGAATGCTGCCGCCAACCATCAGCACGACGCCGAACTCCCCAAGCGTATGCACGAATGTGAGGACCAGCGCCGACAAGATGCCCGGCCACGCCAGCGGAAACTCGATACGCAAAAATATCTTCCACGGCGACATCCCGCAGCAGGCGGCGGCAGCGCGGATATCGGCGGAAATCGATTCGAACCCGCGCTGCATCGGTTGGATCGCGAACGGTAGATTGAAAATGACCGACGCGAGCAATAGGCCGGCAAAACTGAACGCGAGCGAGCCTCCGGTCACCGCTGCAAAAGCTCGAGCAAGCGGAGAAGCTTGACCGAACGCGACGAGCAGATAAAAACCCAATACCGTCGGCGGCAACACCAGCGGCAGCGCAAGGGCCGCTTCCACCCAGCGACGGCCACGGAAACGCTGCCACGCCAGGACGCGCGCGACCGCGAGCCCCACTGGAAGCAGGATCGCCACCGTCCATCCCGCCAACTTGAGCGAAAGCGCGAATGCCGTCCAGTCCACGGCGGCGGCTTGCGCTATTCGTCCGGCAACGCGAAGCCGAAGCGCCTGAAAATTTCGCGTGCGGCCGGTTGCTGCAAGTACAGATAGAACACGCGCGCCGTTTCACCCGCGCCTCTGACAAGGGCCATCCGTTGATGGAGCGGACCGTGACTGTGCGTGGGAATCAAAGCGAACGTTCCCAGCTTCGCAACCGCGGGGGAAAGGGCAAGCGAATAGGCAAAAATGCCGCCTTGCGCCACGCCCGAGCTCGCGAACTGCGCGGCTTGGGAAACATTTTCGCCCAGTACTAGCCGGGGGACGATCGCGTTCCAAAGACCGGCACGCTGCAATGCCTCGCGCGCCGCGCGACCGTAGGGTGCGTGTTCCGGATTGGCGATGGCGAAGCGTTTAAGGCGGCCGTCGCCGGCAGCTGCGGCCAAGTCTTTGAACATCGGATCAGGATGCAACGTCGAGCCGTGCGGCGCAAACAGGACAACCCGGCCGGACCCATAGCGCACTCCTTCTCCTTCGGTTCGCCCCTCCTTCGCAAGCGCATCCACGTACGCTTCGTCCGCAGAAAGAAACAACTCGAACGGCGCGCCCTCGGCAATTTGCCGGCGGAAATTGCCCGACGACCCGAATGCCAGTTTGACTTCGCGACCGGTCGCTTGCGCAAAATGCGAAGCGATTTCGGGAAGCACGAATTGCAGGTCCGATGCCGCTGCGACGTTCGGAATCGTTGCTGGGTGACTGGGGAGAGCGATCGCCAATGCAGCTAACATAAGCGAGCAAGTTGCCAAGAAACGTCGTTGCGCGAGCATCTTCATCGCTATATTTCGTCGAATACGACGGAATCCGCAATATACCGTCGAACACGGCGACGCGCCACCTGCGAGCAGTTAGCGGCGAGCCGGTTCGCGCAGCAGCTTCGTCAACGCGCGCAATTCTGTCGCGGCGGCCTTCTGCGCCTGCGCTTCGACATTGCGGTAACGGCGCACCACTTCGGCGCCGAGCGGCGTCAACCGGGTGCCGCCGCCGCGCTTGCCCCCGGCCTCGGCCTCGACGACAGGCGTCTTGAAGCACCGATTCATCGTGTCGACCAGGAGCCATGCCCGGCGGTAAGACATATCGAGGAATTTCGCCGCCCCCGTAATCGAACCGGTCGCCGCGATTGCTTCGAGCAGGTCAATCTTGCCTGGCCCGACGGCGATGTCGGGACCATGCGTGATGCGCAGGCGAAACCGGATGTCATCTTTCACAATGGAAGCGGCTTTTCAGAACCAAAGGGGGGCGTCTTTGAGACAAACGGTTGGTCCGTATCCAGAAGATTGTTCGGCCGGCTCGATTTTCTCAGAAGAAGTTTGTTGCTGCTTCTCAATGCTTGGCTCGCGCACGCTAGACCCGCCGCGCGCACCTGTAGTCCGGATGGTAATAGGGACTATGGGGTCCTCGTTGGCCAGCGATGAGCGCTTAAGCCGAGGCACCGCCGGCAAAGGATTCGGTGACTGCCGCTTCCGGGTCGGCAATTTCCTTGTCCGTCATCCAGCTGAAGTGCGAAGCTCGCTTCGTGGCTGAGAGCTGCCCGTTGTTCTGCCGAACAACATGAATGAACAGGTCAGCGCTTTCGCGGCGAACGTGCGCGGCCGCTTTTATTCCACCGTCACCGACTTCGCCAGATTGCGCGGCTTATCGACGTCGGTACCGCGTAATACGGCGGTGTGATACGCGAGCAGTTGCAGCGGTACGACGTGTACGACCGGCGACAAGATGCCCGCATGCTCAGCGACTCGGATGAGATGCATACCGTCGCCCGCAGCGAGATGGCTGTCGAGGTCGGCGACGACGTAGAGTTCGCCGCCGCGCGCTCGCACTTCCTGGAGGTTGGACTTCAGCTTTTCCAGCAGCGCGTCGTTCGGCGCGATCGCGACGACAGGCATGTCGGCATCGACCAGCGCGAGGGGGCCGTGCTTCAATTCCCCTGCCGGGTACGCTTCGGCGTGGATGTAGGAAATCTCCTTGAGCTTCAACGCGCCTTCGAGCGCGATCGGATAGTGCAAGCCCCGGCCCAGGAACAGCGCGTGCTGCTTGCGCGCGAACGCTTCTGCCCACGCTATCAAATGCGGTTCGAGCGCCAGCGCGCCCGCGATCGCCGCCGGCAGGTGACGCAACTCGCGCAGCCACTTCGCTTCCTCGTCCGCCGGCAAGCGTCCGCGCAACTTGGCGAGCGTCAACGCCAACAGAAACTGCGCCGCCAGTTGCGTGGTGAATGCCTTGGTCGAAGCCACGCCGACCTCAGTGCCTGCACGGGTAAAGAACACGAGTTCGGTCTGCCGGACCATCGAGCTGGTCGCGACGTTGCAGATAGCAAGCGTATGCGCGTGCCCCAAGGCCTTAGCGTGCTTCAACGCGGCGAGCGTGTCGGCCGTCTCACCCGACTGCGACACGACGACGACGAGCGTCGCGGCGTGCGGCACGCTGTCGCGGTAGCGATATTCGCTGGCGATCTCCACCGTGCAAGCAATGCGCGCGAGCGTTTCGATCCACTGCTTGGCAACCAGGCTCGAGTAGTAGCTTGTTCCACACGCAAGGATCAGAACAGAATCGACTTGCGGCAGAATTTTGGCAGCCTTCGGCCCAAACAGGACCGCGTCGATGCCGCCGACCGCTTCGAGCGTGTCGGCGACCGCGCGGGGCTGCTCGAAGATCTCCTTTTGCATGAAGTGACGGTACGGCCCGAGTTCGACCGAAGCGTCGGCCACCTGCACGTCGACAATCGCGCGGTCGACGCACTGGCCGACGCTGTCATAGATTGCGTACGTCGCGCACCGCACATCGGCGACGTCGCCCTCTTCGAGATAGGCGACTCGGCGAGTGACCGGCACCAGCGCCGCTGCGTCAGACGCCAAAAAATGATTATCGGAGCCAACGCCGATCACGAGCGGACTTCCCTGCCGGGCGCCGATGATTCTTCCGGGTTCCTGCGTGGAAATGACGGCAATCGCATACGCGCCGTCGAACTCGGCGACGGCGAGCTGCACCGCCCGCAGCAGATCTCCGCGGGCGCCGCCATGCCAGTACGAGTGAATCAGATGCGCGATGACTTCGGTGTCGGTTTGCGTGATGAATACGTAGCCTTGCGCCTGCAACTGACTACGCAGCGTCTCGAAATTCTCGATGATCCCGTTGTGGACGACCGCCACTTCGCCTTGCGACGTGTGCGGATGCGCATTGATCGTCGACGGCGCCCCGTGCGTTGCCCAACGCGTGTGCGAAATGCCGGTCGTGCCAGTAAGATGCCCGGCCTTGGCCTGCGCCGCGAGATCAGCAACGCGCGCCGTGGACACCAGCCGCTCGAGCCGAGGCGCGGCGCCGCCGTTGATGACGGCCAACCCCGTCGAGTCGTATCCACGGTATTCGAGCCGCCGGATGCCGTCGATCAGAGCCGGGACGACGTTTTGATTCGATGCCGCGCCGACGATGCCGCACATGGAGGACTATTCCTTGGCTTGGTTTTTCGGGCGTTTTCCTGGCCGCTTCCATCCGGGAATCGCTACCTGTTTGGCGCGCGCGACGGTCAACTCGCCGGCGGGCGCATCGCGCGAAAGAGTGCTCCCTCCGCCCACGGTCGCGCCTTTACCGACATGCACCGGGGCCACGAGCACGCAGTTCGATCCGATCGACGCGTCGTCGTCAATGATCGTCGGATGCTTGTTGGCGCCGTCATAATTGGCCGTGATGGAACCCGCGCCATAATTCACGTTGCGGCCAACCGTCGCATCGCCAATGTAGGCGAGATGGTTGGCTTTGCTGCCGGCGCCGATCGTCGATGCCTTCACCTCGACGAAATTTCCGATGTGGACATCATCGGCAAGTGTTGCGCCCGGCCGCAGCCGCGCGAAGGGCCCAATGCGGGCGTTCGCGCCGATGATCGCTCCATCCAAATGCGAAAACGGCGCCACGGTAGAACCCGCGCCAATTGCCACGTCGCGCACCACGCAATAGGGGCCGATAGTCACTCCGTCGGCCAAGGTCACATCGCCTTCGAACACGCATCCGACATCGATGCGCACATCGCGCCCGCACGTAAGCGTGCCGCGGACATCGACGCGGGCCGGATCGGACAACGACACGCCGGCGGCGAGCAATGCGTCAGCGCGGCGCTGCTGCACAATGCGCTCGACCGCTGCGAGTTGCGAGCGATCGTTGATCCCCCGCACACTGCGTTCGTCCACCGCGATGTGCGCGACGACAGCGATGCCGTCGGCCGCCGCCTGCGCGACGACATCGGTCAAGTAATACTCGCCTTGCGCGTTGTTCGGTTCGAGCGCGTCTACCCAACGTCGGAGCAGCGCGGTCGGCGCGGCCAACACGCCGGTGTTGATCTCATCGATTGTCCGCTGCGCAGTGCTGGCGTCGCGGTCCTCGACGATGGCCCGAACTCGTCCGGCGGCATCGCGCACGATGCGGCCCAGGCCCGCCGGATCAGGCACGCGCGCCGTCAACAACGCGAGATTGCCGGCTTCCGCCTCGTGAGCGAGCACAAAAAGCTCCGCGACGGGCACCAGCGGTATGTCGCCGATCGTCACCAGCGTCACGCCATCAGCCGGCAACGCGTCGAGCGCCACGCGCGTCGCATCGCCGGTGCCGCGGAGCGGGTCCTGGCGCACGAACTGTAAGCCGGGCGCCGCCAGCGCCGCTTGCGCCGCATCGCCCCCGTGACCGACGACCACGGCGATGGCGCGCGGCGACAGCGCCCGGACCGCGGCAATGACATGGGCGACGATGGGCCGGCCGGCCAGCGGGTGCAGAACTTTCGGCAACGCCGAATGCATGCGCTTTCCCTGGCCGGCGGCGAGAATCGCGACGTTGAGCAGGTTGGTCAAGGGAGCGTGCAAAAAGGCGATGATACGACACTGCTAGCCCCGATAAACTACGATGGCATAGTATTCTTCGGACAGTGTCGATCATTGCGGTGTTCAATCAGAAGGGCGGCGTCGGCAAGACGACGACCGCGCTCAATCTCCTCGCAGCCATTGCCCAGAGCAGACGTCGGCCGCTCGGCATCGATCTCGATCCCCAAGGTCACCTGTCGCACGTATTCGGTGCGCAAGCGAAGTCAGCGGACGACTCGATGTACGGCTTTTTCATGCGCCAGCGCCCGCTGGACGAAGTCGCGCAAATCACGCGCAGCGGGGTGATCTTGTGCCCGTCGCATCTCGAACTCGCGAAGCTCGACCCGATCCTGGGGAAAGGCGTAAACGTCGTGACTCGTTTGCGGCAGGCGCTGCACGCACCCGGCGCGGCGCCGGAACCCGTCGTGATCGACTGCTGTCCGCTGCTCAACGTCCTATCGCTGAACGCCGTCTTCGCCGCCGACCTGTTGCTGGTTCCGGTATCGGCGGATTACCTGGCCCTGCGGGGCGCGCAGCAGGTTGAACGCGCGCTGAATGCCCTCGAACCGGTGTTCAAGCGGCGGCTGGCGCGGCGCTATCTGTTGACGCGGTCCGACACGCGCCGCAGGATGAGCGACGCGGTCGTCGAACAGATGGAGGCGACGTTACGCCCCGAGGAGATTTGCGTGACGCGGATACGCGAAAACGTGAGGCTTGCGGAGAGTCCGTACGTCGGGTTGGACGTGTTCCGTCATGCGCCGGACTCTCGTGGGGCGCATGACTACTCGGCGTTGCACGACGAACTAATGAGTGCCGGCTTTTTGCATTGACGGTGCAGCGGCACTGATCAAGTTGATAAGGCTCTCCAAATCGAGCGTGTCCACGCGCCGCGGAACTGCTTGTTCGCGGCAATCGACAATGTCGCAGTGGTGATACATCTGCCGCAGCCTGCGTTCCGCATCGCTCTGCGTCGCGGCCATGATCATGATGTTTTCGACGCGCTGGCCCATCCTGGTCCTGATGTTGAAACCGTATCGAATCACGACAGCACTCCTTTCGAGTTGCACCAACCCCGACATTCCGCCCATATTCGCCGCCCGCAGCGTCGTGCGACCGTTGGGAATGCTATCGCGTGCAAATAGCGTACCGTGCTTCTGCAGCTCGCCTGCGGCAGCGGTCCGAGACGCAGTGCAACGCGTTGGATGCCCGAGCAAAACTCGGCACGGCGCGTATATTCGGCCGCATGTTGATAGTAAGCACACACTGCAAGGTCGCCTTATACCATTTATCCGCGGCGTGTCGTCGTAAATCTATCGTGGCGAAGTGCCGTGCGGCGTCATCTGCGTCAAGTGCGCGCTTGCCAACCTCCCGCTCGTGGCGGACCGAAAAGGCATGTCGGTTCGGCGGAGCCAGCGCGCTGCTGGCGCCGTGGTCGGCAAGCTCTATTCTAGGTAGCCAGCAAGCAATCGGCGAGTTCCACAAACCCGGCGCCCGCTTCCTCGCGCGTGATGTAAACCGGCGGTGTCGCGATCCGATCGAGGAACGCGCGCACATTGGCAACTCCGACCGAGTGCGGGAAGAACGCGAACATCGGCGCGTCGTTTGGCGAATCGCCGACGAATAGAAAACGCTGGCGCTCCGCGTCGAGGTCGGTACCGAACACCTGCATGCATAGTGCTCTCGTCATCGTAAGCTTGTCGTAAGTGCCGAACCAGCCGTTGACATGAATCGATGAGACCTTGGCCGTCATCCCTTGCGCCCGCATCAGCGCGACAATTCGGTCAACGTCCGCGCGAGGCAAGCGGGGTACGTCTTCGCAATAGTCGATGGCAAGATCCGTCTCGCGATAGCGCTGGTCCGACGCCATCGCGCAGCCGGGCACCGCACGCAGAATTTTGGCGGCAACATCGTCAAGCTTTGCCCGATTCGCTGCGCGCTCAAGGTGCGTGCCGGCGAAGTGCCTGGCCAGCTTGCGCTTGTGCTCGTCGTGGTGCATGTACAACGCACCGTTCTCGCCAACAACTGCATCGACCGGCCACATCCGGGCAATGTGATCGCACCAGCCGGCCGGTCGCCCGGTGATCGGGATGACGCGCTTGCCCGCAGTGCGCAACCGCTCGAGCGCCGCATAAGCGGCAGCCGTAACGCGACCATGCGTGGAAATCGTGTCGTCGATGTCGGCCAGGACAAAGTCGATCTTCAACAGCGCCGCTTTCGGCATCAGCGCAAGCGGTTGCGGTACAACGCTCATGCCTGGCCATTTCGTCGGTCGAGATACGCCGCCACCGCTTCGCGCTGCGCCAACGTCATCGCCAGGCCACACTTGGTTCGTCGCCACAGAATGTCGTCTGCGGTGCTCGCCCATTCGTTCGCGACGCAGTAATCGACCTCGCGCTGCGTCAGTCCTGCGCCGAAATCCTGGCCAAGGTCGGAGAGCGCTTTGGCAGCGCCGAGGATGAGCGTTGCGCGAGTGCCGTGCCGCGCGGCAAGCGCGCGCAGAAACGCGGCGGGGAGTCGCGGAAAACTAGTGCCTAGCTTGGCCGCCCACGCATTGCGATCCCCATTCGCCAAAGCGCCGCCGGGCAGGGCTGCGGTGCGAGTCCAGGCCGGCTTCAGCCCGGGGAAAAATGGCGCCAATTGCGTAAGTGCCGCTTCGGCGAGCTTGCGGTATGTCGTGATTTTGCCGCCGAAGACCGACAGCACCGGAGCGCGACCGGACCCGGCCGGTCCGGGAAACGCATCGACTCTGAGCACGTAATCTCGGGTGACCGCGGACGGATTGGTCGTGCCATCGTCGTAGAGTGGACGGACGCCACTGTAGGTC
This sequence comes from Casimicrobiaceae bacterium, assembly GCA_037719965.1. Taxonomy (GTDB): domain Bacteria; phylum Pseudomonadota; class Gammaproteobacteria; order Burkholderiales; family Casimicrobiaceae; genus VBCG01. The sequence goes on along the minus strand of JBBJMT010000020.1, from coordinate 14,651 downwards.
CACACGATCTCTTCTTTCGTGAGTGGACGTGCCAGATAGGCGTTGGCGAGTGCTAACAAATACTCGGTTTCGTCCGTCGAAATCGTCGGATGATCAAAGTCGTCGACGGGAATATCCGTTGTGCCGATCAGCGAAAAATGTTCGTGAAACGGGATGATGAAGACAATGCGGTCGTCGGCGCTCTGCAAGATGTAGGCGTGTTCCTCGGTGTGGACCCGCGGCACCACGATATGACTGCCTTTGACGTGCCGAATCTTTTCCTGCATGGGCGTCGCGCTGATGCTGTCCAGCACGCGCCCGACCCAAGGGCCCGCTGCATTGACCAATGCACGCGCCGTTACGCCGTTCACGCGCCCGTCCGCCGCTGTGAGCGTCGCGTGCCATAGCCCGCTCTCCCGTCTGGCGCGGGTCACTCTCGTGCGAACGCGAATTTTTGCGCCTTTGGCCTGCGCGTCGAGCGCGTTGGCGACGACCAAGCGGGAGTCATCGACGCGCGCGTCGGAATAGACGAAACCCTTCGCGAAGCGCGGCTGTAAACCTGCGCCCCAACGAGTGCCGGGAAGCTTCACGGCAAAAGACTTGGGTAGGGTCATTTCGCCGCCCAGTCGATCGTACAGAAAGAGGCCAGCGCGGATCAGCCACGCCGGCCGCAGATGCCGTTCGTGCGGAAGCACAAAGGCGAGAGGTTCGATCAGATGCGGCGCTGTTGCCAGCAACACTTCGCGCTCCGCGAGCGCTTCGGCGACCAGCCGGAACTCATAATGCTCGAGGTAGCGCAATCCGCCGTGAACGAGCTTGGTGCTCCACGACGACGTATGCGCCGCCAGGTCGTCCTGCTCGGCCAGCAGGACTTTAAGCCCGCGACCCGCGGCATCGCGCGCGATGCCGGTCCCATTGATACCGCCACCAATGATCAACAGGTCGTAAGGCGGCAAGTAAGCGGTAGGCATTCGCGGCGGTTTGAAGTCTCGTCACATTTTAGCGTGCGCCCTTTCTAGAACAAGCCGACGATCTTCCCGTTGTCATCGACGTCGATCGCCGCCGCCGAAGGCACCTTGGGCAAACCCGGCATCGTCATGATGTCGCCGCATACCATTACGATGAACTCGGCGCCCGCAGCGAGACGCACTTCGCGGATGTTGATCACATGCCCGCTCGGTGCGCCGCGCAACAGCGGGTCGGTGGAGAATGAGTACTGCGTCTTCGCGATGCAGATCGGATAACGGCCGTAGCCGTCTTCCTGCAGCTTCCTGATCTGCGCGCGGATCTTCGAATCGGCCGTCACTTCGCTCGCGCCGTAGATTTTGGTCGCCACCGCATTCACTTTTTCCCACAAGGTTGCGTCGTCTTCGTACACGAACTGGAAGTCGGCCGGCATAGTCTCGATCAGCTTGACCACCGTGCGCGCCAACTCCTCGGCGCCCTTGCCGCCTTCGGCCCAATGGCGCGCCAGCACGATGGGCACGCCGTGATGCGCCATCTTGCGGTTGAGCAGCGCGAGCTCTGCCTCGGTGTCGAACGTAAAGTGGTTGATCGCCACCACACAAGGCAGGCCGTAGTGGTTGTGCACGTTGTTGACATGCCGCTCGAGGTTCGGTATGCCCTTCTCGAGCGCGCGCAGATCCTCCTTGTGCAGCTCCTTCTGGTCGGCGCCGCCGTGCATCTTGAGCGCGCGAATCGTCGCGACGATCACCACGGCGTCCGGACGCAGTCCCGATTTGCGGCATTTGATGTCGATAAACTTCTCGGCCCCGAGGTCGGCGCCGAAGCCGGCTTCGGTGACGACGTACTCGCCGAGCTTCAACGCCGTCTGCGTCGCGATCACCGAGTTGCAGCCGTGCGCGATGTTCGCGAAGGGTCCGCCGTGAATGAATGCGGGGTTGTTCTCCAAGGTCTGCACGAGGTTGGGCTTGATCGCGTCCTTCAAGAGTGCGGTCATTGCGCCGTGCGCCTTCAGATCACTAGCCAGCACCGATTTCTGCTCGCGCGTGTAGCCGACGACGATCTTGCCCATGCGCGTCTTCAGGTCCTGGAGACTCGTGGCCAAGCAGAAGATCGCCATGATCTCCGAAGCGACGACGATATCGAACCCGTCCTGGCGCGGATAACCGTTCGCCGGCCCACCAAGCGAGACCGTGACGTCGCGCAATGCGCGGTCGTTCATGTCGACGACACGCTTCCACGTGATGCGGCGCACGTCGAAGCCGAGCTCGTTGCCATGATGGATGTGGTTGTCGATCAGCGCGGCGAGCAGGTTGTTGGCGAGCGCGATCGCATTGAAGTCACCGGTGAAATGCAGGTTGATGTCCTCCATCGGCACTACCTGCGCGTAGCCGCCGCCGGCGGCGCCGCCCTTCATGCCGAATACCGGGCCAAGCGAGGGCTCGCGCAGGCAGATGATCGCTTTCTTCCCGATGCGGTTTAGCCCATCGGCGAGCCCCACGGTCGTCGTCGTCTTGCCTTCGCCGGCCGGCGTCGGGCTGATCGCACTGACGAGGATCAGCTTGCCGTTGGGTCGCGATCGCAAGCCGTCGATGTAGGCGAGCGAGAGCTTCGCCTTGTAGCGTCCGTAGGACTCGAGATATTCCTCGGGGATGCCGAGGCGCTCCTCGGCCAGTTCGACGATACGTCGCAGTTTCGCCTTGTGGGCGATGTCAATATCTCGGGGCATGCTCATGCTCCTTCCCTCACCATCCCTTGGTCTCTCTCTGTTCGGGATGCAGAAAGTCGATCACCTCGACCTTCGGCCCTTCGTCCTTGAAATGCGGCGGCCACGACGAAGTACCGCGAATGTTCGCCGGCACCGCCGGGATCAGCCACTTCTCGAGTTGTTCGGCGACTCCCATGTCGTTCGCGATGCGGTACTTCACGCTGTGAATGCATTCGCGGTCGCGAAACTCGCACAAGTTGTCCGTGGTGCCGCCGCACGCGCCGTTGGCGAGGCCCTTCGGGCAGGTCTCGGGGCATACGTACTGGGTCGCCGCGAGGCGGCACATGCCGCAGGATTCGCAGCCGAAGAGCGGCGCCTTGATCCCACGCTCGACGCGCTCGACCACACGATCTGCCTTGCTGTGCCGAGCAATCGGAACGAACGCCGCTTTTAGCATGCGCGCCGCCAGGCCGCGATCGAACACGAAGTCGTGCACCCCGTCCATCACCTTGTATTTGATCCTCTCTCGGACCTGCGCATGCTTCGTGCGCCGATTGACCAGGTACCACGGGTTGTTGGACGGAGCAGGATTGGCGCGACCGCCCTCGGGCAGAGTCAGCGCTTCGTCCCACGCACGGTTCCACGTGATGCGGTCGCTGCACAGCTCGGACAACATCGCCACCTCGTTGCGCAGCGCGGAGAGCTTCTCGACGGAGTGAATCCCCGTCAGCTGTACGCCCGAATAGCCGTAGAAGCGCACCCCGAGAATTTGCAGCGCGAGCCGGCGCAACACGCGCGAAGCGCCCTTGTCGGGCATCAAGCGCTCCTCGGCTTCCAGCAGCGCGAGAAACGAATCGGTGATCGTCACGCCTGCGAGTTGGTGCGCGCGCAGATAGCGCGCGCGCGCTGCCGCCATCGGCAACAGGTTGGCGACCAGCGGTACGCGGTAGTTGCGCGTCCCCACCCAGAACAGCGCCTCTTCGTACTTGTGCATGTCGAAGCCGATCTGCGTGATGATGAAGTCCGCGCCGGCGCCAACCTTCTTGCCGAGCTTTAAGTACTGCGCCATCGCGTCTTCTTCGCGGTACTTGAACGGATTCAGCGCAGCGGCAATCTGCAATTCGGGCCGCGCTTGTTTGGCGATCTGGATCGCGCATACCGATTCGAGGTAGCGCGCGCGTTCGCCCTTCTTCTCCTCGCGCAGCCGATCGCCGGTCAGGCACAGCATGTTTTCGAGTTTGTGTTCCTCCATCCGCTCGAGGAACGAGTGAAGATCGGAGATATCGCGGCCCTTGCCCGAGAAGTGAACTAGCGGCTGCTTGCAGCTTGCTTCGAGCAAGCGTGATGCGGGTGCGAGCGGCTCCGGGTCGCGATCGGACACCACCCGGTCGGTGACCGAGAAGCCGACCAGCTCGGGCTCCTGCTGCATGATCTCGGCCGTCCCGCCGAGCTTATGCAGCGCGTCGTGCAACACCTTGTCCACCGATGGAATGAACTCGATGGTCCAGAAGAAACGGCCTTCATGCAGCGCTTCCTTCAGCGCGTTGGCGACGTTCGGCAACCGGCGCGCGGGCAGTGCTTCGTCGACTTCGATGGCGAAGCCTTCGCGCAGCGGAGCAACACTCTCAGCCTTTTCCAGCGCGTCGAGCACACGCTGCTTCGCCCGCGTGAATTCAGGCAGTTCGCGCTGATCGGCGCCGCGCGGCCGACGCACGTCAACCGCGACCGGCAGCTTCTTCGCGCCGGCGGGCGTCATCACCAGCACTTGGTCGGCGATGAAGATCGCTTCGTCGATGTCTTCGGTGGCAAATAGCATCGTTTTCGGCAGCAGCGAGTGCGCCTGCAACACGAACGCAGTCAGCGCCGCCTTGTCGTCCCCTTCGAGGCCTCGGGTCGGCTCGTCGAGCACCACATACGGATCGCGCAGGAACGCGCGGAGGATTTCGACTCTACGCGCCACGTCGCGCGGCACATCGCGCAGCCGTGAAGCCATGTACGGCGCAAAGCCGAGCTGTTCGCAGAGGAGACGTAGCTTTTCGCTTTTCTCTTCAGCGCTCTGCAGATAGCCGGCGACGGTCGTCCGCAGCACATGGATCGCTGTGCGATACCCAACAACATGTTCGGGCCCATGCAGCGGTCGCATGCCGGGCCGATTCGTCACCTCGCCATCGACCAGGATCACGCCATCGTTGACGCGTTCGAAACCCGCGATCAGATTCAGCAGCACGGTCTTGCCGCGGCCCTTCGGGCCGAAGAGCGCCCATAGCTCTCCCGGCCGCACCTCGAACGAACAATCGTCGAGCAGTGCCGCCTGCCCTTCGCCGACCTCGAAGCTCTTGCAGACGTTGCGCACCGAAATCCATCCGCTGCGCCCGAGCACGTCGCGCTCGTAGCCCTTGTGCGCGAAGGCAAGCCGCGACGGCAGCTCCGCATAGCCGTGGCCGCGGCACAGCTCGAGAAAGCTCTCAAAGTCGAGCGCCAGCACGCGGGTCGGCGCTTCGCACCGCGCAGACAGGGTGCGCCGGTCAAGCCGCGAAGCGGCAAAACCGAACATCTGTCCGGGGGTATTGATCTGGCTCGCGCTCGCGTCGCTGCGTTGCACTTCCGGATGCCCGACCGTGCCTTCCGCGAGCACATAGAACGCGGTCGCTGCCTCGTCCTTGGCGTAGACCAACTGGCCTTTCTCAAACGATTGTTCGACCGCCGCGGTCGCAGCAGCCGATAGGAAATCGAGCGACGCCTCGCCGACGAAGGAGTTGATGCGCAGCAGCTTGAGCTTGTCGCCGGCGCTCAACATGAGGTCATCGCGCAACCCGCCGCAACACGCGCGACGTCGGACCCGAGCGATTCATGCAGTAGAAGTGGATGCCGGCGACCTTGGCTTCAAGAAGTTCTTCGACGAGCGAGGCCATGTGGTCGTCTGCGATGCGCGGCTGGTCTTCCTTGCTGGCCTGTTGCAGCGCCTTCTGCACAGGCGCAGGAAAGGAGATGCGGAGTTCGTCGCCGACGAAGCGCCCGATCTGCTCCCACTGCTCAAAGGGCATCACGCCGGCCACGATGGGAGCGGTGATTCCCGCCTTCTGCGCCGCTTCGCGAAAACGCAGAAAAAATCCGGCGTCGAACACCATCTGGCAGACGACGTACTGCGCGCCGCACGCGAGCTTGATCTTCAGCTTCTCGATGTAACGGGCCAGGCAGCGATCGAACCCGTCTTCGTCGCGAAATTCGTCGGGATGCACCTCGGGGAAGCCGGCCACGCCGATACCGAAGCGCGTTTTCACACCCTCTTTCTTGAAGTCGTAGTCGGGGCCGAGCCAGCGCCCTTCGTTGAGGTTCGCGATCTGGCTCACCAGGTCGGACGCATAACGGTGCCGCATCCACGGCGCGATCGCGTCCTTCTGCCCGGCCGGTGGATCACCGCCCAAAGCGAGGATGTTGTGGATGCCTTCGAGGTCGAGCCCGCGCAGGATGCCTTCGATATCGGGCAGGCTCTTGCCCTGAATCGTCAAGTGCACGACGGTGGGAATCTTGTAGCGCTCATGGATGATGCGGCAGATCGCGGCCGTGCCCGCACGTGGGCTGCCCAAGGCGCCCCAGGTCGTCGTGATGGCCTTGATGCCGAGCGGTAGTAGTTCCTCGACCGCCTTCAGGATCGGCTCGATCGGACGCCAGTTCTCGGTCGGGAAGGTTTCGGCCGAGAAGATGGGCCAGTTCTTCGGGTCCTGCAGCAGGGTCGCAACTTCCATGGCGCGGGCTCCATCGTTTCAACGAACATCGCATCGAATGTCATCGGTCGAACCGATTGCGCCAGATCACGTACGACTCGTTCAAGAACCACAACTTGCCGTGTTTCTGCAGCACCTCGCGCGTGGCTTCGAGATAGCGCGGGTTGCCCATCACTGTGGCGAGCCGCTCGTCATCGATCTGCGCGACGTAGACGGCGGCGTTCCAGGCCGCCATCAACGTGGAGGTGCCGATCGACGAAGAGATTTCGCTCGGTAGCGTGTGCATCTCGTACTGATAGATCGAACGTTTGTCGGCGTAGGTGTTGAAGTTGAGCCCTCTCGCATCCACCCCGAGCGCCTGCTTGGTTGCCTTCAGCAGTTGATGGCGGTCAGTGGTGAACGGGTTTTCCCCCGGCCAGATGCACTGGATGATCTCCAACCCCGGATCGTGCCCGTGTGAATGAAAACCGACTAGCCGCCCGCCGGGCCCGAGCGCGCGTGCGAGCGGCGCGATCACCTTCGTTGCCTTGAACTCCACCGGCGAACGCGCGCGGTACGGCTGCGACGCGATCACGAGGTCGAAATCGGCGTGCACGGCGCCTTGTTTCGGGCGCACCGCATCGAGCAGCAGTTTGTGGTCTTCGCGATAGATCACGAGTACAACCGGCCGCTCGTACGCAAGGCCACCCGTGGTCTTGCTGATCTTGGCCGTCCACTTCTCGGCAAGGAAGGGTTGCAAGTCGGTAATCTGGCGTTCGAACTGGCTTGAAGTGCTGCCCTTGAGGGCGACATCGTGCCACTCGAGACCGCTCTGCGCGGCGAGCGTTCTGGGGTGCAGCCACGGCGCTTCCGCGTAGTACATGTTGGTCATCACGAGTACGGTTGCCGGATGTTCGTAGAAGCGATCCGGCATCTTTTCCAGCGCCAGCCGCACATCTTCGAGGCTGATCTCCTTGCCGACGATGTAGAAGGGCACGGTGGGCATCCTATCGTGCATTGTGCGCAGCACGCGCGTCAGCACCGTGCCGTCGCCGACCCCGGCATCGAACATGCGCATGGCAGGTGGCCGCGGCCGGATCAGCGCGAGTTCCAACTCGATGCGTTGGGCCACGACCCACTTTTCCGCGCAGGTGTTGACGAACAGCAGGTACTTTTGCCGGTTGTCGTAGAAGCGGAAGTTGGGTTCTCCGCCTTCCGCGGCAACAGGCGCGCCTTGGCGGCCGGCGGGTTTGGCAGTCTTCGGCGCGGGCTCGCCGGCCGACCTGGTGGCAACTTTCATCGGGATAGTTTCCTTTCGTTGTCCGTCAGTGGTCGGTCTGCCGGCGCCGAGCATCGAGCTGAATAACGCGAACATGGGTGCGATCGGTGCGGAGCGCACCGGGTCGCTCGTCTCGGACGGCGTCGGATCACCGCTGTGGCGGGCAATAAAAACACGCACGCGCTCGGCGGTATGCGTGGTGACCCTTCCGCCGAAGCGCAGGCGGGCGACGAATTTGCCGTCGTTCACCGCGCGGCGGCCGAAGGTCGATTCGGCCATGCCTGCGCCGCGGCAGAAGCTGGCGATCTCCTGCAGCAGGCCTTCGTTTTCGGCGCGTCGTCGCGAGCCGATGGTTGGCCTCTGCGCGGTGTTGTCGGCGATGTTTGGCATGGATTGCCGGAGCCTGGCGCGGGTAGTAGAACGCTGTTTCGTCCCACTTGCAACTGTTGGGCTAGAAGTGGGACACATCCCACTGCATCCTTGCTACGCTTGCCCAAGACTTCCTAACCCTGCCATCGGGAGAGGGGAGTGAAAGGGGGCAAGCGCATGGAACACGACTATCTGTTCACGTCGGAGTCGGTCTCCGAGGGACACCCGGACAAGGTGGCCGATCAGATTTCCGACGCGGTGCTCGATGCGATCCTTGGGCAGGATCCGCGCGGCCGCGTCGCTTGCGAAACGCTCGTCAAGACCGGTGTCGTCATCGTCGCCGGCGAGGTGACGACACATGCGTGGGTTGATATCGAAGCGATCGTGCGGCGCACCGTGCTGCGCATCGGCTACAACGATTCGGCGATGGGCTTCGACGGCGCGAGTTGCGGCGTGCTGAACATCATCGGGAAACAGTCGCCCGACATAGCGCAAGGCGTCGATCGCAAGGACGAGCGCAAGCAGGGCGCGGGCGACCAAGGCTTGATGTTTGGCTATGCGACCAACGAAACCGATGTGTTGATGCCGGCGCCGATCACCTTCGCGCACCGCCTCTGCAAACGGCAGGCCGAAGTGCGGCGCAGCGGCAAGCTGCCGTGGCTGCGCCCCGACGCGAAGAGCCAGATCACCTTCCGCTACGAGGACGACCAGGCGACGGGCGTCGAAGCCGTCGTGCTCTCGACGCAGCACAGCGACGACGTTTCGGCGACGACGCTGCGCGAGGCGGTGATGGAAGAGATCATCAAACCGGTGCTGCCGAAGAAATGGTGCGACGAGCGCACCAAGTACCACATCAACCCAACCGGCAAGTTTGTGATCGGAGGGCCGGTGGGCGACTGCGGCCTCACGGGCCGCAAGATCATCGTCGATACTTACGGAGGCTATGCGCGCCACGGCGGCGGCGCCTTTTCGGGCAAGGACCCGTCGAAGGTCGATCGCTCGGCCGCCTACGCGGCGCGTTATGTCGCGAAGAACATCGTCGCGGCCAGGCTCGCGAGCCGTTGCGAGGTGCAGGTGTCGTATGCGATCGGCGTCGCTGAGCCGACCTCGGTGATGGTCGAGACCTTCGGCACCAGCAAGCTCACAAGGAAGCGCCTCACCGAACTCGTGCGCAAACACTTCGACCTCACGCCCTACGGCTTGCGCGAGATGCTCGATCTCGCGCGGCCAATCTACGAGGCGACGGCTTCGTACGGCCACTTCGGGCGCGAAGAACCCGAGTTCACCTGGGAGCGCACCGACAAAGCGAAGTCGCTGGCCGCGGATGCCGAGGACGCCGGCACTACGCGCCAGGCCGTGATGGCCTGACCGGCGGGAGGCAGCGATGAACGCGTTGCAAGCGGGCGTCGAAGTGGCCGACACCGTGCGCGCATGCGGCACGGCGGTGCCGGCACAACGGCTGCTCTTGGTCGCGGTCGAGGACGTGACCGCCTCGGATCTGGACGGTGTCGCCGATGAGGCCGCGCTCTATCGGCTGCCCGGCAACTCCGCGGCTTCGCACGACCCGTGGCTGCCCTTCGACGACGAAGCTTTCGATATCGTCGTGCTCTACCGCGTCACGAGCCACAACGTCGATATGCAATTGCTGCTCGGCGAGACAGCGCGAGTGCTGCGTGCGAAGGGTAACGTGCTCATGCTCGTACATCAGGCGGACTTCTCGTTCGCGCCGCTGCCCGATACCGGCCCGGCGCACCTGCTCAACGGATGGTTGCGCGAGGCCGGATTCGCGAGTGTGGACTTGTCGAAGCACGGCGAATCGCGGTTGGTCGCGGTGGCGCAGGCATGACGCTTTGTCTTGACAGGTGTTGCGTCCTTCCGCCAACATCGGCCGAAGGATGGGATGTGTCCGCGTGGCGATCCGTCCCGGAAGAAGACCCGACGCGGCGTTCCCGGTTGCTGCCAGCGCGCCGCAGGCGGCTGCCTCGACCGCGCAGTGCGTCATTCGAGCTTGACCCGCGCCCACGGAGTAACCAGAGGGCTTGATGCTTACAGTCGAGCGCTTGACGAAGTCGTTTGGATCGCTGGCCGCAGTCGACACTGTAACGTTCGCCGTGCCGACCGGTCAGATGGTCGGCATTATCGGACGCTCCGGTGCTGGAAAATCAACGCTGCTGCGCATGCTCAACCGGTTGGCGGACGCGTCGTCAGGCCGTATTCTGTGCGATGACGTATTCGGCGCCGAGATCGACGTTTGCGCACTAAAGGGACGTCGGCTGCGCGAATGGCGCGCTCGCTGTGCCATGGTATTCCAGCAGTTCAACCTGGTGCCGCGGCTTACGGTCATGGCCAACGTCCTGATGGGACGTATCAGCTATAGCAGAACCCTGCCCACGCTGCTCATGTTGTTCTCCGCGCACGACCGTACGCTCGCCATTCGGGCTCTGCAACGACTCGACATGGTCTCCCACGGGCTGTACCGCGCGGACGAGCTGTCTGGGGGGCAGCAACAGCGCATCGCTATCGCCCGGGCACTGGTGCAGGAGCCGAAAATCCTTCTCGCCGACGAGCCGATTGCCTCCCTTGACCTGCGTAACGCCACCATCGTGATGGATTCATTGCGCCGCATCAACCAGGAAGATGGGATAACCGTCATTTGCAATCTCCATCTCCTGCAGACCGCGCGAGACTACTGCGATCGCATCATCGGCATGCGCAAAGGCACGCTCGTCTTCGATGGCCCGCCGTCGCAACTGACCGAGCCGATTGCACGGGAAATTTATGGCGGGGGCGAACCCGGGGATGAAGAAGTCGAGCTCGCGCTCACCGCCACGTCGGCGCCGACCCCGCGGGACCTGCCGGAGGCGCGCACCGGAACTGACTGATGAGGAATGCCTGGCCGGCGCATACCGCGCCGGCGAGGAAGGCCGCTACACTGCAACGGAGGATGCACTCATGATCACCATGCAACTGCGAAATGTGGCTGCTGCACTCGCGCTGGCCACCCTGCTGCCGGCCGGGACGGTCCCCGCTCAGAGCGGCGGCTGGCAGCAGAAATATCCGGTCGTGAAGTATGGCGTGATACCGGTCGAAACGCAGACGTCGACGACCAAGTCGATGGATGCTTTCCTCAAGCACGCGGAGAAGGAAACGGGGGTGAAGTGGGAGCTCTATCAGGCGACCGACTATTCCGGCGTGATGAACGCGCTTATCGCCGGACAGATCCATCTGGCGTGGCTCTCCGGCTTCAGCTACTGCCAGACCCACATGGACAGCCAAGGGGGTGTCGAGCCGCTGGTGGCGGCGCAGGAACCCGACGGCACGATGGGCTACAACGCGGTCATCGTGGTCAAGGCCGACAGCCCGTATCAGACCCTGGAGGACCTGAAGGGCAAAGTCGTCGCGCGCACCGACCCGCTGTCCGGCTCGGGGTACCTGATCCCGACGGCAGCCTTCCGCGCGATGGGCAAACCGGTCGATGAATACTTCAAGAGCCCGCTCTCCGGCGGTCACCCGCAGAGCGTTCTTGGCGTGCTCCGCGGCACCTACGATGGCGCTTTCACCTGGACCTCGAAGAACGACAACATCGGTAATCTGCGCGCCATGATGAATCAGGGGCTGCTCAAGCGGGAGCAAATCCGCGTCGTGTGGACCTCGGACCCGCTACCCTCGCCGCCGGTGGTGATCCGCAAGGATGTGCCGCCCGAGATGCGCGCGGCCCTGGAAAAGCTCTTCGTCACCCTGAAGGACCATGACATGAAACTGGCCGAGGCGGTGGCCCAGGGGCGCACCAGCGGCATGGTGCCCGTGGCGCACAAGAACTACGAGCTGATGTGCCAGGCAGCGGCGGATGAGCGCGAGGCGCGCCGGCGCAAGCCGAAGTGACGGCAACGACCACCGGTAGTGCGCAGCGGCGCGGTTCCGCCGCGCGCTTCGCGAGCGAATATGCCGCTTACCGGCGCCAGAAGAAGATCTATGCATTCCTGTTCGGAACGGCATTCTTCGTCTGCGTAGTGGCGGCCGGCATCACGGCGAAATTCGACCTGGTAACGCTGGCCCAGGGACTGCCCCGGACCACGGACTTTCTCGTCAAGTTGGTGCCTCCCATCGCGCTCGGGACGTTTGCCCACGACGTCGCAGAGTGGTACTGGGACCTCGGGAAGTGGCTCGACAGTCTGCTCAACACGCTGCTGATGGCGTATCTCGCCACCGTGCTCGGCACGGCGCTCGGCGGGTTCTTGAGTTTCTTTGCCGCCCGCAACCTCGCGCGCCATTACCTGATCTATTGGGTGATGCGCCGACTGCTCGAGATCGCGCGCACGGTTCCCGATATCGTTTGGGCACTACTGTTCATCATCGCGTTTGGCATTGGACCGCTCGCCGGGGTCCTCGCCATTACCGTCCACACGATCGGGGCGCAAGGCAAGCTGTTTGCCGAGGTGAACGAAAATATCAGTACGCTGCCGCTCGACGGCATTCGCGCCGCCGGCGGCAACTGGTTCCAGGAAATACGGTTCGCGGTATTGCCGCAGGTGATTCCCAACTACATGTCCTATACCTTCTGGCGCCTGGAGTTGAACGTGCGCAGCGCCACGATTGTCGGATTCGTCGGCGCCGGCGGCATTGGGCACGACCTGTTCACCTCCATCCAGCTGCTCTATTTCGCCGACGCAGGGGCCATCCTCCTGATCGTCGTTGCGACGATCATGCTCATCGACATGCTGAGCGAAAAGTTCCGGCATAGCGCGATCGGCAAAGCGAGCTTTGCGCACTGAGCAAAATACCGCCATGACCGTGCGCCTGGACCGCATCACTGCAGCCGACATCGCCGCCGAGAGAGAGCGTTTTCCCCGCATGTTCGCGGCGGCGGCGGCGGAGCGCGTACGGGTCTGGCTGATGTGGGGCAGCGGAACGGCGCTGACCGTCTATTGCCTGTACCGGTTCGGCTTTTTGTCGCAGGATTTTCTCCACGGCGTGGCGAAGTTCGCCGCGATCGTCGTCGCCCAGCTCTTTCCACCCAAAGGCTTCGAACACCTGCCCCTGTTCATGACAGTGATGGGCGAAACGATCGCGATGGCGTTCCTGGGCACGCTGCTGGGCGCGGCGCTGGCGTTTCCCCTGAGCTTTTTCGCCTCCAAGAACATGACGCGGTCGCGGCCGCTGCAGTTCGGTACGCGGCGTTTTGCCGATCTGCTGCGCTCGTTCGACTATTTGATCTGGGCGCTGATCTTCGTCCGCGCGATCGGCCTGGGGCCGCTGGCCGGCATCATGGCGATCGCCATCGTCGAGACCGGCACCTTCATCAAGCTCTATTCGGAAGCAATCGAGAATCTCGACCGCAAGCAGATCGACGGCATCAACGCCGCCGGCGGCAATGGCTTGCAGCGGATCCGCTTTGGCGTGCTGCCGCAGGTGCTGCCGATGATGCTCTCGAACACCCTGTACATGTTCGAACACAACGTGCGCTCGGCAGCGATCCTCGGCATCGTCGGGGCGGGCGGCATCGGCTTTCTGCTGGCAGACCGCCTGCGTGCCTACGAGCTGCAGGAGGCCTGCCTGATCATCATCGTGCTGATCCTCGCGGTCTATGCCATCGACTACCTATCCAAAATCCTGCGCGAGCGACTGATTGGCGATCAGCGCCGCAGGGAACCCGTCGACGATGCGGTGCAGGTGTAACACGCGCGACATCCTGTGAGCGATGACGCGGCCTTTCCTGCTCGCGCAGCTCAGCGACCTCCACATCAAGGCGCACGGGCGCCTGGCGTATGGCAGGGTCGATACCGTGGGCATGCTGCGCGCTTGCGTTCAACATCTTCTTCGGCTTAAGCAGCAACCAGATGCCGTCGCCATCACGGGCGACCTCACCGATCTCGGCCAACCCGAGGAATATGCGGTACTGCGCGAGCTGCTCGCTCCGCTCGCGATGCCCCTATACGTAATACCCGGAAACCACGATGAGCGTAACGCGCTGCGCATCGCGTTTGCGGATCACGCGTATCTTCGGCAGTCACCGGGTTTCATTCAGTACGCGATCGAGGCACATCCTCTTCGCATCGTCGCGATCGACACCGTCGTCGCGGGCGAAAGCGGCGGTGAGTTGTGCACGGAGAGAATTGCGTGGCTGGACCGCACGCTCACGCAGGCGCCCGACCGACCGACCGTCGTGCTGATGCACCACCCGCCTTTCAGGACTTTCATCGGGCACATGGATGCATTCGGTCTGCGCCGCCCGGAGGCTCTCGCCGCCGTGGTCAAGCGCCATCCGCGAGTCGAGGCCATTCTGTGCGGACACGTGCACAGAGCGATCGAGGTTCGCTTCGCCGGAACCATCGCCTCCACCGCACCCAGCGCCGCGCACCAGGTTGCCCTCGATTTCGACGTCGATGCGCCGTCGCGATTCGTGATGGAGCCGCCTGCATACCGGCTGCACGCGTACTCGGCTGCGACTGGCCTCGTGTCTCACACTGCCTATGTGGGTGAATTTGCCGGACCGTATCTGTTTAGAGAACCGGGACGACCGGGTGCGGAGATGACGTAGTCGCCGCGCTATCGCCATGAGCGAAGGAGTCGGTTACGCGCGGCTGAGCGAGCCGCCGACCGAAGCGGGAAAAAGCGGCAGCATGGTCGTCACAGTCCCCATCCTTTTTGC